>NZ_JAVGCV010000002.1:0-232691 GCF_052928305.1 Rummeliibacillus sp. BSL5
AGATGAGATTTCCCATTACGCAAGTAAGTAAGATCCCTCAAAGACGATGAGGTAGATAGGTTCGAGGTGGAAGTGTGGCGACACATGGAGCTGACGAATACTAATCGATCGAGGACTTAACCAAATTTCTTAAGAACCTTCAATTCACGTTTATCCAGTTTTGAAAGAACAAGAAAATTTTTTCTAAAAAAGTAGTTGACTTAATTAGAAAAAAGTGATATAATAATTCTTGTCTTTGAGAAATAACATGTCTAGTGATGATGGCAAAGAGGTCACACCTGTTCTCATGCCGAACACAGAAGTTAAGCTCTTTAGCGCCGATGGTAGTTGGGGGCTTCCCCCTGCGAGAGTAGGACGTCGCTAGGCTGTTGATTTTATTATTCCGAAGTAGCTCAGTTGGTAGTAGCATCTGACTGTTAATCAGAGGGTCGCAGGTTCGAGTCCTGCCTTCGGAGCCATTTTTTTGGAGAGTTGTCCGAGTGGCCGAAGGAGCACGATTGGAAATCGTGTAGGCGGGTAACCCTGTCTCAAGGGTTCAAATCCCTTACTCTCCGCCATGACTTTTCAATACATATGGCCCCTTGGTCAAGCGGTTAAGACACCGCCCTTTCACGGCGGTAACACGGGTTCGAATCCCGTAGGGGTCACCATTTTCGGAGGATTAGCTCAGCTGGGAGAGCATCTGCCTTACAAGCAGAGGGTCGGCGGTTCGATCCCGTCATCCTCCACCATTTTAAGAACTTTATCAATCAAATAAGCATATATTATTATCGCGGGGTGGAGCAGTTCGGTAGCTCGTCGGGCTCATAACCCGAAGGTCGCAGGTTCAAATCCTGCCCCCGCAACCAAAATGGTCCGGTAGTTCAGCTGGTTAGAATGCCTGCCTGTCACGCAGGAGGTCGCGGGTTCGAGTCCCGTCCGGACCGCCATTTTAAATTATAATATTTAAAGTTATTATGGGTCGGTAGCTCAGTTGGTAGAGCATTAGATTGAAGCTCTAAGTGTCGGCAGTTCGATTCTGTCCCGACCCACCATAATAATTTTTGCCGGTGTAGCTCAGTTGGTAGAGCAACTGACTTGTAATCAGTAGGTCGAGGGTTCGACTCCTTTCGCCGGCACCATTCTGGAGGGGTAGCGAAGAGGCTAAACGCGGCGGACTGTAAATCCGCTCCTTCGGGTTCGGCAGTTCGAATCTGCCCCCCTCCACCATTCTTTACAGGGGCATAGTTTAACGGTAGAATAGAGGTCTCCAAAACCTTTGATGTGGGTTCGATTCCTACTGCCCCTGCCAATATAAAACCTTTAAATTTACATAACGGCGGCTGTGGTGAAGTGGTGAACACACCGGATTGTGGTTCCGGCATTCGAGGGTTCGATCCCCTTCAGCCGCCCCATATATAAAATGTAAAGATTAGGTTTTCCTTTAATACAATGGCGATTGTGGTGAAGTGGTTAACACACCGGATTGTGGTTCCGGCATTCGAGGGTTCGATCCCCTTCAGTCGCCCCATTTTGGGGTATAGCCAAGCGGTAAGGCAACGGATTTTGATTCCGTCATGCCCTGGTTCGAATCCAGGTACCCCAGTTATATATGCGGAAGTAGTTCAGTGGTAGAACATCACCTTGCCAAGGTGGGGGTCGCGGGTTCGAACCCCGTCTTCCGCTCCATATATTTTATAATGCCAAGGCGGCATAGCCAAGTGGTAAGGCAAAGGTCTGCAAAACCTTTATTCACCGGTTCAAATCCGGTTGCCGCCTCCATATAGTTAATTAAACTATATAAACACATCATGCCGGTGTGGCGGAATTGGCAGACGCGCACGACTCAAAATCGTGTTCCTTTGGAGTGTCGGTTCGACCCCGACCACCGGTATCATCACATCGTTTGCCAAGCGATGACTAAAAGTTCCTTACATTTGTAAGGAACTTTTTTGTATACATAAAATTGTTTCCACACCCTGTTATCAAATAAAGACAAATAAAAAAGTAGCAATGTGTATAATTGAATTAATTATTGAAACACTGTCTATTATTGATTTACTGAATTAGTGTGAAATAAATGTTAGAGAATACAAGCAAAAAATATTCCGAATATATTTGTGATATTACATTCTAATGTGGAAAAAGCAATCAGGATAAATAAGGAGTGATAAAGTGTTAGGATTACCCAAAGGAGAAGTTTTTCTAACTCCATGGACACAAGAATGGGAAAGAGAATTTTTATTAGAAAAAAGAAAATTCAAAAAGAAATTGGTGATAACATTGTGGAAATTCATCATATTGGTAGCACGGCTGTAAAAAAACTAAGTGCGAAACCAATTATTGATATTGCAGTGGAAATCAATGATTTTAACGAAGGTGAGAATTACGTTTCTTCCTTAGAAAAGATAGGTTATTCATATAAAGGGACAAACATTTTACCTGACAGACACTATTTCAGTAAAGGTGAACCAAGAACTCATCAAATCCATATGTATCAAAGTGGAAACAAATATTTACACGAACAATTGAAATTCAGAGATTATTTGAGAAACAATGACGAAGCAAGAATTGAATATGAACAACTTAAACTCAAATTATCGGAATTAAATAAAAGTAATAAACATAAATATGCAGAGGATAAGACTCATTTTGTTAAAACAATCTTAGAAAAAATTTAGTAGACGTTTCCCAAATGGCGACTAAACGTTTCTTACTTTTCTTCAATACAGTCCTTACATTTTTTTGATTATAAATTTTCACATCTTCGGGTTCTGGTATAATCAGGGTATTAAAGTAGTGAAGTAATAATTAAGGGAGTTTAAAGATGGAGCTATTAAACCAATTGAAGAATAACTCAAAATATTGGCTTCGTTTTGAACTAGGGCTTGTCGAACTAGAAGGCAAAGAATATTTTAAAGAAATTTATCATCGTATATTTTCTATTTTTGACTTTCTTTTTGATACGAAAGATACGATTATGTTTATTACAGCTATTAATGAATCTGTTGAATATAGTGGAAAAGATTTGCCTAATATACAACGTTTCCTTAAAGACAAAAAATTAATATATGGATTAAGTTGCAAAACAGTACCTTATGAGTTTGATGAAGAGGATATTGAAATGAGGACAACTCTATACAGTTTAAAGGTTAAAAAGGAGTCTATCCGTAGAGATTATCTTTTTCAAGCAATTAGTAATCAGGATTTTGCGAGAAAGCCTAGCATAATGGGAAATGTTTATTTGCTGAATTTATCACAGAATACATTATTGCACATGTATGATGACCGTGGATGTGATGTTTATGGTTTAAATAAAGAAAATCTATTGCCTTTATATCATAAATTTAGAAAATGGATCTTAGACTATAATCGTATACAAATTGACCATATTTTTGAGGAAGGGTTATTTAATTACTCTGAATCATCTACTGAAATGGAAGATAGACTTATAACCAATACATTTAGAGAAAATGAAACAGAGATTAATTTATATGGAGGCAATACATGCATAATTACTCATCAACTTGAAATACCACAAGAAGATGCAGAGAAATGTGTATATGAGATGAAACAAACAGGATTTAAAATTGAAATTGACAAAAATCAACTTGATTGTATTGTTCTTAAAGCCATAAAGACTGAAGCACTTGCAATGATTGATTATCAAACTGAATTGATGTCTTTATATTCAAAGAAGTATAACGGAAAGTATGAAGGTTGGTCAGCGAAAAGAGAACATTAATAAAAGTAAATAATAAGAACACATAATGCCAGTGTTTACTGCGTTTATGTGCATTATATTGTATATAAATTAGTTTGACGTAATTAAGAATAAAGCGAATTTGGAAGTTAGTAATTCCAAATTCGCTTATTTTATTTAGTATTAAAACTACTTAGCATTATTTTTTTCAGTAGCAAAATATAATAAGGAAAGTATAGAAGGAATTATTCCAATCCATAATGCAGTGCTCCATCCACCCATTGAGTAGGCCCAGCCGCCAATTGCCGATCCAATTGCACCACCAAAAAAGAACATTGCCATGAATAGACCATTCAGACGATTACGAACTTCTGGACTCAACGAGAAAAGCGCACGTTGACTGAGTACAAGATTTGCGGATACACCAGCGTCTAACAATAAAGATGAAATTACTAGTATAGCTATACCAATAGGTGAGTTAGTATGGATAATAATCGGTAATAAAAGAGAAATGACAACCGTAAGAAGTGCTATCCCAGTTGCAAGTTTCGTCACTCCACGATCTGCAATTCGTCCTGTAATAGGCGCAGCTACTGCACCAGCAACTCCGACAAGGGCAAATAATGCAACTTCTTTCTGAGAAAAATGAAATGATTGGCTAGTTAACAGTTGAGGAACTGTTGTCCAAAATAAACTAAAAGATGCAAACACACCTGCATGATATGCAGCCCGGCGACGTAATATTGGTGTTGTTCGTAACAAATACCACATAGATTTGAGGAGAGCTATATAGTGAGTGTCCGTTGATGGCTTTCTTCTAGGTAATACCTTTGAAAGTACAATAGCCAAAACCATAATAGCTATGGCAGATAAAATAAATATAGCATGCCAACCAAAAAAATCAGCAACTAGGCTCGACAAGGGGCGTGATAGCATGATTCCGAGTAACAGACCGCTCATGACATTGCCGACAACACGACCGCGTGAAGAATCGGATGATAGATATGATGCAAAGGGAACAAGTACTTGCGCAGCAACCGAACCTAAACCTATGACAAACAAAGCAAATAAGAATAGAAATATTTGTTTCGTCATTGCTGTAATTACAAGGGCTACTGCCGTGATAAGTAAAGAGGAGACTATCAGCTTTCGATTTTCAAAAATATCTCCTAAAGGCACGATAAACAATAAACCGACAACGTATCCAATTTGGGTTAACGTAACAATTAAGCCAGAAGTGTTTGCTGACAAACCGACTGATGAGCTAATTATCCCAACAAGAGGCTGTGCGTAATATAAATTAGCTACAATGATACCACATGCGGTAGCCATAAGAATGGTTAACCAAGTTGGAATCTTCTTTTCAATTGTTTGTTTCTTTAAATCAATCATTTAGTACAACTCCTTCTATGGAATATATATTGCTTAACAATAAACAATACCGTGGGTTAGATTCCCTCCATATTAGATTTTATTGTTTTCATTTTATAATACTAAACGTGCAGTTTATAAAATGATTAACCATATAATATACTGAACGTTTAGTTTTGTAAATAGGGAATTCAAACTTTCTGTTTTAATATTAAATTGTTATACTGAACATACAGTTTATTAATTCCAAAGAAAGTTGGTAATTATGATGAATGGAAAAAGAGGCAGACCACGTAACTTAGAAGCACAAAAGTCAATTCTGTCAGCTTCTTATGATTTATTGTTGGAAAATGGGTTTCAAGCTCTCACAGTTGATAAAATCGCCAAATATGCTCAGGTTAGCAAAGCAACTATTTATAAATGGTGGCCAAACAAGGCTGCAGTAGTGATGGATGGTTTCCTTTATGCTGCCTCTGAAAGATTGCCTGTGCCTGATACTGGTTCGGCATACAATGATATTTTAACTCACGCTACAAATTTAACTATATTTTTGACGAGTCGGGAGGGGACGATAATTACGCAATTATTAGGTGAAGGCCAGTTTGATTCCGGATTAGCAGATGCCTATCGTGCACGATATTTCCACCCCCGCCGACTTGAAGCAAAGAGTCTTTTGGAAAAAGGAATTCAACGTGGTGAATTGAAAAAAAGTATCGATATTGATATATGTATTGATTTAATTTACGGACCGATTTTCTATCGATTACTTGTGACTGGCGAACCATTAGATGAATCATATGTACGACAATTAATATTAAATGCTTTTGAAGGTATTCGTTCTTCCTAGAAGTATAGAGTTAATCTAATAAACGTATTTTTAATCTATATGATATCAAACTAATTAAAAACTACTCAGAGCAAATGGTAAATGCTTTACTTTGAGAAGGCCAAGAGCAATCCAAACTATTTGTGCGGACATCGTACACTTATAATTCCGTAAGAATTGAGAATCACTGGAGTAAATTAAAAGCCACGAATGTTGTAAAATCAACGTTTCGTGGCTTTTCTTATGAATATGCAGTATCGACATATTTTCAAGTAATACTCAAGATCCTACTTAAATCGGTACTTCGTTGCTCTCTTTAGAAAGCTCGAAATAACCGGATAATTTTTCTTTTGTAAGTGAAATCATGTGCTCTAATTCCTGCTGCTTAGCTTCTAGGTCCATCAGATATTTCGAAAGTATTTCTGTTCGTTTATTTAACGTCTGAGTATATTTTGTAGGGTCTTCCCCTAATTGTATTTTTTCCATCACACAACCCTCACGAGTGAATTCTGTAATCTCTTCAAGTGATAGGCCTATCTTCTTTAGATTAGTCAGACACTGTATATATGATACTTCGCTCTCGGAGTAGGCCCGGGCTCCTCCTTCTCTTCGACTCGGACCTTTCAGAACTCCGATTTTCTCGTAATAACGCAATGTATATGGGGTTAAACCTGTTCTTTCTGACACTTGGCTAATGGTGAGCATGTGATGCATCCTCCTATGTAATACTGAATTGAAGTTATCATACACCTTAGAGCTAACTCTAAGTCAAGTATTTATAGTTTTTAAAATACCTTCTTGACTTCGAGTCGACTCTAATTTGTATACTGTAGCCATAATAATGTAGGAGGAATTGTATGACTTCTGAATGTATCATTAATCAATCTTTTTTAGATAAGAGATAATCAAGAGAGGATGAATCAACGTGGAAATTATTCCAGAAAAGCTTACGTGGAAAGACAGTTACAAATTATATACAGGCTCTATCTTGCCTAGACCGATTGCTTTGGTCTCTACTATTTCAAAGGGAGGTATTCCTAATCTTGCGCCGTTCAGTAATTTTTGCGGGGTATGTCCTTCGCCATTTATGGTGGCCTTTGCCCCCTTGATTCGACCCGAAGATGGTACGAAGAAAGATACGACACTCAACATTGAAGAGACGGGACAATTTGTGATTAATATGGTTACGGAGGGTATTGTAACGAAAGTACATGATACATCCATAGAATTTGCGCCTGACATAGATGAGTTTCAAGAGACCGGTCTAACACCTATACCCAGCTCGAAAGTGTTGCCGTATCGAGTTAAAGAAAGTCCTATACAAATGGAATGTGTGTTAGAGAATATGCTGAAATTTGGAGAAGGTCCTGGATCATCAAACCTCGTTATTGGTCGTGTCGTTAAAATACACATTGAAGATACACTATACAAGGATGGAAAAGTAGATTTGTCTAAACTTAAGCCGGTAGGGCGCCTAGCGGGACCGTATTATGCGAAAATGTCAGAGTTATTTACTTTGAAGAGCTCCCAATGACGTTAAGGGAAATCATTTATAAATAAGCGATGAATAGGCGTTTCTTACATTTTGTAAGAAACGTTTTTTTATTTGACTTAAAAGTATGTCTACCTGATTTTAGTGAAGGAGAATTTAAAACGGTAAGGCAAACGAATTTACCATTACTAATCTGTTTAATAGTTAAAGGAAATCTGATCTTTATGTTGAGTTTTACCTGTATAAAAGGAACTGAATAGAAATTGACTTGTGGAGGAGAAAATTTTGCATATAAGTAAACCTAACCTCATTAAGTTAGATGAGATTGTAAACATCGATATAGAGGTAATCGGAAACGATAGTAGACGTCAGTCCATTAAAAAAGCTATCGATGAAGGGAGATGTATAGTAGTTAAAGATAATAATTCTATTGTTGGTTTTTTAATTTATGATACTCATTTCTTTGAATGTAGCTTTATTTCTTTAGTCATCGTTAAACTAACTGAAAGGCGAAAAAGGTATGCTACATCGCTTATTGAGTACTTTATAAGCATTGCTCCAACTAAGAAAATATTCTCTTCTACTAATCAATCAAATAAAAAAATGCAAAAAGTTTTTAAAGCTAATGGTTTTAAACAAAGCGGATTCATTGAAAATTTAGACGAAGGCAACGGGTAATGCTTTTTTCTTTTGGAATAACTTAAGTAGAACAATAAAGGAGATTATCACCAATAAGTCGTATATATAACTATTAAATGGGAGGGGGTAGCGTGTATCAATATTTTAATGGGGTAGTCATAAGAGAGGGAACAGATGGGATTCCTGCTGAAAGTGTTGAGACATTGTTTGAAGATGCGCGGGATGGGCAAGGAATACTCCAACTTGGCAAAAAGAGCAATATTCACATATTTTCAAAAACTCTACCTGCGCATTTACTGTTTGGAATCAAAATCAAATGATTGGTATGGTCAGAGCCCTTTCAGATCAAATTATGGCAGCTAACATAATGGACTTAGTCGTTTTATCAGAGTATCGCGGAAAAGGTATAGCTAAAAAACTTGTGGAGCTTTGTGTTCAAAAACTTCCGCATGGTGATTGGTTTGCCCATACTTCTGCAAACAATTTTAGCTTTTATGAAAAATGTGGTTTTGAGGTAAAAGATCTAACCCCAAATGGTACATGCGCGTATTACGGCTATAAAGGCAAGGAAAGATCGGCATAGGTAAATTTATAGTATGTATTGTATAGAAAGGCAGTGTGGTTAATTGAGCGGTTATAAGGCAATGCTCTTTGATGTAGATGATACGTTGCTGAATCGGAATAGAGCAGTAGATAAAATGTTCTGCTTAGTTTTAGAAAAGTGTTATGAGGAAGTTGAACATTCAGTACAACAGCAGATGTTAAGGAAATTTAAGGTCTATGACAAAAGAGATTATGGTTATAGCGATAAAACAAAGGTTCTTGAATCATTCTTTGATAATTTCCCACCAAAATATAGATTGCCACACAGCGACATTCAAGAGTTTTGGAATAATCATTTTCCTCGTTGCTTTTCTATAGACCAACATACAATTGATATTGTAAATACTATTAAGAGACATATGAAAGTTGCCATTATTACAAACGGCTTGGCTGAGAGACAAAAAGCTAAAATAATGAACACCAATTTGAATAGTTGCTTTGAGATAGTAGTTATTTCTGAAGAAGCAGGCTTTAGTAAACCAGACAAGCGGATATTCGAAATAGCATTAAATAAGCTGAGTGTGCAACCGGAAGAAGTGCTATTTGTCGGAGATCACATCGAAAAAGATATTGGTGGTTGTCAAAGCGCAAATATAAAAGGCATCTGGTTCAATCCTTATATGCTTGAAAATGATACCGAAATAATACCAGACGCTGAAATAGATTCTTTGGATAGATTATTAAGTTACATAAAGTGAGAAACGGATTTGAATGTATTCTGTCTTTAATAACCTGTTGTTTTAAATATTGAAACTTCTTTTATTTGGGTATAAATATACTATCTACAAAAAAGGAGAGGAAGAAATGTCTAAAGTAAAGTTAGCAGTGATTTTCTACACAATGGGCGGTACGAATTATCAGCTTGCCAAATGGGCAAAAGAAGGGGCAGAAGAAGCAGGTGCAGAGGTAAGAATCTTGAAGGTTGAAGAGCTCGCACCTCAATCAGTAGTTGAGAATAATGAAAAATGGAAGAAAACAACCGAAATGATTAAGGATATTCCAGTTGCTAAGTCTGAGGATATTGAGTGGGCGGATGGTATTATCTTTAGTGTGCCGACACGTTTTGGAACAATGGCTTCTCAGCTGAAGCAATTTTTAGACACACAAGGCGGTTTATGGGCTTCAGGTAAAACTGTAAACAAGGTTGTCAGTGCCATGACCTCTGCACAAAACCCACATGGTGGCCAAGAAGCGACACTGTTATCACTTTATACATCGATGATGCATTGGGGAGCTATCATTGCAGCACCTGGCTACAGTGATCCTGTGCTATTTAAAGCAGGCGGCAATCCATATGGAACAAGTGTGACGGTCGGACAAGATGACAAAATGGTAGAAGATGTTGAAGCATCAGTTAAATATCAGGCCAAACGTACTGTGAACGTTGCACAATGGGTTAAGAATGGACAACAATAAAAAAGAAGCTAGCCATTATAAATTGGCTAGCTTTTTATATGCAATAAATATAAAGATTCACACATCCTAAATAAATAAAACTAAAAGTTCAATCAGCAATAAAGAACGTGTAAACTTTTAGATATCTAGTAAGGCTTTATCTATACATATATGAGTATTAACTTGTGCTACTTACTGCTCCAGAATATCGGAAAGGGAGAGACCTATGATGACTGAAAAAGAATTACTAAATTTAATAAACGACATGGCCAGTGATGAACATATCTACAAAGAGGAAAGTTTTACTAACGAAGATTCTCCATCATGGCTTGCTTATCGACAAGCAGAGGAATTAGAAGATATTACGATGATTCCTTATCTTGCCAATTTATTAGAGAAAACGAAAGATCGAGAAACTAGGATGCATATCTATTTTATACTTGGTAAAATTGGAACTAATACTGAGGAAAGGCATGTTGCTGATATTCTACTGAAAGGACTTGAAACAGAAACGAATAAATATGTGCTAGAGCAAATTCTAAATGCGCTTGCAGAACAAAGGAATGTAGAAGAATACTCAACCATTATTATTAAATTTCTCAATGATGACCGTTCCTCTATCCGACATACTGCTATTGAGGCATTAAATGGATGTAAAAATAAGATAGCTGAGGACGCACTCATTCAAATTATTTCAGAATCCTCAGATGAATATGATTTAATTTATGCAAGCAGCGTTCTTTCAGAGATAGGTTCAGATAGAGCTATTCCTCATCTTATAAATTTACTTAATCATCCTAAAGGTGATGTTAAATGTACAGCTATAGGGGCTTTAATTGAATTAGGAAACTCTTCATTACTTCCGGTTTTTTTAAAAGCCTTACAGGATAGGTCTGTTTATGTTAAAGGCTATGCCATGTTAGCGATTAATAGACATGGAAATGAAACTGCAATTCCAGCAGTAATAGAACGATTAAAGAGTATGTTAAAAAGAAAAAGAAAAATAGTAAGTGATGATCTAATCACAGGATTAGAGTTCCTTATACGTTACAAGGAAGACTATAAGGAGATCAGAGATTTATATGAATGGATAAAGAGCCGGAAAAGTGAAGTCCTCTTTGAGGAAGAAATGGACTGGATGAATACGCATAGCTATTCTGAAAATATTCACGATAAGGTGAGTAATCAAAACAAAAGCTAGCCTTATTAACAGGCTAGCTTTTTCTTATTGAGGCACAGGAGAAGGCTTTCCAAATAGATATCCTTGGAATAGCTGATAACCTTGTTGTTTTAACCATTCAAAGTCTTCTCGTTCTTCTACACCTTCTGCAAGGGGAGTAGTGCCTACTTCATTTGCTTTATGTAAAAAGGCCAGGGCTGTTTTTTGTTTTAATGGATCAGCCGCTACGCCTTGTACATATTTCATATCCAGCTTTATATAATGCGGTTTGAGAGCAGCTACTGAATCGATGGTATTAAAGCCTGCACCTACATCATCCAGTGCATATTCAAAGCCTCTTTCTTTATAATAAGTAAGTATTCTTTTTAGATGGTCTAGGTCTTCTACTTGCTCAGATTCCACTACTTCAAATACAAATTGGTGTGGTTCTATGCCTAGTTTTTTTGCAAGGGCCACAGTTGTTGCTAAACAGTGTTCAGGCGAGTAAATAGAAGTTGGAATAAAATTGATGAATACTTTCTTATTTATGGCGGCAGAGTTTTTAACTGCGTTCATTCTGCATAAGCGGTCCAGTGCATAAAGCCTGCCTCTTTTTTTGGCTGCATTAAATAGTTCATTTGGAAAAATCATCTGATCATTTTCATCTAGAAATCTCGAAAGAATTTCATAGGCATATGTTTCTTCATTTCTATCAACAATTGGCTGGAAGTGGCATGATACTCTTTCGTCTTTTATCACATTATCGACCCAATCACTATTTAAATATTGATCGATAGCAGAAAGAGCTTGCCATGCTTGTTGATCTACTCGAAAGGTAACCTCTTCTGGTGTCATATGGTGATAGAAGAAGTCCATTAACTCTTTCACACCACTTTCACCTACTAGCAATGCATTTTCAGAAGCACTTAGTTTTATCTTTCTTCTTTTCAAATGATTGATGACTTCTTCACGCATCGCAATATTACGGGTGCCTTCAAGCTTAAATTCATATTCTAACTCATTTATAATACAGCTTTTACACGGCAAATTGCCCACCATCCTCCTATATGTAGTAATTCCTCAGAACTATCATACTCAATTATTTCGCAGATGTATGATAAGTGCAATGTATTTTCTCTATGGAGATAGTAATAATCTAAAAAGAGCCCATCTCAGGCTCTTTTGTATTACTTTTTATTCGTTTGTTGTGTTTTGTTGTGGTTGATACTATTGTTTTTATTTTTTGCCTTGGAATCAAACTCAGGACCGAACTCTTCATTAATATTGTCATTTGGATTATTGTTATTGCTGTTGCTGACATTGTGGTCTGTGCTTTGATAGACATCAAAAGGATTATGAGTTCTCGTATTGATTGTTGCTTTGTTGTTTTTGCTCATAACTAGTCACCTCCTCGTTTTAATGTGTACAAAACAGTGAGATTTATGTGTATAATTTTTCCTCTATTTGCCGAGCATAGGGAAAAAACGATGGAGGGATTCTATGCAAGCGAGTACTGATTCTAAAATTCTTTTTTGCTATAATTGCGAAACAAAAACGATTTTTCATCATCAAGACCTGAATCGACACAGCTATGTTGAAAGTCATTGTGCCAATTGCGGTTGGCTAGAATGGCAAAATAGAGCGGTAGAGCGCGAGAAGGATAAATGGATTATATATAATAAAGAACAAGGTATTGGCATCGAAATAGTGGATATTCCTGAAACAGGAGAATGGAAGCGAAAGAGTGTGTAGGAGCAGGCGATGTCCTGCTTTTTTGTTTTGTGAAGCGAGTGGTTTTGTAGCCAATTTGCCTGTTTATTGCTAAAGTAAAGAAGAAATTACTTGTTTAGGAGCTGCAATGATGAAAATACGTCCAAAACGTTTACAAAAGGGTGATACAGTTGGTATTATCGCGCCATCTAGCCCACCGAATATTGAAAGGTTAACTAAAGCCCTCGATTTCCTCGAAGAACTCGGCTTGCGATATGTGCTGGGCAATACGATCCAACGCCGGGAGCATTATTTGGCAGGCACAGACCGAGAACGTGCCGCTGATTTGCAAGAGATGGTAGAGGATCCAACAATCAAGGCCATATTCTGTGCAAGTGGCGGTTATGGAGCAGCTAGAATAGCAGATCGAATCGATTACTTACTATTGGAAGAGAACCCTAAGATTTTTTGGGGCTTTTCAGATATTACATTTTTACATACAGCAATTGGTATGTATGCGGATCTGGTTACTTTCCATGGTCCGACACTGTCTAGCATTGGACGCGAACAAGTAGCAGAGCGTACAAAGCTCATGTTCAACCAATTGTTTGAGCCTGCGGAGATTTACTATGATGAAAGTATATCGAAACTTACGACCATTTCAGGTGGGCGTGCGCGAGGTGAATTGACAGGCGGCAATCTGACCTTGCTTGTAAATAGCTTGGCAACGAAATTTGAAATCAATACTGATGGCAAGATATTGTTGATTGAAGATATCGGGCTGGAGCCAGCACAAATTGACTCACTTTTAAATCAGCTGAAACAAGCGAGGAAGTTTGAAAGAGTTGCCGGCATTGTAGTTGGCGACTTTGTCGAAACAAATCAGCGGGAATATGAAGATTCACCGACTTTTCATGAGTTATTGGATAGTTATTTTGGCCATATGAATATTCCTGTTGTGAGCGGTTTTAAAATAGGTCATGATGAGCTAAATGTCGGCATACCTTTAGGAGTAGATGCAATATTGGATGCGGACAATAAAGAGTTGGCGATTTTGCCAGGGGTGGAATAGGCAGAAAAAGATCGGACTTTCTATTGGAGGAAGCCCGATCTTTTTTATAGTTGAGATTAATTTCACCCATCATCAGCATGCATTTTTAGGAAGGGGAAATAAAGCGAATGAAGAGACAGGTGAAGAGATTGCAGCGGGGCGATACAATTGGCATTATCGCACCAGCAAGCCCGCCAAATGAAAAGTTCTTGAATAAATCCTTAGAGTTCCTCCAAGAACTTGGTTTGGATTATAGATTTGGGGATTCACTCTTGAATGTAGACGGCTATTTGGCGGGGACAGATGACGAGCGCTTGAACGACTTGCACCAAATGTTTGCGGCACCTGATATTGCCGGTATTTTTTGTGCTTGTGGCGGTTACGGTACTGCACGGTATGCCGACCGAATTGATTTTGACTTGATATCGCAAAATCCTAAAGTTTTTTGGGGCTATTCTGATATTACATACTTACATACCGCTATCGGAAAATATGCTGATATAATGACATTCCATGGCCCTATGCTTGCATCTGATGTAGGCAAAGGTACATTTCAAGAGAAATCTGCGGAAATGTTTCAGCAATTATTTGCTCCGAGTATACTTCACTATGATGACACATTCGGTCCTATCCAAACATTTATGCCTGGTCAATGCCAAGGCGAACTCACAGGCGGCAATCTGAGTTTGCTGGCCAGTAGTATAGGAACACCTTATGAGTTGGAAACGTTCGGCAAAATTTTATTGATTGAAGATATAGATGAGGAACCGTATCGAGTAGACGGTATGCTGAACCAGCTGCGCTTGGCGGGGAAACTGCAGGGAGTAGCGGGTATTATTATTGGTGATTTCTCGCATGCTGAGCCGAAAAGAAAAGAGTCACAGACATTAGATGAGGTATTTGGACATTACTTTGATGATTTGCATGTACCCATAGTGAAAGATGTGAAAATAGGGCATTGTCAACCGCATTTTGCAGTCCCGCTTGGAGCGCATGCCTTTTTGGATGCGGATGAGAGAACATTTTCAATTCAACCAGGCGTTCGATAGGAGGAAGCCACCTTGAAGATTCAGTCGGTCGATACGTATAAAGTTGCCATTCCATTAAAAAATCCATTCAAAACAGCCCTACGTACAGTCAATGTAGCAGAGGCAATCTATATAAAAATCACACTGGAAAATGGTTTGTATGGTGTAGGAGAAGCACCGCCAACGCATGTTATTACGGGCGAGTCTCTTTCAAGTATCCAATTTGCTGTAGAAGAAGTATTTGCACCCTTAATTATTGGCAGTGATTTGCACAATTATGAAAGGCTTTTCCATACGCTGCACCGTTCTATGGTTGGCAATACGAGCGCAAAAGCAGCTGTTGATATGGCTATTTATGATTTGCTGGCACAAAGCGCTAACTTGCCGTTATATCAGTATTTAGGTGGCGCCAAGAATTCTATTACGACAGATTATACAGTGAGCGTTAATGCTCCTGAGATGATGGCGTTGGATGCCAAAAAATATGTTCAGGATGGCTTCCATACTTTAAAAGTTAAAGTCGGAATTGGAGAAATCAAAGAGGATATATTGAGGCTTGAAGCGATCCGGCAAGCTATTGGACCCAATCCTAAGATTCGAATTGATGCCAATCAAGGCTGGTCTGCGAAAGACGCGGTAAAAGCAATCCGTGAGATGGAACAGAGGGGACTTGGAATTGAGATTGTCGAACAGCCTGTGCCAGCACATGATTTGGCATCACTGAAATACGTGACGGATCACACACTCACACCTATCATGGCGGATGAAAGTGTCTTTTCTATTTACGATGCGAAAGAAATTATTCACATGCGTGCCGCAGATATGATGAATATTAAATTAATGAAAACAGGCGGTATCTATCAAGCCTTGAAGCTTGCTGCATTAGCACAAAGCCAAGATATGATTTGCATGGTGGGAAGCATGATTGAAACAAAGCTTGGGGTTGGAGCGGCCGCCCATTTTGCAGCAAGCCAGCCTAATGTTGAGTATTATGATTTTGATGCTCCACTGATGTTAACCATGGATTTATTACGTGGAGGGATTCAATACAACGGGGCTCATATTACATTTTCGAATACTCCTGGTTTAGGAATTGACGGGATAGAAGGTATATGCTGAATTTTCAAAGGGGAAGAAAAGCACGAATCATTGGATTGATTCGTGCTTTTATATGTTTTTTTATAGTTCAATTTCTGGTTGAGTTGTTGAAAGAAGACCTATTGTATAATCTCCTCCATGTATTTGAGAAAACATATTCCCAGCAGCGCCAAGTAGCTTCATACTTTCTTCCTCCGATAAAGAAGGGCGAAGATAGAATAACTGGATGGCATTAGTCGTTTGTTCCGTGACTGCTGTTCGTTTAGAATCAACGAATGGACTCCCAAATGGTCCTTCGTTATCTTTTGAATAGGCTATTCCTTTTAAAGAATTATAACGTCCGTTCAAACCCTCGTATCCTGTATACTCATCGCCAAGGGCAATCTCAATGTCACCTTGAATAAGGTCTGCATCATAAATTCCTACTGGAATCTCATATTGAAGCGAAAAGAAATTGTTCAGATCTACTGCAGAGTGGAAAGGTTGCAAATAGTTTTGCTTTGCAATTCGTCGTAAAAGGCTTTCCGCTGAGAGTCTATAGCGATTGGGGTCAGCACCAAGCGCCTTCCAGGTTTTACGCCATTCTGATATGCCGGGTCTTTCCGTGACAGGTGATTCCTGTAATTCTAGATAAAGGTTTTCTTGATACAATTGTGTCCGTCCTTTAATCATTTGAGGAGATTCGGAGACGATTATTTTGGTATAATGGATCATGCCGATTTTAAAATCAGGCACTATCGTAGTAATGGATGAGTCTAATCTTATTTTCGCCATATACATCACCTAACTTATCATTTTCTTTAGTTTAACATAGAGAGTGAGTGACATAACAAATAAATGAAACCATTGCAATTACAGCAAGAATTAATCGCCTATGCGAAGAGCATCGGTGTGGATAAAATAGGCTTTACATCTGCAGCGCCATTTAGCGATTTAAAAAATAAGCTACGCATACAGCAAGAACTGGGTTACCAATCGGGTTTTGAAGAATCGGATATTGAAAAGCGTACAGAGCCTACGCTTCTTTTAGAGGATGCCGCAAGCATTATTGCGATTGCTGTGGCGTATCCTTCTAAAATGAAAAACGCCCCGCAAGGAAAAAGGGGAGCAAGAAGAGGCATCTTCTGCCGGGCATCATGGGGAACGGATTACCATACAGTTCTGCGCGAAAAGCTAGCACTAATTGAAGCGTTCTTAAAAGAAAAGGTGCCAGGCTGTCGAATCCGTTCCATGGTCGATACAGGAGAGTTATCAGATCGGGCTGTTGCTGAACGTGCAGGCATAGGCTGGAGCGGGAAGAATTGCGCCATTATTACGCCTGAATTCGGCTCTTACGTATACTTGGGAGAATTAATTACAGACTTACCATTTATGCCGGATGAACCGATAGAGGACCAATGCGGAGATTGCACTCTATGTCTCGACGTGTGTCCGACTGGCGCTCTAGTTCAAGGAGGCCAACTCAACGCACAAAAATGCGTAGCTTTCTTAACGCAAACGAAAGGTTTCTTGCCTGATGAATACCGCGGGAAAATTGGCAATCGTATCTATGGCTGTGATACATGCCAAACGGTTTGTCCGAAAAATAAAGGGAAAATCAACTGGCTGCATGATGCATTCCAACCGGATCCGGAAATTGCTAAACCACTGCTTGAGCCGTTATTAACAATTTCGAACCGAGAGTTCAAAGAGAAATTTGGCCATATCTCTGGGTCTTGGCGTGGGAAAAAACCAATCCAGCGCAACGCGATTATTGCACTTGCTCATTTTAAAGAAGAAGCTGCTCTACCAACTTTGATTAAAGTGTTCCAGCAAGACGAACGCCCAGTGATCAGAGGAACAGCCGCTTGGGCAATCGGTAAAATTGGCGGAGACGGAGCAAAAGAAGTGTTAGAAAAAGGGGCACTCATTGAAAAAGATGAAGAGGTCCAATTTGAAATTCAAAAAGGGTTAGATTTATTACTAGCCCAAAAATAAACTACTGCGGACGAGGGGACTCACCGGCTCGACATAAGTAGTCTTTAAATAGCAAAACATAAAGGAAGTGTTCAGTGTGTCATTACACATTGTGTTATATCAACCAGAAATACCGGCAAATACCGGCAATATCGCACGGACATGCGCAGCGACTAATACGCATTTGCATCTCATCCGACCTCTAGGTTTTTCAACAGACGATAAAATGCTGAAAAGAGCAGGCCTAGATTATTGGCATAGCGTAAACATCACATACTATGATTCGATTGATGAATTCTATGAGGCCATACAAGATGGGACTGTTTACTATATAGAGACATTCGGCTCGAAGACGTATTCAGATTTTGATTACAGTAACTCAGACGAAGAAATCTACTTTATGTTTGGGAAAGAAACGACAGGTATTCCAAGAGAGGTTATCCATAACCCAGAAGAGCAGTGCTTGCGTATTCCACAAAGCGATCATGTTCGTTCGATGAATTTATCGAATACAGCAGCTATCGTGATATTTGAAGCACTCCGCCAGCAAGGATTTAAAGGATTACAGTAAAAGTAAAAAAGGACAGCCATAACAGGCTGTCCCTTTTTATTTACATATTATTTTACAGGTTTGTCCTCATAACCAGCAGTAAAGATAGCCACTAAGAATGACAAAATCACACCAAGAATTAAGATTAATCTCATGGTTGTACCCTCCTAATTGAATGAAAAAATGAAAAGTTCTCTTACAAGTATAGCCTAATTTTTGTGAAAATGAAACGCTATTTGTTTAAGAATTGTGGCGATTAAACGATGGTTCGAATAGTTACTTGTTATACCAACTCTTATCAAACTCCAAATGTAATAACTCACCAAACTGTATTGCAAAATCTATAAAAGAGGATCCTTTAGCAGTTAACAGATTGCGATCAACTACAACAGAAGAATTCGCATATATGCCTTCATTGAAAGTTCCTAAAAAGGAACGCTGGTCTTTCGTTAATCCAGTAGTGTATTTTCGCCCGTTTAACAATCCACTCATCGATAAAAGATAGGGTGCGCTTGATATGGCTCCTATGACGATATCTCTTTGCTTAAAACGATGCAAAAAAGATTTTAATTCGGCATGGTTAACTAAGTGTTCGAAATCATCGACTCCTGGAAGAACGATGCTATCCAATTGATTTATGTCAATTTCCTTTATTGTGGTATCAGGCATACAAGGAAGGCCAGCTTCTCCTTTAACTACTTTATGATCTAGACCTATATATAAGATTTGTTTCTGTCCTTGCATGAGTACGGATAAGAGTACCGATAATTCATATTCGCTAAATCTGGGATATAAAAGGATTCCTGTGTACATATGTTTATTCTCCTATGATTTTGAGTGAGTAGATTTCAACCAAGATATTCCTCACTTTAATAATTCTATATTTGTAGTAAAATTGTATTGCAAATCAATTATGCTAGAGTGAGGTGTACATTTGGATAAAAAAGACCATTTTAAAAACTTATTGAAATCAAACTGTATGGATGAAAATATACCTTTACGAAAAGTTAAATATAATTGTACTGATAAGAATGTTTATATCCGTATTAAAAATGATATAAAAAGAGATGTAGAGTTAGATGTCATAGAAATTTTAAGCAAAATACTTACAGTTTTAGTAACCTTAAAAGTAGATTTTAATCACTATTACAGTTTATATCCACATAAAAAAGGGCTAGACGAATTTGTAATAGTATTTAAAAAAGAAGATTATTTAAATTTGAATTTAAAGCTTGAAACAGGAGACTTTTAAGTTGAAAGCCCCACTTTATTTCCACCTTTTTTTTGTTAAAGAGGGGCTATTATTGGACTCTAATATTTATAGAAGCTTAGATACTAATCCTTTATTTCTCCACCTGATAACTCTTAAGTTCCTCACTTAAAAGAAAATCCCCATGTTCATCTCTTAAGAAGGGAAGGACATCTACAATGGCGTTAAGGTTTAATTCACCATAGATATGTGGATATTCTATTCCGTAATTGCGGTCGTCCTCCCATTTGATTTCTGCTTCGACTTTATCGGTGTCTATGCATAATAGCAATAATGGTTCTTTTATTTCCTTAAAGTACGGAGCTACACGCCAAAAGTCTTCGATAGAGGCGCAATGGATAAAATTACTTGAACCGAGCAATTCCTTACCATAATATTTGTCGTTCTTAACAGTTTCCCATTCTTGTTGTGTTAAGCAATGTAAAATGATCATTCTCTTTCTCCGTCCTTTGATAGTAGTTCTTGGCATACCTCTAAAAAGAGGTGAGGTTCATCTGGACTAAGATGAATTTTAGTCACCTTTTTCGTAAAGCCATACATCAATTTTACTTCCTGTGGTGTGTAGCATTCAATCTCAATGGCTGGCTTTTCTTTTATGAAATCAGGGAGTACAGCATCAAGCGTTATATCAGCTTCCGCTTTGGATAGTTTTTCTGACCCTTGATACACGTGCACACTTTTTATTTGTGATAAGGGAATGGATGATTGTTTCATAACACCAATTTGCATATGCAGCATTTTATCTGTCATCACAATGGGACATAATCGAACTGCCTGAATCTCAGCCACGAATATTATTAGCCCATACAGATTCAAAATTAAAAGAATGATGGATACAGTAGGACTCCAATTATGAAGCAACCAATGAAATCCAATTGATTCAAAAATGAGAGCATGAATAAGCATGATATACACTGCGATAAAGCTTGTTTTTTTATGGATTGTAAAGGTTCTATATTTAGTCGTTGCAATAGGAAGCTCTGCTTTCCAAGAAAACAAGCTGTAATACCAGATAGATAATTCAGTACTGAACATATCCAGGGTTCTAGAGGGCTTTAAATGATTAGCAAGTCCTGATCTTAATCGGTATTGAAATATGGGTATGCCTTCCTGTGATAGCTTGAATTGCTTCATTACGGCAGGGAGCTTAGTTAGCAGTTTATATACCACATAAAGTTCTAATGAGATAAAGCTCCCTTCAGCTATAAATAAAATGATAGGAACAGATGAATAGCTTGAATAAATACCGCCTGGGACTATAAGGTTTGCTGTGTAAAAACCAATAATTATGACTGGAAGCACATACTTCAAGGAATACTTTTTACGAATGATAAAGAGATAGGTCAGTAAAGGAATAACAAGCATGAAGTCTAACATAGTGCCTAACACCATGTTTTTTGGAACAGGCTGCAAGGCATCAAGACGATAGGCGACTGTATTCGAGCCAACTACAGCTGTAAGAAGAAAAAGAAACCAAAACCTTTTTGTTTTAGAAATAGAAAGCATCGTATTCCTCCCTTCTATTTTCATTTTATGAAATTCGCTATGGTAATGGTAGTATCAAATGTGAAAAAACCCCTACATTTTGAGAGGCGCATATTTTCGGAACAAAAGGGTATAGATAAAGAAGTAATGCCAATAAGAAGGGTGGTTTGTATATGGATAAAGATAAGATTGAACAAGAGAATGGTTCAATGGCCACTTCATTTGAAGAAGTGCAACAGCTTGGCAAGCAAATGGAAAAACGCCGAGATGAAGAGGATTTAGAGGAAGCAGGACGTCAGCCAGATCCGGAACAATTTGATGATGAATAAACAAAAGGCTGTCCCGTTAGATGAACGGGACAGCCTTTCTTAGCGTTATTGCAAGAATATCAGCTGGATAGCAAATAGGATGGCAAATAGGTAAAGAAGCGGGTGCACCTTTTTCGCCTCGCCTTTCACTATTTTTAGAATTGGGTAAGAAATAAAGCCGAATGCAATACCTGTTGAAATGCTAGATGTTAAGGGCATAATCAAAATAATCAAGAATGCCGGGAATGCTTCATCAAAGCTATGCCAGTCAATGTCTTTTACAGAAGATATCATCAACGTACCTACAATAACAAGTGCTGGTGAAGTAATAGCAGAAACGCCGGATACAGCTGTCACTAAAGGACCGAAGAAAGAGGCAATGATAAAGAATACTGCAACTGTCAATGATGTTAAACCAGTTCGGCCGCCAGCTGCTACGCCTGCGGAAGATTCTACAAAGGCAGTAGTCGGGCTTGTCCCAAACATAGAACCAACAATTGTTCCTAGTGAATCAGCTAATAATGCTTTGCGCGCACGAGGCAATTCATTGTTTTTCATCAAACCTGCTTGTTTCATGACACCCACCAGTGTACCTGTAGTATCAAACAGCGTTACAAGAATGAAAGAAAAGACCACACCATATAGTCCATAATGGATCACGTTGGAGAATGCTTCGATTGGATTCCAAACGAGTATGCCTTTTGGTAGGTGAGGCAGAGCCACAACATGGTGGATTTTAAGCTGCCCTGTTACTATTGCGATAATACCTGTTATAACCATCCCTATAAACAAGGAACCTTGAATATTGCGGACCATTAGAATAACCGTAATTGCAAGGCCAACTAATGTTAGCAGAGCATTCGCAGAGGATAAGTCGCCTAAAGCTACAAGTGTACTGTCGCTTTTTACGATGACATCACCTGATTTCAAACCAAGAAAAGCAATAAATAAACCGATGCCGGCTGTGATGGAGCGCTTTATGTTTTCAGGAATAGCTGTGATCAGTTTTGCACGAAGTGGTGTAAGCGATAGAATAATGAACACAATCCCTGCGACGAACACCGAAGAAAATGCGGTCATATAATCCATTTTTCCGTTAGAGCCGAGAACAACCGAGTAGGTGAAAAAGGCATTTAAACCCATTCCCGGAGCGATAGCGATTGGATAATTAGCACAAAGCGCCATCCATAAGGTACCAACCACGGCGGAGATAATAGTTGCCATAAATACTTGGTCAACAGGCACGCCTGCATCATGCAAGATTTTTGGGTTAACCACAATGATATATACCATAGCTAGAAATGTTGTCATTCCAGCAGTTAATTCTGTTTTTGCATTAGTATTATATTCTTTTAGACGAAACAATTGAAAACCTTCTTTCTAAATACGAACGATAAAAACAACATATTATATATTATTCGTTCTTACATTAAATTTCAACCCTAAATCAGAAATCCGATATTCTCTAAATACTCAGGCAATAGTGTATAATAAAATGAAACTTAACTTCAATGGAGATATTATGCCCTATTGAAGAAAGTGCCAACACACTTTTTAGGCTGTTACCCCATTCATGTGAGGTAAAAACACAATAAGGAGGAGTTAATATGTATTCAATCACTTCTACAAAAAAATTACATAATGGAATCGAAATGCCGCGTTTTGGTCTTGGTGTCTATAAAATGACAGAACCAGAAGAAGCATTCAATGCGATCAAGAAGGCGTTAGATACTGGATATATTGCAGTAGATACAGCCGCATTATATGGCAATGAAAAACAAGTAGGTGAAGCTGTACGGGCATCGGGCAAAAGAAGAGAAGAAATTTTCATCACATCGAAAGTTTGGAATACAGATCAGGGATATGATGAAACATTAAGAGCATTTGAAAAAACGTTGAAAGAATTGGATACAGATTATTTAGATTTGTATCTTACACATTGGCCGGTACCAGATAAATTCATGGATACGTATCGAGCAATCGAGCGTTTATATGAAGAAAAGCTAATCCAAGTGCCTGGGGTATCGAATCATGAAATTCATCATTTAGAAAAAATATTTGCACAAGCAAATATCCAGCCAATGGTGAATCAAGTAGAGCTGCATCCTTATCTTACCCAAGAAGAGCTTCGCCAATTCTGCCAAAAGCATGATATTGCGATTACGGCATGGTCACCACTTGGACGCGGGGAAGTATTGAAGGATGAAACCATTCGAGCGATTGGCGAAAAATATGACAAATCAATTGCTCAAACAATTATCAGATGGCATCTGCAAAGCGATCATATTGTTATTCCGAAATCAGTTACACCAAGTCGTATAGAAGAAAATGCAGAAATATTCGACTTTGAATTAAGTCAAGAGGATATGAAAGCGATTGATGGGCTGAACCGAGACCAACGTTTTGGCTCACACCCTGACCATTTTAATTATTAAAAAATAGTCCATCCTTTTTAGGATGGACTATATTTATTTTACTTATCTTTATCTTTCAAAATCGAAGCTTCAAAGAATTGCTTAAACGTCTCTTTTGTCTGTTCTCCTACTACACGAAGCTGTTCCTTGCCATCTTTATAGTAAACAAGGGTTGGCGTACCTTCGATTTGATATTGATCCCATCCTTGTTCAAATTCTAGAAGGTTGTACTGATCTACGTGAACACCCATATCTTTTGCGAGAGGCATAAGGATTGGCGAAACTTTTTTACAATGGACACAATCTGATTTGAAGAAATACACCATTTCTCTTTTGCCACTTGCAATTTTCTTTTCCAACTCTTCTGGCAAGATGATATTTTGATAATTTTTATCATCTAGCAAATCAATAGTTGATTGTTTAAGCGAGTCTTTTTTATACGGATTGTCTGCTAGTTTATCTTTGTTTGATTGGTTATTCAAGAAGTAGAGTGCTACAAATGCAATAACTACAATTAAACCGATAACTAATAGGACTGTTAGTTTATTGTCATTCTTTTTTGTATTTGATGTGTTTTTAGCCAAATTATTTTTCCCCCTTAAGAACGTTCAGCATAAATATGCTTGTAGCAGCAATTAAGATAAAAGCTATGAGTGATAGAAACGGTATCGTGATAAAACCGAGCCAATTGATGTAATCGCCTATGCACGACACACGGCCGCATGATACAGCGGAATCTTGTAAGAAAGGAACCTTTTGGATTCCATAGTGATAGAGTGCTATACATGCACCTATACAAGAGAAGATAGCTGTAGTGACTGCGATGCGCGCATTTTTTTGGATATAGGCTACGCCAATAATAATGACGAGCGGGTACATAAAGATGCGCTGAATCCAGCATAACTTGCACGGCTCATAATGCTGCACTTCAGAAAAGAACAGTGAGCCCATCGTTGCGATTAGTGATACCACCCACATAAATAGTAAGCTATTTTCCAACTTTTTTGTCATGAGTAAACTCCTAATCTTTCAAAATTGAGATATTGATTGTTGCTATTTTAGCATACCTGCATAATGGTGAAAAGTGCAAGCAGACTTACTTGCTAACTTGCTAGCTTTTGGTCATGCCAACATAAATGCCAATATTAGCTAACAATGATATGATGAATAGTATCAGTAAAAGGAAGAGGGAGCGGTAACCGATGCAGCCGACAGATCATTCAAATATACGCTTATTAAAAGAGATTGCAGAACTGCTAAATGAAGGAACTGAATTAAAGCCTATGCTAGAAGGGGCTCTCCGAAAATTTTTAGGGGGGACCAACTTTGAGACAGGCTGGATTTTCTTCATCAACGGTAAAGGGAAGCATGAACTTTTAGCACACGATAATTTACCGGAAGCTTTGTCCTATAATAAGTGCCAATTTTTAGAAAAGGGTGGCTGCTGGTGTTTATCGAAATATCGCAATCAAGAATTAAAGAAGGCTTCCAATATTATTGAATGTCAGCGCCTAGAAAGCGCAGCTTCTGCTAATGTAGGCGATTGTGCACGTATCACACACCATGCAACAGTACCGCTTCAATCGGGTAAGGAACGTTTTGGTTTACTAAATGTTGCTTCTCCAAATACGATTCGCTTTACTAATGATGAACTGGCACTACTTGAATCTGTAGCTTTCCAAATGGGTTCAGCTATTAAACGAATTCTGTTAACAAAACAAGAGCAGGAATTAGCATTGGTGCAAGAACGTAATCGATTAGCGAGAGATCTACATGATTCTGTGAATCAACTTTTATTTTCTGTCACATTGACTTCTCGTGGTGGAGAAGAGATGACCGATCAGATTGAAATCAAGGAAACATTTAAGGAGATACAAAATTTGACGCAAGAGGCGTTAACAGAAATGCGGGCGCTCATCTGGCAGCTACGTCCTAAGGGCTTGGAAAGCGGACTGATGGAAGCCGTGAAAGGGTACGCTGAAATGCTCGGTTTACAGTTGAAAGTGAAAGTGACGGGGGTACTGCAATTACCATCTCGTATTGAAGAAACGCTTTTTCGACTGACGCAAGAGGCCTTAAATAATATACGTAAACATGCAGGAGTAAAGAAGGCTGAAATTTTTGTCACCATTACAAATCGAGATGTACTGCTCGTTATTAAAGATGAAGGTCGTGGTTTCCAAGTGGATTCGCTCGTAAATCTACCATCGTTTGGGCTAAGGAGCATGAAAGACCGAACTACTTCTTTAGGCGGTACTATTGATTGGGTTAGTGAAATTGGAAAGGGGACGGAGATTTTAATCCGCCTGCCATACTAGGGGGGAAGAAAAAATGATAAAAGTGTTAATCGTGGATGATCATCATGTTGTAAGAAGAGGCCTTTTGTTTTTCTTGAAAACACAAAAGGATATCGAAGTTGTTGGGGAAGCGAGTAACGGTAAGGAAGCGATTGAACTGACGGCATCGCTTCAACCTGATATTATCCTTATGGATTTGGTGATGCCAGAAATGGATGGAATCCAGGCAACCAAGCACATTAAAGCGAAATATCCAAATATCCAGATTATCATGCTGACAAGCTTCTCTGATCGCGATCATGTAGTTCCTGCCATAGAAGCGGGAGCAGCAGGGTATCAATTGAAAGACATTGAACCAGATGAGCTTGTGTTGGCCATCCGTAGAGTGATGGACGGAGAGAATATTATGCATCCGCAAGTAACCACTCAGCTTATCCAAACTCAAGAAATGACCAGCGAACTGCCGCATATGCTGCATCCGTTGACTAATAGGGAACAAGATGTCTTGGGAGAATTGACGAAGGGTAAAAGCAATAAAGAAATTGCGTCCTCTCTTTTTGTAACAGAAAAAACAGTCAAAACCCACATCTCTAACATTTTTGCAAAGCTTGAAGTACAGGACCGTACGCAGGCTGCATTGTACGCAGTTAAACATGGACTAACATCAACTGAATGACTTATTTGGATACGAGTAATATAGGTACACAAAATAAAACCGAGCAGATATGAAAATAAAATTCATATCTGTTCGGTTACTTTTATATGAGCATTTTTTAGGCTATTTTTTATGTGGATTAAATATATTTTGATCCAGAACTCGTTCTAATCCTTCTGGTTCAATGTGGACAAGTGAAACAGCAAAAGGCTTCGCTAGTTTAATTGTGTTTTCAATTTCCTCTGTAATCTGATGGCTTTGCCAAACATCTAATTGGGGATCGACGGTTACTGTCAAATCTACAAATATTAGGTTGCCATGATTGCGTCCCTTTAAATCGACTAGTTCAATCACACCATCTACATTTTTGATGAGAACGGACAAAGCCTCTAGCTCTGCTTCATCAAAGCCATCTGTTAACGCATGGACAGCTTCAAAGAAAATATCATAGGCCGTCTTAATAATTAAAGCACCTACTAAAAATGCTGTGATGGAATCAATAATTGGAAACCCAAAGATAGCGCCTAAAATACCAATGGCAGTTCCGAAGCTGACCCAAGCATCCGAACGATTATCATAAGCTGCTGCTTTAATAGCAGAGCTATTAATTCTTTTTGCTAGGCGAATATTGAACATATATACCAGAAACATGACAATGCCACTGCCAAGGGCTACAACAGCTGTTAAGAGGGAAGGAGCCGTATGATGTTCCTCAAAAAAGCTTTTCCCAGCATTTAATAGTACCTGCAAACCGACAATTGCCATGATAAATGACGCGATAAGGGAGGAAATGGTCTCTGCCCGTAAATGGCCATATTGGTGATCTTTATCTGGTGGCTTCTGTGAAATCCTAAGGCCTACTAGAACGGCCGCGGAGGCAATGATATCTGTAGTATTGTTTAGTCCATCTGCTTTTAAAGCTGTCGAATGGCCGATAAAGCCGATGATTAACTTTACGCTGCTTAAGACTAGGTACGTCAGAATACTAAGCCAGGCTCCTTTTTCCCCTTGCCTTAAGTTTGTATATAAGTCCACAATGTTTCCTCCTCGCAAAAGTTTCAAACAAGCGAAAACGACGCACACTACAGAATAGTGTGCGTCGTTCCATGTTTTGTTAAACAAGATAATTAGTTAGGCTGTATTGGATCTGCTACAGTAGCAGCAGTCTCTGAACTCTTTGGAAGTTTTATTACTTCTAAGTATAGTATATGGTGGCCATCTAATTCTTTAATAATAAATTCATAACCTTGCTCAGTGATTTTCTCACCTTTAATCGCTTCAAAATCTTTTGTCATAAACCATCCGCCAATTGTATCGATATCATCCTCTTCAATACGAATGCCTAAGAAGTCATTTACATTTTCAATCAGCATCTTAGCATCGAAAATAAAATGATCCTTGTCAACTTTGCGAATCTCAGGCACTTCATCTTGGTCGAATTCATCGCGGATGTCACCAACGATTTCCTCAATAATATCTTCAATTGTAACAAGGCCGGATGTGCCGCCGTATTCATCCATTAAAATAGCCATATGAATACGTTCACGTTGGAATTTTAAAAGTAAATCACTAATTGGCATTGTTTCAAATACCCGTATAATCGGCTGCATATATTGTGTTACGGATGTATCGCCTTTTGCGGGATTTTTGATATACGCTGTAAGCAAGTGCTTCATATTAACAAGGCCGATGATATGGTCCTTGTCACCTTCAATAATAGGGTAGCGCGTATATTGTTCAACACCCATTACTTCAAATACTTCTTTTAGTGTCAGTTCTTTTTCAATGCCAATGATTTCTGTACGAGGGACCATGATTTCCTTGGCTGTACGATCATCGAATTCAAAAATGCTATTCACATATTTGTATTCGGATTGGTTGATCTCGCCGCCTTTTAAACTATCGGATAAGATAATCCTTAATTCTTCTTCCGTCATGGCAACCTCAGATTCATTTGTAGATTTAAGGCCAAACAGTCTTGCTAAACCATTTGCGGACGAATTTAAAATCTTAATGAATATAAACATCACATTGTGGAAACCAATTAAAAATCCGGAAACGCCGAGTGCGACATTTTCTGCTTTTTGAATGGCCAATGTTTTTGGTGCCAATTCTCCGACGACAACATGTACAAATGTCACAATCGAGAAGGATATGATAAATGAAAGGACCGTTGTAACACTATTATTAAGTTGCAGCAAGTTAAAGAGCGGCTCTAACAATTTGGCTACTGTTCCTTCACCTAACCAACCGAGACCGAGTGAGGTAATCGTAATACCCAGCTGGCACGCGGATAAATATTCATCTAAATTAGAAATTACTTTTTTCGCTTTAATGGCTTTTTTGTTGCCTTCAGCGATTAATTGATCAATACGAGTTGTTCTAACCTTTACGATAGCAAACTCTGTTGCTACGAAAACTGCTGAACATGCGATCAAGACAGCAAACGCTGTCAATCGTATGGCTATGTCCAAAGACTTCCTTTGTTCCAAGACCCAAATGAGGGGGAGAACAAAGTGTACACCTCCTGTGAAATGAAAAATATTTTAGTAAGATAATCATAAAATATTTAGCGAAAAAAAACAAATCATCACCTTCTATTTGTTATGATTTACTAATAAAATTGGTCTTTTGCCACCAAATAGGGGAAATAGTATATTCATTGGTAGTGTATTAACTCTATTAAAGTACCTATCAAAAGACATGAAAAATCAGAAAAAAAGGTTGATTAAATATAAAATAACTAATTTTATAAATTTTTAGAAAAATCATTGACACTAACAAAAACGCAATGCTAATATTAAGGAACACTAAATAATAAATGGGAAATGGAGGTAATTAACATGAAAATGATACGCAACAATCTTATAACTCAATATCATAATGTTTCTCCTGCTCCTATTAACTTCAATTGAATTAGTAGATGTTACGGGAGGGTTCCGTACTCTTTTATGCTGGCGCATGCTCTTATAAGGGTATGCGCTTTTTTGTGTTCCTAATTCAATCATTAGTGCAAAACAAACAAAGGAGAGAGCAGTATGTACTACCAAAAAATGAAAAAGCATTTAAACAAGGATTCGATAGAAGATGGCTAGCTAAGAAAGCGAAAGAAGAGAGGAAGGAAAAGATAAATGTTCGATGTATTAGTGAAATTACAGTGGTTTTTTAAAGAAAATAGAAAAAGATATACAATCGCAGTGGCCTTGCTTATAGTGGCTAACGCTTTTGAAGTTATTCCACCATGGCTAATCGGCAAGTCGATAGACGCTATCCATAGAGAAACGCTGACGACTACCTTGCTATTTCAATTCCTTGGGGGTTTGGCAATTGTCATGACTTTAGCCTATATTGTCAACTTCGTATGGCAATTCCAACTATTTGGCGGCTCCAACGTGATTGAACGTAGGCTTCGTAAAAACTTAATGCAGCAATTTTTACGAATGTCTCCGCCATTTTACGAACGTAACCGTACAGGTGACTTGATGGCAAGAGCTACCAATGATTTACGCGCTGTTTCTGAGACAGCGGGTTTTGGTATTATGACACTCTTAGATTCGACCTTATATCTAGGCACGATATTGTTGATGATGGCTTTTTCTGTATCTTGGAAATTAACGCTAGCAGCTATTATTCCACTACCTATTTTAGCGATTACCATGCAAATGCTAGGGAAAAAAATTCATGAAAAATATACAATCGCCCAAGATGCGTTTGGCCATATGAATGATAGTGTACTAGAGGCAGTTGAAGGTGTGCGTGTTGTTCGTGCATATGTGCATGAGAGAGAAACAGAAAACAAGTTCGGTGAAATGACAGAAGATGTATACAAAAAAAATATGGACGTAGAACGGATTGATGCATGGTTTACGCCCATCACAAGAGTCTTAACAGGCCTCAGCTATATGATCGGTCTTGGATACGGAGCATATTTGGTTTCCATCGGGGATATAACACTAGGCAAACTGATTTCGTTTAACGTGTATCTTGGTATGATCGTTTGGCCAATGTTTGCAATTGGCGAGCTGATCAATGTCATGCAGCGGGGAAATGCATCGCTTGACCGTGTGCAAGAAACGTTAAATGAAACAGAAGATGTGAAAGACCCGTCCGCACCAGTCGTAGTGGAAAGTCCAAATTCAATCGATTTCCAAGACGTCACATTCCAATATCCGCAATCGCAGTCTATTAACTTAGCTCACTTAGATATTTCATTGAAGAAGGGGCATACATTAGGGATTGTAGGGAAAACAGGAAGTGGCAAAACGACAATTGTCAAACAACTACTAAAAGAGTATCCGACAGGTGAAGGGGCATTACAAATTTCTAAAGAAGAAATCGGTGCCCAAAGTAAAGAACAAGTACGGAAGTGGATCGGCTATGTGCCTCAGGATCATGTGCTTTTCTCTCGTACGATTAGAGAAAATATTCTATTTGGAAAACAGGATGCCACAGAGGAAGAGCTTAAAGAAGCGATCCGTGTTTCATGTTTTGATAACGATTTACAGATGCTGCCTATGGGGTTAGATACCATGGTAGGAGAAAAAGGCGTTTCACTTTCTGGAGGGCAAAAGCAACGGATATCTATTGCACGTGCTTTAATCCGTGATCCTGAAATTCTTATTTTGGATGATTCCCTGTCAGCTGTGGATGCAAAAACAGAAAGCAGAATCGTGAAAAATATCCAAGAGGAAAGACAGGATAAAACAACGATTATTGTGACACACCGTTTGTCTGCTATCATGCATGCAGATTGGATTATCGTCCTTGAAAACGGAAAGATCATAGAAGAAGGAACGCATAGCGATCTCCTCAAGCAAAACGGTTGGTATAAAGAGCAACACAATCGCCAGCAGATCGAGGGGGCGAAATAATGAACACTACACAAAGACTTTGGCAATACGCGCTGCTTTATAAAAAAACATTGCTGGTAGGGCTATTCCTCTTGGCAATCGCCGTAGCAGCAGATTTGGCAGGACCGTTTGTCGCCAAGAAAATCATTGATGACCATATCGCCAAATCAGTAACAAATGGTTTGGAATTCAAGCCTATTGCAGTTTTATTGGCAGTATTCTTCGGCCTAGCGGTGACAACAGCTATCTTCCGTTATGGCCAATATATCATGCTGCAAGTGGGCGCGAACCGCATTATTCAAAAAATGCGAAACGATGTCTATAAGCATATTCAAACATTGCCGATCAACTATTTTGACCGATTGCCAGCAGGTAAGGTGGTCTCTCGCGTAACGAATGATACAGAGGCCATTCATGATCTGTTCGTGACAGTTGTCTCGCAATTTGCGGCTAGCTTCATGACTATCTTCGGTGTCTACATTGCGCTTTTCATCTTAGATTGGAAAATGGCCTGCTACGCATTGCTTGTTATTCCGATGCTGATTGTATGGGCCATTCTTTACCGTAAATATGCGGCGAAATACAACCATATCGTTCGTGGAAAACTGTCAGATATGAACGGTATGATCAATGAATCGATCAACGGTATGACGATTATCCAAGCGTTTGGTCAAGAAAAGCAAATTGAAGGCGAGTTCAATGAATTAAATGATGAATATTATAAATATCAAAACAAACTAGTTTTTTTGGATGCTGTGACTTCTCACAATTTAGTAAATGTCATCCGATCACTGACATTTATTATGTTCATCTGGTATTTTGGAAGCGCAGAGTTGGATGGTCAAACAGCCATTTCTGTCGGGATGCTATATGCATTTGTAGACTACATCACTAGGCTTTTCAACCCTGTTACTAATATCGTCAATCAGCTTGCACGCCTTGAAAGAGCAAATGTTGCCTCTGAACGTGTATTTGAATTGCTAGATGAAGAAGGGGAAGCAGTCGATGATACCCGTATTCCACGATATAAAGGTGATGTAGCATTCAACCATGTATGGTTTGCATACAAAGATGAGGAATATGTATTAAAAGATATTAATTTTGAAGCAAAGCAAGGGCAGACAGTCGCGCTAGTGGGTCATACGGGATCTGGCAAAAGCTCCATTATGAATTTGCTGTTTCGTTTTTACGATGTAACGAAAGGGTCGATTACCGTTGACGGCAAAGATATACGAGACTGCTCCCGCCAAACTCTTCGCGAACATATGGGGATTGTTTTACAGGATCCGTATTTATTCACAGGGACCATCGCATCGAATGTTAGCTTAGATGATCCGCATATCTCAAGAGAGACTGTGGAAGAAGCGCTAAAAGCAGTTGGCGGAGATCGAGTGTTAGAGAACTTGCCAGGTGGACTGGATGAGCCAGTGATTGAAAAAGGAAGCACTTTGTCATCTGGACAGCGCCAGCTCATTTCTTTCGCTCGTGCGCTTGCATTCAATCCAGCGATTTTGATATTAGATGAAGCAACGTCCAATATCGATACAGAAACGGAAGAAATCATCCAACACGCAATGGATGTATTGAAAAAAGGACGTACGACATTCATCATCGCCCACAGGCTTTCTACTATTAAAAATGCAGACCACATTTTAGTACTAGATAGAGGCGAGATTGTGGAACAAGGAACGCATGATGAACTTCTGCTTCATGGCGGAAGGTATAACCAAATGTATAAACTGCAGTCCGGTGAAATAAAGTAAAGCTCACTTAGTCGGCTTAAGGAAAATAAGATTTACGCCGCCCTGTATGCAAAAAATCCAACGATGAAGAATCTTTCTTCGTTGGATTTTTTCTTTTTGGCAAATTTCCACACCACGCATAAGGCAAAAAACTGGTATGATAGAAATTAGTTTTTTAAAAAAGATATTGAGTTTAAAAGAAAGGAAGTTATGTTCATGGGACAAGTTATTGCTAAGCCAAGCACATTGCGTACAAACATCATATTAACGAACAAATCACGTGCAGGCATATTAGCATTCATGAAAGATGAACAAGCTTTTTTTCATCTTCAAAAGTCGTTTGTAGTCCATATTGAACACGTTCAAAACACTGCAAAAGATGAAATGGCAGCTACACTTTATTTCGGACCAGACGAGAACCAATCACTCTCCAAAGTGGTGGATGGTTGTGTTGCCGTGATGAATTGTGTCGTGAAATATGACGGGCTGCTAGCAACAAACTTTCGCGTACTTAGCAGTGGTGTTCCTGTTCACACAAATAGGCGGCTAAAGACTACCATTGACTTTGCTATTAATGCGAGCAACACAGTTGGTTTGCCGATTGAGCTGCATAATGCGATCCGTCAATTGCCTATTGCAGAGGAACGATCTAAATATGTTCAAAAGCGGATCGCCAGCTGGGAAGGCTACTTAAGTATACAAGAACGCGATGCAACGATGGATGACTTCCGTGCTACATTTACAGATTATAAATGCAACGAAAATTTCACTTATATGACTATTGCCATCAATGGGATAAAGGAAAAAGAGTGGCAAAAAGTGAAGGGTTTAAGCGTTAAAATTCAAGGAGCGAAAGAAGACCTTGGAACGGTCATTAAATCAAATCAAAAAAAGAAAACAGTCGAAATCGAACTGCGGCCGTTTATTCAAAGTCAGCTTCGAAAGGACAAATGGCATCCGAAATCGAAAGAATTAGTGTTTAGCAACTTTGCGACACTTAGCCAAATCAGACGTCTTCGCAAGGGGTTCAGCGATTTGGAGAAGGGGCTTGCTGCCAATGCGAATCTAGAAAAAATCTTATTCGAAGAGAGACCGAGAATTAATCAGCCTAAAAAGAAAGTTTCATTGGATTTCGATAATCGCTTAAATGAATTTCAGCGCGAAGCTGTTGCCGGAGCGCTTTCAGCAGAAGATTTATACGTCATTCAAGGTCCGCCTGGTACAGGGAAGACGACGGTTATATCAGAAATCTGCCAGCAAAATGCCAAGGCTGGGCTTAGAACATTAGTGGCGTCACAATCCAACTTGGCTGTCGATAATGCGCTAAGCAGGCTCCTCTCAAATAAAGATATCCGAATTCTTCGCTATGGACGTACGGAAAGCATCGAAGAAGAAGGCAAAAGGTTTATTGAAGAGAATGTAGCGCAATATTGGCGAGAGCAAACGCTGCATGATCTAGAAGAAGAACTGTCGAGACAAACCGACAATACAGCATTATTAGATGAAAAAATAGCCAAAAAAGAAACCGAACTTCAAGGGTTGAGATCTGAAATTGAAAGCCTTCAAAAGAAATTGGAAGAACAAAAGCGGGCCGAAGTAGAGGTTGAAGCAACACAACAAGAAATCAAAGAATTAAAAAAGAAATTGGGCGCTTTAAGAAAAGAATCACGTGAAGCTGAGGAACGCTTAGAAGCCATCATCAAGCAAAAGACACAAGAAGAGCAACAAATCAGGGAGTTCGAGGAGTTGCTTGGGCAATATGGTTCTCTTAGCCAGTTAGAAGAGCTAGAAGCCCAAAAACAATCCGAAAAAGCAAGTCTACAAAAAGATATTTCATATTTAAACAACAAAAGTGAGCTAGAAAAAGCAGAGCACGCTTTGGAAAACGCACGGCTTGCCTATGGAGATTGGCATGAAAAACATCAAGCATTGCAGAAAGCTCAGCAGGATGTTGAAGGTTGCGGCAAAATTCAAGAACTGCAGGGAATCATGGAGAAAAACAACATTCAGCCGAATGCAAAGATAGAGTGGCAACAGCAATCATTTGAACGCATTCAAGCGCAAATGTTCGGATACACCGAGTGGAAAGAAGTAAGAGAACGATTATTTTCTGCAATCGGCTACTTAGAAGGTAAAATCGGTCCCTCAAAAAGCGAGGAAATTCAAAAACAAGTAGAAGCGCAAGCCGCAAATGGCTATTCTTCCTACGCTATCAGAGAAATTGATTCAGCGATTGATCATTTCAAAAGGTTTTTAGTAGATACAAAAGAAGTCTATGTTAACCAGCTGTATGTATATCTTGAACGCCTATATAATCGTCGCATCTTTGTCGACGAACAATTTGGCATGCTTGAAAACCAACGGCAGGAGATCATGCGCCTGTTCCATATGATGAAGGAAGAAGTAGCGAGTCTCGTCTCTTATCTTCTGAATGCTTCATTACAGCATAAAAGCAGCTTGATGAATGCAGGGAACAGATGGAAAAGCGAAGTAGAACAGTTGCAGCAACGATTGCCAGACTCGTCTGAAGAAGATAAAGAATTGCTGCCGCTTGAAGAATTAAAGGAAATTCTTGCAAGCCAAGAGGCAGAGCTACAAGAACTTCTAGCACATAAACAAAAGATCCAAATCACCACGCCAAAAATTGAAGAGATAAAAGGACAGCTGGAACACTCTTTAATAGAAGAAAGAGAAATATCTGCACAGCTGATTGAAATAAAAAAAGATAGCCAAAAAACGAATGAAGAAGGCTTGGCACAAGAGAAAAAATTAAAAGCATTGGAAGAGCTGCTCAGAGAAGATGTAACGCGCAAGCTCGATTATGTCAAAGAAGCGATCCAACATGTAGAAGCAGCAATAGCAGAATTGCAGCATGAGAAACAGCAATTGCCAATAAAGCAAGAACTCCAAAAGCAATGGCACAAGCTTCTGCTTGAAGCTAGCGAACATGATTTAGACGAAATTAAAAAACTATACGTAAACCATGCTAATGTGATTGGGACCACCTGTGTCGCATCGGCTCGTAAAGAATTTATGGACAACTACCCTACATTTGATGTTGTGATCATTGATGAAGTATCGAAAGCAACACCACCTGAATTGTTGCTACCGATGCTTAAAGGCAAAAAGATTATTTTGGTAGGAGACCATCACCAGCTTCCTCCGCTTATTGGCGATGATACATTGGAAGAAACGTTAAAGGCCATGATGGAGGAAAACAAAGAGCTAGATGAAACAAACGAATTAAAAAAACTGCTGAAAGAGTCATTATTTGAACGCCTGTTTAAAAACCTGCCGAAGACAAATAAACAGATGCTGGCAATTCAGTACCGTATGCATGAAAAAATTATGGATACGATTTCTCCATTTTATGAAAATGAGGATGATCGACTTCAATGTGGGCTTGAGGATTCTGATACAGCACGAGACCATTTCTTAGAAAGTCACTTTGTAAAGCGCCATAATCATTTATTGTGGGTTGATACACCGAATGAAAAGCCATATTTAGAAGAGCAGATGAAGAACGGCAAAAGCCGATATAATCCAGGCGAGCTTGATATCATTCGAGATATGCTGCGGGATCTAGATTCTGCGACAGAAATGGCAATCAGCCAGGGTAGTCTTGAAGCTGGTGTGAAGAAGAGTGTTGGCGTGATTAGCTTTTACGGAGAACAAGTGAAGAAGATCGACCATTTAATTCAACAGGAACTACAATTGCCGAACCTTCATTTGCGTACAGGGACAGTTGACCGTTTCCAAGGGATGGAGATGGATGTCATCATTGTCAGTATGGTCCGCAACGCTACACATAAAGGCGGAGACATTGGCTTTGCAAATGACTATCGCCGTTTGAATGTAGCACTGTCTCGAGCAAGGGAGTTACTCGTATTAGTCGGCAGTACTGAAATGTTTACAAAGCGTGCCAAACGAAAAGAATCCCGCAACATGTACAGCCATCTGCTACAAGTGGTGAAAGAGCAGAAGGGATGGCTTAATCATGAAGGAAATCCCGTTGTAAGGAAGTAGAAGAAACATGTTAAATGAATTAGAGAAAAAGCTCACAGAGCAAGTAAACAAAGACCCGCAAGTTAAAATTCTATCCGTATCCCGCTGGTGTTTTCCTGTTCAAACGGTTGAGTGTATCTTCCATCCAGTGAAGCGGGAAACCATGGATATTTTGATGAAAATGATTTTATTAAGCGTCCAGAAGGCAGAAATAAAGGATCCGAAAGAACTTAGTGATTTATTGCTAGTGGAAGAACTGTTTGTGTTGGATTTATTGCAAAAGCTTATGCGTAAAGGTTTGGTTGAAAAAGAAGTCTATTACCAGTTGACCGTTAAAGGGGAGCGTCAGCTGGAGAATGGCATCTATGAAGAGGAAATGGAAGAAGAAACACAGCAGCTTCTCTATAGTGCTACCCATCATCTATTGCTTTCAGGAGATATGGATAAGGTAGACCGTATCGATGAGCTACCGGAACCATTCAAGTACGCAAGCGAAGAGACGATTGATCTAGACGAAATGGAGATCATCGATGCGCTTCAAAAAACACGCGAAATGCAGGAAGAGGAAGATCAAGACGAGGAGAAAGTTCAAACATTCATTACGTCAATTGATTCCAAAAAAACGATTCAAATTCACGATGTACCATGTATTCAATACGTCCTCTATAATCGTGACAGTGATTTACTATATGTACGCGTTTGGAATACATTAACGGATCAATGGGATGAAAACCTTGAAAATATGCTGGCAGCAAAAGATCTACTCGATTTTAGGAGAGAGTATTTGGAGAAAGAATAATTCGCTCGTATGCTTGTACACGCTACGAGCGAATATGTATTAGTCATACACATGAAAAAGCATTAATTCATGTACCATTTTTTTTACTTTTTCTTCATCTGGCGGAATGGCACCAGTCCATTTAATACTGCCATCTTGTTCATATATGCCTTCATAGCGATTTTGCTTATAAAAAAACTGTATAGTCCAACCAGGCAATTGCTGATTGTCAAAGAATGGCTTATAACTAAAATGCTGAATCACAAATCCATCTCCCTTCTCCTACTTTAGTATAAGTTGCGACTGGATTATTTGAAAGAAATTGCTAATATTTTTATTATCATGAACGTCTCTGTTATAATATAGCTACTTCAGAGAAACGGGTGAAAAAGGTTGAATACTATACTGACAATCGTATTTATGACGGTAATTGGTGCAGTGATTGGCGGATTTACAAACCATATCGCTATCAAAATGCTTTTTAGGCCGCATAATCCTATATATATCGGTTCGTGGCGCGTCCCATTTACGCCAGGTTTGATTCCGAAACGAAGAGAAGATTTAGCAAGGCAACTAGGGAAAACAGTAGTGAATTATTTGCTGACGCCTGAGATGTTCCGCAAAAAACTATTTACCGTAAAAAATAGGGAACTAGTAGAAGGCTGGTTGAATGACAAAATCCGAAAGCTCTTATTCACGGATGAAAAAACACTCAACGATTGGCTGACGCAAATAGGCGCTGCTCATATGCCTGATATAATAGAACAAAAAGTAGATCAGGCTGTAGCGGAGCAGTTGGACAAGATAAAGAACGTACTATCCAACGAATCGATTGAGTCTTTGCTGCCAGAATCATGGGAAGCAAAAGCGAATAAAAAAATCCCAGAAATGTCTCGTTACATTTTAGAAAAAGCAGGCGGCTATTTCGAATCGCCTGAAGGAACACAAACAATCAAACGTTTGATCGATGACTTCTTAGAATCAAAGGGAACAGTTGGCGGTATGATTCAAATGTTTTTAGGCGATTCCAAATCGCTTGTAGGCCGTGTCCAAAAAGAAATCAACAAATTCATTCATGCGCCTGGAACGATGGTTCTATTAACTAATCTCTTGTCTAATGAATGGCAAAAGGTAAAAGTCCAATCTGTTACAAATTTATTTGGAGATTTAGATTTCACATCAACGACATACAGAATCCAAAGCTATGCGAAAAAGGAACTTGCGTTGCAAAGCCGCTTGGACAAGCCCCTTGTGCATTACTGGCAAGACGGACCAGAATGGTTTGCTGGCAATATAGTACCGCAAATGACCGAAAAGGGTTTTGCTCTTGCTGAAAGTCAGCTTGAAGATGCCATCAAACGCTTAAATCTAGAACAAATCGTTAAAGAACAGGTAGACTCCTTCCCAGTATCTGTACTGGAGGATCTGGTGCTAGGCATCTCGAAAAAAGAATTCAAGATGATTACTGTATTAGGTTTTGTACTTGGAGGACTTATTGGGATTATTCAAGGAATTGTCGTGATCATCTTCTAATTGAAGAGCCTTTTGAATATATCTACTAGAGAGTAAATGACGAAAACAAAAAGAAAGCAGGGGATCATATGGTTAACATTTACAACGAAATCAATGCATTAGAAGGAACTTTCCGTAAAACTAATGAATATTCAGCCTTGAAAAAAGCGATTGAAACAGTAAAGGGCGATAAAGAAGCTAAGGCTATTTTTAAGAGTTTCAGAGAGGTACAAATGAAACTTCAGAAAAAACAAATGCAAGGCGAGCAAATTGGCGAAGATGAGTTGCAATATGCTCAAAAAACTGCACAGCTAGCACAGCAAAATAAAAAAATCGCCAACATGCTGCAAGCAGAAATGGCTTTAAGCGGATTGATTGAAGAAATTAATCGTACATTAGTCAAACCAATTGAAGGATTGTATAATGAATTAAATTAGTTTTGAACAGCAGGCAACGTGAAAATACGTTGTCTGCGTTTTTTTGTGGAAAGAGAATGCACCTATAACTAATTACGCTTTGCACGATAAAATTTGCTACAATAGGTGAGATGGTTTGAAATCAGAGGGATTGAAACACATGGTAGAAAGAAGTGACTGGAATGAAAGTATTAAAAATAAATCCCGCATATCCGCAAGACTTTATGCGTGTTTTTCATGATATTACAAACTTATTTTTTGAAGATACAAAGATAGCGAAAAAAGAGATGGTGCCTGATTTAGAAGTGCATTTTACACATTCAATCAGTGATGACCATCTAATTAAAACAGAGGCAGAACTACATGCAGAGGATGAAATTTACCGAAGCCATTATGAACAACAATATGCAAACGAAGGCACGGAAAGAGAACAGAAGATTCGTTTGAAAAGAGCTTTATCACATGTTTTGCTCGATACCTTAGAGCAAATGACAGAGATTAAGCAGCAGTGGGGAATCCTAACGGGCATACGTCCGACAAAGCTTTACCATAAATTTCGTAAAGCAGGCTTATCAGACGAAGAGATTCATCAAAAATTGGTATCTGAATTTAGCTTGTCAGATGAAAAGATAGACATGCTCAAGAAAATTGTTCAAACACAATTAAAGACGATTCCTGATTTAGATCAGATACACCAAGAAGTCAGCATCTATATAGGTATTCCTTTCTGTCCCACGAAATGTGCGTACTGTACGTTTCCTGCATATGCAATCCAAAGTAACAGAAAACAAGGACGTGTTGCAACATTCCTAGATGGCTTACATTATGAAATAGAAGAAATGGGCAAGTGGCTTAAAGAAAATAATATAAAAATCACTTCTGTTTACTTTGGAGGAGGTACTCCAACTTCAATAGAAGCAGATGAAATGGATGCGCTATACAAAACGATGTTTGATTCATTCCCACATATGGAGGCTGTCCGCGAAATTACAGTAGAAGCAGGAAGACCGGATACCATTACAGAGGAAAAGTTGGAAGTGCTGAAAAAGTGGGGAATTGATCGCATCAGCGTAAATCCTCAATCGTATACAGACGAAACTTTGAAAGCGATTGGACGGCACCATAGCGTTCAAGAGACCATAGATAAATTTTGGATGGCTAGAAAGTCTGGCATGAATAATATTAATATGGACTTGATTATCGGCCTTCCAAATGAAGGGCTAGATGAATTTGAACATTCAATAGAAGAAACAGAAAAAATGATGCCGGAATCTTTGACAGTCCATACACTAAGTTTCAAACGCGCTTCTGAAATGACGCATAACAAGGAAAAATATAAAGTGGCGGATCGTAAAACAGCGGAAGCCATGATGCACCGTGCTCATAGCTGGACAGAGGAGCATGGCTATACACCGTATTATTTATATAGACAAAAAAATATTTTGGGGAATTTAGAGAATGTCGGCTATTCGCTACCAGGCGAAGAAAGCATCTATAATATAGCAATCATGGAAGAAGCTCAAACCATCATTGGCTTAGGATGTGGTGCTTCTACAAAGCTTGTTAATAATGCCACAGGAAAAATTAATCAGTATCACAATCCTAAAGAACCAGCCCAGTATATTCTAACGTATCAAGATGCCTTCGATAAAAAAATCGACGCACTTAACGAACTATATGATATTGTGAAGAAATAAGCACCCATGCAATTTCTATACGGATTCTGTATAGAAATTGCTTTTTTTATTTCCAAATACAGACATATCTTGTAGATAATCAGGCTATACATAAATAACACATATTTAGCATAGGATAAATCATGTTAGGCAACGGACAACCTAGAGCAATAATGGTATAATAATTAGTACAATACAGAGTAAACGACATTATTCGACAGATTCATAGTCTTTAGTCGGCGGACTATTCGTATTGGAGGTTTAATTATGGACGAATATACACTCAAAACACAACTAACGGCAATCCATCAAGGAGAAGCCGAAGAAGAACAAAATCTATCTGAAATCATAACAGCGATGATTGAACATATAGGTTCTCCCGATAGCGACCTTAGAGAAAATCTTATCTACCAAACACTCTCTCGCTATATTGAAGACAATCGTTTGTCAGATGATATGCTGACAGATCTCTTAAAGCTAGCTTTAAGTGATGATTATTTATTTTACGAAATTGGTGATGTGGGAACAGATCATATTTTCAAAAGAGCATCTGCTGTCTTATTAATTAAGTGGATACTCACGAAGGATCGAGAACGCGCATTCCTTTCTTTGCCACTCCTCGATAAAGCGAGGAATGAATTAGTCTTATATTTAGATTTAGAACAAGATTTAAGAGGTTACATTCCCGAAAAGGGATGGGCATGTACGATTGCTCATACAGCAGATGCAATTGATGCTTTAGTAAAGAATCCAAAATTGGATGTTGAGCAATTCCCTTCTATATATGAAGCTCTTGTGAATAAAGTATTTACAGCAACCATTGTATATGTAGATGACGAGGAAGAACACTTATTGGCACCGATCGTAACCATGCTTGGAATAGGATTATCTATTGAAACGGTTAGCGGCCTATCTCAGAAAGTACCAGTCTTTTTGGAACTCCAAAAAGAAAAGATGGAAGAGGAAAAATACGTAAGACTCTATAAAAATAGCAAAAATTTCTTAAAGAGCATGTATATTGCGACCGAGGAAAAGGAAGAATGGCTTCCTATCCACTCGAAGATTAATGTATGTTTGACTAATATTAATCAGATGCACCCTCAAAGAAACTATATTGGAAAAATTTAATACTCCAAGACCTTCTCATTCATTAAATGAAAGAGAAGGTCTTTTTTATTAGATCTTATTAGGCTAATTAAAGCAAAATGCATGAAAAAAGTGCTATTACGACAATAAATAGATTAAAAAGAGAATTTAATATTAATTTCTAAGTTACCTATCCTATAATATCCGACATGAAAAATGACGATTTTCACTTTCTATCGCAAAATACGTAAAAAAATAATATAAATGTGACAATAGACTGAATATACTGGAACTAATATTTATTCTATTTTATTTATTTTTATTAAGTTAATTAACTATTTAGATGATTATCTATAAATAAAAATACAAAATCAACTAATAAATTGGGAAAACGATGACATTTTAGAATTAGGCTAATTGTATCTCATTTAAAAATATTCTATCAACTTCTTTTTTTCTTGTTATTAGTTTGATATAGTATTAACAAGCAAGGTTGTCGAAAAGCTGTTTTTGGTGACGACAACTACTTCTAACTATTAGATTGAGGAGGATATGAGAATGGTTAAGTATATCTTAAAAAGGCTTGCCTATATATTAGTTGCATTGTTTGTAATTGTTACAGCAACGTTTTTCTTAATGAGAATTGCTCCAGGTAGTCCTTTCGCCAGTGAGAAAAGTGTACCGCCTGAAATTCAAAAGGCATTAAATGAGGAATATGGATTGAATAATCCTTGGTATATCCAATATAAAGATTATTTGGTTTCCACTGCAAAATTTGATTTTGGTGAATCAATGAAATATAAAGGTCGTTCAACAAACGATATGATTTCTGAAAGTTTCCCGATTTCACTTACTTTAGGGATTGAAGCAATGCTATTGGCTGTTGGCTTCGGTATATTAATTGGTGCGGCATCCGCGCTTTATCATAATAAATGGCCCGATTATCTCGGAACCACGTTTGCCGTCTTAGGCATATCTGTCCCGTCCTTTATCTTAGCAGGTTTATTGCAGTATTTTGTCGGGTTAAAGTGGGAGTTACTGCCGATAGCCGGCTGGAATGGCTTCATGTATAGCGTTTTACCAGCTATATCTATTGCCATCATGGATATGGGATTTGTCGCTAAATTAACTCGATCAAGTATGCTTGAACAAAATCATAGTGAATATGTAAAGATGGCTCGTGCCAAAGGGATTGGCAAGTGGACAACTCTTTTCAAGCATTCATTGCGTAATGCTTTAATGCCGGTTGTGACTTATTTAGGACCACTAGCTGCTGGTGTTATTACAGGTAGTTTCATTATCGAACAGATTTTTGCGATTCCTGGCTTAGGTAAATACTTCGTTACAAGTATTTCGAATCGTGATTACACTGTAATCATGGGTACAACAGTATTCTATTCAATTATTCTTTTATTTGCGGTATTACTCGTAGATATTCTATATGTAATTATCGATCCACGTATTAAGTTGAAAGGAGCGAAAAAATAATGACGCAATCATTTAAAGAAATTCCGAAAATTTCAAAAGATAAGTTTAAAATTATCGGAAGAAATGATAAAGATACAGAGAAATTAGCAGATAAATCCGTATCCTTCTGGAAAGAAGTAAGACTGCGATTTTCTCATAATAAGCTAGCTGTTTTTGGTTTAGTAGTTTTAGTAATCGTTGCATTGCTAGCTATTTTCGTTCCTTTGCTTTCTCCATATAGCTATCGCGAACAACTAGGTCTTTATAATGCACCACCTTCTTCAAAACATTGGTTTGGTACAGATGACCTTGGACGAGATGTGTTTGTACGTGTTTGGTTTGGAGCTCGAATCTCCTTATTTATTGGTCTGTCAGCAGCAATAATTGACTTAATTATTGGCGTAACATGGGGAGCAGTTTCAGGTTTATTGGGCGGACGCGTAGATGATATTATGATGCGTATTGCCGATGTTCTTACAGCGGTTCCTTATCTATTAGTAGTTATTATCTTGCTAGTAGTAATGAAACCAGGTTTAATTCCTTTAATTGTTGCTTTATCTATCACAGGTTGGGTAAAGATGGCTCGTATTGTACGTGGTGAAGTATTATCTATTAAAAATCAGGAGTATGTACTTGCAGCAAGAACTCTAGGTGCTGGCACGAAGCATATTATCCTAAAACACCTTGTACCTAATGCTCTAGGTGCAATCTTAGTTACTATGACATTAACGATCCCAAGTGCTATTTTTACAGAGTCATTCCTAAGTTACTTAGGATTGGGTGTTTCTGAACCAATGGCAAGTTGGGGAACAATGGCCTCAGAAGGGAATAAAGCAATTGATACAGCACCATGGCGTCTAATCTTCCCAGCTGTATTTATCTCATTAACAATCTTTGCGTTCAACGCAGTAGGTGACGGCCTTCGTGATGCGCTTGATCCAAAATTACGTAAATAATAATCTTTTAAAGAAGTAGGTGAGAGTATGAGCGAAACATTATTAGAAGTAAAAGATTTGAAAATAAACTTTAAAACTTATGCAGGGATTGTCCAAGCGGTACGCGGTGTTAACTTTGATTTAAAACAAGGCGAGACATTAGCTATTGTAGGGGAGTCAGGCTCCGGGAAATCCGTTACAAGCAATGCGTTGATGAAACTCATTCCACAACCACCTGGCATATATGATCAAGGTCAAATTCTCTTTGAAGGAAGAGATTTGATTCCATTGACAGAAAAAGAAATGACAAAAATCCGCGGTAATGAAATTGCGATGATCTTCCAAGATCCGATGACTGCGTTAAACCCAACGATGAAAGTTGGTAAGCAGATTATGGAAGTAATCTTAAAACATAATAAAAAAGCAACTCGTGACTCAGCTAAAAAGAGAGCGATTGAATTGTTGGATGAAGTAGGGATTCCTTTCCCAGAAAAACGGTTCAAACAATATCCACATGAGTTTTCAGGCGGTATGCGTCAACGTGTAGTTATTGCGATTGCGCTTGCAGCAGAGCCGAAACTATTAATCGCCGATGAACCGACAACAGCACTTGATGTAACAATCCAAGCGCAAATTATAGAACTAATGAAGAAAATTCAAAAAAACAGCAATACATCCATCATCTTTATTACGCATGACTTAGGAGTCGTAGCGAATATCGCTGATCGTGTAGCTGTTATGTATGCTGGCCAAATTGTCGAATATGGTTCAGTAAATGAAATATTCTATAATCCAAGACATCCATATACATGGGGCTTACTTGGCTCTATGCCGGATTTAGAAAACAGTGAAGATGAATTATTGCGCACAATTCCAGGTTCACCACCTGATTTAACTAATCCTCCAAAAGGGGATGCCTTTGCACCACGAAATGAGTTTGCTATGCAAATTGATTATGAAGAAGAACCGCCAATGTTCCAAGTTAGTGAAACACACTTTGCGAAAACATGGCTCTTACATCCTGATGCACCGCAAGTTCCAATACCGGAGGCTGTGCAAAAACGTATTGATGGTTACTTAGCAAAGGACGGTGTTAAACATGTCTGAGAAAATTCTAGAAGTCAAAAACTTAACGCAGCAATTTGGTTCTATTAAGGCTGTTGATGGTATTAGTTTTGATGTTTATAAAGGTGAAACATTGGGTCTTGTAGGGGAATCAGGCTGCGGTAAATCGACAACTGGCCGTTCCATTATCCGTTTGTATGATATGACAGATGGTGAGATCAAATTCAAAGGCGAAGATATTAATGGGAAAAAATCAAAAAGGGATTTAAAAGAATTTAATCGTGAAATGCAGATGATTTTCCAAGATCCCTATGCTTCATTAAATCCTCGTATGACAGCAGGAGAAATTATTGAAGAAGGCTTCGAAATACATGGCCTCTATAAAAATAGAAAAGAACGCAAAGAAAAAATAGGTTCTTTACTAGAAGTAGTAGGACTAAATCGTGAACATGCGAACCGATATGCGCATGAATTTTCAGGCGGACAACGCCAACGTATCGGTATTGCTAGAGCGTTAAGCTTAAATCCAAGTTTCATTATTGCGGATGAGCCAATTTCTGCACTAGACGTATCCATTCAAGCGCAAGTCGTGAACTTATTGAAAGAACTGCAAAGAAAACATGGGCTTACTTATCTGTTCATCGCTCATGATTTATCAATGGTGAAATATATTAGTGATCGCATTGCAGTAATGAGACGCGGAAAAATATTGGAACTCGGCACTTCAGAGGAAATCTATCAAAATCCGATACACCCTTACACGAAGTCATTGCTTTCAGCAATTCCATTGCCAGATCCTATTTCTGAAAGTACACGTGTAAGAATACCGTATGAACACGAAGACACTGATGCTGAAGCAACAATGCATGAAGTATTTCCGGGACATTTTGTATACGGTACAGATCAACAAATTGCAAAATGGTATAAATAGTTTTGTCTTTTATTTAATAATGAAAGATTTACTATATAAATCAGAGAGAAGCTATAGTTATATAACTAAAAATACAGAAAATTATAATAAAAGTATGTAAATAAGCTATATAATTAAAATATAAGAAAATTAAATTATCACTGAAAAATTAAATAATTTTCTTTTTTTATATAGTTTCCTCTGATATAGTTATAATAGTTACTCTTTGCTAGTAGCTAAAATGTACACCATAGAGGGGGATATTTATGAAGAAAAAGTTTTTATCGCTAGTGCTATTATCAGCATTAATGCTAGTGCTTGCGGCATGTAACTTTGGCGGTTCTAAAGACAAAGATGAATCATCTGGCTCAGGCTCTAAAGGCGGAGACAAAACATTGAATCTATCAATCACTTCAGAGCCACCAAGTTTAAATCCACAATTTGCTAATGACAGTACTTCTGGTGCGGTTATTCGTGCAGCATTTGAAGGTCTTACTCGTGTAGACAAAGACGGTAATGTTCAAAATGCAGCAGCAGAAGATGTAAAAGTAAGTGACGATAAATTAACGTATACATTCAAGTTGCGTGATACAAAATGGTCAAATGGCGATTCTGTAGTAGCTGGCGATTTCGCTTACGCTTGGAAATGGGCATTAGATCCAAAGAACGCTTCTGAATACGCTTCAATTTTGTACCCAATTAAAGGTGCAGAAGCATACAACAGCGGAAAAGGTTCTGCTGATGATTTAGGTATTAAAGTTGTAGATGACAAAACATTAGAAGTAACACTTGAAAATCCAACACCTTACTTCTTAGAATTGACAGCATTCTATACATACATGCCTGTTAATGAGAAAGTAGTAAAAGATAACAAAAAATGGTACGCTGAAGCTGGCGATACTTATGTAACAAACGGTCCTTTCACATTAAGCGAATGGAAACACAACGACTCAATCACTCTTAAAAAGTATGCTGACTACTGGGATAAAGACAATGTAGCTTTATCTACTGTTAACATCAAAATGGTTGAATCTGAAACAACTGCTAACCGTATGTTCAAAAGTGGCGATATCGATTACTTAGGTTCTCCTTATCAAACTGTTCCACTTGATGCAATGGATGCCTACAAAAAAGATAAATCTTTAAAATCAGTTCCATATGCAGCAATCTATGAATACAAATTCAATACAAAAGGTAAATTCACTAAAAACGCTAATATCCGTAAAGCATTATCTTATGCAATCGACCGTCAAGGTTTAGCTGATAATGTATTAAAAGGCGGTCAAAAACCTGCGTTGAGCAATGTGCCAATCGCAATCGAAGGCTTTGAAGAAGAAAACAACAAATTCAAAGACAACGATATCGAAGCAGCGAAAAAAGCACTTGCAGATGGTATGAAAGAATTAGGCGTTAAGAAAGCAAGCGATATCAAAATCGGTATTTCTATCAACACAAGTGAAGCACATGCTGCTATCGCACAATACATTCAAGAAGGCTGGCACAAAAACCTAGGTATCGAAATTAAAATCGATAACTCTGAATGGCAAGTATATCTTGATAAAGTAACTGCTTTAGACTTCGACGTTGCTCGTATGGGCTGGATCGCTGACTATAACGATGCATACACATTCTTAGAGCGTTATGATACAGCTAAAAATGGTAACAACGATACAGGCTGGGAAGATCCGAAGTATAAATCTTTACTAGTTTCTGCTACAAAAGAAACGGATGAAAACAAACGTCTTGATTTGTTAAAACAAGCTAACACATTGCTAGCTGAACAAATGCCAATTGCACCAATCTACTTCTACGTTAACAACTACGTAGCAAAAGATTATGTGAAAAACATGGCACCTAACAAAATCGGCGAAATTGATTTAAAAGCTGTAGATATTCAAAAATAATTTTGTTTAAGACTGCTTCCATCGAATCAAATCGATGGAATGCAGTCTTTTTTAAATGAGTCTATTAGGATAGATAGTAGAAATTGTATATTAAAAATTAATTTTATTATGACAGCAAAATAAAGAGGTTTTTACATAAAAAAATCGAATTTATTCATTAAGCAAAGAATGGAGGGAGAATATGAGATTTCAAAGTATAACGTTTGAAAAGAATGGGAGATTAGCGATTATAAGCTTGAATCGTCCTAATGCGATGAATGCTATGGATGATACGATGCTCCAGGAGTTGGCCGAGTGCTTTGAATTGCTTAAAAATGATGGAAGTATTCAAGTGCTGATGCTAAAAGGGAGTGGCAAAGTATTCTCTGCTGGCGGCGATATTAAAACGATGCTCGGAACAGGAGAAGATTCAATTGATATGCTACAAGCTATGGATACAATCTCTCGCATGATTAGAGCTTATTATACCCTTCCGATGATTACAATCGCGGCTGTCCATGGGGCTGCAGCTGGACTTGGATTTAGTCTTGCATTAGCAAGTGATATTATTATCGCTGAAGAGAATAGCAAACTTGCCATGAATTTTATCGGCATAGGTTTGATTCCAGATGGAGGCGGCCATTTCTTTATGAAAGAAAGAGTCGGTGTACCAAAAGCGAAACAGCTGATATGGGAAGGCAAGACGTTGGATGGTCCTTCAGCAAAAAGTCTGGGGCTGATTGATCAAGTAGCAGAAAAGGGGACAGCTGTTGAACAAGCTGTACAATTGGCACAAAACTTACTACATTCACCTCTAGCAGCCATGATTGAAACAAAAAGGATTTTAAATGGCCATAAACAAAAAGAATTAGATGAAATATTAGCGTTAGAAGCTAAAGGCCAACAGCTAATGAGACAAACAAGTGACCATTTAGAAGGTATACAAGCATTTATAGAGAAGCGCGACCCACATTTTGAAGGAAAGTAAAAAGAGACATTTCGACTTGAAATGTCTCTTTTTTCATTTATTCTTTCTAAAACTTCCACTATACATGAAATAGAATTAGCTTGCCTTGAGGATCTACTAGGCGATGAGTTTTTTCGCTATAGCCTAATTCTTCAATTTTTTCTGCCCCTTGTGATTTTGCTGTTGCCTGATCTGGAAAATCCCAAGCTTCATCTTTTAAAATTTCTCCCGATTTCTCGAATGCTGTAAAACGGTATGTTTGCATTCTGATCACCCCTTATATGAATATGTATTCATTATACAAAAAAATTGAAATAGCTGTACAATATATCGATACAAAATGTTAGAATAGTATGATAAAGTAAGAACAAATATTCGTATAAGGAATGAGGGATACAATGTCATCTATACGATTTTTCCACTGTGCTGATTTGCATCTGGATAGCCCTTTTAAAGGAATGTCTGATTTACCTTCACATGCTTTCAAACGGCTTAGAAATAGCACATTCGATGCTTTTCAACAATTGATAAATGATGCCATACAAGAAAGACCAGATTTTATTTTAATAGTCGGCGACTTGTATGATGGAGAGGAAAGAAGTCTTAGAGCCCAACAAATTTTTCAAAAAGGGATGGAGCAGCTCGCGTTGTATAATATCCCTGTCATTATTAGTTACGGAAACCATGATCATCTAAGCGGCAAGTGGACGCGTTTCTCGTTGCCGTCCAATGTCCAAGCTATGCCAGCAGAAACCGAGACCATCACTCTTCATATAAGAGGAATGAACGTCAATATTACGGGATTCAGTTATCGTGAAAGACATATTCCACAAGCGATGGTACAGAGTTATCCAGCCGCAAAAGATCGAGAAGCAATACATATCGGCATGCTGCATGGCAGTATTCGTGGGGATGCTACGCATGATGTCTATGCGCCTTTTACAATAGAAGATTTATTATCAAAACAATATGATTACTGGGCGCTTGGCCATATCCATAAACGCCAGATTTTGCATGAGAATCCGATGATCGTATACCCTGGTAACATTCAAAGTAGGCACCGTAAGGAACTAGGAGTAAAGGGTTTTTATGATATCGAACTATCTAAGGGACAGGCCACCTACAATTTCAGGCCTGCTTCCGCCGTAGTCTTTGAAGAAATAGAAGTGGACTGTAAAGAGATTCTGCATGCAAATGATTTGCTGAAAGTCTGTGCTGAAGCAATCGACGGATTTCGTAAAGAATACGGTGCTGGCCTCGTATGGCTCCATTTAAAAAATATCGATGAACGAGCCCGCACGTTGTTTGAAGATGCACAGCTTGCAGAATGGGTTGACATTATGAGAGAAGAACAAGAGAATGAAATGCCATTTGTTTGGATACAAGCTATTGCTGTCGACCTGTCTAGCATTTCTCACTATAAACCCACGTTTGCATCAGAATCAGTTTTGCAGGCGATTAATGAATGGTCTGATGATGAGATGAAAGAAATTCTTAAAGAACTTTACCAGCATCCAAAGGCTGGGCGCTATTTAGATGAACTGACCACTGAAGATTTAAAGAATCTTAGGTTTGATGCTGAGCATCTGTTTAAATTAGGCTTTCAATAAATAGAAGGATAGGGGGCATCATATGCGTATTCGTCGACTGGCTATTTATGGTTTTGGCCAACATGAAGAAATCAATATAAAGCTTCAGGAAGGGATCAACGTGTTTTATGGGATGAATGAAGCCGGGAAAACAACAATCCAGCAATTTATCCTTCAAATACTGTTTGGCTTTCCACAAAAGAATCAACAGCTCCCACGTTATGAGCCTAAAAAAGGAGGCAAATATGGTGGGCTGATTGTGCTAGAAGATGAGGAATTTGGTGTTTGTACAATAGAACGAATCCGAGGAAAGGCTGGAGGCGAAGTAACTGTCCACCTTAAAAATGGTGAATCGGGTGGTGATGAACTATTATCAAAAATTCTGCATAACTATAATCGACAGAGCTTTGAAGCTATATTTGCTTTTTCGGTGCATCCCCTTCAGCATATAGAAAAGCTCTCTGAGGAGGAACTGAGCCGTGTGCTTTTAGCATCAGGGACTACTGGTATTGACCAGCTATCAGCCCTTGAGCAAAAACACGATAAAATACAAAAAGAACTATTCAAAAAATCAGGGAAGCTTCCAATTATCAACAAACAAATAAATGAGATAGCCGCACAAGAAGCAGCCTTGAAAGAATATAAAAGAACATTAGAGGAATATGAACCTGCCATCGAAAGAATTGATATCCTTGAAAATAAATTAGCTCAATTAGAAAATGATGAAGAAAGACATCGACAAAAAATACAGGAGTTAACCAAATACAAACAGATTTATCCATTGTTAAAAAGAAGAAAAAAAGCTCAAGAAGAGCTTTCATCTATTCGCTATACTACTTTTCCAGTCAAAGGTCTTAGTCGATTAGAACAATTGGAAGAAAGGCATTTAGCCAATGAAGCGTCAATAGGAAGTATAAGGAAAGAGCTTAATCGTTTAGAAGATGTGCTACAAAAAGAATGGGATGAAGATCATTTCTTAAAAGTGCAGGAACTGTTGAATAGAGATAGTGAATGGCGGGAATGGCAAGCACAAATTCGCCAATTGAATAGAGAGATAGAAAAACAAAGACAAAGTATGGATGAGCAATTTCAATTAGTAGGTGTCATTCAGAAAGATGAACAGCGCTCATTGTTGGAAGCGGAGGTTTCCATACAGCAGGAAAATCAATTCTATCATCACTTAAAAGAGTTAAAACACCATGAAGACCAATTGGACATACAGCAAAACATTCTCGATCAAATTCAAAAAGAAATACACTCACTAAGCTACAAGCTTGATGAAGCCTATCAAAATGCACCGACAGAACAAGAGCACACACGCTTAAAACGTTGGCAAGAAGAACGCTCTTCTCAATCACAGCAAGAAAATAGGCAATCGATTAAAGGAGGCAAACAGCAACCGGCAAAACTATTGGCCTTTGGACTAGCAGTAGTTTCCCTTGCAGTAGTTTTTATGTTCAACAGAACTGAGCTTGGCTTTATTGGATTGGCGGCTGCTATCTTTATCTATATAGCGTTTGATCGAAAAAAGACAACACAGAGACAGAATGGACCATATGCCGCAAATGACGCTGAGATGAGAGAAATTGAGGGGCATATTCTTCAATACGATCAGCGAGTGCTCTTCATTGAACAGCAATTAGAAGACAAAGAGAAGGATCAAAAAGCTGCTTTGCAAGAGTTTAATGATCTAACAATTAAAATGAATGAGAGTAAAAGAAAGCTCACTGAATTTCTACACGCTTATCGAATAGGCGGTCAATTCCAGTATGAGTTGTACAATGAACTTTTCCGTCTGATTCGTCAACTACAGCAAGCAAATAAGCAGCTTGAAATGAATCTTGAGCAATTACAAACACTTGAACGTCTTAGCGCTGACAGGCTCCAGGAAGGCTATGAAATCTGTGGCATCGCTTGTACAGTTGAAAACTTTGCGGCTGTATTGAACAGCACGCACCAACAATTAATGCAGCAAAAAAATACCTATGAAAATGCGATCGCTACAAAGCAACAACTTCTTTCTAAGTGGGATGAATTATCACTTCTCCAGCAATCTTATATGGATGAAATGAAAAAGTTATATGCTGAAGCCGGGGTCGACAGTAAAGAAGAATTCTATAAAGCTGGGGAACAATCTGTTTTGAATGCTAATCTAACCACTGAATTATCACAGATTAATGATCAATTGTCTTCCTACGACACAGATCTACTGAATCTAGACTTGCTAGATGAAGAAGCAACGGCTCGTTTAAATGACGAGATGAAGCATGAAAAAAATGTGCGTGAAGAGAAAAATGCCCTGTTAAAAGAAAGAGCAGAGCTGATTGCTAAAACGCAACATCTATTAGAAGACGATCAATACAGAAATCAGATACAGTTATTTGAGCAGCAAAAAGCAAAGTTAAACCAACAGGCAAAAGATTGGATTGTATCAAAATTGATCTCTCATGCGATTGCCCAAACAGTCACGAGTTTAAAAGATAAAAAGCTGCCTGCAGTATTAGAGGAAGCCTCTCGATTTTTCGGTCTTTTAACGAACGGACGCTATGATTCACTTTATATCAATTCCGACGGTTATTTTGAAACAGGAGCTGCAGATGGCATGCACTATTCAATGTCTGAACTATCACAAGCAACGAAGGAACAAGCATATATTGCACTTCGCTTTGCATTAGCAAAATCCTTGAAAAATTCTGCGTCGTTTCCGCTTGTTATGGATGACCCGTTTGTCCATTTTGATACTTTGCGGATTCAGAACATGGTACAATTAATTGAGCGCATGATGAATGGCCATCAAATACTTTATTTTACTTGCCATGAAAGAATGCTAGATAAGTGGAGTAATGCAAAAATTATCCATGTAGAAGAATTAAAAAATGAAAGGGGATTGACTTCGGTATGAATGGGGTTGCAACATTACAAGCAGGAGCACCAGTCGATCAATATTTGCTCATTAAACAAGCGACAAAAGGCGTAACCACAGTGGGTAAGCCTTTTATGACACTCATTTTGCAGGACAAAAGCGGGAGTATCGAGGCCAAGCTTTGGGATACAGGAGAAGAGCAAGAGAAGTTGTATCAAGCTGGCGGCATTGTTCGCATCGGTGGCGAAATTCATGATTACCGTGGAAAACTTCAATTGAGGATAAAGGCGATACGTCCGGTAAAAGCGGATGAGAACATATCTGTTACAGATTTAGTCCAGTCTGCAGAAATACCGAAAGAAGAGCTATTCAATCAATTAATGGAATTCTTCTTTGAAATTCAAAATCCAACGATATCTCGTATTACAAGATATTTAATCATGGAAAATCAACAATCATTGATGACATATCCAGCAGCTACGAAAAATCATCACGATTATGCATCTGGATTGCTCGATCATGTTGTTTCTATGCTGAAGCTCGGAAAAGCAATAGCAGACTTATATCCAGTGCTAAATCGGGATCTTCTGTATGCGGGCATTATCTTGCATGATATTGGTAAGGTAATAGAGCTGTCAGGGCCTATTTCAACAAGCTATACGGTAGAAGGTAATATGCTTGGCCATATTTCAATAATGGTAACTGAAATAGCGATTGCAGCCAAAGAATTAAATGTGGATGGGGAAGAGGTTATGCTATTGCAGCATATGGTTCTATCACATCATGGTAAAGAAGAGTGGGGCAGTCCGAAGAAGCCTATGCTTCAGGAAGCTGAAATCCTCCATTACATCGATAATATTGATGCTAAAATGAATACATTAAAACGTGCACTCGGTAAAACGAAGCCCGGAGAATTCACAGAACGACTTTTCCCATTGGATAATCGTTCATTCTATAAACCAACAATAGAATAAAAAAAGCCCTGGATCATGGATCCAGGGCTTTTTATGCATTATTTTGTAGCTGCTGAGCTTTTAAATTGAGCTAATGCGTCTTTTAAGTCTTTGTCTTTAATTTTCACGTCTGCATCTTTTACAAGTTTAGATACTTTTGACAACAGTTGTGATTGGTCAGCTTTTTGAAGTTGAAGTTTTTTCTTAATTTCAGCTTTGTTATCTTCATAAGAGCCTTTCACTTTTGCATCGCGCTCATCTTCTAATTTAATGATGTGATAGCCATATGATGTTTTAACAGGTTCACTGATTTCACCTTTTTTAAGAGCATAGGCAGCTTTAGTAAATTCAGGGACCATTTTGTCTGGACCGAACCAACCAAGTTCGCCGCCAGCTTCTGCTGAGCCAGTATCTGTAGAGTTTTTCTTAGCAAGCTTAGCAAAGTCTTCACCTTTATCTAATTTTGCTTTGATGTCTTTAGCTGTTTTTTCATCAGCTACAAGGATGTGGCTTGCTTTCAACTCTTTTGACATCTCGTCATAATAAGATTTCATATCTGCTTCTGAGACTTTTACGCCATCAGCCATAGCAGCTTCTTGTAAAAGGTTCAATTTAATGCTGCGTTTGAATGATTTGTCATTTAGATTTTGAGCTGCCAACGTTTGTTCGTAGTTTTCGCCCATTTCTTTCTTTTGTTTTTCGTATTCTTTATTAACTTCTTTATCAGACACTTTATATTTATCGTTCAATACTTTTTCAATGACAATCAATTGCAATGCTGATTCACCAACGGAATCCTTCATTTCACTGTAAAGCTGATCTTTTGTCACATCGCCGACTTTTGAAGTTGCGACTTTTTCATCTCCGGCATTTCCGCATGCTGATAACGCGAGTACAGATGCTGCAAGTGTTAATGATAGTACAGTTTTTTTCATCTTTCTAATCTCTCCCAACTTGAGTTCCTACTACTTATGCACATGTAACTATACCATAGAACGATGAGAAAAGGAAAAGGTTGCAGGGGAAATCGCCTAAAGAAGTTTTAAAGTACTGAATAAGATATAAAAGAAATGAGCAAAGGAGGTGCTAAGAATGAGTGGTGGAGGACACGGCGGCTACGGCGGTAACTACGGTTCCGGTTTCGCTTTATTGGTAGTTCTTTTCATTTTATTGATCATTGTAGGTGCAGCTTACATCTACTAATTGAAGAAGGAAAAGCCGCTTACATTGACTTGTAAGCGGCTTTCTTCTTATACACTATAGGCACGAAAAGACTCATGACCATGCATAGTCTATTTTAAACTGTAAACATCATTTCTAAGTAAAATGATACAAGTAAGATTGTGATCAGTACATTAATAGTGCGATAAATTTTAGGTTGTTTCTCCTCGGGGATTTCTTTCTGTGCGCAAAGTGTAAAAGTCATGCGGTTAATTTGGAACAGATAGAATACCGAGAATAGGACGACAATAGCGATGATCAAGTCTTTTCCTCCCCTCTATTAATACCCCCTAAGCATAACAAAAGAGAGATAAATATGACAAGCCAGTTCTCTTTTTATGCTCCACAAAAAAGTAGAAAAAAGAAACAAGCAAAAATCATGGAAGATGAGTAAAGTTTCTGCTTAGGACAGTTTCACTTTCATTATCATAGGAAATCAAAATTTCAAAGCCTTTATCTGTCTCTTCTATAAATGCTTTTTTAGGTGAATGGATTAAATGTTTTACATACAGCAAATCGATTACGCACAAACCACAGTGATAGGCCAATAAAATGGCGAAATAATGACGGTAAGTCGAATAAATCAAGCCACCCATAATGAGTATGCTATTGAGCACGACAAAAGGAATCGTCAAAGCAATCAAATAGCGTAGTTTAATAATTGGTTCGGTAATACGAATGGAAAGCAAAGGAATAACACCAAATTGCTTTTCAAGCTTAAAACGCAACCGATTGTGACAACGAGCCAATGGTAAAAAGTGCAGTAACTTATGTGCCGGATAAACCATTAAAAAACCAGCCAAAAATAATGGGAATAATCGATCTGTCACTGGGCTGTCCCGATAGGCAGTCATCGTAATATAAAAGAAAGAAAAGGCCAGTAACATAAATATAGCTGAGAAAAGAAATAGTCGATGATGGCCGTATTGTTTTTTGACATTAATGTGTTTCCAGCAGTGCACCTCTTAGCATCTCCTTTTCTATACGAATAAAAAGCTTAGATACATACAGTAAAGCTTTTTATATAGAAAATCAAGATGAATTTTTTACGTCTCAACATCGTCTACAATGCACAGGAATTTGGCATTAGAAAAAGTACATAAATCTACAAAATTCCACCATGTATTTCAAAAAAATAAATCCAATACCATCCCAGTAAAAGGCATGATATTGGATATTAAGTCAATCTTCCATCTTCTTTAATGAAACTTCAAAAATCTCCATAAAATCATCGCCGTAGATATTACGAATTAGGGCGATTAATTCGAAAAATTGTGGAAATTCGCCATACAACTCTCTTAGAGGGATAGAACCATCGATCACAGTATGTCTCGAATGATTAAAGTTTCCATACAGTTCTAAAAGTAATTCGTGGCCTTTCTCGGTTAGTTCAACATATGTATTTCGTTTGTCATTATCGCGTTTTGAAAATGACAGCAAGCCGCGCTCTTCTAAATTTTTCGAAAAATTAAAAGCCGTCGAAACATGCATAACGCCGAACTTAGCAATATCCGAGATAGAAGCGCCTTTTAGATTGTTTGCAATAAGCAATACATGATGCTCGTTAATATTTAACCGGTAGGGCTTAATCCATGCTTGCCAATCCTTTTCCACGGCTTTCCAAAGAGCCTTGGATAATTGGGCAATACGTTGTGAATAAAGCATGGCTTCTTTAGCCGCGATCATTTCTTCAGACATAGCGATCACCACTTTCGTCATTTCTTCATATTATAGCATTTTCATAAGTAGTATAGAATGAAATTCGAAAATATTAAAGAAGGAAATTTTTTTGTAATACTATATTGCCCAAGTAAATTATTTCTTTTTACGATTTTTAAATTCTTCCACTTGTTGTTGAATTTCTTCAACAGAGCTTTGCAATGATTTAATATCGCTTTGCAATTTGTTTTGAACAGGCGTTGTTTCTTGTTTCCATTCATTAACGGAAGATTTCACATCATCCACAAAGTGCGGGATAGTTGATTTTGATTCTTCTTTAATTGTTTTAATAGAGTCTGTCATATTTTGAACCTGCGTTTTTAGGTCTTGTAGTTGTGCATTCATTGAATCTTTTGTATCTGAAAGAGATTTGCGAAAGTCCTTGCCAGATTGAGGTGTTGTGAAAAGCATAGCTGCTGCCCCTCCTAATAGGCCAGTAGTCATGCCAAGTAAGAAATTAGAGATTTTCATAGTATTCAGTCTCCTTTCATTATTATATTCATTTCCTTTATATACTATATTAAAACATGTTTTTAGAAAAATAAATTGTTATTTTTTTGGACTGGAAGGTAGAGAAAAGAGAATCAGGTCTTCACAGTTAAACTTTCATATGTACACTATGAAATAAAAGCGCCTATGATAAATTTTTGTCCGATTAAAAATACGCCCCACACAGCTATCCCTAATGATAATGCCAATGCAAGATGTAAAGAATGCTTTAAGGAGATATATATGACAAACAGCATAATCGCAGTTGCCGGAAAACCTGCCAGAACACCGAGTGTAAATTTATTGATTGTATGCGTAGCTTCTCCTTGAATCGTTAGCCAAATAATACTTAATATACTGATCAATGGTAGTGCAGCTACAATACCTCCATATAAAGGGAATCGTCTTGCCAATTCCGTAACAACGCCAATAATGACTGCTGAACTTAAAATTTTTAGAAGTAAGTACATTTATTTGGATACCTCACTTAATAGTTGAAACGCTTCAACTATCTTATTTCTCTCAACGCTTGTTAATTTATTAAGCGCGTCCTGCAATTTTTCTTCGTCTAGTTCCGTGTTTTTTTTCAAAATAGCTTTACCTTTATCAGTTAAATGGAGATAGACTTTTCGTTGATCCTCAATGGATCTTTCTTTATGGATCCATCCATTATCTACTAACTTTTTCACATGTTCCGAAGCGGTATTATGTGAAATTGTCAGATGATCTGCAATATCACGGATTGTGACAAATTGTTTTTTCTCTACAATTTGCAAAATACGAACACTTCGGTGGGAAATAGCTTCCTCTTGGTTAGGGTGTAAATAGAAATAAATATTAGTGAAATATTTATTTATGTCTTGAATCATATAAAATGCACTCCCTTTATATCGTGTATACAGATTATATCGTATTTATAGATATAATTGTAGTGTTTTAATATTTTTAATTTCGGAATTCAATGAAAGGAATGTAATTTGGAAAAAAATCCTATTAATTAGCAGGAGTTACATAGATTAAATGCGAATATTATATTTAGTAGATTTTGTCGATTTTTTTATTGTTAGAGGATTTTTAGTGCACATTGTAATCGAATGTTAGAAATCGGGAACAGCTTTTATTCAAAGGTCAGTCGTAATTCTATATGAATCGAGGTAGAGTCATGGAAATAAGAAGGGCACAATCGAATGATGCATCAGGAATTACAAAAGTTCACGTGGATAGCTGGCGAACAACTTATAAAGACATTATTCCAGAAGACTTTTTAAATAAATTGTCGTATGTGAAACGTACTGAGTTATGGGAGAAAAACATTGCTAGTGGAGATAAGTATGCCATTGTTGCGGTCAATAATGAGGGACAAATTGTTGGATTTGCGGACGGGTGGAAGAGAGAAGACAACCTGGTGGAAAACGCATGTGATCTGACCTCCATTTATATCCTAGAGGAGTACCAAGGAAAAGGCATTGGGAAGTTGCTGATGAAGGAACTATTCAAACATTTTAACCAAATGGGTTATGAAAGAATTTTTGTAGAGGTCCTAGAAGAAAATAAAACTCGCCTATTTTATGAACATTATGGCGCTAATTTAATCAGAAATGTCCAAATTCAAATTGGCGGGAAAATGTTGAATGAATTGATTTATGAATGGGAGAATGTCGATGAAGTGTTACAAAAACTTAGGGATTGAAGAACTAGCATGGATATAAGGTTTAATAGTTTTTTAAAAGAAGAACTCACTATCAATGACATTCAAGAAGCAATGAGTGAGGAAGCAATAACTTCAAAAGAGCTCGTAATGTACTATTTATATCGAATAGCTAAGTATGACCAAAGCGGGCCAACCATCAATTCTATGATTGAAATAAACTCAGAAGCCATATTTATAGCTGAAGCATTAGATAATGAAAGAAAGCGAAAGGGTGCTAGGGGACCATTACATGGTATTCCAGTTGTCATCAAAGATAATATAGAAACAAAAGATTCCATGCATACGAGTGCAGGAACAATTGCCTTAGAAAATCATTTAGCTAGGCAGGATGCATTTCTCGTGAAGAAGCTACGTGAAGCAGGGGCTGTTATTTTAGGTAAAACAAATATGACAGAGCTAGCCAATGCCATGTCGAGTGAAATGTGGGCAGGATACAGTTCTAGAGGAGGACAAACATTAAACCCTTATGGTGATCCTAAGCTATTTGTTGGGGGATCCAGTTCGGGTTCTGCAGTGGCAGTTGCCTCGAACTTTTCTGTGTTATCGGTAGGAACAGAAACTGATGCCTCCATCCTTAGTCCGGCTATACAAAACTCAGTAGTTGGTATTAAACCAACTGTCGGTTTAATTAGTCGAAGTGGCATTATGCCTTTTACATACTCACAGGATACGGCGGGGCCATTCGCAAGAACTGTTACAGATGCGGCCATTTTACTTGGTACCTTAACAGGGACAGATGAAAATGATATTGCCACCTATAAAAATGAAGGGAATTCACAACAAGATTATACAGGGTGCTTAGATTCAAAAGGATTATTCGGTGCTAGAATCGGTATGTTTAATAACATTTCTGAAGAATACAAAGAGTCAGAGGAATATGATGAACGATTATTTAATAATTCTATTCAGTTAATGATTGAACAAGGAGCTGAAATTATTGAGAATATAGAAATTCCGTCTTTTTATAGAGAATGGAATTGGGGTGTCTCAATGTATGAATTAAAGCATAGTTTAAATAATTATCTTGCTAAATTACCAGCTTATATTCCTGTTCACTCAATATCTGAATTAATACAATTTAATAAGAGTATCAAAGAACAAGCATTGAAATATGGTCAGGATAAATTGGTACAAAGAGAAGATATCTCTAACACGTTAAGAAATCCTGAATATTTATTGTCGAAAATAGAAGATATATATTTTTCTCAAGAACAAGGAATTGACCATGCGTTGAAAAAATATGAACTGGATGCTATTGTCTTTCCTTCATATATTGGGTCTACCATAAGTGCTAAAGCAGGTTATCCATCCATAGCTATACCTGCGGGATATATGGAAAGTGGAAGACCCTTTGGTATAACTTTTGCAGGCACTGCCTTTAGTGAAGATGTCTTAATCAAACTAGCTTTTGCTTTTGAACAAGCTACTAAGTGCCGAAAGCCTCCGGAATTCTATAAATAGTATGAAATGTTTATCAGACGTAAAATTAACCTGATAAGTCTAAAAGTATTTAATGGAGAACCTGTATAAACTTGTACCAATTACGATCGGACGGGGGAATCTTCATGGAAATGTGGGATGTTTACGACAAAGACAGAAAGCTGACAGGTAAACAGATGAGGCGCGGTGATGCTTTTGAGCAGGGGGACTTTCATTTAGTTATACATGTATGTCTTTTTAATCAGCAAGGTGAAATGCTGATTCAACAGCGGCAGCCGGATAAGGATGATTGGCAGAACATGTGGGATCTTACGGTGGGCGGCAGTGCATTAGCAGGGGAAACAAGCCAACAGGCTGCAGAAAGAGAAGTGGAAGAGGAGATTGGTCTTGTGCTTAATCTTCAAAAACTGCGCCCTTCTGTAACAGTTAACTTCGAGTATGGATTTGATGATTACTATGTGATCGAAACAGATGTAGACCTCCCGAAACTTCCACTGCCAACTGAAGAAGTAAGCCAAGTAAAGTGGGCAGCTAAAGAAGACATTTTTCATTTAATTTCGGAGGGCCAATTTATTCCATATCACGAGTCATTGATTTCATTATTATTTAATACGAGACATATGATAGGAGCACATAAAAACTAGTGGATCATGACAGCTAACGAAATTTACATAGGAGGAAAGCAATGAATCCAGTAATACATGTTGCACAAAATAGTTCATTACTAGATACATCTTTAGAAATCCAAATTTCAAACCTTCCATCCCATCAGGTTGTAACAGTCCAAGCAAAAATGAGGGATAACCTTGGAACTAGCTGGCAATCTTTTGCAGAATTCAAGTCTGATTCCAAAGGAGAAATTAACTTGGCGAAAGCACAGCCGCTATCAGGTACTTATTCTGCGCCTGATGCAATGGGGCTTTTTTGGTCAATGATTCCGCTGACTTATGAGCCAAAGAGAAAAACGCCTCTACAGCCATTGGAAACAAAAATAACGGTCATGAAGGAACATGAAATCTTAGCCACTCATTCTGTTACGCGTCATGTAGTATCTCCAGCAGTGGATAGAATTCCAGTACGTGAACGAGGGCTGATTGGTACATTCTTTTGTCATTCAAAGAGCGGTCCACTCCCTACCATCATTGTATTAGGCGGATCAGAGGGTGGCTTGCGAGAAAGTAATGCCGCATTGTTAGCTTCCTATGGATTTAATACATTAGCTTTGGCGTATTTTGGTATGGAAGACTTACCAAAAGAGCTAATAGATATCCCTTTGGATTACATTGATAGAGCCATTGATTGGTTGATTGATCATCCAAAGGTAGACGATACAAGAATTGGGTTAATGGGAACATCTAGGGGCGGTGAACTAGCCCTGTTAAGTGCTTCCATTTTCCCGTCTATCAAGGCAGTTGTAGGCTTTGTGCCAAGTGGCGTTATTTATCCAGGGATCGGGCAATCAGCCGTTGGCGCTCCTTCATGGCAATTTAAAGGGAAATCATTTCCCTTTGCTTATGGTGAGGTGCCAAAAGAAGTTGGCGAAGAAATTCGACAGGCAAAACAAGCAGGAAAGCCTATATCATGGCGCAAAACCTACCACTTTTGGGCAGAGGGTGAGAAAGAAGCAGAAATAGAAGTAGAAAATATTAAGGGACCAGTTCTTTTGATTTCAGGTGGGGATGACCAGCTATGGCCTTCAGATGTGTTATCAGAAAAAGTGATAACCAGATTGAAAGAACACAATCATCCTTATGATTATGAGCATATCAATTATCCAGAAGCAGGTCACTCTTTTGGCCCTCCTGGTTTACCAACCACTCAATTGGTTCTCCCTTATGGGAACGGGATGCAATTGTTGTTTGGTGGAAATCCAAAAGATAATGCACATGCACAATTTGATGCGTGGCAAAGAGTAAAAGTGTTCTTTGATCAGTACTTAATCGATTCCTGAATCTCTGCGCTAGGTTCGTTTAACAGGATGACAGAATAGAATAATAATGGAGGTGATATAAATGAGTACATTAATGCTGGCGGGATGGACGCCTATTTTGGTTCTAGGGATTCTATTTCTTATGGTTGTTTACTTTATTGCCCACAAGGTATCTAGAAAAACTTTATATTCAGTTTCATTTATATTGAGTTTAATATGTATCGGTTTAGTAATTTATAGTATATATTTTGTTCGTGGGTGGGATGGATTGGGTTACTTATTTACTGCTGTAAGTATTCTTGCGGGTACATGGATTGGCACTCTAATGGGACTACTCAATACTAAGAAACAAGCGTATTAAATTATAAATAGACAGGGCTAATTTTTTAGCCCTTTCAGTCTTAATTAGAATACATACAAGAAAAAGGAGTAAGATTTCATGCTTAAACGTTATATACACCATTTGTGTATACAAACTAATACATATAAAGAAAGCTTAGAATTTTATACAAAGGCCTTAGGGTTTGAAGTGGTTGAGGAAACACCAAAATTTCATGGACGAGCATTTAATACTTGGTTGAAGTTAGGTGACTTTTATATCGAATTACAAACAGGCAAGTTTGGTGAACTGCTAGTCGAGGCTAATTCGAATAGTGAAGGACTAGTTCATTTCTGTTTATGGGTGGAAAACCTTCCACTAGAAGTCGAGCGATTAAAAGAATTGAAATCCCATTTTATTTTGAAGGATGGGGAAATCATCTATCATGTCGAAAATGGATCTTTATGTAAGGTGAAAGCACCTGAAGGAACGATTGTGGAATTACGTACTAACAAAGGAATTTAAAGGTGAAGTGGTAAACTAAAATATAAATGAGATGAGAAATATATGATTTTAGTTGTTAGTGTATCGATTATAAAAGATAAGGAATTATTAATGATTGAAGAAAAAAGAGATTCTGGAATAAATCAATGGAATTTTCCTTCGGGTCGAATAGAAAAAAATGAAGATATTATGGCCGCTGCCATTAGAGAAGTCAAAGAAGAAACGGGATTAGATGTGGAATTACTTCTTACAACTGGCGTTTATAACTTCACAAGTGATTCAAGTGATCAGGTTATTTTATTCCACTTTATAGGGGAAATTGTTAGCGGAGAAGTGAGCTTACGTGAAGAAGCGATTACTAATTTTAAATGGGTCCATTCAAAAGACATTTTAGCTATGACTGATGGTTCATTAAGGAATGCGAAAGTGATCAGACAAATAACGAAGAATATCATCAATCGAAATTTTTATTCAACTGCTTTATTTAATAGAGACTTATTAACACAGTCATAGTGTATGAAAGTTAATTAAATTGATAAGTGGGTGAAAGGATGGAAATTAACCTAGTAAAGGCAACAGATAATGATGCACAAGCTATTTTTAATATGCAAGTAGCAGCATTTAAACCATTGTTAGAGAAATACAAAGACGATGAAATCAATCCAGCAAATGAAAGCATGGAAAGAGTATTAAAAAGAATTAATAGAGAAGATGGTAGCTTTTTTAAAATCTTAGCTAGCAACAAGCTGGTAGGGGCTATATGTATTTCATGGAAAGAAGAAACACAATTTTGGATTAGCCCTATGTTCATCTTACCTACATATCAAGGGAAAGGTATTGCTCAGAAGGTTATTCATTTAGTTGAAGAAATGTACCCTCAGGCTGTTAGTTGGGAGTTAGCGACGATAGTAGAGGAAAAGAGAAACTGTTACTTATACGAAAAGATGGGCTATAAGCAGACGGGCTTCAGCAAGAAAATAAATGATTGTACAACTCTTATCTATTATAAGAAAGTTTGTCAAACGAGCTAACCTCTAGCGGTAGCGGTAAGTAGAAATGTGAGGTTTAGATGAAAAAAGAATAATACGTCCATGGATATTTTACATTTTTAGAAATGAGGATTCTATTCTTACTGCTGAATGTAATGAAAAGCTAGTGTCGCATTAAATGAAAATAAGGAGAATCTTTCATGGATGAACAAGTAGTAATCGAAGAATATAATGCCGATTGGCCAAGAATGTATGAACAGGAAAAGATAGATTTAATAAAAGTATTCAACGATAAAAACGTTGTAATCGAACATTTCGGCAGTACTTCTATCAAAGGATTAGAAGCAAAACCAATATTGGATATAATGGTTGCCGTAAGAGACTTGGAAGAGGTAGATAAGTATATACGGCCGTTAGAGAAATTAGGCTATGAATATGTTGAACATAAGGAATTTCCGAATCGTAGGTTTTTTAGAAAAGGGGCACGGAGAGCGGGGACACATCATCTACATGTCTATAAATACAATAGCGGTGAGTGGAATAACAAAATTCTCTTTCGGGATTATTTAAGAACCCATCCAACAGAACTTTCACAATACGCTCGACTGAAGAAAGTGCTAGCGGAAAAATATAAGTATGATAGACCTGCCTATACGAAAGCAAAAGAGCCATTTATTCAAGAAGTTATAAAGAAAGCAAAGGGGATTAGCCCAAAGTGATTTGCAAAAATAATAGTTTTATTAAAGGGGAATTATTTATGCAAAATAACGATATGTTGAAAAGATTATCTCAAAGGTTTATCACTTTTGCAGAAACAGAATGTAAGGACTCCAGTGAATTATATGAAACACTTTCATTGGCCATTGCAAAGGATGATGAACTCCTAGAATTGTGCACACATACGCGAAGTGGACAGCCTGTTCCTAATTTATTATTTGGAGCAGTCCATTATCTTTTATTAAAAGGAACTGAACATAAACTAAAAGAGTTTTATCCTAGCATTGTGGTTGAAGCGAAATTACCTAATGAAGCATTCGATTACTTTAAAGAGTTTTGTGTGCAACATAAAAATGACATTATTCATCTGCTGCAGACGAAACTGGTTCAAACGAATGAAGTGCGAAGATGCGCTTATCTTTATCCTGTGTTTAGCTTTATTTATGAAAAGTCACAAAAACCCTTAGCGCTTATTGAAATTGGTACAAGTGCCGGTTTGCAACTTCTCTGGGATCAGTACGCCTATTCCTATAAAGAAGATGAAGTTTTTGGAAATACAGAGTCAAGGTTACATATCACCTCCACCTTAAAAGGAGAGATGGCTCCTCATGTCTCCTCAACACCTCCACCTGTGTCATCAAGAGTAGGAATTGATTTAAATACAGTCGATTTAATGGATGAGGAAGAATATATATGGCTGAAATCGCTCATATGGCCAGAGCACAAAGAAAGACTTGCGATGTTTGTGTGTGCTGCCAGTTATATTGAAGAATGTCCTGTTCAATTGGTGGAAGGGGATGGCGTTTCGCTATTGAGAGATCTTGTGAGCCAAATTCCAACAAATAGTACGGTCTGTTTATTTCATACACATGTAGCTAACCAAATGCCACAGGAGACAAAAAAACAACTTTTAAGTATTGTGAAATCCATTGGTCAAGAACGGGATGTTTTTCATATCTACAACAATATTCAAGACCTCAATTTACATCTCGATTACTACTTGAACGGAGTAGAACACCAACAGACAATTGCTGAAACAGAAGGAAATGGCAAGTGGTTTAAATGGTTGCTGAAGGAAACTGAGACGACATCAAAACTATAATTATTATTAAAAAGAGCTAACCCATTTGGGTTAGCTCCTTTTTTATGCTTTCGTTATAGCTGTTATAAAATTAGATCGCTTCACTAAGTTCACGATAATTGGATAGATGATGGTAAAAGCGATTATATTCATCGCTGTAGCCGGCAATACAACTGTTAGGAAAAGCAGTGTAAATGGAACCTTTGCACCTACAAGGAAAATAGCAGTGCTAAGGAACACGCTACCAGATACAATTGTGCCAACTCCCACTAAAATAGTTGATACAGGGAGTTTATGGGCTGCCTTTTTCAGTAAAGCCACTGCCGCATAAATAATAAAGGCTGTGACAATTTTATCGATAATATTCGGTACAAAACCTCCAGGGAAAGTAGAAAATAACCCCGAAATGACACCTGTTGCAATGGCAAGCAGAAATACTTCTTTTGGACGGGGGAACAATAATATTCCGATCAACATCATGGTCAGCATGAAATCTGGCTTCATGCCTCCATTAAAACCTGGAATCACCACATATAATGCGGCACCGATCCCTACAAGCAATGCCATTAACACAAGATTTTTTGTCTTCAACTCTCATCTCTCCTATTCTATTGACTAAACTCAACTCTCGTTCTCCTTTCGTATCCTCCTGATCGAAAGCGAAAACTTATATTGATTTTACAATTGCCATCGTTAAAAGGCAAGGGGATATCCTTGAAAGATTTATTTATTCAAATTGGCGATTACTTCGTCTGCCAATGTTTTTAACATTTCTGGAGCAAACTCATCTTCTTTTGTAATCCAAGTTGTTTTAAATCCATCCGTTTCATCATATCTTGGTATAAAGTGCAGATGGAAATGGAAGACGCTTTGGCCGGCGGCTTCTTCGCAGTTGTTCAATAAATTCATCCCTGCAGGTTGGAAACTATCTTTGATAGCATTTGCTATACGCGGTGCTACTTTAAAAAGATTGGCTGCAGTTTCTTCAGACATTTCATACACATTTTTCACATGTTCTTTTGGGATAAGCAATGTATGGCCTTTGGTTAATGGCATAATATCCATAAAGGCATAGACATATTCGTCCTCATAAATCTTTGTACTTGGAATAGAGCCGTCAATGATTTTGCAAAATAAACAATCGCTCATAATAACACACCTTTCACTAATTTGCTTTTCATTTTACCATATTTGGAACTCTTATATAGAATGAAGTAAAATTGGGTTAGAGATCTTCCAGTGGGAAGAGAAGCGGCCGATAATTAGATTTGTCGCTCCGTAGAATGCGTTATTTAGATTGAAAATAGCAGCGTATTCGTTGAAAAGCCCTTAGTTTGTTCTATATAGATAGAAGAATTTTTGCTAAACTAGAAGAAGAATAGGAGTGACGTAGAAATGACGGTATTACAATTACAGTCAGTAACGGGCGGCTATACAAGAAAGCCTGTAATTCATGATTTATCTTTTGCAATTGAACCAGGAGAGTTAGTTGGATTGATTGGTCTTAATGGTGCGGGTAAAAGTACAACAATTAAGCATATTATTGGCTTGATGACGCCGCAAAAGGGTGAAATATTGCTTAATGGCGTTTCCATTAAGGATGATATAGAAACCTATCGTTCATCATTCTCCTATATTCCAGAAACCCCCGTTCTCTATGATGAGCTAACATTGAAAGAGCATCTTGAATTAACGGCAATGGCATACGGAATTGACGCTGAAACAAGGGACAAGCGTGTAGAACCGCTATTAAAAGAATTTAGAATGGAAAAAAGACTGAACTGGTTCCCATCTCATTTTTCAAAAGGGATGCGGCAAAAGGTGATGATTATGTGCGCCTTTTTAGTAGATCCATCACTATATATTATCGATGAGCCGTTTGTTGGCTTGGATCCATTAGCAATCCAATCATTGCTCGACCAAATGGATGAAAAGAAAAAAGAGGGAGCTTCTATTTTAATGTCTACGCATGTGCTGGCGACTGCTGAGAAATATTGCGATAAGATTTTGTTGTTGCATAACGGCAATCTGCGGGCTCATGGCACAATGGATGATTTGCGCCAAGCATTCAATATGCCTCATGCTACGCTCGATGATTTATACATCGCGATGACAAAGGAGCAGCATTATGAATAATTTGCTTGATGTGTGGCGCGTGCGATTTGGCCATTATATGGGCGAAATCCAAAAATACATGCGATACGTTTTTACCGGACATTTGGCGATTGTCATAATGTTCGTTCTTGGAGCGGGTGGCTATAAATACAGTGAATGGCTTAAAACAGCTTCTAGCGATTTTCCTGCCATTTGGCTGACAGGTGCTATTATTGGTCTAGTGGTCGGTTTAAGCCGTCCAGTTACCTTAATACGAAAGCCTGATGAAGTCTATTTATTGCCACTTGAAACAAAGTTGCCCCTGTATTTTAAAAAGGCGCTCAAGTATACGTTCAGCTCCCAAATGATCTTGGTGCTGGCTCTTTATCTAGTAACATGGCCGATGCTGCGACAAGTGGCAGGATTAAAGCCATCTCTCATATTTGTTGGATTAGTAGCAGCACTCTTAATAAAATACTGGAATGTACACAGTGAGTTTATGTATAGATGGGCATACAAAGGCCATTATGCCTGGGTAGACCGTCTTGTACGCATGATTATTTCTGGGGTCCTCATCAGTTCTATTCTTTCTGTGCAAATCATACCGATTGTTGTGCTGGTAGTGATTCTAGTAGTGTATCCAATTAACTGGCGTAACAAAATGAAAGAATTGCCATTCCCATATGAGCATTTTGTTAAATTGGAAGAAAACCGCATGATGGGCATCTATCGATTTGCCAATTATTTCACGGACGTACCACATATTCATGGCAGTATTAAACGGAGAGCATGGTTGGATTTCCTTTACGGGGTTATTCCTTATGCTAAAAAGAATACGCAGGAATATTTAGTTTTCCGTACATTTATTCGAACAGATGACCACTTTTATCTATGGGTAAGATTAACTGCGATAGCCGCTTTAGTAGCCGCATTTGTTCATATGCCGATTGTGATTGGCGTAATTGTCGGTGCAATGGCCTTCGCTACAGCTATTCAGCTGAAACAAGCGCTCACATCGTCTAACGATTTTCGAATGGACATGCTGTTTCCTTTACCAGACAATTCACGTCAATTAGCAAGCGTAAAAATTGTCCGTTATACCATCATTGTCCAAGGTCTCATTGTTGGGCTTGCTGGTATCATGACGCCTTACTTCTATATTCAAGCGTTGATTGTATGGGTTGTAGGGGAGATGACACTTCGTTTGAGCAAGTAAAATGAATTAAAAGAAGATGGAATGCCAGTTGGCGCTTTCCATCTTCTTTTTTATTATTATTCTTCCTCTTCTAGTTTGGTTGTGGTATATGTTTTTACGTATGGATGGCTGACAAAGATGTTACCTGTATCCACTCCATTGATATTCTTTTTGGGATGTTCGAAGGTTTCTTTGTAGGTTGGGCTTGCTTTCCAAGCTTCAAATGAATGTGGACCATTCCACACAGTCAAAGAAATATAGGCTTCATCTTGGAAAGGACGTGGTCGTAATAGTCGGTAGGAATTAAAGCCTGGCTCCTCTTTCAGTTTTTCGATTACTTTTAAGAAGTTATCTTCAAATACAAGATGGCTTTCTTCTTTTACAGGAATATAGTTTAACGCGTAGAATCCATTTTGTTCGAGTTGACCTACTTGATGGACAATCTCGTAGCTTTTAGGCGTGGCGAAGACGCTTTTCTTCTCAGATTCATGAAGCAGGACGGTTTTGTCGGCCCCATAAAGTAAGATCATATTTTCATTGCTATGCTTTTGTTGAATGCTTTCCATAAATTCCGGTGTGCCTGAAGTTAAATATACGTACATAATTTATTCCTCCTAATGAAAGTAAAAAATAAGCGCTGGAGAAAACCTTTACTTTATTATATGTATTCCCTAATAGCTTTAAGTATAAACGTTTGCTAGGTGAGTTAATAATAGAAACAGTTACTAAAGGGTATAAGTGAGAAAAGTCTGAAATGGGAGCCGAAGTTCACTAGACTATTGCTGATTGCAAGGCATTGTCAAAATAATGTCGCAAATTCCTACGTTTTTTTGACAAATTGCACGTTGAACTATACAAGTCTGAAATAAACGTCTATCATAAAATTGGATATGAATGTCGAGTCAAACTAATTTACTAATTATGAAAGGAAGATTACTTGCCATGGGAACATTTAATGATACGCTCCTGCGCGCGGCGAGAGGAGAAAGAACGGCGTATACGCCAGTTTGGTATATGAGGCAAGCGGGTCGTTCGCAGCCGGAATATCGCAAAATTAAAGAAAAGTATTCACTAGAGGAGATTACTCACCAACCGGAGCTATGCGCTTATGTAACACGTTTGCCAGTGGAAAACTATAATGTAGACGCTGCCATTTTGTATAAAGATATTGTTACACCGCTTCCTGGAATGGGAATAGACGTGAAGATTAAAGAAGGAGTCGGACCGGTTATTACCAATCCAATCAGGACTGCAAACGATGTCAGCAAGCTGCAAGAGTTCCATCCTGAAGAACATGTACCATATGTGCTTGAAACGATTAAACTTTTAACAGAAGAACAGCTGGATGTTCCTTTAATTGGCTTTGCCGGTGCACCATTTACGCTAGCAAGCTACATGATTGAAGGGGGCCCTTCTAAAAACTATGCGTTAACAAAGTCCTTTATGGTATCAGAACCAAAAGCGTGGTTTGTCTTGATGGATAAATTGGCTGATATGATTGTTACTTATCTAAAAGCTCAAATCAAAGCAGGCGCGAAAGCGTTCCAAATTTTCGACTCCTGGGTAGGCGCATTAAGCCAACAAGATTATTCCATCTTCATCAAACCTGTGATGGAAAAAATCTTTAAAGAAATGAAAGACGAAGGTGTGCCAATGATTATGTTTGGTGTTGGTGCAAGCCACCTAGCTATGGAGTGGCATGACCTTCCAGTAGATGTAGTCGGCTTAGATTGGCGTTTGCCAATTAAAGAGGCACGCCAAATGGGCATTACTAAACCGGTACAAGGTAATTTAGATCCTACATTGCTATTAGCTGACTGGTCAGTACTAGAAAATCGTACGAAGGAAATTATTGACCAAGGATTACAAGTACCTGGGCATATCTTCAACTTAGGCCACGGTGTATTCCCATCTGTAAATCCGGATGTCTTAAAGCGTTTAACAGCGTTTATTCATGAATACAGCGCACAAATAGTAAAAGCAAACGCAAGCACTGCAAAATAACGTCTAAGCATTTAAAGGGAAAGAAAACTGTTATATCCCTTTATATTTGAGCATAAGAAAAATATAAATGAGGTGTCTTAATTATGAAAAAACAAATCGGACTATTAGTAATGGCATATGGAACGCCAAATAGCGAAGAGGATTTAATTCCTTACTATACGCATATTCGTCACGGTCACCGTCCAAGCGATGAGCATATTGAAGACTTGCGTAGCCGTTATCAAGCAATCGGCGGCATCTCACCTTTAGCAGAAACAACAAGAAAACAAGGTAAAGCGTTAGAAGCACGCTTAAATGAGATCCAAGATGACGCAGAATTCAAATTGTATATCGGTCTAAAACATATTGCGCCATTCATTGAAGATGCAGTAGAACAAATGCACAATGACGGCATTACAGAAGCTGTATCAATCGTACTTGCACCGCATTTTTCATCTTTCTCTACCAAGTCTTACAACTCAAGAGCTTTAGACAAAGCTGCTGAACTTGGCAATCTAACAATTCATACGATTGACAGCTGGTATAAAGAAGAAAAATTCCTGCAATATTGGACAGAAAAAATTAATGCAGAGTTCGATGCAATGTCTGATGAAGAACGTGAAACAGCATGCTTAATCGTTTGTGCACACTCACTTCCTGAAAAAATTATCGCAATGGGTGACCCATATGCAGATCAATTGCATGAAACAGCTGAAATTCTGCAACAACGGACTGGCGTAAAGAATATGGAATTTGGATGGCAATCAGCAGGCCAAACAAAAGATCCTTGGCTTGGACCTGATGTTCAAGATTTAACTCGTGATTTATACAATAACAAAGGATACCGTTCATTTGTGTATACACCAGTTGGATTTGTAGCTGAACACTTAGAAGTGCTATATGACAATGACTATGAATGTAAAACAGTTTGCGAAGAATTAGGTGCTAACTATCATCGCCCTAAAATGCCAAACGACAACCCGTTATTCATTGACGCGTTAGCAGATGTTGTACAAAAAACATTGGCGAATGCCTAAACAACAACCTAACTCTATCTCTTAAGGGATAGAGTTTTTACTAAGAGAACACTCTTTCTAAAAGGAGATAAGAAATGAAAAAAGCTTTTATTAGTGTTGCGATCATTGCTGGTGTTCTAGCAGGATGCAATAATGCAGATACATCTAAGAATGATGATACCTCTAAAAATGCAAGCCAATCTGCTATAGAGGTGAAGGTGGATATCCAAACACCTGATCATGTAAAGGCCAAGAAAGATATAGAATTAGTGGCACACGTTACACAAGCGGATAAAGCTGTGGACGATGCAGACGAAGTGAAATTTGAAGTATGGGAATCAGGCCACCGTGATAAAAGTGAAATTTTAATGGGTGAACTCGATAAAGACGGTGTGTATAAAGCAACAACTAAATTTAGCCATGATGGTGTTTACTATATGTATGCACATACTACCGCACGCGGCCTGCATGTAATGCCAAAGAAAAAAATAACTGTAGGCAAGCCAGACCTCAGCAAAGTCAAAGAAGATAAAGATGATGGAAAAATGGATACGAATATGATGGATATGGACCATTCCAAAAAGGATGAAGACGACCATTAATAGCTGAAAAAAATAGTTGCACATTCTAAAAATATGATGTAGTATTATTGACCAGATGACTGAAAATGTTTTCTGGTCAATTTTATTTTTGATGGAAGTAGGTGAGAAACAAAATGGATCGTAAGCAAGAGATTCTAGAAGCGGCTTCCAAGTCTTTTTCACTGTTTGGGTACAAAGCGACTACAATGGAACAAGTCGCTAAATTAGCAAACGTTGGGAAAGGAACTATTTATACTTTCTTCGCCAATAAAGAAATCCTGCTTCAGGAAATTGTATTAAAAATGATACTAGAAATGAAAGCAGAAGTAGAGGTTGAAATAGATCCTACATTGCCTTTTAGAGATAATGCACACCGTGTATTGATGAAAATCCTGCAATTCCGTGAGGTGCATCAACTTTATGCGAAGCTGGTAGAGGAAGAAAAAGAACTTCGAACACCAGCGGTTAAAATTATGCTCGAACGGGTAGAAAGTGAGATAGTATCCTATATTGCTGAAAAATTTGATATTGCGATAGGAAAAAAGGAATTGCGTGAATGTGATTCTGAGCTTGTTGCATATTTGTTATACAAAGCATATATTGCATTTGTAGCCGACTGGGGTCAAACACATGAAAAAGAGTTAACCGAAGACCAAATCGCTTCATTGTTTCAAAACACTATTTTTCGTGGGCTTTTGCCCTAATTCTTTTTGAATAAAATTGACCAATTGAACAATTGGGTCAGTTGGTATTAAGGAGGACTAAAAGCGTGATTAAAGCAGAATGGAGTGCAATTTTTCATTCTAAAAAGGTTTTAGTTGCTATCATCGCCATTTTATTTGTTCCTATTATTTACGCGGGTACATATTTATGGGCGTATTGGGATCCATACTCACACTTGGATGAACTCCCAGTAGCTATTGTAAATGATGATACTGGAGCAAAATTGGATGGCAAAAAGCAAAACCTAGGGAATGACCTTGTCGAAAGGTTAATCGACAGCAATAAATTTAAGTTTAAGGAAGTCTCCGATTCAGCCGGAAAAGATGGTTTGAAGAATCGCGATTATTATTTAGAAATTCTTATTCCAAAAGATTTCACTAAAAATGCAGGTTCTTTATTAGAAGATGATCCCGAACAAATGAAGATCATATACCGGCCAAATGAAGGGTATAACTTCTTGGGAAGCCAAATCGGGAATTCAGCAATCGAATTGGTTCGTAAAGAAGTCAATAAACAAGTATCAGCAACTTATGCAAAAACATTATTTGCTAATATAAAGAAAATGGGCAATGGATTTGGCGATGCAGCCGATGGTGCTGGCAAACTAGCAACAGGTGCCGGCAAGCTGGATAAAGGCGCAAATCAGCTCAATGAAGGTGTTCAATCTGCAAAAGAAGGCTCCACAAAACTGAATAACGGAGCACAATCAGCCAAAAATGGCGCCTATGACTTAAAAAATGGCGTGGATTCAGCAGCGAACGGTGCGAATAAGCTAAATGATGGTGCCAGCTCAGCAGCCACTGGTGCAAAGGATTTAGAAAATGGTATTAACTCAGCAGCCGATGGTGCGAATAAATTAAATGATGGTGCTAATTCGGCAACCACAGGTGCAAAGGATTTAGAAAATGGTATTAACTCAGCAGCAGACGGTGCGAATAAGGTAAATGACGGTGCCCAATCCGCTATCAATGGCTCGAAAGAATTGCAGAATGGTATCAACTCAGCTAAGAGTGGTTCCACTCAATTGCAGACAGGTTCATCTGACTTGAAAAAAGGAACAGAGAGCCTCGTTTCAGGATTAGAAGGCAATACAGCTAATATTAAAGCTTTAAATGATGGAGCACAAAAAGTAAATAATGGCGTTGCAACATTAAGTGGGGGCTTATCAGAACTAGTGCCTGGAGCTGCTAATGTTTCTAACGGTGTAACAAAACTGGTGAATCTTATTGGTGAATTTCCTAATCAAATCCAGTCATTAAAAACAGGTGTTGCAGATATAAATGGCAAAGCAACCAACCTGACAGCTAATAGCTCATCTTTATCTGCCAATACGAAAAAGTTAATTGAACAAATTAATAATATGGATATTCCCGCAGAGCAAAAACAAGCATTGCTACAGACGGCTAATGCTGTAGATAAAGATGCGTCAACTGTGAATACAGGAGCTGGAAAACTAAGTGAAGTTACTTCACAAGTAAACCAAAGTATAAGCAGCATTAATGCACCAAGTACGGGAGACGACTTATCTAAACTAAAACAAGGCGCAGCAGATGTAGCGAAAGGTTTAGATCAAATGAATCAATCCGTCTCAAATGAACTTGCCCCAGGAACAAAAGATTTGGCAGACGGCACAAGCCAGCTTGCAGACAAATGGAACAGTTCAATTGAGGGTGCGAAAAAATTAGATGCAGGTGCTGGTCAGTTAAACACAGGTATTTCTTCGCTTGATAATGGATTAGGCCAATTGCAAACAGGTTCAGGTAAATTAACTTCAGGCCTTGGTACACTAAGCAATGGCACAAACTCACTTGCAAATGGTATGGGTAAACTACAAAATGGTTCTACTCAATTAACGACAGGATTAGGTACATTAAGCAATGGTACCAAATCATTAGTTGGCGGTATTGGTCAATTGCAAGCAGGTTCAGGTCAATTATCAACAGGATTAGGTACATTAAGTAACGGTACCAAATCATTAGTTGGCGGCATGGGTCAATTGCAAACAGGTTCAGGCCAGCTGGCAACAGGTTTAGATACATTAAGCAACGGTACCAAATCATTAGTCAGCGGATCAGCACAGCTATCTGACGGTTCTAGCCAGCTTGCATCAGGTGCAGGCGAATTGCAAGACGGTGCGGGTAAACTGCAAGGTAAACTAGCAGATGCCCATGACCAAGCTTCTAAAATTAAAGCAAATCAAAAAACATATGATATGGTCGGTGAACCGGTCGAAGTAGAGAAACAAGAAGTAAATAAAGTACCAACCTATGGTACAGGTTTTGCTCCATTTATGCTTTCTCTCGGCTTATTCGTTGGAGCCCTCATGCTGTCGATTATTTATCCATTTGTAGACGCAGCAATCAGACCGAAAAACGGCTTTTCTTGGTTCTTAAGTAAAGTATCCGTTTTAGCTGTTGTTGGATTGGTTCAATCGACACTTGTTGTCATTATCGCTTTATTTTTCCTAAAAATAGAGGTAGTCAATGTACCAGCGTTTATATTCATGACTGTTTTGGCAAGCTACACATTCTTAGCACTAATTCAAATGCTTGTTTCCATCCTAGATAATCCAGGCCGTTTTATTGCGATCATTATCTTAGTATTGCAATTAACAACAAGTGCGGGTACATTCCCATTAGAATTAGTGTCAAAACCATTACAAGTATTTAATAAATTCTTACCGATGACGTATTCAATCCAAGGGTTTAGAGCAGCCATCTCCACAGGCGATATGAGCTTCTTTGCCTTTAATGCAGTTGTATTAATTTCCTGCATGGTTGTATTCTTAATCATTACTTGCGGCTATTTCATTTTGCGTTACAAAAAACGTTTCTCAAGAGAAGCAGCAGCTGAATAATTAAAAAGAAAAGACCAGAGAATTGTATTCTCTGGTCTTTTCTATGTATCTAATAGAAAAAGGATTGTGAATGAGATTCACAATCCTTTTTCTGCGATTTTGTTGTAAGCAAATGTTGTAAGCAAATTACTTATAGGTTCATTCTCTAAGGAATGAGCACAAGAGCAAGTAATATGGATGTTATAAGGTATTGCAATGTTCACAAGTGTTTGCATAGCACTCACTTTGTTCATCGATTTTTTCGCCACATTCTACACAGTGTTTATCAGGTAAGTTTTTGAAAAATTCTACAACGTTTTCTAACATTGAATTCTCCTCCTTAACATATCTGTTATATTACTGCTTTGTTATAATGTATTGTATTATAACAGGTGGAGAAATGTCAATACAAAAACCCAAATATATTGTAAAATAAACGTAGTATTGTAACTGAGGAGTGTATTCAATGTATTTTATAGATAATAAAGGAATCACAGATCCACGTATTAATTTGGCTATTGAAGAATATGCACTGAAAACGTTAAATGTGGAAAACGAATCTTATTTGCTTTTTTATATAAATCAACCATCTATCATTATTGGAAGAAATCAAAACACAATTGAAGAAATTAATACAGATTACGTGGAAGAGCAGAATATTATTGTTGTGAGACGCTTATCAGGCGGCGGCGCAGTCTATCATGACCTGGGCAATTTAAATTACAGCTTTATCACAAAAGATGATGGCGAATCGTTCCAAAACTTTAAGAAATTTACGCAGCCTGTTGTGGATGCAATGAAAAACCTAGGTATCCAATCGGAGCTGTCTGGCCGCAATGATATCCTTGCTGAAGGACGCAAAATTTCAGGAAACGCTATGTTTTCTACAAAAGGCCGCCTATTTAGCCATGGTACCCTTTTGTTTGATACAAATATTGATGAAGTCGTAAATGCATTAAAAGTGAGAAAAGAAAAAATTGAATCAAAAGGAATCAAATCTGTCCGTTCTCGTGTAGCCAATATTGTGGACTTTATGGACAAACCAATCACAGTTGAAGAGTTCCGAATGGAAATCCTAAAATCGATATTTGGCGGAGAAGAAAATATTCAATACTATGAATTCACCGATGAAGATTGGGCAAACATTCATAAACTATCAGAGGAGCGATATCAACAGTGGGATTGGAACTATGGCCAATCACCGAAATTCAATGTTCAACGCTCTAGTAAATTTCCATCTGGTTTTATTGACTTGCGCTTAGAAGTCAACAAAGGCTTGATGGAGGATGTGCATATCTTTGGCGATTTCTTCGGCGTAGGGGAAATGAAAGATATCGAAGAAGCTTTAAAAGGGAAAAGATACAGCTTAGATGCAATAGGAGAAGCTCTTGAAGGAATCGACATTCCGACTTATTTTGGCGGTGTATCGAAAGAGGAATTCCTAAAGCTTATATACTAAACGAGCAAAAAAGTTGTTTCTGTACAGGCAGTCACACTAATCGGCTGTCTGTATAGGAATCCAATAGAAACGAACACTTATTGAAAGGGGGGAGTTTAATGGCTACACATCGGATCCTTATTGTAGAAGATGATTTAAAAATAGCATCTCTGTTGGCGGAAACGCTCAGAAGGTATCATTATGATGTAAAGGCAGTAGAATCCTTTGAAAACATTTTGGAAGAGTTTCAAATGTTCAGCCCTCATATTGTCCTGTTAGATATCAATTTGCCTTCATATGACGGTTATTATTGGTGTCGCCAGTTAAGACAAGTGACGACATGCCCCATTATATTTATTTCGGCTCGCTCAGGCGAAATGGATCAAATCTTTGCATTGGAGAATGGCGGAGATGATTTTATAACAAAGCCATTTAATTACGAAATTGTTCTAGCTAAGATTAAAAGCCATTTAAGAAGAACATACGGGGAATATGCGGCATCCCAAAAAGAAAGAGTCATTAATCTGGGGCAATTTCAGCTTTATATAGAAAGAATGGAGCTCCACAGCAAGAACGAAATTATACCTCTGCAGAAAAAAGAATGTGTCATTCTGGAATTATTGATGGGCTCAACTCCAAAAGTCGTGACGCGTGAACAGCTTTTAGAAGAGCTATGGGATGATCAATCATTTGTAGATGAAAATACGCTTAATGTGAATATGGCTCGCGTACGAAAAAAACTCTCCGATTACTCCATCCAATCTTCTATCGAAACAGTTCGGGGCGCTGGTTATCGATTTGTATTATGTGAAGAGGAACAATAACAATGGATTCTATCAAATTATTTATAAAGGATCATATTGGTTTTTTAATCTTTAATCTGCTCCTAGTTTTATTTATTCTTTTGCTCTATTGGCTAGATGGCTTTAGAAATACAGATACAGCCATATATACAGTAATCATCTCAATCATTTTGACTATTACTTTCCTATTCACACGCTATGTTATGAGACAGTCCTTCTATGGGAAAATACTGCAAAAACCTTTAAAGATGGAAGAGGCTTTACAGAAAAATGCTAAAATGCCGGAAAATATAGCCACTGAAAAGTATATACATGAGCTATACCGGTTATATGAATTAGAAGCTCAAGCCCTATACGCTCATCAAAAAAGGCAAATGCAGTTTATGAATCAATGGGTACATCAAATGAAAACGCCCATCAGCGTTTTGGAGCTGTTGCTGCAAGATGAAACTGAACTGGACCGAGAAAGTGTTCGAGAAGAAGTCGAGAGATTAAGGCGAGGTTTAGAAACCGTTTTGATGAATGCGCGTCTAGATACTTTTGAAGAGGATATGAAAATTGAACAGGTAGCATTATTACCATTGGTCAGCTCGGTTATTAATGAAAACAAACGTTTATTTATTAAAAATCAGGTATATCCTCAAATTAAAGTGGACGAAGATTGTATAGTAGCGACAGATGCAAAATGGTTTAAGTTTATCGTTGGGCAATTCATTACCAATGCGGTGAAATATACGTTTGAAAAAGGAAAAAAAGTATATATTTCATCCTCCCATGACCATGGACACGTCATACTTACCATTAAAGATGAAGGCATTGGAATCCCGCCTTCTGATTTAAAACGTGTAACCAAAGCCTTTTTCACAGGAGAGAATGGCCGGAAAACAGCCGAATCGACCGGTATGGGACTATATTTGGCAAAAGAAGTATGTGAGAAACTTGGCCATCATATGGAGATTGATTCAGCAGTCGGGGAAGGTACAACAGTGCGCATTTCTTTTAAGTGTCACTTCCACGAATGAATTTGACTAGACCTACAAAAATTCTGTTTCCCTAGCTTTGTCTACCCGTTAAAGAAAGCCTTCTAGAAAATGATAAAAGCGAGGAATTCATATGGCATTATTGAATATACAAGACGTGACAAAAGTATATGAAGGAAAAGTAACGCACCGTGCAATCAATCAGTTAAGCTTTGAAGTTGAAAAAGGCGAATTCTTGGCTGTTATGGGTCCATCAGGAAGCGGAAAAACCACATTGCTTAATATGATTTCAACTATAGATACGCAAACATCCGGCGACATCGTAATAAACGGGATTAAACCCTCTGAACTTAAGAAGAATGATCTGGCTTACTTTCGAAGAAGGCAGCTAGGTTTTGTTTTTCAAGACTTCAATCTTTTACAAATGCTAACGGTTGAGGAAAATATGGTATTGCCTTTGTCACTCGATGACCAAGATCCTTCCATGATGCAGGAAAGGGTACAGCTGGTTGCCAAACAATTGGGCATATTGGATATTCTGCAAAAAAGGCCAAATGAGATATCAGGTGGTCAAGCTCAACGGACAGCAATCGGACGGGCCATTATCCATCAGCCATCCCTTCTGTTGGCTGATGAGCCTACAGGGAATCTGGATTCCAAGGCTTCAGGAGATGTGCTGCAATTGCTTGGCCGTATTAATCAGGAGGAAAATACAACCATCGTAATGGTAACGCATGACCCGATTGCAGCAAGCTATTGTGACCGTGTACTTTTTATAAAGGATGGCGAGTATTTTAACGAAATTTATAAAGACAACCATCGTCAAACCTTCTTCCAGGCGATTTTAAATGTGTTGAGCTTATTAGGAGGGCATGTCGGTGACTTTTCGACAATTCGCATTCCGTAATGTAATAAGAAATCGTCGAGTCTATGCAGCTTTCTTTCTCTCAAGTGTTGCCTCTGTTATGGTTTTCTTTATTTATTCAATGCTGATGTTCCATCCCAAACTCGAAAATGAATTTCTGCAGGAAATTGCTTTTCAAGGGATGGTCATAGCAGAAGTAATTCTTGTTTTATTTATGTTGTTCTTTTTGCTGTACTCGATGAGAGCCTTTTTGGAGGCACGCCTAACGGAATTTGGCTTACTGCTTCAGTTAGGAATGGAAAAGAGAAAGCTAAATAAACTGATTTTATTTGAGACAATGATTATCGGTATGGCAGCAATCATTGTGGGCATTCTTTTTGGCTATGCATTTGCAAAATTTTTCTTTATGATTGTTCGAGAGATTTTGCAGATTGATAGCCTTCCGTTATATTTTTCTTGGAAACCATTTGCGCTGACCATTAGTATTTTTACAAGCCTATTTGTCATCATTTCTTTTATTAGCGTAATGTTTATAAAGGATGTTCATTTAGTCAGCTTGTTGAGAGGTTATTGGCGGAATGAGCAGTTATCCAAGTTTTCCGTTTGGAGAGGGCTTCTTGGTATGCTGTTGCTGTTGGCTGCCTATATAATGGCGAGCCAAATACAAAAACAGTATCTAGTCATCTTTACAATATTGACTCCGCCTTTTGCTGTGCTGGGAACGTATTGGTTTTTTACAGACTCCGTACCTTTTTTATTATCACGCTTACGGGCACATAAGAAATGGTACTGGAAGAAGTACCATATTATATCGCTTGCAAAGATATCTGCCATCATGAGGGAAAATGCAAGAATGTTTTTTATCACATGTATGGTATCGACATTAGCCTTTTTAGCTGTTGGAACGCTAAGCTCTATGTCTACATTTACGCATCAATATCATCAGCTCAACCCGTTAGGCCTTGTCTACTCTAGTAAATATGGAAATCCGTATGAACGAGAGCATATCTCAGGGTTGATTAATGAATTAGAGGAGAAGGGGCTAAGCTATCACCTGAATAAATTTGATATCAAACGTCAAACTTCCTCCTATACAAAAAGGTCTGTCAAGATTATGAAGCAGTCGGATATCAATCGATTGGCCATTGTTTTTGGCTATCCAGTCGTCAATTTAAGACCTGGTGAGGCGATGTTTTTGCCGTATTCACTCGATTCTATTAATGAGTTAAAGACGAAAAAAGTAAATACGGTCCTTGAGGAAAATAACGTTTCGCTTTCCATTGATAAGGTCTACCCGAAGGTACTATTTTCGCCGACTGAATTAGGTACGAATGTGATTATCGTTAATGACATTGACTTTCACATGATTATAGATCCTATCCAAGGAGCAGAAACAAGACAATCAACAACCCATATCTTTGTATTCTATGTGCCACAGTGGACTGAGACGAAAGATATTGGAACAGATTTAGATGTGATGGTTTCGAATGCATACATGGCCAATCAGCAAAATCAGCTACCTTTTTACTTTGAAAATCCGGGTTTAGACTATTCATTTTTCCGTTCTACTTTTGCGTTATTGTTATTTATCGGCCTGTTGGCATCAACCGTCTTCTTCCTTGCTTCTGGCAGCTTTATATACTTCAAGTTATATACAGGTCTTGAAGAAGACAAAAAACAATTCGATACACTCCGTCGAATGGGCGTAACACATAAAGAACTAAGAAAAATTGTCGATAGCCAATTAATTACGCAATTCTTCTTACCATGGGGATTGGCAATGCTCCATAGCACATTTGCCTTTATGGCGTTGCAAGTATTCTGGAAAGGCATAGCAGATCTCTCTATCATAAAAGAAACGATCATCGTGTTAGCTGGGATTACCGCTATCCAGATTTGTTACTTCTATTTGATTCGCTGGCGTTACCTTGCACATATAAGAGCTTAATCAAAAACAATAGACACTAGAAATAGCTGTCTATTGTTTTATTATTCTGATTTCTATATAATAGAGGAGAGTAAAAATGAATGACTATTCATTTTATTCTAACAAAAAGGGGTGGGAATATGAATTTAGTGTCAGAGATTTATAACACATCTTTAAAGCAAGCCGACAAGATTGCGTATCATTTTGGGGGAAAAGATACGACATATGGGGAGTTTGAAGAGTCCGTCGCTAAGCTTGCTACTGCATTAAAGGATTTAGGGGTAGAAAAAGGGGATCATGTGGTTTTCTTATTAGGAAATACACCACATTTTATTATCTCTTTATATGCCACGATGCGTATTGGAGCCACAGCCATTCCAGTGAATCCATTGTATTCGCCAGATGAGATTACATATATTGTTCGAAATGGAGATGCGAAAGCGATCATCGCGTTAGATGCATTGCTTCCGATCGTAGAGGCTGGCTTAAAGGCTTTCCCAGAAGTAGAAACATATATTGTCTGTGAAACAAATGAAAATACAATTGAAAAACTGAAAGCATTACCGCCAAATATAAAAGAAAGAGTCCATTCTTTTGGACAAATTATGAAAGAATCTTTACCTTCTATAAAGCCGATGGGGATTGATAGCGATGACACGGCTGTTATTTTATACACGTCGGGTACAACAGGTCGCCCAAAAGGTGCGATGCTGACACATGGTAATCTTTACTCTAATGCCCGGGACATTGCAGACTATTTAACCTTCACTGCGGAAGACCGCGTGATTACTACATTACCTGTATTTCATGTTTTTGCGCTTTCTGTTGTAGTGAATGCACCATTACTAACATCAGCCGAGTTGATCATAACACCTACTTTCAGTCCAAAAGAAATCTTCCGTATTGGACGAGAATTCAAGCCGACTATTTTCGCAGGTGTTCCAACTATGTACAACTTCCTTTATCAATATCCAGAAGGAAACCCAGAGGATTTAAAATCGTTGCGACTCGCAATCTCCGGGGGTTCTTCTATGCCGGTCGCGCTGCTTCATAACTTCGAAGAGAAATTCAATGTTCGTGTTTCTGAAGGATACGGATTATCTGAAGCTTCACCAGTTACTTGCTTTAACCCACTAGATCGGGAACGCAAGGCAGGTTCTATTGGTACGAATATCGTAAATGTTGAAAATAAAGTGTTCAATGAGTTAGGAGAAGAAGTGCCGGTCGGAGAAGTCGGAGAGCTTGTTGTAAAAGGACCGAATGTAATGAAAGGGTATTATAAAATGCCAGAGGAAACAGCTGTGGCCATTCGTGATGGTTGGCTGTATACCGGAGATTTGGCGCGAATGGATGAAGAAGGATATTTCTATATTGTCGATCGTAAAAAAGATATGATTATTGTCGGTGGCTATAACGTCTATCCGAGGGAAGTTGAAGAAGTATTCTATGGCCATCCTGGCGTTCTTGAAGCAGCGGTAGTGGGCATTCCAGACCCTAACTTAGGAGAAGAAGTATTAGCATATGTTGTATTGAAGGACACTTCTATTACGGAAGATGAATTGCATACCTATTGCAAAGAGCATCTAGCAAAATACAAATGTCCAAAAGAAATTATTCTATTAGAAGAGCTACCAAAAAATACAACAGGTAAAATACTGCGTAGAAATTTAAAAAGCCAAGCATTGTCCCGTGCATAAAGAATACAAAAAGATGGTTTGGGGTTGTCTCCCAAAACCATCTTTTTGTATGTCTCTTATGCTTTTTTGTATTTTACGAGATATAAAACGACTAAGAAAATGATCCAAATCGGACCAACTATAAGTGCCACACGAGTATCAGGGAACACAGCCATTAAGCATACGACTAACACTAAAAATGCAATAGCAAGGTATGAGCTGAATGGATATAAAAACGCTTTATAGCTCAATTTAGAAACTTGAGTTTGGGATAAAGATTTACGGAATTTCATTTGACTAATCAATATGACAATCCATGTCCATACAGCGCCAAACGTAGAGATACTTGTCACCCAGACGAAAACTTTTTCTGCTACCACATAGTTTAGAGCAACACCAATCAGCAAAACGAATGCTGAAGCGATGATCGCAACCGACGGAACACCGCCTTTGCTTACCTTCTTAAATAGGGCAGGTGCCTGTTTTTGTTCAGCTAGATTGAACAACATACGGCCTGTACTAAAAATACCACTATTACAACTAGATAGAGCAGCTGTCAAAACCACAAAATTGATAATCCCTGCTGCATAGCGTAATCCTATTTGATCGAACATCAATACAAATGGGCTATTATTGGTATCTATCTCGTTCCATGGATAAATCGACATGATAACAGTTAACGCACCAATATAGAATAGCAAAATTCGCCATAAAACGGTGTCAATCGCTTTAGGAATCACTTTTTTAGGATTTTTAGCTTCTCCTGCAGTAACGCCAATCATTTCCACACCTAAGAATGCAAACATGACGATTGGGAGCGAATAGAATATTCCTTTTACACCGTGAGGCATAAAACCGCCGTGACTCCAGAGATTGCTAATGCCGACTGCAATTCCGCCATTGCCAATTCCAAATAGGATAACACCTAGGCCCAATACAATCATCGCGACAATAGCAAATATTTTAATGAAGGCAAACCAAAATTCAAATTCGCCAAATGCACTAACGGCAATTAAATTAATGATTGTCATGAGAATTAAAGCTGCTAGCGCCCAGACCCATTTCGGAGAATCAGGGAACCACAATTGCATATAAATGCCGACTGCTGTGATTTCTGCCATACAAGTGGCAATCCATAAAAACCAATAGTTCCAGCCAGTAATAAATCCTGCCATTGGTCCAAGATAATCCTGGGCATAACGACTAAAGGAACCGGCGACTGGATTTTCGACAGCCATTTCACCAAGTGCTCGCATGATGATAAAAATTACAATCCCTCCGAGAGCATAGGCGATTAAAATAGAGGGACCAGCTAACTGAATAGCGCCTGCTGAACCTAGAAATAATCCAACTCCAATAGCAGCGCCAAGCGACATCAAGGTGATATGTCGGGACTCCAACCCACGTTGAAGATGTGGTTTTTTGCTCATAAGTAAAACTCCTTCAATCCTTAAAATAATATTTACTCTAGCATCATACCATATTAGGTACTAGATAAAAAAGAATAATCTGAATTCTGTTACTATATAAGTAAAAAAGCAATAAAAACATTTCCTTAGTATTACGAAATAAGTTATAGTATAAATAATCTGAAAATAGGGAGTGTTAAATATGAAAAAAACGATTCAAACGCATGACTTGTTTCAATTGACTTCAGTAGGGGCACCTGTTTTATCACCTAGTGGGAAAGAAGCTGTGGCGATACAAACAAAGATGGATAAAGAAAAGAATAAGTATTTTTCGTATTTAATCCATATCGATTTGGAAACCAACGATGTAGTGCAATGGACATTCGGAGAAGAGCGTATTTCATCTGTTAAATGGTCAAATGATGGACGTTCCATCGCTTTCTTGTCGACAAGAAAAGAAAAAAATCAGTTATTTGTGTTATCTGTTGGTGGTGGAGAAGCAAAGCAATTGACTGAGTTCGACAAGGGTGTCGACTCATTTCTTTGGGCCCCGTCTAATGAAGAAATTTGGTTTTCTGCACGTGTAGAAGACGGAAAAGAATTTACTGATAAAAAGGAAGAGAAAAAAGAGGAATTACCCGAAGCTTATGTAGTAGACGGAATGAAATATAAGCTCAACGGCGTAGGATTACTTCCGCAAAAAACACATAGCCAAATTGGGCAAATTAATATTCATAGTAAGACAATCAACCGATTATTTACTGATACATATGATTATAGCTTGCAAGATATTTCTCATGATGGGTCGAGCTTAATTGTTTCAGTGAATCGCGTAGAGAACACAGATAATGATTGGCGTTCACCTGTTATTTTGATCGATCTAAAGACCAAAGAAGAGGAAATCATAGTTGAAGAGGAAGGATATTACGGATCTGCTACCTTTTCATTTGATGATCGGTATATTGCCTATCAAGGCAGTGATTTTGCATACAAAAATGCAGCTCAGGGCAACCTCTTTATATATGATAGGGAAAGCAAGCATTCTTGGAATTTAACACAAGCGCTTGATTTGCCAGTAGGAGACTTATCAGTTGGCGATGTGCAGCAAAATACAGAGCAAAAAACAGTAGTGTGGACTGAGCATAATGACTTGTACTTCGTCTTATCCACATTTGGAGATGTAAGACTGTATTATGCCACTCTAGAAGGAGCGATTTATCCTGCAAGCCCTGAAGATGAGCATATCTATGGATTTGATGTTTCAAGAGACGGAAAAACCGCTATTTTAGCTGTAAGCAACCCTGTGTTTCCTGGAGAGCTTTTCAAGTATGACATTGTACTGGGGAAAAGAGAACAAATCACACATTATAATGATGCATGGCTTGAAGAAACAACGCTTGTACAACCGGAAAAAATAAGCTATGAGGGTGATGAAGGTTGGACTGTGAATGGCTGGATTATGAAGCCTGCTACTTTTAAAGAAGGCGAGAAATATCCACTCATTGTCGAAGTTCATGGTGGACCGCACACTATGTATGCCAATACATTCTTCCATGAGCTGCAATTGTTAGCTGCACAAGGCTATGGTGTTTTATATGTGAATCCACGAGGTAGCCATAGTTATGGTCAACAGTTCGTTGATGGGTGTCGCAATCATTATGGTGAAGGGGATTATGAAGATATAATGGCAGGACTTGACCATGTCCTGGCTGACTATAATTGGATTGATACGAGCAGATTAGGCGTGACAGGTGGCAGTTACGGCGGCTTTATGACCAATTGGATTGTCGGTCATACAAATCGTTTTAAGGCAGCAGTCACACAACGTTCTATTTCAAACTGGGTAAGCTTCTTTGGCGTTTCAGATATCGGCTACTATTTCACTGAATGGCAGATAGGTGCTGACATGACGGATGTAGAAAAACTTTGGCACCACTCACCATTAAAATACAGTCAAAACATCGAGACACCACTCTTGATATTGCACGGGGAAGAGGATGATCGCTGTCCGATTGAGCAAGCAGAACAGCTATACATTACTTTAAAGTCGATGGGCAAAACAACACAATTTGTCCGTTTCCCAAAAGCTGAACACAACTTATCACGCACAGGATTGCCTAATTTAAGAATTCAAAGACTAGAGCAAATCTTAGATTGGTTTAAGAAGTATTTATAAGAGGGTGTAATTCAAGTATTTCAATATAAGCCCGACCTGGAGCAGAACAAATTGAATGAGTAGAAGTTAGGCAGTTCGTTTATGTTAATGAAATTTTTCCGAAACCTTCTATTGAAGCAATCGTTTGTATTGTATATATAAACTTCTAAACAGTGACATCATTTCGAGAAAAATGTATGATGGTTAAGATGATACTATAGAATGAGAGTGAAAGAATGATTGATCTAATAGTAGGGTTATTTAATTTTATTATGCATATTGACGAACATTTAAAAAGTATAGTCAGCCAATATCCAAAGTGGGTATATGGGATACTATTTTTAATCGTATTCGTGGAGACTGGTGTTGTTATTATGCCATTCTTGCCGGGCGATTCATTACTATTTGCGGCTGGAGCCATGGCGGCAATTGGTGGTTTAAACCTATGGACTGTTCTTGGCATATTCTTTGTAGCAGCCGTATTGGGCGATTCATTGAACTATGAAATCGGTAAGAAAGTGGGTGGAGCTATTTCAAACCACCGCTTTTTTGGTCGATTTATAAAAAAAGAAAATTTGGATCAAGCGCATGCCTTCTTTGAAAAACATGGCGGTAAAACCGTTATGATTGCTCGGTTTATGCCATTAATTCGTACGTTTATTCCATTTGTGGCAGGAGCCAGCAAAATGCGTTATCCATACTTTATTATGTACAACGTGGCAGGTGCATTGCTATGGGTACTAATCGCAGTCTTTTGTGGTTACTTCTTTGGAAATATCAAAATTGTGAAAGATAACTTTTCTGTTTTCATTTTAGGAATCGTGTTTGTTTCAATTCTGCCAGCCATTATTGGTTTGATCGCTCCGAAGTTTAAAAAAAAATAAAAGTATAAGAAAGCATTCCTTGTAAAAGATAAATATTTATAAGGGATGCTTTTTGTCGGTTAAAAAGGTTTTTATAACTTTTTACAGATATTATTGAAATAAATGTTATAATATTGAATAAAAGTGAAACTTCGCTCAAACGAAATTCTACCGAGTGTTAGTTGACTAATCGGGCTTTAAAGGCAGTGGGTTCTCACCATTATTTTATCAATTTATTTACATATAGGTGGGAGCAAAACCAAATTAAAAAGAGATAAAAAGTAGCGTAAAGCGGAGGGGCGTCAAAATGGAAGTCTTTATTGGTAGGCAGCCTATATTTAATGGCTTTGATCAAGTTCAGTCATATGAATTGTTATATAGAAGCGGGAGTGAGAGTAATAGATTCCCTTCCATTGATGCTGATTTAGCAACAGTAGATGTGATTGTTAATTCGCTCTTCTCTATTGGGATGGATGTTCTGTCGAATGGGAAGCCTTGTTTTATCAACTTTACAGAAAATTTATTGATGAGCGATATTTTTGACCACTTAAATCCTGTGCAGTTTGTTATTGAAATACTGGAGGATATCCCTATAACGAAGTCTCTAATCCGTCGTTTAAAAGAATTAAAAGCAAAGGGCTACCGAATAGCACTTGATGATTTTGTTTTGCATGATTTCTCTGCGACCTACGAAGAATTATTTACATATATAGATATCATTAAGGTAGACTTCCTGAATACTAAAAAGGAGGACCGGCAAAAAATTGAAATGCTGGTCAAACGAAAGTTTCCACATATCACGCTTTTGGCAGAGAAGGTAGAAACAAGAGAAGAATATGAAAAAGCATTGAAAAAAGGATACAAACTGTTTCAAGGCTACTACTTCATGCAACCGCAAATCATAAAAGGACAAGATGTGCCTGCTAATTTATTGCATTATTATCAGGTAATAGCTTTATTACGAGCGGAAGAGCCTGATATCAATCAAATTAGCGAGAATATTGAGCATGACATTGCATTATCATATAAACTTCTACAGTTAATTAATTCCTCCGCTAAACGCACAAAATCCAAAATCAGATCGATCAAACAAGCGATACTGCTTCTTGGTCTAGACGATTTGAAAAGATGGGTGTATATCTTAATTTATCGTGAATCACAAAAGTTTAATACAGGTGGCACATTTGATGAATTGATGAAAACCTCTCTAGTACGTGCTAAAACGTGTGAGTTATTAGCGAAACATACTAGAAAAAAGAATATGTCTGAGTATTTCTTGATAGGTATGTTTTCGTTAATAGATGCCATACTACAAAGGCCTATCCATACAATCCTTCAGCATATGCCTTTAACAGACGAAGTGGCAGAGACAATCTGCGGTGGGGATACGGATATGCAGCCGTTTCTTCAGCTAGCCATCGCTATAGAGAGAATGCATTTAGAGCAAGTCAGCGTATTAGCTGACGATTTAGAGATCCCGTATGATTCCATTGTTTCTATTTCGAAAGCTTCTGCCAAGTGGGTTAATACTATTTGCTAAAAAATGAACTATTATTGTTTAAAAAGAAAAAATACGGGTATAAATAAAGGGCTATTATTTTATAGTTCTAATTGCATGAAAGCGTCACAATTAAATAATATCACCATGTTTAATTTGTGAATGTCTTTGGTATACTTACTGTGTAAGCGTACTAATCCCAATCCCTAGGAGGTATGATGATGAAAAAAGCTTTATTAGCAATGTTGTTCGGTTCAGCGCTTGTACTAGGTGCATGTGGTGGCGGAAATGATAGCGATAAAGACAAATCCGCTACTGATACTACAACAACTGAAAACAATAAGACGGATAATACCGCAGACAACAATAAGACTGACGAGTCTACTTCTAACTCAACAGCAAAAGTTGATGCAGAAGCGGTTACACAACAAAAATGTATCTCATGCCACGGCAATGAATTACAAGGTGCAGTCGGTCCTGACCTAAGAAAAATTGGTTCACAGCTATCTGAAGATCAAATCAAAGATGTCTTGAAAAACGGTAAAGGCAACATGCCAGCTGGTCTAGTAGAAGGCGATGAACTAGATGCTGTTGCAAAATGGCTATCTGAGAAAAAATAATGATTTAAACTAGCTTTCATCTAAGGGAGCTAGTTTTTTTGTTGTTTGCGAATAAATACTATACATAAACTAAGCAAAGTTGCATGATATGTTCTTCTATATACTTATGTTAGAATGTTGATAGCATAGAGATTTGAAAAGGTGGTCAGAAAGATGGCATTAGACCAAGTGAGTACAAAGGACATTATTGAAGCATTACATCTGACGTTAATTAGCGGTGAAGAAGGAATCGGCCGCCATATTTTAACAAGTGATATATCGCGTCCAGGCCTAGAAATGGCGGGATATTTTACACATTATCCAGCAGAACGCGTACAGCTATTAGGGAAAACGGAGCTGTCTTTCTATGAGTTGTTGTCAGAGGAAATACAAATTGATCGAATGAACAAGCTTTGTTCAAAAGAGACACCAGCAATCATTGTTTCACATGATATGGAAGTGCCAAAGGCTCTTGTTGAAGCCTCTAAAAAACATCAAGTCCCAGTATTAACAACAAAACTGCCAACAACCCGTTTTTCGAGCCAGTTGACCAATTATTTAGAAAGTCGTTTAGCACCTTCGACAGCTATGCATGGCGTACTGGTCGACATTTACGGCATTGGCGTACTGCTTACCGGGAAAAGTGGTGTGGGCAAAAGTGAAACAGCGCTAGAATTAATAAAAAAAGGGCATCGTCTTGTTGCGGATGACTGTGTAGAAATTCGCCAAGAAGGAGAAAGCTTAATTGGAAGTGCCCCTCCGTTAATCAATCATTTATTAGAAATTCGTGGGCTAGGTATTATCGATATTATGACGTTATTTGGGGCGAGCGCTGTTCGCAAACATAAGCGAATTTCTCTTGTTGTCGATTTAGAAATTTGGGATTCTGACAAAACCTACGATCGGCTAGGTCTTGAAACAGAAACTCTGAAAATTATTGATACAGAATTGCCTAAGCTAACAATCCCTGTAAGGCCGGGAAGAAATTTATCTGATATTATTGAAGTAGCTGCTATGAATCACCGCCTGAAAACGCTAGGCGTTAACGCAGCAGAAGAATTCTCTAAAAGATTAAATCGAGTGATTGAAGAGAAAGATGAATCAGGATTAAAGTAAAGAAGCTAGAGCGGAAGGAGCAACAAATGTGTTTGATTCAATTTTATTAGCCATAGATCCTGTGGCACTTAAGCTCGGACCTATTTCGGTCAGATGGTATGGAGTCATTATTGCAACAGGTATTGTAATAGCCTATATCGTAGGGCAACGCGAAATGCGCAAAAGAGGGTTTAATGAAGATTTTCTAACCGATTTACTAATATGGGCAGTGCCCATCTCTATAATTTGCGCGAGAATTTACTATGTCATTTTTGAATGGCCATATTATGCTTCACATCCAGATCAAATTATACAAATTTGGCATGGAGGCATAGCCATCCATGGAGCATTAATCGGTGCATTCATAACGGCGATTATTTTCACACGTAAACGAGGCGTTAGCTTCTGGAAGGTAGCTGATATATTGGCCCCTTCACTTATTATCGGTCAAATCGTTGGCCGTTGGGGAAACTTTATGAACCAAGAGGCATATGGCGGTGTTGTGAGCCGTTCATTCTTAGAGAGTTTGCATTTGCCAAATTGGTTAATTGAACAAATGAATGTAAATGGTTTCTATCATCATCCTACATTTTTATACGAATCGTTATGGAATCTAGTAGGATTGGTTCTATTATTATTGCTTCGTAAAGTGAACTTACGTCGTGGGGAAATATTCCTTACATATATAATGTGGTATTCGTTTGGGCGTTTCTTTATCGAAGGAATGCGTACAGACAGTTTGTTAATCGGTAATTTGCGAATGGCCCAAATTGTATCGCTAATTGGTTTAATCGTAGGAGCCATCCTAATTATTTACCGCAGGGTAACAATAAAAAAACCCGTGCGCTATAAGGATTAGAAGAAGTTATTGGACAGGAAAAGGGGTATGTAAAAAATGACAGATACAAAATTTAAAGGATTGCTTTTTGACTTTGATGGGACATTATTAGACACGAATGAACTGATAATCCAAACTTTTTTATATGTGTTAGATGCGGAATTTCCCGGGAAATTTACAAGAGACGACATGCTTCCTTTTATCGGCCCGACATTAATCGAGTCATTCTCATCCATAGATGCTGAAAAGGCTGAAGATTGGATATTGAAATACCGCGTTTGGAACGAAGAACATCATGATGAGCTAGCAAAGGAATTTGATGGTATAAAAGAAACGTTGGAATTGCTTTATGAGAAAGGAATTCGCCTAGCAATTGTCTCAACGAAAAGAAGAGAGCCATTATTAAAGGGTCTTCGTTTGCTAGGTGTTGAGCATTTGTTTGAGGTAATTGTCAGCATAGATGAAGTAACACATGCCAAGCCAGATCCCGAGCCAATCTTATTAGCCCTAAACAAAATGAACCTTAATAAAGATGAAGTAATAATGATTGGAGACAACTCCCATGATATTGAAGGTGGGAAAAATGCGGGTGTCAAAACGGCAGGTGTTGCCTGGTCTGCAAAAGGAGAAGAATTCTTGATGGGCTTCAATCCTGATTATATGCTACACCACATCACTGACTTATTAGCCATAATAGAGGAGCCTGTGCATGCGTAGAACAGAGAGGTACCCTGTTACAGGGTCCACCTCTCTTTGGCAAATCTATAAGACCGTTTCTTTTTGGAAAGTCGCCAAATGCTTTATCGTGATTGAAATCGCTCGCTATACCCCTTTCCTTTCTATGAAAAATTGGTTGTATCGGACTTTCTTGAAAATGGAAGTCGGAGAAAAAACCTCTTTTGCATTGAAAGTCACACCAGACACAATGTTTCCTGAACGGATAAAGGTGGGCAGCGATACAATTATTGGCTTTAATACAACCATCCTCGCTCACGAGTATTTAGTTAATGAGTATCGCTTAGGCGACGTTATCATTGGGGATCGTGTTATGATTGGTGCCAACACGACTATTCTGCCAGGAGTTGAAATTGGCGACGATGCGATTGTCTCAGCTATGACACTTGTAAACAAAGATGTGCCAGCAGGTGCATTTGTTGGTGGCAATCCAATGAGGATTATTTATCCAAAGGAAAACAAAGCCTCTGATGGACCAGATACCACTAAATAGAGATCTGAGGGAGGAAAATCAACGAGACAACACAATGTATCGCTGATGGGAGCTCATCTTAACTTCTCGCCAAGTAGATGAGGGAAGATTTTTTACGTATGAAATGAACAAATATATGATATAATGGTGGATACTATGTTTAAGGAACGTATGAAAGCGTTCCTTATTTTATTTCGGAGGATCATATCAAGATATGAAAAGTGAACATAATACGCGGAAAAATGTTGTTTCCTTTATTCCTAACGGAGAATTCTACTATAAAAAAGCTGTACAAGCACTAAATCGAGATCAAGAAGGAAAAGCACATAAATATTTAAAAAGGGCAGTGGAGCTTAGCCCAGATGATTCTCTTATTTTATTGCAATACGCTATTCTCGAATTGGAAGCAGGACAACTTGACCATGCCTTAGATTTATTAAAAAAAGCAAATGAGATTGATCCCAATGAGCCCGAGATTCTCCTATTTTTAGCAGAAGCTTCTGCCCAAGCTGGCTTTACAGATGATGCTAAATATTATGCGGAAGAATATCTTCGCCTTGATGAAATGGGTGAATATGCGGAAGAAGCCATTGATATTATTGAGTTTGCTACGTCAATGGAAGAGAGCGGCTTTTCACTTCAACCAGTGGAACGTGAGGTTGCTTATTTGCAGGAAAAAGCCAGAAAGTATATGGAAACTGGCGAATTAGATGAAGCTATTACAATATTAGAAGGAATTATTGCGGATCATCCAGATGTTTGGCCTGCATACAACAATCTATCACTTGCCTATTTTTATAAAGGTGATGCAGAACAAGCAAGAGCCTTATTGTATCAGGTGTTGAAAGGGAATTATGGCAATTTGTTTGCATTATGCAATCTAACGGTCATGGCCTATTATGAAAAAGATGATAGTGAGGTCGAAGAATTAAAGTCATTGCTTGTGAAGCTTTGCCCATTTTCCTTTGAACAGCGTTATAAACTGGGTGCGACATTAGCTTTAATCGGCTGTTATAAAGAAGCGTACCATTGGCTACATAGTATGAAAGTGCAGGGCTTTCAAGGAGACTCTGGCTTTTACTTTTGGCTATCACATGCCTCGTATTTTACTGGACATGAAGAAGAAGCGAGAGAAACATGGGATGAGCTGATTGCTATTGATCCAGAAAAGAAAGGTTTTGAACCTTGGCTGATCAATAATGTGCTGGAAGATGAAGAAGCTATTGAAAATAATCGAAATTTCATTATAGAAAAATTAGAAAGTGGCTATAGTAGCGAGAGGCTGCTTGGTTTATTTTTGCTTGGCAAATCGCCGTACCAACAAGAAATCGTCGGCCATCCTAGCATCATCAATGTAGATGAATACACCACTATCGAGAAATTATTTTTGGCGTATGCACTAGATCAAGACTTTTTAGGAGACGGCGAACGTATAAAAGTGTTTTTGAAAGCAATCGAAGTAGCAGAACTTCTATATAAGGAATTCAAGCCACTGAAGCTACACGACACATTTATATTCCAAATGTGGTTTGTTCTTTTTGAACGGGCATGGGAAAAAGAGTATCCATTTAAAAATCCTAAAGCTCTTGCAGCAGCCACTGAATATATGTATAAATCGTCGCGTACGAAGGATATCACAAAAAAAGAGATTGCTAAGTATTATGGTATATCTTCACAGACTTTAACGAAATATGTGAATGAACTTATTCAGTATTTGCCTTTATTTGACCAATAGAGGCATGCTGCAAGCAGATATCTTGTCATAATGAAAGGATATCCTCTAAGATTAGAACTAATGAAATAGATCCAACTAGGAGGAGCAAATATGTCAGAAGAAAAAATTTATGATGTTGTGATTATTGGTGCAGGACCTGCCGGAATGACAGCAGCGGTCTATACATCACGCGGTAATCTTTCTACTTTGATGTTAGAAAGAGGTATTCCAGGCGGACAAATGGCAAATACGGAGGAAGTCGAAAACTATCCTGGTTTTGATTCCATTTTAGGACCTGAATTATCGACTAAAATGTTTGAACACGCCAAAAAATTTGGTGCAGAATATGCTTACGGCGATGTAACAGAAATCGTTGATGGCGAAGAGTACAAAACAATCAAAACTACTTCTAAAGAATTTAAAACACGTGCAATCATTATCTCTACAGGTGCTGAATACAAAAAAATGGGTATACCTGGCGAGAAAGAGCTTGGTGGCCGTGGCGTCAGCTATTGCGCTGTTTGTGACGGAGCATTCTTTAAAAATAAAAACTTGATTGTAGTTGGCGGCGGAGATTCTGCAGTCGAAGAGGGAATCTATCTAACACGTTTCGCGAACAAAGTGACAATCGTGCATCGCCGTGATCAATTGCGCGCGCAAAAAATTATTCAAGACCGAGCATTTGCAAATGAAAAAATTGATTTCATTTGGAACCATACAGTAAAAGAAATCCATGAAAAAGATGGGAAAGTTGGCAGCGCAACACTTGTATCTACAGTAGATGGTACAGAACAAGAAATGCCAATTGATGGTGTATTCGTTTATATCGGAATGCTGCCTTTAACAAAACCATTTGAAGACTTAGGTATCTTAAACAAAACTGGTTATATTGAAACAAATGACTTAATGGAGACTTCTATTAAAGGCATTTATGCAGCAGGTGACGTAAGAGAAAAATCATTGCGCCAAATCGTGACAGCTACAGGCGATGGCAGTATCGCTGCGCAAGCAGTCCAACATTATGTAGAAGAATTAAAAGAAAAATTTGAGGTTCAATAATTGTAATATAAACTCTACATTGTTGACATCTCTCTGTTAAATAAAAGGGCTATAATATTCGCATAACCCCTTATAAGATTAATATTTCTTGTGGCTGATTCTTTTCGTTTTTTTAGGCGAAAGAGTCAGCCTTTTTTTCGATATTTCTACTAGAAAGAGTTATAGATAGGCTTTGTACGATGGAGTAAACTGAGCGGATGTTAATTCCTTTGTACTCATGGTGCAGTAGCCTGTATAATATAATTATATGGACAAAGAGAAACGAGGTGTCGTGTGTGCAAAGAATCGCCAATTTATTAGTGATGAAAGACGATCAAGTACTATTATTAAAAAAGCCACGACGCGGCTGGTATGTAGCACCGGGCGGTAAAGTAGAGGGCGGTGAGTCGATTTTTGAAGCGGCGAGTAGAGAATTTTATGAAGAGACAGGCGCTACTGCCATTCACCCCCATCTAAAAGGTGTATATACAATGGTCATTAAACGAGATGAAGAGATCGTGAATGAGTGGATGCTCTTTACCTTTGTGGCTCAAGATTTAGACGGTGCCCCATATAAGGAAACACGTGAAGGGATACTTGAGTGGCATCCCGTTGAAGAATTAAAAACATTGCCTATGGCAGAAGGTGACCGTACAAATTTGCTTTATGCTGTTGAACAGACTGGTACTCAATATGGAACGTTTACATATACAGAAGACTTCCAATTGCTAGAGGAGCGCATTCAAATGTCCTCTGAAAGGAACGATAATCATGTCTAATCAAAACGCCGTAAACGAATTAATTATTATCACAGGAATGTCTGGTGCAGGAAAAACCTTGGCTATTCAAAGCTTTGAGGATCTGGGTTTTTATTGTATTGATAATTTGCCACCTGCTTTATTGCCAACATTCCTTAATCTAATGAAAGAATCCAAAAAGGAGATATCACGTATTGCAGCCGTAATGGATTTGCGCGGCGGTGATTTTTTCTCCGCATTGAACGAAGCGCTAGAGCAGATTGAAAAAGAAGATTTAGTTGCGACAAAGATTCTATTTTTAGATGCGGATGACGAGTCGCTTGTCAGACGCTATAAAGAAACAAGGCGTACCCATCCTTTAGCGGATAATGGACTGCCGTTGATGGGGATTCAACGTGAAAGGGATCTCTTGGCAGATGTCAAAGAACGAGCGCAATATATTTATAATACAACGAGCATGAAACCTAGAGAGCTTCGCGAACGCATCCGTGCCCAATTTTCAGAAGTGAATTCACGTCAATTTACAGTGAACGTCATGTCATTTGGCTTTAAACATGGTATGCCAATTGATGCGGATCTCGTGTTTGATATACGCTTTTTGCCAAATCCTTATTATATAGAAGGGCTTCGGCCAAAAACGGGATTAGATGAAGATGTTTCTTCATATGTATTGAAATATGACGATACAAAAGCATTGATTCAAAAGCTAACAGATTTGTTCCAATTTATGATTCCGCTTTATCAAAAAGAAGGGAAATCGCAGCTGGTTATTGCGTTTGGATGTACTGGTGGTCAACATCGCTCGGTTACATTAGCAGAGTACTTTGGCCATCTTTTGGACGAACAGGCTCCAACTGTTATTACCCACCGCGATATAGCGAAGAGAAAGGAATAATGCTATGCAAAAAGCACTTACGCGTGTTGCTATTATCGGCGGTGGCACTGGATTATCTACATTGCTTAGAGGCTTAAAAAAATGTCCTATCGATTTAACAGCAATCGTAACAGTAGCAGACGATGGCGGTAGCTCAGGGAGAATCCGTGATGATTTTCAAATCCCACCGCCCGGCGACATTCGCCAAGTAATCGCTGCGCTATCAGAGGTTGAACCGCTGGTAGAAGAAATGTTCCAATATCGCTTTCAAGGAAAAGAAGAGCTAGGGGGCCATTCTTTAGGGAATCTGATGCTCACAGCCTTAACCGCTATAACGGGTGATTTTTCGCATGCAATCGCCGAAATGAGCCGAGTATTAAATGTACATGGCAAAGTGTTGCCTGCAGCCAATCAGAGAATCACGCTTATGGCTGAGCTTGAAAATGGAACGATTGTCAAAGGGGAATCTAAAATCCCTTCGTATAATCAAAGAATTCAGCGTGTATTTTTATCGCCGGCGGATGTGTTACCGGTGCAAGAGGCAGTGAGCGCTATTGAGAGTGCTGATATCATTATTATTGGTCCTGGTAGCCTTTATACAAGCATCTTGCCTAATTTATTGGTAAATGGTATTCGTGAAGCTGTATTGAATGCAAAAGGCCATAAAATTTATATATGCAATCTTATGACGCAAGCAGGTGAGACTTCTCATTACTCTGCCGGAGATCATGTCCAAGCGTTAATCGATCATGTGGGTGCGAACTTTCTTCATACCATCTTGATTAACAAAGAAGAGCTTCCACTGTCAATTCGAGAAGCATACAGCAAAGAATTAGCGGAGCCTGTCAGGTTTGATGTGCCAAGACTGGAAGGAATGGGGCTAGAGGTCATTAAAAAGGATATAGCATCCATTCATGATGGCGTAGTGCGGCATGATGCCAATAATGTAGCGGCATGGATTGTAGAATATGCCACAAATTATCAACAAAAAAAACAATCTTCGGCGAATTAGCGTCTAAAATATAACAAGGAAGGGGGGATTGCTATGTCATTTGCTTCTGAGACGAAAAAAGAGCTTACACAAGTGGAAGCAAAGGATAGCAGTTTAAAAGCAGAGCTCTCTGCCCTCATTCGAATGAACGGTTCATTATCGTTTGCCAATCGACAACTGAGCCTAGATGTCCAAACAGAAAATGCTGCTATCGCTCGTAGAATGTATACAATCATCAAGAAATTTTACAACTATCGAATAGAGCTTTTAGTGCGGAAAAAAATGAGGCTGAAAAAGAATAATGTCTACATTTGCCGCGTGCGCGAAGGTGCAAAGGAATTGCTAGAAGAACTGCAGATTGTAACAGGAAATTTTCTGTTTCATCATGATATCGAAGAAAAAATCATTCCTACACCTGATGAAAAAAGAGCTTATTTGCGCGGCGCATTTTTAGCGGGAGGCTCTGTTAATAATCCAGAGACATCATCTTATCATTTAGAGATCTATTCTCTATATAAAGAACACGGTGATGCATTGATGGAACTGATGAATGTCTTCGAACTGAATGCCAAGACAATCGAACGGAAAAAGGGCTTTGTCACATATTTGAAAGAAGCAGAGAAGATTTCTGATTTTTTAAGTCTAGTAGGTGCCCATCAAGCGATGTTGAAATTTGAGGATGTTCGGATTGTTAGAGATATGCGTAATAGCGTGAATCGTCTAGTGAATTGTGAAACAGCCAATTTAAATAAAACAATCGGTGCTGCTATTAGACAAGTAGAAAACATACGCTTTATTGATCAAGCAATCGGGATCGATCAATTGCCTGAAAAACTTCAGGAGATTGCTAGGCTGCGAGTAGAGTATCAAGATGTAACACTAAAAGAGCTAGGGGAAATGGTCTCGACAGGCACAGTCAGCAAATCAGGTGTCAACCATCGTTTGCGTAAGATTGATGCGATTGCAGACTCACTTAGAGGCGGCGAGACAGCGAAAGTATAAAATAAAATAAGCTTACTGGAAGGATTGGATGATTGAATGGTAGAACAACAGGCAAAAGTAAATTTGAAATCAGGTTTGCAAGCAAGGCAAGCCGCTTTATTTGTTCAAGAAGCTAACCGCCATGCAGCTGATATTTTCTTGCAAAAAGACGATAAGAAAGTAAATGCCAAAAGTATAATGGGCATTATGAGTTTGGCGCTAGCACACGGAACACCTGTTATTTTAAGCGCAAGCGGAGATGATGAGGATCAAGCTCTTTCTAATCTAGTCCAACTTATTGAAGTTGAAGAGTAACACAATCAACTATTGAAAAAAGCCTCTATTCGCAAAAAATGAATAGAGGTGATTTTTTTTATACCGAATTGGGTATAAATAGTATAGTTCTCCCTTATTGCACAGATCCTCATTTCTGGGTTTGTGCGTTGTTTTTGTTTCTTCCTTTTAAGGAACAACAATCATAAATGGAGAAATAAAAAACGCTGCACGCCAAAGTTGGCAGCAACGCTTAAGAGGATTTCAATAACGCCCTCGGAGGGAATCGAACCCCCAGCCTAAGAACCGGAATCTTATGTTTTATCCGTTAAACTACGAGGGCATATATACTTAACGACTGTTTTATTATACAGATAAAACAAAGAAATATCAATAGAGGAAAAAAACAATCGTAACATTTGACCTTTGTTGACCATAATGTGTAATATAATGGTACAGCTGAAGAAGAAGCTCAGCAAATGTCATTATGTAATCTATTTTTTAATTGAGGAGGCTATTTCTTATGAACTTAATACCTACAGTTATTGAACAAACAAACCGCGGTGAACGTGCCTACGATATTTATTCACGTTTATTAAAAGACCGTATCATCATGCTAGGCAGTGCAATCGACGACAATGTGTCAAACTCAATCGTTTCACAATTGCTATTCTTAGAAGCTGAAGACCCTGAGAAAGATATCTTCCTTTATATCAACTCTCCAGGCGGAAGCGTTACTGCAGGCATGGCTATCTATGACACAATGCAATTCATCAAACCAGATGTCCAAACAGTTGGTATGGGTATGTGCGCATCTATGGGCTCATTCTTGCTAACAGCAGGCGCTAAAGGCAAACGCTATGCATTGCCAAACTGTGAAGTGATGATTCACCAACCTTTAGGTGGAGCACAAGGGCAAGCAACTGAAATTGAAATTGCTGCGAAACATATTCTTAAAACACGCGAAAAATTAAATGCAATCTTATCTGAACGCACTGGCCAACCAATTGAAGTTATTGCGCGCGATACAGATCGTGATAATTACATGAGCGCTGAACAAGCAAAAGATTACGGCTTGATCGACCATATTATGGAACGCAACGAGCTAAAATAATGAATATTAAAAAAGGATGCAACCATAGTCTAACTCTGGTTGCAGCCTTTTTATTTTATATAGGAAGTACGGAACTGCTATTATTTAAAGAATATCTAATTGGGCAACGAGAGCTACTAGAATTTGAAGTAGTAATTGTAGGGAAATTGCAACGTCTGTATCTGTTGTTGTTACATTTACAGAGCGGGAGTTAACGATGACAAGTTTTTGGCGATTTGCTTGACGAATTTGTGCTCTTTGTAATAGCTCTTGTGTCACCGTTTCTGCACGCGAACTATCTGCGATTGTAATATTAACTACGATAGCAATGGCAACTTGTAAAGCTGCCTGAAGCGAAACAGCTACCTGAGTATCAGTTGTTTCAACGGTAATATCACATGAGTCACGAATAATAATAATCTCATTTGAAGATTGGTCAATATCCGCAACTTCAGTAGCATTGTTATTTATGTCCTCATTATTATTGTGGCATGGGTCACATGGGTGGTCCATGCTTGAGTCCATTGCAGACCACTTATTAGAATTCTCATATTCACTCATTTTCACCCCTCCTTTCATCTTTTATAGTAGATGCTTTCACCTTAGTTTTTGTATAGACAAAGAACACGGGTGAGGGATAAAATTTTATTTTTCTGTATCCTCATTTTCTGTTTTTGCCTGCTTCAGCTTTTCTCTTAGTGGGCTTGAAGGCTGTTCTTTAGGTTCTTTTTCAGTAATACTTTTGGTATTGTTTGAGTTGATGAACTCCTCCACCTGCACTTTTAGTTGATCTACGGTTTTTTTAAGCTTTTCACGTTGCTCATCTGACACCTTTGATCTAATTTCGTCCATATTGACTTTGTTTTTTGAAAAAATATCCGCTATGAATATTTCAATAAATTGATTTGAAAGGCTGTATAACTCCTCGCGATTGTTCTTAAACAACTATTCCACCTCCCCTCTTATATTGCATATTCATAAGAGAGAAGAATGTCAGGGCAGATGTACCAGAATTTCATTTATTCGTTTGAAAATAACTGTTTGGAATTAAAAAATGCGTGTACTCAATGAAAATTTAGACAATACTAAAACCAAGCAGTCCATCCAATGGTAAATGAATGAACTGCTTGGTTTCAAAATTGTTCGTCGTTCTGTTCTATTCGGACGAGCCGCCAAATATAGTTGGCGATTTCCCTTGCTTCCGCTGCATGAGTTGTTTTGGCGAAAGCTTTACGAAACGGTGTTAAAAGCGCCTCGATAATGAAGTATTTGGGGTTCGATTCACTTAATTCGCTTAACAAATAGCTTGCATATTCCAGACCCTTTTTGGAATCACATGGTCCTAATCCCTTAATGAAACCGTCTAACTGTTGTGTCACCATCTCCTGACTCATGATATGGTGTTCTACATTATTCTTTATAAAATGTATAGTCTCAATACCGATAATGACTTCTTTCGTTTCAAGCATACGGGGGATAATAGCATCGATATTGCGAAGAGCCATTTTGATGATAGCTTCTGGTTCTACATAGCGGTCTTCTGCAAAAATTAAAATACGGAGAGTATGCTGAATCATCGCAAATACTTGAATGGCACATTCATAGCTCATAATGCTGATTTCATCGCCATATACTTCGACAAGCCTTTTGGCTAGCCATTCAAGTTCTTGAAGATGGTGGCTCATTAGGGCCATTCGTAATGATTCATCCTGTGAATTCGAAACAGATTCAAAAATTCGCATTAAATTTTGCTCACGATTAATTTGCATCAAGACGGCTATTTGTTTAGCCAGTATATCAATATCCTTTATATCCTGCCCGAAGATTAATTCATGGCGTCGGATACTCGTTTCCTCTCGGCTTTCACGCAAGATGGCGATGAGGCAATCGTTTTTTGAAGGGAAATAGTTATAGAAGGTTCCTTTAGAAATCTGGGCTCCCTGGATAATGTCCATTATAGAAGTTTCTTTGAAGCCTTTTTCAATAAAAAGCTGCCTCGCCACATCAAGAACTTTTCTTTTTCGCGTATTCATTTAGTCACCTTTTCGTCATAAATGATTTTAAATTATACCAGTAGTCTATACCAAAAACGCTTTCATATCAATGTTTTTGAGAGGATAATAAATTTTAGTTGAAAAAAATGAACTAGCGGTATAAAATAATAAACATCCAATAAAAATGAGATATAAAGAAGAGTGAGGGGAAATTATGAGTAATCAGCAAAAACCACCTTATGGAATGATAGCCATTCTATTCGTGGGTGCTTTTGTTTCTTTTTTAAATAATACTTTAATGAACGTTGCCTTGCCGACCATTATGACAGACTTTGATGTTACTTACTCGCAAGTTCAATGGTTGTCAACAGGATATATGCTTGTGAGCGGTGTGTTAATACCGGCATCCGCATTTTTTGTCGTTCGCTTTAAGAACCGCCATTTGTTTATTGCAGCGATGTCTATCTTTACGATTGGTACAATTATCGCCGCTGCAGCGCCAAACTTTAGTGTTTTAATCGCAGGTCGTATGGTACAGGCTGCAGGTTCTGCTGCAATGTCACCACTTCTTATGAATGTAATGCTTGTCAGCTTCCCAGCTGAAAAACGTGGTTCTGCTATGGGTATCTTCGGTTTAGTCATGATCGCAGCGCCAGCAATCGGCCCGACATTATCTGGTTATATTGTCGAACATCATTCATGGCGTATGCTTTTTGAAATGATTATTCCATTTGCAGTACTAAGTCTTTTGTTTGGTATCTGGAAATTGAAAAACGTAATGGATACAAGAAAAGTATCACTAGATTATCTATCTCTAGTATTCTCAACAATCGGATTTGGCGGCCTTTTATACGGCTTTAGTTCTGCCGGTGATAAAGGGTGGGGCGATCCACTTGTTTACGGTACGATTACAATCGGAGCAATTGCGCTTATTATCTTTATCTTTAAGCAACTTCGCATGGAAGAGCCGCTTTTAGATCTTCGTATTTACAAATATCCAATGTTCGCATTAGCGTCAATCATCTCAGCAGTAGTATCTGTAGCGATGTTCTCTGGTATGATTTTAACACCTGCTTATGTACAACAAGTTCGTGGTATTTCGCCATTCCACGCTGGGCTAATGATGCTTCCAGGTGCGATTGTGATGGCATTCATGTCTCCAATCACTGGTAAGCTATTTGATAAATTTGGTCCGCGTATATTAGCTTTCATTGGTTTAACGATTACAACTGTGGCTACGTATTTCTTAACTAAATTAGAAGTAGATTCATCTTACACATATATCATTACTGTTTATACTGTCCGCATGTTCGGTATGTCTATGGTAATGATGCCGATTATGACAAACGGTTTGAACAGCTTGCCAATGTTGAAAAACCCACATGGTACAGCGATCAACAATACTGTTCAACAAGTTTCTGGTGCAATCGGTACAGCGATTTTAGTAACTGTTATGAATAACCACATCAAATCAAGTGCAACAGAACTAGCAGCTGAAGCGAAAGCTAAAGCTGTGAAAGCTGCTAAAAAAGCTGCTGAAGCAGGAATTACACCTTCTTCACCAACAGCTGAACAATTAGCTAAGTTGAAAGCTCAAATTACACAAACAGCTTTGTTAGATGGTATTAACTACACATTTATGGTTGCAACTATTATTTCGGCTGTAGCTCTTGTGTTGTCAATATTCCTAAAACGTGTACGTGTAGATAAAATAAATAAACCTGAAATGGAACAGAAATAAGTAATAAAAAGCGCTTTTGGTCATAATACCAAAAGCGCTTTTTGTATGCTGTTTTTATCCCGCATAATGGGAGGAACATTTGTTCAACTCACTAAAGACGGATGATTGAAGAAAATCCCTATCTCGTGTGAAGTTTCACCTTATTGCAATTGACTGCTTGTAGTGTCGTAGCAATTTGTAATTGTCACTGTATCTTGTGATGATAATTGAGGTACTTGGTAGTAGCCTTTGCGGTTTTGGTAAATGGAGACTTCATACGCCATTTCAATGCAGTTAGGGATTGAATCTGCTAACACGCGGCGTACAACAGGGTTTGTTGTTTCGAGAGAGGCAGCTAATTTAGCTGTTGCAGTAGCTTTATGTGAGCTCAATAAATAGCCTGAAATCATCTCGTCATTGAGTTCGCTAGCTTGTGTAATTGGCTTTTTCGGTTGGCCTGGTTTAATGCCATAAGTAAATTTATTGTCTTCAGTCATTTGATAATGGCCTGTTGGATGTGATGGATCACGTCCTGTTTTGAAGCATTCCACCAAGATGTTGTATTCATCTACACAGAATTGATATTGACGGTCCATCATATTGCGTAGTTCAGGATCTTGGATTTGGTCACGTAACAATACGCATTGGTCTAAACCGGCAATCACCGTTGATAATGTTTCATGCATGTCCATTACTTCATGCGCGCCATGGTTGTACTTTGCTGAATCTACATGATACAGTTCGTTTGATTGGTTTTGTTGGTTTGTCAAAGTAGTACCTCCTTTTTTTTCGCGCTCTCACGCAGAAATAGTATGGACTGCTTCAATGCTTCCATACATTCGAAATGGCAGTCATTTCGGTACACCTAACCAGAAGAATGTTTTATAATTTTTAATAAAGAGAAATAATATAGTAAGAAGACAGGAGGGAATGAATTGAAGAAACTTTTAGCACCCATTATTATCATTATTGCAGTAATTGCACTCATCGCTGCGATGCTAGTGCCACGATATAACAAGCTTGTCTCGATGGATGAGCAAGTGGATTCCAAATATGCACAAGTAGAGAACCAATTGCAAAGAAGGGTAGATTTGATTCCAAACTTAGTGAATACAGTAAAAGGATATGCGAAACATGAGGAAAGCATTATGAAAAGCATCGCTGATTCTCGCGCAAGATTGGCATCAGCCAAAACACCGCAAGACCAAGCGAATGCCAATGATGAATTAACCGGCAATTTAAATCGATTGCTTGTTATCAGTGAAAAGTATCCAGACCTAAAAGCGGATAAAAACTATCGCCAGTTAATGGATGAACTTGCAGGCACAGAAAATCGATTAGCTGTTGCGCGTGAAGATTATAATGAAGGCGTCAAAGAATATAATGGACTTGTACGCAAGTTCCCAGGAAGTCTAGTCGCAGGCATGTTTAATTTCGATAAACGGGAATACTTTAAAGCAAGTGCCAATGCACAAAATGCACCAACTGTTGATTTTGGAGACGATAATCAATGAAAAAGCGCAGATTCCTTTTAGGGGCAGTCTGTGCGCTAATCGCCTTACTAAGTTTTTCAGCAACCACTCAGGCTAAGGGACAGCTGCCTGAAATTGACTATTATGATGACACACCATATGTGCAGGATTTCGAGCATAAATTGTCCGATGACACACAGCAAGAATTAAATGCATTAGCAGAAAAACTAAATAAAGCAACAGGTGCCTCGATTGTCATTCTTACAACAGATACCTTGAATGGCTACGAGGCGCCAGAGTATGGCACCAAGGTAATCCGCAAATGGGGAATCGGCAGTAAGCAGAAAAACAATGGCGTATTAATATTTGCAAGCTTTGCACAAAAAAAGGGAGAACGGGATGCATACATTTCAGTCGGCCAAGGCCTTGAAGGCGCATTACCAGACGGAAAAATTGGTCGAATACTTGATGACTACATGTATCCTTATTTAGCCCAGGATAATTACGATGAAGCATTTCGTTCCGTCTTCATCAAAGTATATAACGAAATAGCCAAAGAATATGATTGGAACGGGCAGTTAGATAACCCTCAAAAACCGGAAGAAGAGGAAGGCGGTCTTTCGACGACAACGATTATTATTTTAGTTATTGTCGGCCTCATCATTTTCTCTTTCTTCTCCAAAGGAAACGGAGGAGGCGGCCCAGGTGGACCAGGTGGAAGAGGACGCTTTGATGACAGTAGCTTCCCTGGAGGCTTTGGAAACTTCGGCGGCTTTGGAAATGGCTCATCCGGTGGAGGTAGCAGTGGAGGCTTCGGCGGATTTGGCGGAGGCTCATCCGCAGGCGGCGGTGCAGGCCGCAAATGGTAACACAGTCTAAATAATGAATGTAGTGAGGATAACTATGGAAATCACGTATTACAGCAGGCCCAATTGTGGTCTTTGTGAAGAAGGGAAATTGCTGTTGAAGCTAGTATGTGAAGATTTTCCCTTCCAACTCAATGAAATTAATATTGAAGAAGATGAAGAAATTCATGAGAAATATATGCTAATGATCCCTGTAGTCATGAAAAACAATGAAATCATTCAGTATGGCCAGCTTGATTATGTGACATTGCTTGAAGGCATACAGGAGTAAGCGTAGCGAAATGAATTTACAATAGAATAAGTCATAGAACACAATTGAAGTGGGAATAGCGAATACTCCTGCGGGAAAGCGAGACAGACGAGACCTCTATAGCGTAGCGAGGAGAATCGTCGCTCGCCCGCGGAAGGTCAGCTATTCCCACTTCAGGGTTTACTAAATAGAAGAGGGAATTTTTGAAGATAGCTAACCGCTTTTTAGATTACACTGAGCAAAATACAATACTTAAAAAACATAAAATTTCATTCAGTAAGAAATCTTAAATTGAGTTGATTGGTGTGAAAGGCGGCGACTCCTGGGGGAATAGCGGGACAGGTGAGACCCCGCAGCGAAGCGAGGAGGCTTACCGCCCGCCCCCCGGAAAGCGGCGCCTGGAATGGAAATCAACAGTATCACCTCTCTTGTAAATGCATTTTCTGGTGGAAAATCTTTATATAGTTCAAAAATTTGCAAGTAACGTTCACAAAATGTATACTTATTTCAGGAAGTAAATTTTTTTATAGTAAGTGGGACATTTTTTAGAGTGCTGGGACAAAATTAGTCCCGTTAGTATGAGAGGAGAGAGAAAGGACATTATTACAGTATCTGAAGCTCAATTAAAAATAATGCCGGAAATGTCTGAACTTCTTCATACGCGTTATCGTTTTTTACAAATGATTGATATGTTGGGACCTGTAGGCCGAAGAGGTCTTGCAGAGAATCTTTCTATTGGAGAAAGAGAAGCCCGCAAAGAAACGGATTTGCTGCGAGAACAAGGCTTGATTATTGCAAGCCATTCCGGCATGAGAATATCCGAATCGGGTAAAGAAGTATTAGAGATTTTAAAGCCTCTTGTCTACGAATGGTCAGGCATTTCTGTAATGGAAAAACAACTGACTCAAAAATTAGGCATACAAAGAGTGCTTATAGTAGATGGTGATATAAATGAAACACCTTCTATTAAAATCCTTCTTGGATTAGAAGCGGCCAAAGTGCTGAGCAAGGTTGCGAAAGAGAAGGAAATCATCGCTGTAACAGGTGGAAGTACATTAGCTGCAATCGCAGACAGTGTAACCCCGTCTGACCAGCCGAACAATTTGACTTTTATCGCAGCAAGAGGCGGCATGGGCGTCGATGATATGAGACTCCAAGCCAACACGATTGCAGCGACATTTGCCCACAACTCAGGTAATGCCTATCGTACGTTGTACTTACCAGAGCATTTAAGCGAGACAGCTTATAAAGCAATCATTGAAGAACCAATGGTCAAAGAGATGATTGATTTATATGATCGGACAGATGTTGTTATACACGGCATTGGGTCGGCGATCGAAATGGCGTCAAGGAGAAATTCCACAGAAACAGAGAAAAGTAACCTTCTCGAGCATGGCGCTGTCAGTGAAGCTTTTGGTTATTACTTCGATGAATCGGGTAAAGCTGTACAAAGGATTCAAACTGTAGGGATCCAACGCGAACAAGTAAATAGGTGTAAAAGTATTATTGCAGTAGCAGGTGGGAAGAATAAAGCAGCAGCGATTCTTTCATACTTTAAACAGGGAGCAAATCAGACGATTCTCGTCACAGATTCTGCCGCAGCGAAGGAAATGCTTCACTTACTAAAATAACAATTTAACTGGAGGAAATAAAAATGACTTTAAAATTAGCGATTAATGGTTTTGGACGTATTGGCCGATTGGTATTCCGCGAAGCGTTTAAACGACAAGATATCGAAATCGTAGCAGTAAATGACTTAACAGATTCAGCTATGCTTGCACACCTTCTAAAATATGATTCTGTACATGGTATTTTAGATGCAGAAGTATCTGCAGAAGGCGATGATCTAGTTGTAAATGGCAAAAAAGTTCGCGTTTACGCTGAAACAGATCCTGCAAAACTTCCATGGGGTGATTTGAATGTAGATATCGTTGTAGAATCTACAGGTCGTTTCACTGATTATGATTCAGCTCATAAACATGTGGAAGCAGGCGCTAAAAGAGTCATCGTTTCTGCACCTGGTAAAGACATGCCGACATACGTAATGGGCGTAAACAATGATCAATACAATGCAAAAGAAGATGTAGTTGTATCAAACGCTTCATGTACAACAAACTGCCTATCTCCAGTGGCAAAAGTGTTGGATGAACAATTTGGTATCAAACGTGGCATGATGACAACTGTCCACTCTTATACAAATGACCAACGTATCTTGGATTTACCGCACAAAGATTACCGCCGTGCCCGTGCAGCAGCGCAATCTATGATTCCAACAACAACTGGTGCAGCTGTTGCGGTAGCAAAAGTATTGCCACAATTAAAAGGCAAATTAGATGGTATGGCGATTCGCGTCCCAACACCAAATGTATCTCTAGTTGACTTGGTAGTTGAATTAGAAAAAGATGCTACACCTGAATCAATCAACAGCGCATTGAAAAATGCATCAGAAAATGAACTAAAAGGCGTAATGGCTTACTCTGAATTACCACTTGTATCAATCGATTACAACGGCAATACTTCTTCATCTACAGTAGATAGCCTATCTACAATGGTGCTTGAAGGCAACCTAGTAAAAGTACTTGCTTGGTATGATAATGAATCTGGTTATTCTACACGCGTAGTGGACTTAGCGGAATACATGGCTAAACAAGGCTTCTAAGTCAAACTAATCGTCAAATGACACTGTGCGTAATCCTGCATGAACGGGCAGCATAACCACTACAAACTTATAGATAAACAAGAAAAACTAGTGGGAGACAACTGCCCGTATATGTGCAAATTATCGAAACGAAAGACAAGGAGATAAAAAATATCCCCTTTGTGTCAAGTTTCACTTATAATGGATTATGGCAAAAAAGGAGAAGCGTATTATCTGACTTCTCCTTTTTTTGCGAATGTAGTAAGCGCTTTATTCAATCATTTGATAATTGGAGGATTGGCAAAATGAATCAAAAAAAGACAATGAATGATGTAGAAGTACAAGGGAAACGCGTATTTGTCCGAGTTGATTTCAACGTACCAATGGAAGACGGTAAAATCACAGATGAAACACGTATTAAAGCAGCATTACCAACGATTCAAGCTTTAGTAGAAAAAGGTGCAAAAGTTATTTTAGCAAGCCATTTGGGTCGCCCAAAAGGCGAAGTAAAAGACGAATTCCGTCTAACAGCTGTAGGCGAACGTCTTTCTGAATTACTAGGCAAAAACGTTCAAAAATTAGACGAGTCTATTGGCGAAACTGTTGAGAAAGCAGTAGAAGCTATGCAAGATGGCGACGTTATTTTACTTGAGAATGTTCGCTTCCATAAAGGCGAAGAAAAGAATGATCCAGCACTTGCAGAAAGCTTTGCGAAGTTAGCAGATGTTTATGTGAATGACGCATTCGGCGCTGCTCACCGCGCACACGCATCTACTGAAGGCATTGCGAAATACTTGCCAGCCGTAAGCGGATTGTTAATGGAGAAAGAATTAGATGTATTAGGCAAAGCTCTTTCTAATCCTGAACGTCCTTTCACAGCTATCATCGGCGGTGCGAAAGTAAAAGATAAAATCGGCGTAATTGAAAATCTTCTTGAAAAAGTAGATCATTTAATTATTGGCGGTGGTCTTTCATACACATTCATCAAAGCTCAGGGCTATGAAATCGGCACTTCATTGTTAGAGGAAGATAAGATTGAGTTAGCTAAATCATTTATCGAAAAAGCAGCTGAAAAAGGTGTGAAATTACATATGCCTGTAGATGCTGTGGTAGCAAACGAATTTTCGAAGGATGCAGAAACAAAGGTTGTCGACATTGATCAAATCCCAAGCGATTGGATGGGACTAGATATTGGACCGAAAACAGTTGAAGAATATGCAGACGTAATCAAAAATTCGAAGCTGATTATGTGGAATGGGCCAATGGGTGTCTTTGAAATGGACAAATTTGCAAACGGCACAAAAGGCGTAGCCAAAGCTATGGCAGAGACAAACGGCTATACAATCATCGGCGGCGGCGATTCTGCAGCAGCTGTTGAAAAATTCCATGTAGCAGATCAGATGGATCATATCTCAACAGGTGGCGGTGCATCATTAGAATTTATGGAAGGCAAGGAATTGCCAGGCGTTGTAGCGCTAAACGATAAATAGTAAAAACAAATTGGAGGACGATTAGTGTGAGAAAACCAATTATTGCAGGTAACTGGAAGATGTATAAAACTTTATCGCAAGCTGTGGAGTTCGTACAAGAAGTAAAAACATCCATTCCTGAGAGTACAAAGGTAGACGCAGTAATCTGCGCACCAGCATTATTCTTGCCATCACTTGTAAAAGAGGCAGAGGGTTCAGCACTTGAGATTGGTGCTCAAACGATGCATTTTGAAAATGAAGGTGCATTTACAGGCGAAATTAGTCCAGCCCAATTAGAAGATTTGAAAGTAAACTATGTGATTTTAGGGCACTCAGAGCGCCGTGAATACAATAATGAAACAGATGAAAGCGTCAATAAAAAAGTGCATGCTGCATTTGGACATGGCATGACACCAATCATTTGCGTTGGCGAAACACTGGATGACCGCGAAAAAAGTCATACGATGGTGAAAGTGTCATCACAAGTTGGAGCTGCATTAAAAGGTCTTACAAAAGATCAAGTCGCTAAAACTGTGATTGCGTATGAACCAATCTGGGCAATCGGCACAGGTAAAACAGCTACTTCAGAAGATGCCAACACAGTATGTGAAGGAATCCGTAAAACAGTTGCAGACATTGCTGGTGAAGAAGCTGCAGAAGCAGTTCGCATTCAATACGGTGGCAGTGTAAAACCTGCAAACATCAAGGAATTGCTTTCAATGGAACATATCGACGGTGCATTAGTCGGCGGTGCTAGCTTAGAGCCAGATTCTTATTTGCAATTATTGGAGGCGGGTGCAAATGCCTAACAAACCAGTAGCATTAATTATCCTTGATGGTTTCGGCTTCCGTGATGAAGTATTCGGGAATGCCGTGGCACAAGCGAAAAAACCAAACTTTGAGCGTTATTGGAATCAATTTCCGCATAATATGCTGACAGCTTCAGGTGAAGCAGTTGGTCTTCCAGCAGGACAAATGGGGAACTCTGAGGTAGGCCACTTAAATATTGGTGCAGGCCGAATTGTTTATCAAAGTCTTACAAGAATCGATAAGTCGATCCGAGAAGGCGACTTCTTTGAAAACAGCGCATTTTTAGATGCGATAAGATATGCAAAAGAAAAGCAATCTAAACTCCATCTTATGGGACTGTTATCAGATGGTGGCGTACACAGCCATTATGAACATCTATTTGCTTTACTGAAATTAGCCAAAGACCAAGGGATTAAAGAAGTATATGTCCATGGTTTCCTTGATGGCCGTGACGTAGGTCCAAAAACAGCTGTCACATACGTGATGGAAACAGAACGCCAAATGGCTGAAATCGGTGTCGGCGAGTTCGCAACGATTAGTGGTCGTTATTATGCAATGGACCGAGATAACCGTTGGGACCGCGAAGAAAAAGTCTACAAGGCATTAGTGGATGGAGAAGGCGTCGTAGCAGATTCTGCTGTTGCAGGTGTAGAAGCTTCTTATAAAAACGATGTCACAGATGAATTCGTCGTGCCATTCGTGATCAAAAAAGAAGGAAAACCTGTCGCAACCATTGAAGACAATGACGCGGTAATCTTCTTTAATTTCCGTCCAGACCGCGCGATTGAACTTTCAACAGCGCTAACAAATCCGTTGTTTGATGGCTTTGAACGAAGCAAAAATCATCCTGAAAACTTGAAATTTGTTTCATTCACGCATTATAGCGATACAGTACTTGCTGAAGTAGCATTCCATAGCATCGATTTGAAAAATACGATTGGTGAAGTATTGTCTAACAACAACCTACGTCAATTGCGTATTGCGGAAACAGAGAAATATCCACATGTTACATTCTTTATGAGCGGCGGCCGGGAAGAGAAATTTGGCCTGGAAGAACGGATTTTAATCAACTCGCCAAAAGTAGCGACATATGATTTGAAACCTGAAATGAGCGCTTATGAGGTAACAGACGCGTTGGTAGAGGCGATTGAAGCTGATCGTTTTGACGGCATCATCTTGAATTTCGCCAATCCAGATATGGTCGGTCATAGTGGTATGCTTGAGCCGACAATCAAAGCGATTGAAGCAGTGGATGAATGCTTAGGACAAGTTGTGGATGCACTTCTTGCCAAAGGTGGCGCTGCGATTATCACAGCAGATCACGGTAATTCAGATGAAGTGGTGACGCTTGAAGGTATGCCAATGACAGCTCATACAACAAATCCAGTCCCTGTGATTGTGACAAAAGAAAATATTGTTGTAAGAAGTGGCGGAATTTTGGCAGATTTGGCTCCGACCATGTTAAAATTACTAGGAGTGGACCAACCACTTGAGATGACAGGAAAACCATTATTTTAAAACCAAGGAGAGTAAAAAAATGCCAATTATTACAGACGTACAAGCTCGTGAAGTATTAGATTCACGCGGTAACCCAACAGTAGAAGTAGAAGTATTTACAGAATCAGGCGCTTTCGGACGTGCAATCGTTCCATCTGGCGCATCTACAGGGGAATATGAAGCAGTAGAATTGCGCGATGGCGACAAAAGCCGCTACCTTGGCAAAGGTGTTTTAAAAGCTGTAGACAACGTAAACAACATCATTGCACCAGAACTAATCGGTAATTATTCAGTGCTTGACCAAGTATCTGTGGATGAGCACATGATCGCTTTAGACGGTACAGAAAATAAAGGTAAATTAGGCGCGAACGCAATCTTAGGCGTGTCTCTAGCTGTAGCACACGCAGCAGCAGATTACCTTGATATGCCTCTATACCAATACATCGGCGGCGTAAATGCAAAACAATTGCCAGTACCAATGATGAACATTGTAAACGGTGGAGAACACGCGGATAATAATGTGGATATTCAAGAATTCATGGTTATGCCTGTTGGCGCTGAATCATTCCGCCACGCATTACGCATGGGTGCTGAAATCTTCCATTCCTTGAAAGCAGTCTTGAAAGAATCAAACTACAGCACATCTGTAGGTGATGAAGGCGGCTTTGCACCAAACCTTTCTTCAAATGAAGAAGCATTATCTACAATCGTGACTGCGATTGAACGTGCTGGCTACAAACCAGGCGAAGAAGTAATGCTTGCGATGGACGTTGCATCATCTGAGCTGTATTCAGACGAAGACAACAAATATCACTTAGCTGGTGAAGGCGTGACAAAAACATCAGAAGAAATGGTTGCATGGTATGAAGAATTAACATCTAAATATCCAATCATCTCAATTGAAGATGGTCTTGATGAAAACGACTGGGAAGGTCACAAAATGTTGACTGAACGCATCGGCAACCGCGTTCAATTAGTAGGTGACGATCTATTCGTTACGAATACGAAGAAATTGTCTCGCGGTATTGAAGAAGGCGTAGGCAACTCAATCCTAATCAAAGTAAACCAAATCGGTACATTGACAGAAACTTTAGATGCGATTGAAATGGCGAAACGTGCTGGCTACACAGCTATCATTTCTCACCGTTCAGGCGAATCTGAAGATACAACAATCGCTGACATTGCTGTAGCTACAAATGCAGGACAAATCAAAACAGGCGCACCATCTCGTACAGACCGTGTCGCAAAATACAACCAATTACTTCGCATCGAAGATCAATTGGCTGGTACATCGCAATACAACGGTATTAAATCATTCTATAACTTGAAAAAATAATAGAACGATTATTTAAAGCCTCCTATATTTTATAGGAGGTTTTTTTATTTATAGTGGCGAAAGATAGCTTATTGTCTTTTTAAGAAGCAATACGGGTTAAGCAGTATGAAACTAATTACAAAGTGAGGTTGATCTAAATGGAAAAGGTGACTCCATTCTTAATGTTCCAAGGTGGCAAAGCAGAGGAAGCAATGAATTATTACACGTCACTTATTGAGGATTCCGCCATTAAAAGTATTGTTCGGTATGGTCCAGGCGAAAATGGGGAAGAGGGAACCGTGATGCAGGCATTATTTTCATTAAAGGGCCAAGAGTTCATGTGCATAGACAGTGCGCCTGTTCACAATTTTACGTTTACACCCTCCTTCTCTATCTTCATTACGTGTGATTCGGAAGACGAGCTGACTTATCTTTATGAAAATCTACTTGCAGATGGAGAAGCGTTAATGCCACTAGATAACTATGGCTTCAGTAAGAAGTTTGGCTGGGTGAATGATAAATTTGGTGTATCGTGGCAAATTAATCTTCCAAATGATTAATTGAAATAGAGTTTACAGAAGGGCAATATACAATTTTAAATCTCTCTAAAAGCTAAAAAATCAATCAAAGATTTTTCTTAGTACACATTTCTTTACAGCCTCCTATCATTTGTGGGAGGCTTTTATTATAGGGAGAGGGCAATATACTCTCTGTTAAGATGAGGAATAAAACGTCCGAAACTAAAATAGGAGTGATTGAATTGACCATTAAAATGATTTTAGACGATAGAACGATACAATTAACTAATTATGAAGAAGAAAAAGTAAATGGATTATATCAAGTGTTAGTTGAGTTTGATGTGACAAGTGAAGAATATCATGATGTAGCAACACTGCTTTACAAAGGGACGTTTGATGTAAAGATACCGGAGAAAGATATAGCTTTTCGAGGGACCATCCATAACTATTCCACTTCTATTACAAACCTGTATAACGAAGGGGAAGTAGGACAGTATAAATTGACTCTGTTAGAAGTAAAGGATTGAGATGAAATGAGGTTAAGCATACTAGACCAGTCACCTATTTCTTCAAATCAGACCCCACGTGATGCATTGAATGAATCGATGAAATTAGCACAAACAGGAGAAGAGCTAGGTTATACGCGATACTGGATTTCCGAACATCACGATCTGCCTGGGCTTGCATGTTCTGCGCCCGAAGTGATGCTAAGCTACATTGGCGCACACACGCAACGCATTCGTATTGGGGCGGGGGCAATCTTATTGCCATTTTACCGGCCTTTTAAAGTGGCAGAAACCTTTCATATGCTAGCCACATTATTTCCAAGTCGCATAGACCTCGGTTTAGGACGAGCTCCCGGAGGATCAGCAGAAGCGACGAATGCATTGTCCGATAACTATTTGCAAAGTGTTTATAAATTTCCTACCGCGGTGAAGGAGTTACTTCATTTCTTAGACGACGACTTCCCAGCGGAAGCGGAATACTCTAAAATCTCTGCATCTCCTTTACCGGAACATCCGCCAGTACCTTGGCTTCTTGGTACAAGTAAAAAAAGCGCATTGCTCGCAGCAGAGAATGGCATGCCCTATACGTTCGGCCATTTTATGAGTGACAATGAAGGAGCACCAATCGTCAAAGAATATAGGGAAGCCTTTATACCACGCAAAGAAGGGCAAACGCCACAAGTCATCGTCACCGTCTCTGCGATTTGCGCTGAGAGCACGGAAAAGGCTGAAGAAATGGCACTAAGCTCCCTCATCTGGTCTTTGCAAAAAGACAAAGAAGAAGGGCTGCAGGGTGTTCCTTCCATTCAAGAAGCGAAGCAATATCAGCTGACGGAAAAAGAAACGGAATCGCTAAATAGTACGAGACAAAACATGATTATCGGGAATCCGCATGAAGTGAAACAGAAATTAGTTGAATTGCAAACAATATATGAAGCAGATGAAATTATGATCAATACCATTGTATATTCTCCAGAGGATCGAATTCAATCCTATCAACTAATTGCGAAAGAAGTATTAGGAGAGCTCAATTCTTTCTTTTTAAAATAGTGGGGAAGTCAGGAAGATGTTGCAAGGGTAGATGCTAATTCGTTTGTAGGGGTAATATCCCGCTTTCTTTTATAACTTATAATTAATAAAATATATAAATTTGTGTAAAAGCACTCTATCCCATAGGGAAGAGTGCTTTTTGATTAATTCAAAATAAAATAATTGAATTTTAGGTACAAGAAATAATTAAAAAAAGATATTAGTTTGCTCATTTGTGAGATTTTTGATTGGTGTTCGTTGATTTTGTTATATAGTAAATTCTTGAATTTCTCTTAATTCATTTGCGTGCTGGTGTAAACAACAAGATGCTTTCTATTTATTATTTATTAATAAGCAACATATAGTCAAAAAATAAGAAGTTGATTCAGAATTGCAGCTATCAAATCAAGACTTTACCTAAATCATTTAAGATTAAGAATATTCATATAAACATTAATCTTTACTTCTTTATGCCGATATCTAAAATTGAGGAAAAGCTAAGGAATAACAGAGATAATTAAATAATTGAGGTGAATATATTGAGTTTTCTCGAAGGAGTTTTAAACAAACACACCGTAACTGCACAATCTATCTTTTTCAATGTTAAGTTTATTATATTTTCATTTGGATTAATTTCAGCATTTGGATTTTTAATGGTATATTGCTTTTTATATGGCTATTATTTTAGCGGGAATAAAGTTATGAGTATTTCAAACTTTAATATTATTTCAAACCTTGTCCCATTTAGTCTACAAATGATATCTATGACTATTATTTTTTTTACTTGTATCTATTATATTTTATCTAGTCTTCTTTCTTTAAGCAGGAAAACAAAAGAAAATAAGTGGTGGCTTTATTGCTTATTTTTACTAACAATAATACTATTAAATATATTTATAACTCTCTTTTTTGCAAATGAATTGTCTTTTATTAGTTTTTTAAGTTTTCTTTTAGTTTGGGTATTTATAGGATTAATTGTTTGGTCTTTATATGTATTGATAAATTTTAGTAATAACTTTTATATTATGTTGAAGAGTATGTTTTTTGTTGTGTTTATTTTGTTAGCAATTTTAATTATTTCAATTAGTTTTTTAAAAATAGAATCTAAAATAGTAGATTTAATTATTACTCTACTAATCATTCCTCTATTTCTTTTAACGATTACTATTTTTCATAAATTCTATACCCATAAATTAATTGCATTTTTAAGCTATCTATCTTTTTTCTTTTTTTTATTTCTGGTAATGGGGTATTTTATTAATACATATATAATCAGAATTCCTTTTAAAATTTCTTTTATTTTGATGTTATCCTTGATTTTTAGTCTAATATTTTTAAATTTCTTTTTTAAAAAAGAAATTGATTTTATTCATCCAAAATTTAAAAGTCAAAATAAAGAAGCCGATATTAAATCTAAAGAAGAAATAAATGGAATAGATACTAACGAAAATACAAACATGCTATACCAATCAATTATTATTTTTTATAATTCGGTAACCAATAAAACAGATAAAAGAGACAAATTTATTTTAGCCTTTCTTTTATTCTTAATCTTTGTAAGTATCCCTAGACTTTCATTATTATGTGGCCAAAATATAAGGAATTTAAATGTATCTACGGAAAACACCTTAGAAATATGCTATATATATCAAAATGGAATTGAAAAAGGGATGTTAGGTAAATATATAATTGAGAATAATTCAACACTCTATATTTCAAATAATGATTGGCAATTGGAAATAATTAAACCTATAAATTATCATGTTAAGTCAATAAATTCAAAAAAAGAAAAAGATCTAGAGTGTTTATGTGAGAACTAAAAGCAAAGCAAAGCAATCAGGTTTACAGTTGCTTTATGGCCTTTAATTATTTTAATTTTTAAATTTTCAATCAAAAAATCTAGCAATGGTACTTCAAATTTTTACTTTTTTGTCGTAAAAGCTATAGAAGAATGTTAAAATATAAGATAACTATAGGTTCTCACCGATGATTCATACAACATGACCGGAATAGTGTTTCGTTTTCCAGTAGGCATAGCTTTTGGTGTTGATCCTAAATTATCAAAACATAGTCTTCAAAAACTTAGTTTGCATTACATACAGCCAAAACTGTCGTGATGTTTTATCTGGAGGTGGAACTTTCTATGCATACAGTCATAATGACGCTTCTTCTAATTGTATCATTAGGTTTGATTATTCTTGTGTTGCTGCAATCAAGCAAAAGCGAAGGGCTTTCAGCACTTTCAGGTGGCGCAGAGCAGCTTTTCGGTAAACAAAAAGCACGCGGAATGGATCTAATCCTTGCTCGTATAACAGTCGTGTTAGCTGTTTTATTCTTTGTATTAGCCATCGCCATTGCGAAAATTTAATGCATAAAATCGCCTAGCCGCTTTATGGTTAGGCGTTTTTACATATTTAGCTTATAATTAGTGGAATAGAGTGCGATTTGCGCTAGCAGATGAATGAGTTAGAAGGAGTGGACGCTTAATGAAAATCGTATTACCAGAACCATTCTTTTTCGAAGCAGGCCCACGCGCCGTATTACTATTGCATGGCTTTACAGGGAATTCAGCGGATGTACGGATGCTTGGCCGATACTTGGAAGAGAACGGCTACACATCACTTGCGCCTCAATACAAAGGACATGGCGTACCGCCGGAAGAACTGATACATACCAATCCAGATGAGTGGTGGCAAAGTGTACTGGATGCCTATCACACATTGTTGGATGCAGGCTACAAGGAAATTGCTGTGGCAGGATTGTCTCTTGGAGGCGTTTTTTCGTTAAAATTAGGTTATTCTTTTCCGGTTAAGGGAATTGTGACTATGTGTGCCCCGATGAGTATGAAGACGACCGATTTGATGTTTGAAGGTGTGCTTCAATACGCGGAACGATTCAATCGTTATTTTGAAAAAAATGATGAAGCGGCACAAAAAAGAATAGACTATCTGAAAGAACAAGGAATGCCATCCTTAAAGGAATTACGTGAACTCGTGTATGATGTGCGCGAACATGTAGATGAGGTATATGCACCGATTTTAGTGGTGCAAGGCAGGAAAGATAACGTGATTGATGTTCAATCGGCACCGTATATTTTTGAGACGGTAGAGTCGAATGATAAAAAGCTCAATTGGTACGAAGAGTCAGGGCATATCATTACATTAGATAAAGAACGTAAACAATTGCAAGAAGATATTCTAGATTTCTTAGAAACGCTTGATTGGTATGAGTAAAAAAAGTGACTTTGCAAATGCTACTTAAAGGAGGGAAGAACGATGAATACAGAATCAGTATTTGAAAAAAAATTATTAGAATTAATGAAAGACGAGGATTATAAGCCGCTGACTGTCTCTGAGCTAGAGGAACAACTTGGCTTGCAGGATGCAGTGGACTTCAAAGAACTTGTCAAAACGCTCGTTCAACTAGAACAGCAAGGAATGATTGTGCGTACAAGAACCAATCGTTACGGCATGCCTGAACGCATGAACTACCTGCAAGGGAAGTTTATCGGCCATGCGAAAGGATTCGGCTTTGTTGCACCAGCAGAAGAAGGCATGGATGATGTGTTTATCCCGCCAAGCGACATTAACGGTGCTGTCAATGGAGACACCGTGCTAATCCGCATTTCTTCAAATTCGTCAGGTGATCGCCGTGAAGGTTCGATTGTGAAAATTTTGGAACGTGGTATCACGAAGGTGGTAGGTACATTCCAAGCGAATAAAGGATTTGGCTTTGTCGTACCAGACGAGAAAAAATTGCCAATGGACTTATTTATTTCGAAGAACCATACGCTAGGTGCGATGGATGGCCATAAAGTAGTGGCTGAAATCATCGAATGGCCAGAAGACAATCGTTCTGCCACAGGGATGATTACCAAAATACTAGGCCATAAAAACGATCCAGGCGTTGATATCCTGTCGATTATTCACAAGCACGATATCACAGTAGATTTCCCGCAGGAAGTATTAGATGCAGCGAAGGCTGTACCGGAAGAAATCTCAGACAAAGACCGTGAAGGCCGCCGCGATTTGCGCGACCAAATGATCGTGACAATTGACGGTGAAACAGCGAAGGACTTGGATGACGCCGTAACTGTGACGAAAAACGATGATGGCACATACCGCTTAGGCGTTCATATTGCCGACGTCAGTTATTATGTGCAGGATGGCTCAGCTTTAGACCGGGAAGCATATGACCGCGCAACAAGTGTTTATTTAACAGACCGCGTGATTCCGATGATTCCACACCGTTTGTCTAATGGGATCTGTTCATTGAACCCGCAAGTGGATCGACTAGCGCTTTCATGCGAAATGACGATTAACAAAAACGGTGAAGTGATTGACCATGAGATCTTCCAAAGTGTCATCAAAACGAGAGAACGTATGACATATACGAATGTGTATAAAATTCTGGAAGAAAGTGATGAAGAATTAAAAGAACGTTATGCAGATCTTGTTCCAATGTTTGAAGATATGAGAGACTTAGCCAAAATCCTTAACAACCGTCGTATGAATCGTGGGGCAGTGGACTTTGACTTTAAGGAATCATATGTCACAGTGGATGAAGAAGGCTGGCCAACAGATATTCTGTTACGTGAACGTACAGTCGCTGAGCGCTTGATTGAAGAATTCATGCTTGTTGCCAATGAAACAGTGGCAGAGCATATTGACCGCATGAATTTGCCGTTCATCTACCGGATTCACGAAGATCCTAAACCAGAGAAATTGCAACGCTTCTTCGAATTTATTACGAACTTTGGCTTAATTGTTCGCGGTACAGGGAATACAGTAGAGCCAAGAGCATTACAGGAAATTCTTGAGTCTGTAAAAGATATGCCGGAATATCCGGTGATTTCGACGATGATGCTTCGTTCCATGCAACAAGCCAAATACAGCCCTGAATGTCTAGGCCACTTTGGTTTATCAACAGAATACTACACGCACTTTACGTCACCAATCCGACGCTATCCTGACTTAATCGTCCACAGATTGCTGCGTACGTATCTGATCAATAATGACAGAAGCCGTGAAACAGTCAGCTACTGGGGCGGACAAATGGATGAAATTGCTGAGCATACATCCAGCAGAGAACGCCGTGCAGTTGATGCAGAACGCGATACCGAATCGCTCAAAAAAGCGCAATACATGGCAGACAAGATTGGCGAGAAATTTACAGGTATCGTCAGCTCGATTACAAACTTCGGCATGTTTATCGAACTTGAAAATACTGTCGAAGGCCTTGTGCATATCAGCAATATGACGGATGATTATTACAACTTTGATGATCGCCAAATGATCATGGTCGGCGAACGAACTGGCCGCATCTTCCATATTGGAGATGAAGTCGAAATCAGCGTCCTAGAAGTAAACGTTGAAGAATCAGCGATTGATTTCGAAATCGTCGGCATGCCAGAAGCAAAACGCCGTACGAGAAAACAAGCGCCTGTAGTCATCCGTGCGAAATCAAAAAGCGGTGAGCAAGGCAGAGAAAAAGGCAAAAACAAGAAATATCAACCAAGCGGCGCGAAAGTGAATGGCAAAACCCGCAAGCAAGAACGCAAAGCCTCAGGGAAATCCGGCGGCAAAAAAGCGTATTATGAAGGCATTGCCAAGAAACAACAAAAACGCCGAAGCAAGAAGAAAAAATAAGAGAAGAGCGTTTCGCTCTTCTCGCATCCATATTTTATAGAGGTGAGTTACTATGCCAAAAGGTTCTGGAAAAGTATTAGCACAAAATAAAAAAGCCGGATTCGATTACTTTATTGAAGAAACCATCGAAGCAGGACTTGTCTTAAACGGCACAGAAATCAAATCCATCCGCCAGGGGAAAGTCCAATTGAAAGATTCCTTTATCCTTATCCGTAATGGCGAAGCCTGGATTTCCAACATGCATATCAACACATATGAACAAGGAAACATTTTCAACCATGATCCGTTGCGCGTACGCAAATTGCTGTTGCACAAAAAGCAAATCAACCAACTACGTGTCGATGTCAAACGTGATGGCTACACCATTGTACCGTTAAAAATGTACATAAAGGATGGCTATGCCAAAATCTTAATAGGTCTAGGTAAAGGTAAGAAAAACTACGATAAACGTGCAGACCTGAAGAAAAAAGAAGCCAATCGCGAAATGGCTCGTGCAGTGAAAGCGAAAAATCAATTCTAATATTTACCGCTTGAAGGTTAGCGTAAGCTGTACTATACTCTAATTCCGGCCTTGATCAGAAACAGTTCAAGAGCCGATGCTAAAAGCGTATGACTTGAATTTCAGCGCGATTTATCATATACTATCACTATAGCAATGCCAGTTCATAGTATGTCCTCATACTATTCCGAAACAGCTGTTCATTCAGCACCTTAATGGTTTTCCGCCTCTGCAAGTACTACTTGGCAGAATAGACGGAACCTATATTAAGGGGACGTTACGGATTCGACAGGGATGACTTGGACTTGAGTTGCGCGTCGGAGGTCTCGGCTTCGTCAACAACGGAAGTTATATAATAACTGGCAAAACAAACAACAACTTAGCTTTCGCAGCGTAAGCTCGAAACTGCCTGACTGCTCTATCGCCCATGTAGCGTAGCCGGGCTCAACTTTAGTGGGATACGGTTGCTAGTGCCACTTGAGCTAGCAGCAAGAGACTTCCAAGTTAGCGCACAGGACGCCTGTTTGTCGGCATAATGCTTGCGCGAATTCGCAAATAGACAAACTACACGCGTAGTAGCTTGAGTTACAGTGTCTTTGGACGTGGGTTCGACTCCCACCGTCTCCATATTACGAAATCAAATGGTTTCAATGAGTGTCAAAATCCTTGATATTTAAGGGTTTTGGCACTTTTTACATTTCATTGAATTTTAATGAATGTCATTTGAACGTAGTAAAAACGTAGTCAATCTCAAATGTTGAGATAGCTTTCAAACTTTTGAATGGCTGCTTCTTTTGCTTTTTCGGTTACGTGTGCGTAGATGTTCATAGTTGTTTTAACGTCACTATGTCCTAAACGATCTTGAACTTCTTTAATGCTTGCTCCCGCTTCAAAAAGTAAGGAGCAGTGAGTATGGCGTAAACCATGTGTCGCAACCGTATCTTTGTAAAATTCTGAATTATGCAATTCGTGTTGGTCGAAACATTTGGTACAAAGTCTGTAACAAACAGTTGGTTTGGGGGAATTAAGATTTTTAACATTTCTCCAGCTTAATCCCAGTGAAGAAAATAAAATGTTGTTATATAGTTGTAATCTTCAGTTACATATACGAGCTCACCATTTTCAAAATCCCAAAAATTTTCATCGTTTCTAAAACCGTAAATGAAGTATCTTTGTCCTTCTTCATACTTATAATCAATTTTAATTGCTCCAAATGTTTTTTTGAACGTTTCCCACGCTTCCATTTCTATCACCTCTAATAAGAAATATGGTCAAACTTTTAGAAAAATAGACAATCTAATGATGAATTTTTTAAGAGTATTATTCTATACTTGTATTTCTTATGAATTTCTTTTGAGATCGATAGTGTCTTATTTAAATAAGGCTTGTTTTTTATTGTATGTTTATTATTAAAAATTGAAGGATTAAGCAAAGTAATTCATACAAGATTGAACTTAAAGTTCAAAGCTTAGTGAATAAAATAAGAATTTTAATGAAAAGAAGGTCGAATTTATAACACCTTATTTTTCTCATTTTTTCTTATATTATTCTGTAAATGAAATTAACTTCTTTATTGGGATACAAGTATATTATTTATCATCTGAAAGAATAGGGGTTCCCTATGAAATTTTTAATATTTGTAGCAAGGTAATTTAAGAAAATGTAAAAAATTTTGTGGGGAAATTTTATTTCACCAGAATTTTGAGTATTGGGATGATGACTAAGAAAGTAGATACCCCTGCTATGCGTGGAAAAGGGGTATTTTTTTCTTTTTTATAATAGGGGGAAATATTTTAAGATTTCCATTTAAACTTTAGTAACTTCTAAAGATTAGCTACCAAGAAGTTAATGAATTTCAAAGTATGAGTTATCTAAAAATGAATCCTAATTTAAAGAAACTTATATCAAGTACAGTGGAAATTTATTATTTTATTACATTTGTTTAATGGTAAAATTTATATAGTGTCTTTAGGGGTTGAAAACTGCAAATACCAGCAAGAAGAGGTGAATTATGTATGGTAAAAGTATTTGATAGTCGCATTGAACAATTAAGCGATGATGTGGAATTTCACTATATTAATATTAAAGAATTTGATAAGGATTTAATAGATTATATTAATGGAAATTTTGTGAGAATTTGCAAAGGAAAAAATAATAAAAGTTCTTTAGATATTGTAAAGAAGAGAGCGGCAAAATTTTTTGAAAAAAAGGATGAAAGAACAAGAAACGGAGCAACGGCTGAATTTTTTTTACACTTATACTTAAGAAGTATCGATTATCAACAAGAATGTATGTTTTTAAATATGGAAGAAACATCTATTAAAAAAGGTTTTGATGGTTATTATTCTAAAGAAAATGAAGAATGGATTTTAGAAAGTAAATCGGGCAATTCTAAAACAAAAGGTATTTCTCATTCAAGTAAAATAAGTGAAGCTTACGTAAGTTTAAAGAAACAATTAAGCGGAGATTCAGAAAATGATCCTTGGCAAAACGCCTATCAACATGCAAATTCAAGGGATGTGGATACGAGTGAATCAATTGTTGCCATTTTACAAGGCTTTTCAGATGATTTTATTTCTGAAAAATTCTACTCTACAGAAAATTTCAATATTCTACCTGCTGCCACTGTTTTTTTAAATGGTGAATGGAAGGAATTTGATTTTGAAGAACTAATTCGAAAAGTAAGAAAGGCAGTGCAAAATTTTGAGTATAAAAAGTTAATGATAATTTGTTGCACCAAAAAATCTCTAGAATTATTTATGGATTTTCTAGGCGTTTCTATAAGGGAGGATAATAATGGATCGAACGGAAAAGATGCAATTAACATTAGTGAATAAAATCCCGATATTCAAAGAAAGTATAAGGAAGTTAACTATTGGAAATGAATTAAATCATAGAGAAAAGACTTATATTTTATCTGTTGCACTCTTATTTATAAAAAGCTTTGAATCTGATAAAAGGCACACTTCCTTCGTTGAATTTGGGTATTATATAATTTTAAAATATTCAACATCATACGATGATTATAAACCCTTGTATGATTTTGCAATAAATTTTGGCTTTTTTCCAATAGCTAAGGATATTCAAAATAAGGAATTAATTGAGGATTTTAAGTTAGTAGATGATTTAACCAGTTTACAATTGAATGATTATAATCACGAAAATTACACAGAAACATTTGAACAACAAAAAATGAGATTAGAATTATTAACACGAAGTGATCAAAATTTTATTAGTTATATTGCTCCCACTTCTTATGGGAAAAGTTCGTTAATTATAGAACACATTAGAAATAATTTAGATAAGTATCAAAAAGTAGGAATAATCGTACCTACCAGATCTCTTTTAGTTCAAACGTATAGACTGATAAGAGAAGCTAATATAGATCGTAGAATAATTACGCATGATGAAATGTATCATGGAGAAATAAGTTTCATAGGGGTATTAACTCAAGAAAGAGCATTAAGATTGCTAGAAAAAAATGATATATCCTTCGATATACTTTTTATTGATGAAGCCCATAATTTATTCGAAAGAGATTCTAGAAGTATTTTACTTTCAAGGCTAATTAGATATAATTCTAAAAAAAATAATAATCAAAAAGTAATATACCTCTCTCCATTAATTAGTGAGAGTAATAACTTGAGATTAGATTTTCAAGATGAAATCGTTGAACAAAAAGTCCAATACAATATGAAAGAACCAGAAATTTATGAATATAGGGAAAATAACGAGGTTTTTAAATACAATAGATTTGTTAACGAATTTTATTCAATTAGTAAAATTAAAAAAGTTGATAAAGAGCCTGAATATATAAATTATATAAAATTAAACAGTAATAATAAGAATTTTATATATCATAAAGCACCTAGAAAAATAGAGAACTTTTCTAAAGAATTATTTCAATATATGCCTCATTTAGATTTAAAATTTGAAACAAGAAATTTAATAGATGAATTAGAGGAATTAGTCCATAAAGATTTCTATGTTATAGAATTGTTGAAAAAAGGAATAATTTATTTGCATGGAAGAATGCCAGAGATTATAAAAGAATATTTAGAGTATCAATTTAAAAAAAACCCAGATTTAAATTATGTCATTGCAAATAAAGTAATATTAGAAGGCATAAATCTTCCTATTGATAATCTTTTTATTATGCATACTAATGGTTTAAAAGAAAAAGAAGTAACAAATTTAATAGGTAGAGTTAACAGGTTGAATGAAATTTTTGGTACAAATACAAATCAATTATACAAATTACTACCCACAATTCATTTCATAAATAGTAAATATAATAAAAAGAAAATTAAAATGGAAAACTTGATAAAGAAATTAAGAAGTAGTGTTTTTTCTGATGATATTAAAAATCCTATTTTATCAAAATTTGATACAGACAAGATAAATGAGGATAATGTAAGAGAAAAAATCAAAATAATAAAAGAAAATGAAGATTTAATCTTGACAGAATTAACGGATAATTTAGATGTTTTGAAACAAATTTTTATAAAATCTGGTTTAGAATCAATGTTGTCTATAAAAAAATATTATTTAGAGAAATTATTGAAGAGAATCGATAATATAAAGGTATCCATTAAATGGGGAAATTTAGATATTATAGATAAAATTTATTATTTTTATATATATGGTTTTAATAGAGAGACAATAATTGATTATGAGACTTATAGACTTAATTTTAATGATGCACGTAACTTTTATCGAGGGCATATACATGCTCGTAAAACAAAGAATTTAAAAGAGAATATTAATGGGACTTATAGGTATTTTAAACAGCGTATTTCAAATAAAAATGCTGTATTTTATATAGGTTTAAGCTATGGAGAAATTGCTATTTCAACAGACAGTTATCAAGATAAAAATAAAGAAGTTTATGTAGATTTAGCAACTAAAAGTGATGCTGAATTAATTAATTTGGCTATTATTAAACTAAAATTAGAAGATGATTTTATAAATTATAAATTAAATAGATTGATTGTTGTTTTATTTGAATTAAATTTAATTTCGGAAGAAGAATATAATAATTCATTATATGGAACTAATGATAAGAATAAAATTGATTTGATAAAAACAGGTCTATCTTTTAATTTAATCACAAAGCTAAAAAACGACGATCAATTGAAAAACATTACATTGGATGAAAATAATAATTTAGTGTCAAATTCAGAATTCTTCGATTACAAGAATCGTTTAAACGGTCTCTACAAATTTGAAATAGAAAAATATTTAACTTTTTAAAAGTTTATATAAAGGGCTCTAGTGCAAGTACAGGGCCTTTTATTATATAAGGAATATTAACGCTTTTTATTTTGACCACGAGTGAGTAAAACTCTATAAAGTCTGATGTTTTATTAGAATAACTTTAAATTATATCAATATTACCCTTAATAATTTTCAATATAGTGGTTATTTGAGCTGAATAACATTGTGAAAACACTTCTTCACCCCTGCAAAAATTTGGGTTGAAATAATTTAATAATAACAAGAAAAGTTCAGAGAGCCTTATTTTATAAGGTTTCTTATGAGCTTTTTATTTATAATACCATAATGATACCAAGATTATTTTTTATGTGAAATTTTCAAAAAATACTTAGGGTTTTAAGGGGGATAAATGAGTTATAACGACTTTTATCATTCTATTTAGAATAATTTTTAAGGAAATAAACTAGAAGACGAAGATGAAAAAAGAAGCTTACTAGGCGATCTCGATTTTTCGAGTGCTTTTTCTTTTTGCCATGTTAATCTTGATTAAGAAAGAGTTATTAAATAGTTTTTGAACAAACGTCTATACTGAACATAAAAGTAGCTTTGATGAGTTGCACCATAACAAGAAAATACCCTCAGCAACTATGCCAAGGGTATTTTTCTGTTATGTAAGTATGATGTTATCTTGTTCTATAATTTCGCAATATTGTTTCATCATCTTTTTGGTCATCTGGATTCATCGAATAGAAAAAGCTTACTTCCAATTGATTTTCAAAAACACTATAAATTTCAGGTCTTGCAAGCTTTGTTTTCTCATCATTAAAAGGACTTCGCTTCCCGCCAGTTTTTCTTACATCGAACAAATACCTTCTATTGGGGTCTTTCGGGTCATTTTCTACTACATAATTTAATAAATTATTCTTTTTTAACCCTTCATCTTTTCTGGCATGATTAAACGTTTGAGGTATAACTGTTCCTAAAGCCTCATAAAGAGCTTGAAATAAATTGCCATTTTTTGAGTATTCAATGCCAAAAAACTCTCTGATTTTTTTTACATCATTTTCGAGAAAACCATTTGAGTTTGTCCATGTTTCAAACTTATCCCCTATATTTTTGTTTTCTGTTCGTAAAAATATCAATTTAGTAAGTGCAAAATTCGGTTTCTTGTCTTGATTAAAAACTTCTACTACAACAAAATAACTTTCATTTTTATATCTAAATTCAAAAATATCAAAATTTTCATTTTTAGAAACCATGTCATCTCTCAACAACTTAAGATTTTCTAGTAACGCCATTTATATTTCCTCCAAACATTCAGTATACTCTAATCATATTTTATCAGTTTAGGAAAATTAATCAAATAGACCTATAAAACGATTGCTATGCTTCCTTTATTCTAATGAGCTATATACTTACCTTAAAAAGAGACAACGCAGGTCCTTTTGCTAAAATAAAATATTAATAAGAGTTATCCTCTAACGACACATTATGTAAAATATTGTGTATGGAGTTTGTGTTATACTCTTTCAAAAATAGATAGAGGTGTTGTATGAATTTTATTGACGATGATTATCAGAAAATAATAAGTGATATTATTAATGACACTTTTTATATTAACAGTTCAATTAGAGGTAAGTTAGCTGGAATTAGAACATATAGTGAGGTACTTATCAGAAAAATTTTAGATATTGAACCTAATAGTTCATTAACGTTAGGTAATATCACGTATATTCCTCCCCGCCCAAATCAGTCAAATCCTTATCGAGAACGAGGTATCGAAAAATTAGGTAGAGAACGTTTTCAATATTTGGTTGATATTGTGGAACGAATAAAACCACTTGGAAATCAGGGGACACATACTCAGCGTATCGAAGAATATACCGAAGCTGAATTAAATTCGGTAATTGATGCTATGTTTGATTTACTTGCATTCTTTTTTATCGAGTATTTTATAAAATATTCTATGACACTTGATACCCAAAATGAAGTTTTACGTGATTTTTCTTTGTTACCACCTGTTATTAGATATAAGACATTAAAGTATTTGTACGAAAAGGACTCCTCGAATATTCAGGTTCTCAACAAATATATTTTAGCGATTATTAAATATAAAGATAAAAATGAGGCATATACATGGCTCAAAAAACGAGAAAAGAATATTAGGGCGATAGACTATCTCAATGATGAAGAAATAAAAAATTATATTGTAAATCATGGAGTTGAAATTAAGCCAAATATTTATGCTTTAAGTATTAAGTTCCCTGAGTTTGATAATATGTATGATTTACTTTTGGATAAAATAAATGATTCTAGAACATCAATTAATGAAAATGGAAAAATGTATAAAAATTTTGAGCAAGCCATAAGTCATTATAAGGATCAAAAACATAGTTCAACGTCTCAGGAACTTAAGGAACTTCATTCTATTATGGATTTTGTGTATCTTGGTAGAAGTTCAAATTGATGTGATTTATCAATACCTACTCAATATATTTTTGTAAAATATGATACGTAAAGAAAGAAGCTGATTTATTATGTCAGCTTTTTTTTTGATTAAAATTATAAAACTAAAATCAACAGAATAAGTAAATAACATTGAAATGTTGATTGTACTCTTTATGTTTTATAAAGCTTATATTATAATCGAAGGGAAATATTGTATATATTTTCTGGATATACTACTTTAACTAAAACTACATAGATAAAAGAGGTAAATATATGAGTATTAGAAACGCTTTACAAGATATAATGATAAGAAAACAGAGTGGAGCTAGTGTTGATGAATTAGTTACAGAAACACTTGTAAAGGAGTTAGAAGCTTTACCTGTAGTCATGGCAGATGGAAATTTACATATTTATGGTCGTACCGCAACAGGTGGGCAATCGTTTGTTCCTTGGGTGGGAATAATGAATAAAAAATTAACAACAACTGTTACGCAGTCAATTTATCTAGTTTTTTTATTTTCTCAAAATGGAAAAAAAGTTTCTTTTTCATTAAATCAGGGCGTAACTTATCTTGATGAATTAAGAAAAGAGATAAATGATAAATCTGTAAAAAAATTAGACTTTTTTGAAGCAAGTTCAAAGGTTTTATTAGAAAAAATTGATGATCAAGATGGATTAGTCACTGGGAAATTAAACTTAGTAAACGATCAAAAAAAAAATTCTAGTGGTCGTAGTTACCAACATTCTAACATTATAGCGAAAGAGTATGAAGTAAATAATTTACCTAGTGAAGCAAAAATTATTAATGATATAGAAATAATGCTTAGAAAATATGAAGAACTTCAAGGGAAGATAGGAGATTATAATTCATTTATCAAGAATAATTTTTATAAAGCTATCCGTTATCTTGATAATAAAGCAAAACAAAAAGAAATTAGAGAAAGTGAACTTAAACTGACTAGCCCAGATGAAGTAGTTGTATTGTCTACTGAAAATACCTTTGATGAAAATAGAAGGTCTAATAATTCGGGTGGAGGTTCATCGGGACGGGGAAATACTATTTCTGATAAGAACTTAAAAGTACAACTAGATCAACAAAATAGAGTCGGGGATTTAGCCGAGTTAGAGGTTCTAAATTATTTTAAAGAGAAAGTTAGAGAAAAGTTTGGAGAAGATAAGGCCAAAGAAGTCGTTCAAATGTCAAAAAAAGTAGGACATGGACTTGGCTATGATATCAAAGCGTTCGATTTAGATAAAAATACTGCTCAAGAAATTCATATTGAAGTTAAAGGAACAACGTCTAATAGCTATAAACAACCTTTTTTTATGAGTATTAATGAAATAAGAAAATTAGTGGCTAATGAACGTTTACGTATTGTTAGGGTATTAGGTGTAGGCAGTGGACAATCTAAATTTATGATTTATGGTGGATTTGAGAATTATGTTTCGCTAGATGAACTATTAACTAATAAATTTAACGCTGAGCCAATTAACTTTAAAATAAATGGCATCAAAATTAATTAGAAGTATTTCTTCCTGTAATTTATTTTACTGTAAATAAATAAGATACTTTCGGTCTGAAAACGTAAAATGACCGATTCCCTAATTAATAAAGTTGCCTCTACCAACCACATGAATTGAAGTTACTAACGAAACGATTCTATTTGGTAATACTAATACATTTAATAGACTTTTTAGAGAGTATAAAAATACAAATCCTATCAATAGGATTTGTATTATGCTCATAATATAAAGATAATAACAAAATTTGCCCCCCAACAACGTTAATTTTGGGTAAACCGTAGTCAAAATCGTATTCAATGTATTGAGAAAAGTACTGTAAACCCTCGAAAACACTGTTATTATGGCCTTTTCTTAGCGGATTGGTTCGACTCCCACCGTTTCTACACATTGGAAATATTATAGTTTCAAAAAGTGTCAAATTCCTTGATTTATCAAGGTTTGGCTCTTTTTTTTATTTCAAAAACTTTTAACTTATATCAAACGGGGTCAAAATTGGGTCAAAGATTTAGCGTGAATTGATGTATGAGAGTGTGAGGTAGGATTGTACCTTACATACTTATCATATTATGTATTGGGTTTGAAGACAAATTAGAGTTTGCAGAAAAAAAAGAACAAGTCTAAAAAAACGTAAGCCCTTAATCAAACACGCATATAAATAGTTTGGCACTCCCGGAACGACATAATAAACGAAGGAGGTGCCATTCTTATGCCAACACTGAATAGTAGCATACTTTATGGAATGAAAAGAGCATGGCTGTAAGAACCATGCTCTTTTTAAAAAATATATTAAGAGATTTTTTTATCGGTGTGATGAGGAAATAGTTCTGCAATTTGTCTCTTCCAGCCATCAAGATGCACAAAGCGATGCTTATGGATATCAGAAGCAATAATTTCGGCTTTTGTCATTTTGGAAAGCTGTTTCCAATCGCCTTCAAATACATACGTGGCATTGCCATATTCAGCGTTTTCGAAGATATAAAGATTCTCCCTCGTAAAGCCAAAAATGATGTATCCTTGATAACCATTGTCTCCGATTGCATGGAAATCTGGATTGTATTTAGAAATTGTTTCAAGTCGTTCAGCAATAATGATTTTTTTACCCTTCGATTTACTGTTGAGTACAGGTGTAAGATGATGTTTGAATGTCTCCCACGGCATTTCTCCCTCAGGAAGTATATCCCAGCCAAGTTTGACCGTTCTTGGCACTTCGTATCGTTCCAAATTCTCCTGAAAGATTTCAGCTTGTTTAAAAATCGCCAACATAAGATTGATACGATGGACGATGTCCGTTTCTTCTGTTTGACCTTTAGTAATAGTATCTCCAGCAATCACAAACTTGTTTTCACCTGACTGTACAATCATCAACTCTACCCATGGGGCTGGAATCCATTTTCTCGGATAACGTTGGTAGGGAATATCCACGGTACGAGAGTGAGAATTTCCATCCCAGTCAGTCCATGACCAATATTGCTGACGGTAAACAGTTTCTTTGGGCTTGTCCTTTTGTGGCACATCTTTTCCGTTTACGTTGAATTTACTAACAGGACCAAATTTTGGTGCGGGTACTAGGGATTCACCTGATAGTAAAGTTTTAAATCCAATTTCTTGTAGCTTCACTGCAATTTCTGCCGTGATAGCAACTCCAATATTTGCCTTACCACCTTCATTGATGTGAGACATATATTTCTCTGAATTTCTAATTCTTTTTTTTCCTGTAATTTTCAAGTTGCATTCTCCTTAAAATTTAATATTTTAAATGGAGTAAGCAATGTATCTATTTAATTATAAAAATCCAACCCTCCTAATTCTGCTCCATTAGAGGGTTATTTCAACTAATCATATGTATTTTACATCTATAAGTAATACTCGAACGAAAATCGAACGTAATGTGAAATTTGCAAATAACACAAATTACCTCTTGCTTTCGATCTTCGTTTTATTATAAGATATAAACGTATTATCCTACATAATAAATTGAGTTAGAAAATAACCAAATCTGATGTTACCAGCATCAGACCAAATGAAGAAAAGATTTAATAGAGTACATTTTTACTCCATCTTATAATATATTATAAGATGGCTATTTGTGTTGTGTCAATATTAAAATATGAATTTTCGAAATTTTTATGCATAAAACTTCTGTGCGATTCATAGGAGTTTTTTGCCGATTTTAGGGGCTGTTAAAGTGAATAAGTAGTACAGACGCAACAAAAAGGGTGAGTTGCATAGAATGCATAGAATACCACTTTTATTCTATCTGCTATGAAAATGATATTCAATGCATTAGGGATGTAAGAAAAGTATCTCCTTCAAATTGATACGTACCTAGAGACACTGCTCATTTTTTTATGCGTTGGTTTGATTACGTGCTTACAAAGAAACTTGTTTTAGTAATTCATATATCGAATATAGTTTTCAAACGCATTATTCTTGATTTCATTTATATTTTTTTTGAATTTTATTGCACCAGTCCCACGCTTTTAAAGGAAAGAAATATTATTTTGTTTATCAGAAAATACAAGGTTATCAGTACTTATATTACAATGCAAATCAGATTGAATTTGCTTCCATTCATTTAAAATTGTAAGTGTGCGATCATCAATCTTTAATAGTCTATGATCAGATGTTTTAGTAGTTGAAATAATTAATTTCCCATTTTCATCATAGGTGACAGCTTTGTTAATTGTAATTTCCTACTTATAAAAATTGATGTCACTCCATTGTAAGGAAAAACCTTCTCCTCGCCTAATACCTGTATAGCATAGCAGCCGTAAATATGCATACTTTTTTATATCTTCATTTTTAGTAGCTTCTAAAAACTCTATGAAATAGATTTTCCTTGTAGCTCTTGAATATTATCGTTTTTGTTTTTGTAAAACTTTATGTCTCCCATTTTAAATCTTCCACATTAAATATCTATTTATTTTTTAACTTCACTCTCCAAAGAAATTCTCCCTTAACAAGTAAAAATCCTTTGTGATAGATGGCAGTATACTCGTTATCATCAGCATCGAATAATATTACTTTATATGTTAGTGTTTTTTGGGTAACTCCATCTTCATCAACTGCTAATGGAAAGCATTGTGATGAGGTGAAGCCAAAATGAAAGTCAGTTACAATTTCATCTTTAGGTGTTAATTTTAGTTGGAAGTCTGCGCCTTCGTGGTTGTCTTTTATCCCGTATAATCTATGCTCAGTTAGTTTAGTTTCACCTTCGTATATCTCTAAACAGCCCCACACGATTGTTGTTGTTTTATCACTGTGGTTACTTAATATGCATTTTAACTCAGCGTAGCCCAATTCAGGTTTTGTTGCATATAAGAAGCCATCTGAAATCTGTAACTTCACTTGTCCCTCGTTGTACATTTTATCTAAATCTGCGCGGGTGGTGAAATCGTTTGTAGCACCGCGTCTAATTTTCATGAAGCCTTTATTTAAAGTTCCATATTGTTTCTTTAAAAGATAAGGCCGCTTTTCAGGTCTGATTTCTATTACATGAAATCGCTTTTCTTGATAGGAAATAGCATGCAACTTGAAGGATAAGAAAGGTTCAATGTTTTCGAAAATTAGTTGTTCTATTATAGACTGATCTGTGAATGAGTCTAGTCCAACTAAATCCTTAACACCATTCCCCTCTTTAACACCACAGACAATATATTTAGAATTTTTACTGTGAGCATTCGCAAAAGCAATTACATCTGTAAGTAGGTCTACATAACGCTCCTTTACATAAAACGTCTTCTTGAAATCCAAAATTTCACTTTCACCTAACGTTAATAATTGCTCGAATTGGTCCATATTCACATTGCATCATTCACTTTCTAATTATTATTCGATTAATCGCATTTTTTCTATATAATAGTAAGTATACTAAAAAAGAAATATTAAATGTAAAAGTTATGAAAAAAGTAGGTAAATAGGAGCGCAACAACAAACTTAGGCTTAAATTTAGTTAACAGGTGAAATATAGCTGTTTAAAAAACCTTAGTTACCTTAAATAAGGAAGCTAATGTTCTATATTGGTGGATGCCAAAAGCAGGAATAAATGATAAAAGCTATAAGGAAATTATTAGTTTCTCAAAGCTGATGAAGAGGATTGATTATTTTTATAGGGTTTAATTTTATTAGTCATTTCAATTTATCTACAACTTTTACAGTTCATAGTAGTATTTATGAGAATGCATTAAAATAATATAATAAAGAAATTGTTTTACAAAGTGATAAGGAGTAAAGAAATGACAGCTATCGAAATACTATCATGGCCTTTTGTACAAGAAAGTATCAATCAAATCAACAACAAAGAACAGTATTTAAATTACCCAGTCATTTATGTTTTAAATGGCAATAAAGAAGCTTATATTGGTGAAACTGTTTATTTTAAAAATCGGATGAAAGCTCATTTAAAGGGACGTAAAAATATTAAGCAAGTAAATTTGATTAAGCATGAACAGTTCAATCGTTCAGCAACGTTTCATCTAGAGACAAAGCTGATTAACTACTTTCTAGGTGATGAAAAATATACGCTTCAAAATAAAAGTAAAACGGCTAGCGATTTTACTCACAACTACTACAACAAGTCTTACTACGATCAACAACTATTTAAAGAACTTTGGCAAAAGCTACATGAACAAAAGCTTGTCGACAATGAGCTGCATGTGATTGAAAACAAAGATATTTTTAAATTATCTCCATTCAAAGAATTATCTTTAGAACAACTTGATTTAAAAGATAAAGTACTCGAGTTTTGTGAGAAACGAGTAATTCAAAACTCAAGTGAATATGGAAGTCTATTAGTTATTGAAGGTGAAGCAGGGGTTGGTAAAAGCGTTGTGTTAAGTTCTATTTTTAACACGATTCAAGAAAGAGTAGAAGAAGCATCTTCAAATTTATATCGTACAGAAAATTATTTAGCTGTGAATCATGAAGAAATGTTTAAAACGTATAAAAATATAGCTAAACAGGTGAAACATTTAAAAGGAAAAAACTTTGCAAAGCCTACATCTCTGATTAATACGTTACAAAAAGAGGGAAAAAAGGCTGACATAATTTTCGTTGATGAAGCGCATTTATTGTTAACAAAGCCAGATACTTATAATAGCTTCTATGGCAATAATCATTTAGAGGAGCTATTGAAACTAGCGAAAGTAGTTGTTATCATCTATGACCAAAACCAAGTGCTGAAACTAAAGAGCTTATGGGGAGCGGTAACATTAGAAGAGCTCAAAAAATTAAGCACTTTTCATGAAGAATACCAGTTAACAAAACAATTCCGTATGCAGGCGAATGATGACGTAATCAATTGGATAAACGAGTTCAAGCATAAAAAATTAATGCCGCTTCCTAAAGATACTAACTATGAATTTAAAGTATTTGAGTCGATGAAAGACATGCATTATGAAATTAAAGCCAAAAATACAAAGTACGGTTTAAGTCGTGTTGTATCAACGTTTGATTACATACATAAAAAAGACGGTGGGACATACTACGTGAAGGAATCAAATGGTGAGTATCAACTCCCATGGAATACAACAAGTACAAAATATACATGGGCTGAAAAAGCAGAAACTGTACATGAGGCTGGTTCAATTTATACGATACAAGGTTTTGATTTAAATTATGTTGGGGTCGTGCTTGGGCCCTCTGTTCAATATGATACTGTTAAAGATGAAATCATCATTAATACGAGTAAGTATATGGATAAAGGTGCGTATACAGGTATGGATGGAATTGAAAATATAAAAGAAGCAAAGGAAAAAATAGTCCTTAACTCAATCAATATCTTATTGAAGCGTGGAATTAAGGGTCTGTTCATTTATGCAAGTGATGAAGCATTGAGGAATAAACTTTTAGAATATCAAAGTAGGTGAATAGGATAAGTGACCTAGATTTTTTTTCTTATGAGAAAATTATCTAGAATGATAAATGTTTTGATTATAAAGACGCTGATTAATAAATTTTACTGAGTTTAGTATTATCTAAATGGGATTTTTTTAATATAGGATTTAAAGAGAAGAAGGAGATTAATTATAAGTGAAACTTTTAATAGATATAAAAAAAATAAAAGATGCTCCCGTAGAAGCAACACACTTTTCCGATAGTGAAAATTTCACGAATTTAAAAAATGATTTAATTTATGGAAATCCTTCAACTTATTTAATTTCAGGGTATCGAGGTGTTGGGAAGACCTCATTCATAAATGCATTGAAAAAAGAAGTGGTAAGTGAGTTAAAGAAATTAGAAAACGATAATAATAATAACCTAGTGGAAAGAAAAAAAATATTTATTAATCTTAATATAGGAAAGTATAGTAGTTTTGCAAATATTTTAAGGAACATAATTAGAGAGATTTACTGGGGAATTACAAATAATGAAATTTGTAAAGAAATCTTAGAAGAAGATCCACAATTGTTTGTGGAATTAAAGTTAATATATGATCGTACTTTTGAGAATGTTGAAGCAAAAGATATAAAAATTGAATTAGAAGAAAATTTTAAGTCATATGTTATTAGTTCAGATTTTAAACAATTAGTTTTAAGAATGTTAATTATACTATCTGGAAGTGTCTCTTTAGTTAACTTCATTAAAAACAATGATTGGAAAACATATTTTTTTTCTATAATATTATGTGTTATTTTTATTCTTAGATATGAGTATTCTATTAAAAGAATGGATTCTAAAACAATGGAAATAAATCGGACAACATTTTACGATGATGAGGTTGCAGAATTTCAATTAACACGAATAATTAAGGAATTATATAAATCAGGTATAGAATTAGTGTTTATTATTGATGAATTGGATAAGCTTGAAAAAGAAGAAGATATTATTGCACTAATTAGTGAATTGAAACCTCTTATGCTTTCGGGATATTCAAATTACTTATTAATATCTGGACAGAAAATGTTATATAGATATTTAATGGCAGATGTTTTAGATGATAACGTTTTTTCAAGTATATTCTCTCGAAATATACATATTCCTCTTTTGAACAGAAAAGGTTTTGAGGAGTATTTTAGTTCTTTAATAGGACATTCTATAAATGATAATGATAATTACGTTATCAAACAGTACTTAGATTCAAATATATTACTTTCAAATAGAATATTAAGAAAGTTTATAAGTTTAATTAGGAATGACATGAGATTCGATGGAAATGGTAATAGTTATATTGAGATAAAAGCTGATAACGAGATTTTAAAAACTAACGCGAAAATTTCAGAAATACTATATGATGTAGAAAAAGAAATAAGGGACAAGACAAACGATAATTTAGAAGATGGAATTAGAGATTTTTTGATATCTAATTTATATATAATTATTAAAAATATGAAAAGAATTCGTCCACTTAGTTTTGAGATTGAGAATATATTAAAAAGTAAAAGTTTCAAAGATGATGAATTTGCTTCAGCATATATAAGTTATTTAAAAGGTAATGCACAACTCATAATCGACAAAATGTTAGAGGTTAATTTATTAGAGGTTGTAGATAATGAAGATACCCAGGAAATAGATAAAAACATAGATAGTACTAGGTATAGATGGACAGAAAATGCTGTTTTTAATCAACAAATTAATCAATATGGATATTTAGAAGAGTTTATTAAATTTGAAACATGGTTACGTGATATATCTAATCAATTGGTAAGTAATTCGATTGTAAGGATCAATCAGCATTCTAATTTTTATGCTTTGAATGGAATTTTTAAAACATTAATAAATCATGGAATTATTTCGAAAGAATTAGAGGAAGATTTTAAATATTTGCAAAACATTAGAAATAACATAGTTCATGGTCATAAACTTAATAAAATTGAAAAAGAGCATTTAATTACATTTAGTAATGATTTGAGAAAAATTAAAGGCATTACATTTGAACAAATTATGATATCAGTTTTGAAGGAAGTTAATGATAATAAACTCGTTAACTCGAATAATCACTTTTATGCAGTCGATGCAGTTATTAATGATGTGGCATTTGAATTTAAATATTTTAAGTATAAAATAAGCTTAGTGCAATGGATTGAGAAGTTTACTAAGCAGGAATTTATAAAAAGTTTAAAAGAGTTAAGAATAATAATATTGTATGAAGGAAATGGAAATATAGAGATGGAAAAGAGAGAAGTCAGATTAATTTTAGAAAAACAGAATAATATTAAAATAGAAATTTTTAGAGAAATTGAATTAACAACATTAATACAATATTTAAAAGTTAGTAATGATTAATAAGAGTTCACTTTGTATATCCAAATCTTAATTATTGATAGTCTATAACATCAATCTCATCATAAAGATTGTTAAATAACTACTGCAAGCGAGTATGGAGTTCAATAAATTGTGTTTTAAATAAAAATTAATATCAAAAGGCTTAATTGGTCGTATAGAAGACTTGCATGTATTTATTGATAAATTTGGTTGCGATAAAATGTCTGATTTAATTGCAAGGTTAATTAAGAAGAAATTAGTAGAGTATACTATTCAACAAAGTGAGAAATATAATATAAAAAGAGATTTTGAGATAACAAAAAATATTGGAATCACAATACACATCGCTGGGACGAATATACGGCATACGTGCCTAGTATAAAAGGCCATGATGGGAGAGCATTTCCTGACGTACTTGTACCAAAAAGATATGTAGTAACTTCATACTTATATGATGCAGATAAGTATTGGGAAAAGATAGTCAGCCGAAGTAGACAAGATTTTCACAAGACAGAACAAACCTCTCTTTATATTAATAAGGCTAATAGTAGAGGTCAACTTAACAAAAGGGATATTTTGGAGCATGAATCTCTAGGCAGGAGTCCAAAAGAATATCTTATAGATTATACGATTAATGATTACCTGTTATAAATAGTTTTAGGCAGGGAATTAAAAATACTCAAAGATCTAATGAGAATAATGCTTTAAGTGATGACGAAATAGATCTAATTATTAATGAATCTTTAGGGGATTTTCCATCAAAAGCAATTACGAAATAGTACCCTTTATAGGTACTATTTTTATTGTTTTAGCTGAATATTCATTGACCTAATAAATGATTAGAGCTTCTTTAGATGTAGAGTTACTGAACCTTTTAACGTAAAGTTTAGGAATATATTTTTGAAAAGCTTTTTAAGGAGACATACTAAACACGAAGAAACAAAAAAGGATGTTAATGAAGCAGGAAAATCAATTGCACTTTCTGAGAGTGTTTTTAAAATTGTATTCAAGAGATTTCTAATCTTAACTACCTAAGCCACTCTGAAATGTTGGTTTTATGTGAATCATGCAAAGTGGATTATACTGTTTTTTTTGTATAGGGTTTCTAGAGATTCAACGAATGATTTAATTCTTTTGATATATTAAGGAGATTAGCTCTTTTTTAAGCTGATATATTACAAATAGTTAAATCAAAACCTTATTAGCTGTTAATACATCTGATAGAACAGTTGTGAAATATTTATCGTTGGATTTTGTAGTTTCTCCATTTAATGTATAAAATAGAAAGATAGATTATTAGGTCGGAGATGAAATAATTGAGTAATTATATAGTAATGCAAGGCCGTACATATAAAGAAGAAAAAGAGGTAGGTATTATCTGGAGTCCCCAGTTTGATAAAGCTGGGAATACTCCACACTCATGGAGTAGAATGAAGGATGTAAAAAAAGGGAATGTGATTTTCCATTATGTAAATGGCTTTATTATTGCGGTCAGCATAGCAACAGCAAATTGTACGGAAAGCGAAAAACCTACTAACTTACAAAAAAAAACTAATTGGAATCAAGAAGGCTATATGGTAGCGCTTAATTATCATGAATTAGAAGTACCGCTTCGTATTTCCGAACATTTTAAAACTATTCAACCATTATTGCCTTTAAAATATTCTGCATTTCAGGCCAGTGGCCAAGGAAATCAAGGATATTTATACCCCTGTAATGAGGAATTAACGATCCAACTATTAGAGTTTATTGGGGTGACGAATTTAATTGCTCCCAGTAAAGAACAATTGAGCTTTTCTATGGATGCAATAGAGATAAATGATGATAATCCATTATCACCGATAATTACTAAAACTGAATCAGAGGCAAAGGCTAAAATACGAATTGGACAACATAAATTTCGAGAAAAACTAGAACCAATATGGAACAACACCTGTCCGGTTTGTGGAATTAACCTAAGAGATATTTTACGTGCCAGTCATGCAAAGCCTTGGAAAGATAGTACAAATGAAGAGAGACTAGATCCATACAACGGAATACTACTTTGTTGCAATCATGATTCTTTGTATGACAGGGGATATATCTCGTTTGACTCACACGGAAATATATTGATCTCAAAAGAAATTGCTGAAGACGATTATTGCAAATATGGTTTAAGTAATAATATTAAAATAACGACAACAACTCAACATAAACCATATTTTAAGTGGCATATTAAAAATATATTCAAAGGATAATTTTAGACCTAACTAAACAAATGATATAACTTTGTGTTTTATTAAAATTTAAATTAGGAAATTTCTAATAGTGTAAATCCGATTAATTTATCTAAAGAAGGAATGAGTTAGATGAAGAATTTTAGGACTCTTGATCAAGCAAAAAAAGATTTATTAGTAATCCAACGTTATATTGATTTAGTTGAATCATATGAACCAATTACATTTACTCAACAAATTATCCATACGTATGCACTACTGGGAAGTATTCAAAAAACTGCTGAAGCAATGAGTAAGAATGGAAATAGAATTACAGCTGAAGAAGTAACTACACATATAACTAGTAGTACAGCCTCTGACGATACATTACATAAGCTTATAAAAAGTCTCTATCGAAAAAGAACTAGAAAAAACAGATAGATAATATTTTATATATCTTATCGATTTTAAATAATAAACTTATGAGAAACTTCATTTAAAGGATTTGATGGCTAACTCTTAAAAAAGCTCTTTCTTTTCTATGCTCTTTTAGGACTTATTCGAAATAGTTGATTTAAGAAATCATCAAAAGTCTCAGCAATTATATGAAATTCCCATTCTTCTTCACCTGAAAGATAGTTCTCAACTATATATACAATAGTTGGATGTTCCTTTTCCTTTCGATAGTCTAGAACGAGCCATTCATGAAAGTCTGTCCAAAGAACAATTAATCCTAGTGGAAGATTTGCTTCTTCCAAAAACTCTTGGGAAGTTAATAAACTTATATCATCTTTTTCAAAATGAATTGGCTCTATGCTAGGAAGTGCGTCTTTGTATTCCGTGTAATAAGGAAAGTTTAATTCGCCGCCATTTTGCTCTTTCATCAGTTGAATAAATGATGATGGGAAGTGAACATCCAATATATTTTCAGCTCTTCTTATTATTTCATCGTTAATAGGGTATTCGATACGATTATTTTTCGGTTTTTTACTCCAAAAATTCTCGCCTCTATAAAAATCTTTATTCAACATATGAATCACCAGGCATTTAATATTTCTACTGATTATAACGTACTATAAGGGTTTTAACACATTGTAAAGCAGGTGTTATATGTCTAATTCTTCAGTGCCAGGCATCAAAATAAACGTGAATGTTATAACATGCATGTTTGTATTAACAATCAGTACAATTTAAATATCTTGAATCAAAATAGATGAGAGAAGAAATGCATACTCAAAGGTGTATAGTAAATAACAAAAAAAGATGGATAAAATATTTTATGAATCCATCTTTTCTGATTTTTTTGAAATAGTATAGTTTGGGATCAAACGAATTACACCACCCATTTGATAGATCGTTCATGGTTAAAGAACCTTTCGCTAGAGGGATTCGGAGCAGTACCACTTGAACTTCGGCAATAGGCTCCCGCGTTAGCGTCATAATGCCTTTATATCCTGTTTTTTTGCTAAATATAAAACTCTAAAGTTGTCGAAAAAAACCATAATCTAGTATATATTTAGCACTATTTTGGTATTATTCAATTACATAGAAAGGGTTTTTCTTTATAATGAATGGTAATAAATGAGAGAGGGTGTAAAAAGGTGAAGTATATTAAATATGTATTAGGTTTAACCAGTCTCCTAGTAATACTTTTCATCGAAGCACAACTGCCAGCTTCCGCAACAACTTTCCCTGCCCAAGGATTAATTGCCGATACAGACGGCGATATGGGTGAAATATCAGGAAACTTTATTTTTAATTGGAGCAAGTCGGACTGGTATGATGAGGAAGATAATCCAGGAAACGATCCCATGCAATTTAAGCTTTTCTTAAATAATGGGTCAACAAAACCATTCAAAACGTATACCGGCTACCGCCATAATGATTACCATTTTGTTTATGCCATTCCTAAAAATACAAAGCTCCCAAAAAATGAAACAATATATTTTAGAACTTATTACGCTCGGGATAACTCAGGGAAATACTACGAAACTAGTTATGACCCTTATAAATTCCAGGTTATTGACAATATCGACAATGAGAAGTTAACACGCAGCGCTTCCGTAAAATTTCCAGAGGGATTCAATGTCAGAATTAATCCGCGAAAAACGATTTCGATGATTTCACATGATCGCTCCTTTAAAGTGTTCATATCTTATGCTGATAAGAATGGAAAAACGATTGAAAAACTAGGCGTCATGTCAGTTACATTCAAAAACAAAGTAATTCGAATGCCAAAACTTCCGGCAAAAGCCAAATCATTAAAAATCTTTGCGATTGAAGGAAACAGGATTTCGAAAGATCCAATCGTTGTACCACTTTCTAATACAGCCAAAATAATGGAGAGTTATCCGAAGAACCGTTCCTTCAAAGATATCAATAAAGAAGCAGGTATCTATGCGGGAAAACTCAAATGGGATGGCATGGGCAATGAAGACAAATTCTCAAAGTACACCATTTATTCATTTGAGCCACCACGTGTAACTAGTAATCTATGGAGGGCTGCCGCTAATAACCTAGTCAAATTAGGAGAAGTGAAAGCAATGGGGAAAAAACGTTATCAGTTTACATTGCCTCCAACGAAAAAGCCTTATTTAAACTGGTGATTCTTCCCGAGATTAAAGGACAATATATATCAGCACTAGATGTGGATATCCATCAAACGAATAAATATTATAATCAAAGAATCCGGCGCTATAAAGTAACAGATAACTACTCTTCAACAAAGGAAAATCTAACCTTAACAAAGAACATGTTGTATTACCTTGATAAGACAAATTTCCTTGGATTCCAAATACCGGAAGACCAATACTTCCCTATTACGTTAAAATTATATGACTCAAAAGAGGGTACCGAGCCATTCCAAACTTTTACTCAAAAACCAAAAGATAAATATTATTTGGGGTCCACTCGATTTCCGCTAGCGATCAAATCTAAAGACCTGTATGTCGAATTTTCAAATAAACTGGGACATACTAGTAACCGAATTCACTACAAAGTCGATCCAAAAGAAACCCAGGTCACGCCAAAACTAACAAGTAAAGACGTTGTATTCTTTAACAGAAAAAATCAAAGCGATTATATTCTTGTAAAGAATGTGACACGCGGAGATGTCGTTTACGCTGGGTATGGCAGGGCAGAGGTGAGAAGAGAGCAAATCCGCAAAGATGGCTCTTTTAAAATTACAACAAGCCTAGACGATAATGGCGGCACACTCAATATTAAGTATCAAAGAAATGGTTACTTTACCTCTGAGGAAGCAGCGATTCCTTATGGAAAAGCGAAATAATAAAGAAGGATAGCCGCTTAAGTGGCTATCCTTTTTTTGCATAGTTGGAAAACAATCATAGCTTTTCAATAGCTATAATCCCAGGTGTCCCCGCGATATCTCATGTGATTAAACGTTTATTTTAAGAGAACTTCTGTAACTCTTTTCGCATACCATTGGTAAAATCGTTCTGCATCTTGGATTGGTATGTCTGATAGGGATTCGTATCGCACGGGTTTTGCTCGGTTGATAAAGCCGATTGTGGCAAGACCCATCCATTGTTGCAATTTTGATCGTTTCACCGACACTTCAGCAATTTTGTCGCGCCGCGTGATGAACGTTGTTTTTTCGAACATTCCTTGGCTTAGTTGAATTTGACTGCCCGTAAGCGCATAACGTGTGTTGTGATAAACAATCAACCGCCTGGCTACTATGAAGGCTAGCAAAACGGCAGATGCGATGGCCCAACCATATGTAAAGTCCAACAATGCAGGTTTGAAATACACAAGAAGGATAGTCGCAATCAGCCAGAACCAATACGGTTTTAGGAGTCGGGCGGCCAATGATTTGCGCGGCAGCTTCTTCATTTGTTGGCACACTTCGTAGTCTGGCAGCAATTCGGAAATGATCGAATATGTTCGTTGCATAGGCAAAAACGGATAGAGTGTGCTGACTTCGTTGTCATTATCCCCGAGGTCTCCTATGCTAATCAACTTCACTTCTGCTAGTCCGAGCAACCGTTTCATAAACGATTGTGTAATTTCCACAGCTTGCACACGGTCTTTCGCAATCGAAAAAGCTGTTTCATCCAATACCCCTTTTGAAATATAAATCCGTTTGTCATCAGAAGCAATTTCATACTTTCCATACTTCACGAACGTGATAAGAATGCCCACACTGATAGACAGCATTATTACGATTGCTAGGAATCCTGCAATCATCCATCCAGATGATAGAATTGACTCGAACCAACCTTCTGCGGCTTCTTCAAGATGAAAAAGTGCACCGATTTTTGCTAATAATGAAGAAGCAATGGCAAGGAAGAATAGGAAACTGAGTGAAGTAAATGATGCTTTCACAAGATCTTGGTGTGTCGGCGTAAAATGAATTACTCGCTCCGTTTCGTTCCAACGGCCACCATCGGGCTGTGGTTCATCATTCATAATTTGGGAATCCGGATGGCTAGTCCTTTTCACCAAACTTTCTAATCGATCTGCTTCTGACCGGGTCAGCACGGGAAAGGGAACATTCGCATTCACACCTGACGTGCCTGTTTCAAAAGTGATGGAAGTCATACGCAATAGTTTATGCAAAAAGGATGTATATCGTTGTACGTTCTGGATTTTTTCATAATTGACCGTGCGTTCTGTCTTTTCAAATATGCCCGATTTCAGATGAAACGCCCGATCATCTGTGCCGTATCGATTCGTAAACAGCTTCCATATGCTTGCGACTACTGTGTAGACAAAAGAGACAAGCAAAACCCAGCCCATAATATGGAAAAAGGTAGAATCTGAGCCTTTATTTAAAAAGAGAATCACAGCAAGAATTCCAAAGTTCTTAAAAAAACCAATGATATCAAAAAGTACTGTCAGTGGGTGGTAGTGTTTCATATCCATTAATCATCCACTTCCCTGATTTTTGCCATCCGTGCAATCTGGTTTCGAACTTCAACTGCTGTATCCTTTGGCAGAGCCGGAATTTCATGGCTCGATCCCATCGTCTCAATAGCCAGTGAATACAGGCCAAATTTACGTAAAATGGGTCCCTGATTCATTGAAACAGCTTGAATCTTTGCCATCGGTACCAATTCATGACTCTCGTAAAATGCTCCTGCTTTTAATTGCAAAAATTCCTCGTCGATGCCATAGCGGAAATGGCGCACTAAGAAAACAGGACGTAGCCCCACAGACCAAACCGCAGACAACAGAATCAATTCGGCTAATACAAACAGTACCCAACTCACCCAGTTCCACCACGAAAAATAGGTTGCTATACCATACAAAAAGGCAACTACACCAAGCGAAATCGTATGTGAAACCGCCGATCCCCAGCGCAGGGCGGGCACGGCTTCTTTTATTAACCGCATTTCTGGTGCTTTAATTTCATTTTCCATTGTAACCCCTCCAAGCGGTCATTTCTCCTTATTACAACAAATTTCGCAGTTGTTTTCAAGGTGTGTTGAAGAATAGAAGGGTTTCCAGGATTCTGTTTCCCTAACAAGTTTTGCTATAAATTATGAAGCTAGCGTAGCGGGGGCACAACTTCATTTTGCGATTGTAAATAGAGGGGGAAGAGTTGTAAAACTTGTGAGAACGGTTGTAAATACGTGCTGAGCGGTGGTAAATATCCCGAATTCGGCTGAAAGCATACGCTGGCATATCGAAATGAGCTGACTTTTAGTAGTTTACCAGAAATTTCTGTATAATTAGAATATACATTCAAAGGAGGAGAATGAAATGGAGCAAACAAAAGAATACATACAAACTTGGGATTTGGATCAGATTTTTACTGGGGGAAGTCAATCTCTGAGCTTAAAAGAGACCATATCAAAATTAACGAAAGAAATATCGAAGGTAGATGAAAGTATCGAGCGTTTTGTTCCTGACAATGCTTCAGCAAATGATTTGGTAGTAATCCTCAATCAGTTGGGATCATTACAGAAACAATTGCGTGATGTCTTTGCCTTCATTGGCTGTCTCAGTGCACAAGATGTAAATGATTCAGAGGCAACAGTATTAGTAGCAAAGTCTGGAGACTTAAGCGCAAAAATGGGGACAGTAAGCTCTAAACTAAATCAAAAGCTAAAAGATATTAAAGAAGAGGCTTGGGCACAAATGATGCAGTCTCAAGAATTAAAAGAGATTGCTTTTTCACTCAGCGAAGCAAGACGTAAGGCAAAAGAAATGTTGCCGATAGATCAAGAAGTATTAATCAATGATTTGGCTGTTGATGGCTATCATGCATGGAACCAGATGTACGATACGATTGTTGGCAGTATGTTTGTCACTGTGGAGGAGAAGGGTGAAAGTAAACAGTATTCTATGGGACAAGCATCCAATATGATGTCTAATTCTGACCGCAATGTGCGTAAAAAGACATTTGATTTAATCCAACAGGAGTGGCAGAGAAATGCTCCATTGTTTGGGCAATCATTAAATCATCTGGCTGGATTCCGACTACAAGTGTATAAGCATCGTGGATGGGAAGATGTATTAAGAGAACCACTGGAAAATAATCGAATGCAAAAAGAAACGCTGGATGCCATGTGGACGGCGATTGAGCAGAATAAAGAACCATTTGTAGCATTTTTAAATAGAAAAGCAAAGTTACTCGGTGTGGAAAAACTGAGTATGTATGATATTGGCGCCCCTCTCGGAAAAAGTGAAACAAAAGTATCTTACACCCAAGGAGCTAATCGGATCATCGAGCAGTTCCAGAAGTTTAGCCCCCAAATGGCCGATTTTGCGAAAATGGCATTTGAAAATCGCTGGATTGAAGCAGAAGACCGAGCGGGGAAACGCCCAGGAGGATTTTGCACAAGCTTTCCAAATAAAAAACAGACACGAATCTTTATGACATATTCAGGAACAGAATCTAATATTGCGACACTGGCCCATGAACTCGGACACGGTTTCCACCAACATGTGATGAACGATTTGCCAATCCAAAATCAACGGTACGCTATGAATGTGGCAGAAACTGCCTCGACTTTTGCGGAAATGATTCTGGCAGATGCAGCAGTCCGACAAGCAACATCAAAAGAAGAAAAAGTAGCATTGTTAGAAGATAAAATACGCCGAGGTATCACCTTCTTTATGAATATTCATGCTCGCTTCTTATTTGAAACAAACTTTTATGAGGAACGTAAAAATGGCATGGTCCCGGTAGAAAGGCTCAATGAATTAATGGTTACCGCACAGAAAGAAGCATATTGTGATACGCTTGATGAATATGATCCAATGTTCTGGGCTTCCAAGTTACATTTCCATAAGACGGGTACGCCATTTTATAATTTCCCTTATACATTCGGTTATCTGTTCAGCCTTGGCATCTATGCACATGCCTTGGAACAGGGCAATGACTTTGAAGATGAATATATCGCACTACTACAAGACACCGGCCGTATGACGGTGGAAGATTTGGCGAAAAAGCATTTAAATGTCGACCTAACGAAACCAGACTTCTGGGAAAAGGCAATTCATTTATGTATTGAGGATATCAATGAATTCATGCAACTTACGGAATAATGGGAGTAAATATTGTGAAACAAAAGGAGTAACTAGAAAATTCCAGTTACTCCTTTTTGTTAATGGTATTTAAAAATCCTCAGTTTTTTCATTTGAAACGGCAGAAGAGTTATTTTCTAATGGCAGGATTGATGAAAAGAAGTTTATTGATAGAGTTCCAGACTTAGAGTGGTAAAATAATACATGCAACTAGCTTGAATAGAACTTTTTTATAGAAAAGAGTAATGAGCTATTAAATCAAGGAGGCAACTATGAATAATGATTGGTCTAAATTAAAACGCTCTTCAAATGGAATTCCTACGTATGATTCATTAATTCCTTATATTTTAGAAGTTATAAAAAATGGGGAAGAAGCGACCAACGTGGTTATAAAAAAGAGGGTTTGTGAGTATTTGAATGTACCTCAACACATTTTAGAAGAGAAATACCCCAATTACCCTGATAGCGAAAGTATACTACATAACCGATTTAGTTTTGCCTTTAGTGATTTATCTAAAGCTAATGCAGTTGACCGCGTTAGAAGAGGCGTTTATAAAATAAATAGTAATGGGGAATTTTTATTAGATAAATATGGAGATCAATTAACTAAAAAAGTCTTAGAAGAACGTCCTGAATACATGCAATATATGAATGAATTGAAATTGCGTAATGAAAGAACGGGTGGAGCCACAATTGAAAATGTGGAGGAAAATGATAAGCCGAAAATTGAAATTGGGAGCCTAGTTCAGACTATAAACAATGAAATCGCGATTGAACTTCTGGATATTGTTCGTGGGAGCGATCCTATATTTTTTGAAAAGCTAGTAGTGGATTTACTAGTAGCCATGGGGTATAGCGGAGAAAATGGCGAAGCTAAAGTAACCAGCCAATCAAATGATGGTGGGATAGACGGTATTATCAATCAAGACCCACTAGGAACAAGCACTGTATACATACAGGCAAAGAGGTATAAAGAAGATAATGTGGTTGGAAGATCAGCCATCCAAGCATTTTATGGAGCTCTTGCCGGTGTAAATGCAGATAGAGGGGTGTTTATTACAACTTCTCATTACACTAAAAATGCAAAAGAGTTTGCCAAGAACCAAGGGATTGTATTAATTGATGGCATCCAGTTAACTGATTTAATGCTGAAATATCGAGTGGGAGTAGAGGTAGCTCACCAATATACAGTATTTAAGATAGATGGAGATTATTTTGAGGAATAAACTAACCTAGCTTATTATTATAAAATCTGTACATACGAAAGTGCTCTATATAAAACAGCCTAATTTTTATGATTAGGCTGTTTTTTTTATAGAAATTAATTTTTAAAAAACTTTATTTAGTGGGCAATATATTTCAATTTTTAGTTTGGTTTAATTATTTTTCATTTTTTGACGTTATGTATAAATAGACATAAATGATAAAATCAATTGTTAAAAATGATAAACCTATGATTAACGTATAGTATTTGAAGAAATCTCCAGTAGAATAGCCACCTGCATAGAATGCATAGAGAAAGATGAAAACAATTCCTAATACAGCACAAGCCCTTTGAATTTTTTCCATGGTGTGTTCTCCTTTAGGTTAATAATTGAAAAGTGAGTATTATTTATAGATATTGGTAAATCAACCACCTTTATTATATATCACCTCTAACCATAAGAAGTACCAAAAAACTTGCAATAGCATGTGATAGAATGAAGCGATAAATGAAATTACATCTTAAGGAGCATACGAATGATGCGAGAATTAATTTATCCATGCACTGAGGATACGAATGAGGAAATTGATGATGCTCTAGAAAGAGAAAAGGTTAATTACGAAGTAGGGATTGCCCTTTTTGACACGGGAAAAGATATACTGGCGTATTGTACATTGCACGTGTCGGAAGAAGAATACAATAAAGCAGCCAGTATTATTGAACGCTATTTTTCTCTCGAACAATCAGTAATTGAATATACGCATGCTGAGAAACTGGATCGTCGTCATAATAGATTGGTTAGTTTTAAACTATACGGTAATTTTTTCCTTTTATGGTTTGGAGTTATATTTACTATCAGCGGATTATCAGGCGATCCGAACGTATTATCATATGCAGGAGCCCTAACAATTTTGATTTGGTCTGTTCTGGTTGGATGGTGTGCGATTAAGAAACGTTCAAAATATCATCTTCTCTGGAACATTCTAATAGGAATAATTGTAGTAATTGGTCTTTCGTTTAGCTTGTTCACACTTTATGCCATGTTATTTATGTCTTAATTGTTTTTGTCTCTTATTTTGGCCTATGAATATATTCTGAGGAGGTTATCAAAATGGAAACTCAATGTTGTTCAAAGTGTAAGGGAGAAGATATAAAAAATGGATTTCTTGGTGCAGGTGTTCAAATGGTACGAATGTTTCCTGAAGAAAGAAGAGGAGCCTCATCACCTGTATCAGCGGAATATTGTTGTCATGACTGCGGATATATAGTGTCTCTCTTTGTTGATCAGCCAAAGAATGTGAGATAGTAAAAGAAAAAGGACATGGCTTAATACCATGTCCTACATACAGATAGTTTAGCCCCGTCCAGCTTGGAATGAAGGATATTTTGTCATACCGCCATCCACAAATAAGGTAATCCCTGTTACATAGCTTGCTTCTGAGGATGCTAAGAATGCAGCTACAGATGCTACTTCCTCTGGCTTACCGATGTAACCCATTGGAATCATGCTTTCAACGTCAGCACGTTGTACAGGATCAGCAAATTTTTCTGCGTTGATTGGCGTATTCATGGCACCTGGTCCAATATTATTAACGCGGATTCCTTTTGGCGCGTATTCAAGAGCTAATGTTTCAGACATTAATTTAATACCGCCTTTACTTGCTGCATAGTGAACAAATAATGGCCAAGGAATCATTTCATGCACACTAGACATGTTAATAACGTTCCCTTTAATATCATTTTCAACAAAATACTTGATGGCTTCACGGCTTCCTAAGAAAGCGCCTGTTAAATTTGTATCTAATACTTTGTTCCAGTTATCTAAGGATAACTCATGCGAAGGTGATGGATTTTCAACACCTGCGTTATTAATCATAACGTCTAAGGTGCCAAATTCTTTAATAGCCGTTTGCACAAGATTTACGACGTCTTCTTCTTTTGTGACGTCCCCTTGAACAGTAATGGCTTGTCCGCCTGCTGCTTCTATTTCTTTTTTGACCTCTAATGCTTCATCTTTACTTTTGTAATAGTTAATTACAACTTTTGATTGCTCTTGGCCAAAACGAACGGCCATAGCGCGTCCTAAACCTGTTGATCCACCTGTGATGACAACTACTTTACCTTTTAAATCAGTATACAAAATAATTCCTCCTCGTGTTAATTTGATTCATATTCCATCCTTAACTTTTCGCTAATCCAAGGAAGACTCCACCTAAAACAATGAGTACAATCCCGATATAAATAGCAATCAGCTGAGTTTTTGTCTTCTTCTCTCCAAGTAAGAAGATACCGCCAAGCGTTGATATAACTATTCCCATTTGGGACAATGAGAAACTTGTGGCGACGCCAACTTTAGGTTGGGAGATGAATAAAAACATGTTTCCTGCCGCCCAGATGAGACCGGGGATAATATTGCGAATGGCATATTTATTAAAGGGTTTATGCTTGTACGTCAGGATTAATCCACCAATAACCATACCGATGGCTTGTGGGAATAAGGCCGACCATCCGCTGACATCAAACAAGCGAGCGACTACTACATAAACCAGATATCCGATGGTTGAAACAATCAGTGTCAAAACACCTTTTTTAAATTGTCCTGATTGTTCTTCATTTTTTCCTGATTCTAGTGACGTTAACACGATACCAATCACAATGAAGATAAGGGCTAAAACACCTAAAATAATCGTTTTTGCCGTTGACCATTCATGGAAAACGATGACGCCAAACAAAGCTGTGGATACCAACTGCATACCAGTCGAAATGGGCATTGTTTTGGAAACGCCGATATAGTCAATCGATTTTAGCTGATTACTTTGTCCCAGTGCCCAAAATAAACCGGAAACAACGCCTACAATAAAAATTAGCGGCGTTAATTCGGGCCGGACTACTAGATAAATCACAGCTGAAAAAATCAGTGCGCCTAGTGTAGTCCCTAGGGTTTGCGTGTATGGGCCTCCACCTAACTTGACATTGAACAAAACGATGCTTCCCCAGAAAATAGCGGGAAGTATGGCTAAAAAGATATCCATTTGATAGTAACCTCCTTTCCCAAACGAATTATTATCTTTTCCTAGAATAGACACCGTTATGTATCTGGTGTTTAAATTCTTTTAACGTGCGGGTCATATTTACAGGAATCAGATTCTACTTTCGTATTATTTGATGCATACAAAGAAACAATGCAAATATGACAGGTAAATGTTTCTGATTCTATAAAAAAAGAAGCACTCCTATTGATTGCCCATAAAGCCATATTCTAAAACTTAGTCTTAGGCTTAAACAGGAAATCAATTTGAGAGCTGTAAATTCATTCATATTTTTAGCGGGGTAAACTCTACGTATATAATGCTTTGTGAATGACATATTTGGCTTCTTCCACATTTTTTTTATTGACCAAGATGGCATACTGCGTTTGATATTTCGAGTTAATCCCGAAATTTCCAAAGCTTCCTCGACTCGATCCAAGGCCAAACCAGCCAGAAGACAAGTCTTTTATCTTATACGTATATTTGATGCCTCCTGTTGCTAAGGCACCTCTTACCTTTGCTAAATCTTCTAGAGAATATGTAGCATAAACTTCTTCTTTGAAGAACGCCATATAATCCCTCCTCTAGTGAAGATTATTCGTTGCAGTTTTTAAAGATACCTCTCCATTTTCCAGCTAAGTTCAACTAATCTGCAAAAAATTATAAGAGCTGCGCATGATAAAAAAGGAATTCTCCATTTTCTTAGAGAATATATAGTACTAATGTTTTCAGCAATACACTGAAACAAATTCCATCAGCTTTCGAGGAGGTTCACCATGACAAAACCAATTATCGGTATTACTAGCTCATACATAAAACAGGGGATGTATATGGAAGGTACTTATGTACATCACGATTATCAAAAGGCCATTTTTGAAGCGGGAGGCGTGCCGATCGTTTTGCCTGTTGCGCCTTCTGATGTACTGGATCGTTATGTGGATATGTGCGATGGCTTTATTTTTAGCGGCGGGGAAGACGTGGATCCACGATTTTATAATGAAGATCCTCATCCTAAACTGGGCTTCTTTTATACAGAACGCGATGAGTCGGAGCTTTATTTGATCAAAAAAGTGTTAGAAAAGAAGAAGCCTGTATTTGCGATTTGCCGTGGAATTCAGCTGCTCAATGTAGCATTGGGCGGGACTGTCATTCAAGACATTCCTTCTCAAAGAAAAAGTGCCATGCAGCATTCTCAAACAATCCAACGTGATAAAACGAGCCATGTGGTTCAGATCAATGAAGACAGTAAGCTGCATCAGCTGTTAAACAGGGAAACTGTAATGGTCAACAGCCTGCACCATCAGGCGATCAATCAGCTAGCCGATGGATTGATTACTACAGCGACTGCTCGAGATGGCATGATTGAAGCGGTAGAACTAGAGGGGAATCCATTTGTGATGGGCATTCAGTGGCATCCCGAATCTATGGTGCGGAAAGATAAAACCATGATGGTGTTGTTTGAGGAATTCGTTCGAGAGGCAGGCTCGTCTACTAAATCTTAAGTCAGAAGGAGAAGATCATGGACTGGATTGTCGGGATAGCACTCATCGTCCTCGTTTTCTTTTCAAGCAGTATTATTGAAAGGCATTTGAAGGATATTAAGAAACAAAACAATGAATTGATCAAACTTTTAAAAGAAAAGAATAGTGAAAAGTCATAAGCCTTTCCGCTCTAGCGAAGGCTTTTTTTATTGATAGTTGCTTCGCTTTTATAAAAATCAAATGTTTATCTCTGCATACAAAGAGGCTATAGAAGGAATAATAGGGATAATGTATTCTTTATGCTGCATTAACGGACAGTGAATCGAAGAGATAAACTTCCCGTAAGCCCGATTGGTTCAACTAACACTCCATAGAGGGTGAGGTTTCACTTTATACAAATTGTGAGGAGATGATTTTTTGAAGGCTGTAACGTTTCAAGGAATAGAAGATGTGAAAGTAAAAGAAGTTCAGGATCCAACTATCCACAAAAAAGATGATATTATTGTTCGCATTACTTCCACGGCAATTTGCGGCTCTGACCTACATATCTACAAAGGGTCAATGCCAGCTCAAAAAGATATGGTGATTGGACATGAGCCAATGGGGATCGTGGAAGAAGTGGGACCTGACGTGACACGCGTGAAAAAAGGCGACCGTATTATCTTGCCTTTCAACGTATCATGCGGGGAGTGCTACTATTGTAAAAATGAAATGGAGAGCCAATGCGACCATGCCAACGAAAATCCAGAAGTAGACGCGGGTGCTTACTTCGGCTATACAGAGCGGTATGGTAACTATCCGGGCGGACAAGCGGAATATTTACATGTACCATACGGGAACTTCATGCCATTTGTCATTCCTGAATCATGTGAGCTTCCAGATGAAGCATTGCTATTTTTATCTGATGTCATTCCAACAGCTTGGTGGAGTGTTGAATCAGGTGGTGTAAAAAAAGGTGACACTGTCGTCGTATTAGGCTGCGGACCTGTTGGCTTAATGACGCAAAAGTTTGCATGGATGAAAGGTGCTAAGCGAGTAATCGCAGTCGATCATGTACCGTACCGCCTGCAGCACGCGAAAAAAATGAACAATGTAGAAATTGTCAATTTTGATGAACAAGACGAAGCTGGATTATATATCCGTGAAATTACAAAAGGCGGAGCGGATGTAGTCATCGACTGTGTCGGCATGGATGGAAAGAAAAACGCTCTTGAAGCAGTTGGACAAAAGCTGAAAATCCAAGGTGGTACGACGAGCGCATTGAAGATTGCAAAGGAAGCCATCCGTAAATTTGGTACACTGCAAGTAACTGGCGTGTACGGCGCGAAGTACAATCAATTCCCACTCGGCAATCTATTTGAACGAAACATCATTATGAAAATGGGCCAAGCACCTGTCATTCATATGATGCCAATGCTGTTTGATATGATTACGAAAGGTGAGTTTGACCCGACTGAAATCATCACGCATAAGATTGCATTGGATGAAGCAGATAAAGCATACAAGATTTTCAATGATCATGAAGATGAATGTATTAAAGTTATCTTACAACCGTAAGAAAAACAAAAAGGGATCTCACATTGATCCCTTTTTGTTTTGGAGAAATTTATTATGCCATTTGGTGAAAATAAGGAGTGCTAAAATAGTGCCGATAAGCGCCATGGTCATATCCCATTCCGAATCCCACTTGTCACCCTGTAAGCCAAGGAAGCCTTTGGCAAATGATTTTCCTTGGATCATCTTATAGGTAAGCATTTCCACGATTTCATATAGTGCAGAAATCATCATCAGAATGCTAAAGCAGTAAAAAGTGAGCCAAAACCCTTTTCGAATATGAGCAATACGTGTTAAGACTTCACGAAAGATGATGGCTGATAATCCCATCATCAAGTGGCCTAAGCGATCATAGTAGTTGCGCTTTAAATCATACTTCTCTTTTAACCAATGAAAGAACGGCTCGTCTTGAAAGGTGTAATGTCCGCCGATGAATTCTAGGATGGCAAGAATAGCCAGAAAGGTATAGGAAAGAGAAGTAAAGGTAAATTTTTTATATGTAAAAAGAGCAACGATTACAATAAGCGCAAAAGGACCAGCATCCGCAGCCCAGCCGCCATAGGATTTTGGATTAATTAAGGACCAGATCATAAAGCCAAGAACAATAATAGCTAAAAAAAGGTGATAATAATTCCTTTTGTTTTCTTGCAAGGTGATCCCTCCTCTTTTCTTTCAGTATGCCCATATTCACATAGGGTAAGTCATTTAGTTGGAACAATGGGGAGGTCACAGCGTCTTATAGAAATAGCTAAACTTTTGTCTGAATAGCCCCAAGGTACTCCTTATGGCATAATAAAGTTAACTAGTTGTAAGAGGTGGAAATGTGGAAAAAAGAAAACGATTATTACAAGGTATTTTAGTGATAGCAATTATAGAGATTTTAAGTTTTTATTTTATTGGCAGAGACTATCTGTTTATCAACGGTTTAGATAATATGATTGCCTATGTGGTGACAGGCGGTATATTCTTTGCGGTGAGTTACTTTTTATTAGTGGAAGTGAGCAACTTCCGTAAAAAGTATATATTGATCGGGATTGCTTATGTGTTATTGGTAATCGCTCCGTTTGTTTATAAAAATCATCTCCCGCACTTCAAAGTGGAGGATGCTGAGCAAATCATTCTACGTACAGAAGGTGGACGCGTAGTGAAAGACCGAGAGCTGGGACAAACCATGTTGAATTACGCAGGCGAAGAAGTATACATTATTGCATTGAAGAAAGACGGCAAATTGAAACGCTTTGCCTTTAACCCAACAACAGAAAAGTACTTTTCAATTACGGATTAGAGAGGGGAACATCTAATGGCAGAACATCTATTTAAATTAAAGGCAAACTGGCCAGGAGGACGTAACGAGGTAGGCGAGATTGAAGCGGGACAACTGAAAACCCAAATTTCAATCCCACCTGAGATGGACGGACCTGGAATTGGCACCAATCCAGACGAAATGCTGCTGGGTGCTGCTGCTACATGTTATATTATCTCACTAGCAGCCATGATTGAACGAGCAAACCTCAAAACCATCTCGCTCAACATGGAATCAGATGGAGTGGTGGACGTCACAAACGGCGTATTCACCTATAAAAAAATCACCCACAAACCCAAAATTATCATCCCAAGCTCCTACACAGAAAAAGAAGAGCGCCATATCGTAAAACTAGCAGAAAAAGCAGAAAAAACCTGCATGATCAGCAAAGCTATCCAAGGAAACGTAGAATTGGCATTAGAAGTTACGATAGAGGTAGAACAATAACAGCAATTAAATAAAACGAAAACATAGCATGGCCATTCTTCGTGATGAGCCATGCTATTTTTGTGATTGAAAGCCGCGAATTAGCATTTATCATTTGGAAATGAATTGAAGTGGAAATAACGTAGACTCCTGCGGGATGGCGAGATAGGTGAGACCCCGCAGCGTAGCGAGGAGGCTCAACGCTCGCCCGTGGAAAGCGAAGTTGTTACCTCTTCTTCTCTAACCATTTTTTTAGTTGCCTTCAACTTAGAGGCTTACGCCATGCTCGTGGAAAGCGACCGCCTGTAGCGGAAATCAACATGACATAGCCAACAAACCCTTCCAATTCTTCATTTCACCCCTTTAACACATTAAAAAAGCAGTCTGCTAGCATGCGACAAATTTTGCCTATTTCCATAGAAAAAGCAGAAAATTTGTGTAATGATAGGGTTAACAATACAAAGGGGGTACTGTTATGGGAATATCAGATGAAAAAGTAATTCGTTACAGAGGGAAAGAACTACATACAAAAGGGTGGCTACAAGAAGCAGCACTTCGCATGCTCATGAACAACCTAGATCATGAAGTAGCAGAGCATCCAGACGAGCTAGTTGTCTACGGGGGCATTGGGAAAGCCGCTCGTAACTGGGAAGCATTCGACGCTATCGTCAAATCACTGAAAGAACTAGAAAACGATGAAACACTACTTGTACAATCAGGCAAGCCAGTAGCCATTTTCAAATCACACGAAAATGCACCGCGCGTTTTAATCGCCAATTCAAATATCGTGCCAGCCTATGCGAATTGGGAAACATTCCACGAGCTAGACAAAAAAGGCTTGATGATGTATGGCCAAATGACTGCGGGAAGCTGGATTTACATCGGCTCACAAGGAATTGTACAAGGCACATACGAAACATTCGCAGAGCTAGCAAAACAACACTTCAACGGCTCGCTTGCACATACGATTACAGTAACAGCAGGCCTTGGCGGAATGGGTGGAGCACAACCTCTAGCAGTCACAATGAATGGCGGGGTATGTATCGCAATTGATGTCGACGAAACAAGAATTGACCGTCGTATCGAAACACGTTACACAGATGTGAAAGTCAAAACATTAGATGAAGCTATTGAAATGGCTGAAAAAGCAAAAGCAGAAGGTAAAGCGCTTTCAATTGGTTTGCTAGGAAATGCTGCTGAAATTCTGCCAGAAATGATTGCACGCGGCTTCAAACCGGACGTGTTAACAGACCAAACTTCTGCGCATGACCCATTAAACGGCTATACACCTGTAGGCTATACACAGGAAGAAGCAAGTAAATTGCGTAAAGAAAATCCAGATGAATACGTGAAGAAGTCAAAAGATTCAATGAAAAAACATGTAGAAGCTATGGTTAACATGATGGACCTTGGTTCTATCACATTTGACTATGGTAACAACATTCGTCAGGTTGCTTTTGATGAAGGATTTGAAAGAGCATTCGACTTCCCAGGCTTTGTACCGGCGTATATCCGTCCACAGTTCTGCGAAGGAAAAGGACCATTCCGCTGGGCTGCCTTATCAGGAGATCCAGAAGATATTTACAAATTAGATGAAGTCTTATTACGTGAATTCAGCGATAACGAGCATTTGTGCAATTGGATTCGTATGGCACGTGAAAAAATCGAATTCCAAGGCCTACCATCACGTATCTGCTGGTTAGGATACGGAGACCGTGCGAAATTTGGTCGCATTATCAATGATATGGTGGCTTCAGGTGAAATCTCAGCGCCAATCGTTATTGGCCGCGATCATTTAGACTCTGGATCTGTTGCTTCACCGAACCGCGAAACAGAAGCAATGAAAGACGGCTCTGATGTGGTAGCAGACTGGCCAATTCTAAATGCACTAATCAATGCCGTTGGCGGTGCGACTTGGGTATCTGTCCATCATGGCGGCGGTGTCGGCATGGGCTATTCATTGCATGCGGGCATGGTAATCGTAGCAGATGGAACAAAAGAAGCTGAAGAACGAATCCAACGTGTATTAACAACAGACCCGGGTATGGGTGTTGTAAGACATGTGGATGCTGGCTATGAATTAGCAGAAAAAACAGCGAAAGAAAAAAATATCAAAATACCAATGATGAATAGGAAGGGTTTAAATGTCTAAAGCAGTTTGGATTCAACACGCAGCACAGCTAGTGACGATGCATTTGCCGGAGCATGTCGGACCACGGACTAAAGGGGATATGTCTGAGTTGGGATTGATAGAAGATGGCTCCGTATGGCTTGAAGATGGAGTTATTCAAGCAGTCGGTACGACATCAGAATTGAAAGAAATCTATGAATCTAGAGCACAAGAAGCAGAGATTGTAGATGCAACAGGACATCTGATTACACCAGGACTTGTGGACCCGCATACACATGTGGCATTTGGCGGTAGCCGTGAACGTGAATTTGAAATGCGTTTAGAAGGCGCTACGTATATGGATATTATGAATTCTGGCGGCGGTATTCATGCCACAACAAGAATGACAAGAGAAGCAAGTGAAGAAGAATTGATTGAGCAAACTTCAAAACGTCTTGATTCATTCCTAGCGCACGGTGTCACAACAGTCGAAGGGAAAAGCGGCTATGGCCTGGATTTAGAAACAGAAATGAAGCAATTGCGCGTTATGAAATATTTGCAAGAGCATCATGCTATCGACTTGGTTCCTACATTCATGGGTGCACACGCAGTCCCAGCAGAATATAAGGGCAAAGAGGAAGAGTATGTCAAACTCATCATTGAAACGATGCTACCAAAAGTAGCGGAGGAAAAGCTAGCTGTATTCAACGATGTGTTTTGTGAAGTAGATGTGTTTACACCAGAACAGTCGAAACGAATTTTAGAAGCTGGCAAGGAGCTTGGACTTACTCCAAAAATTCATGCTGATGAAATCAAACCGTATGGCGGCGCTGAATTGGCAGCAGAAGTGGGCGCAATCTCAGCTGAACACTTATTAAAAGCATCTGACGAAGGAATCGAAAAGATGGCAGAAGCAGGAGTCATCGCATGCTTGCTACCTGCAACAGCTCTTTATTTACGAGAAGAAGCCGCTCGTGGCAGAGTGATGGTAGACCGTGGAGTGCCTGTGGCCATTTCAACAGATTGTAATCCAGGCTCTTCTCCAACGACTTCAATGCCTTTAGTCATGAACCTAGCTTGCATTTCAATGCGCATGACGCCTGCAGAAAGTCTTTGTGCTGCTACTTATAACGCAGCCTGCGCTATTGGCATGGAAGATAAAGTCGGTTCGATTGAAGTAGGCAAACAAGCGGATATCGTACTTTGGGACGTAGAAAATTATCAAAAATTACAATACCTATTTGGTGTAAACCACGTACAACAAGTATGGAAAAAAGGCGTACAGGTAGTAGGATAATTATTTCAGAAGGAGATGTAGAGCATCTCCTCTGATTCTGAATCAGACCTAGAATCACTGCTGTAATCTCGCAACACTTTGCAGTTATAAAGAAATTCTCATTGGCTGATACAAGATTCATAGATCATCAGAGGTAGACATGAAGGGAGCAAGGAGCAATGGTAGTATTAAACGGCAGCCAATTAACAATTGAACAAATGAAAGCTATTCTTTTTGAAAATGAAGGCGTTGAAATCGCTGAATCTGCTCGAGAAGCCGTAATCAAAAGTAGAACGGCTGTAGATCAAATTGTACAACAAAATAAAACGGTTTATGGCATTAACACAGGGTTTGGTAAGTTCAGCGATGTGAGTATAGCAGAAGAGGATACGAGACTTTTACAGCTTCACTTAATCCGTTCGCATGCATGTGGTGTTGGTGAACCATTCAGCGAAGTAGTATCGCGTGCTATGGTCGTTCTTCGATTGAACGCATTATTGAAAGGGTTCTCAGGTATCCGCTTAGAAGTACTAGAGCGCTTAGCTTACATGGTTAACCATCGCATCCACCCAGTCATTCCACAGCAAGGCTCTCTTGGGGCATCTGGCGATTTGGCGCCATTGTCACACCTTGCGCTTGTGCTAGTAGGAGAAGGCCTAGTATTCCAAAGCGGAAGACATGTGCCGTCTGCAGAAGTATGGCGCGATGAGCTTCTATTGCCAATAGAGCTAGAAGCAAAAGAAGGCTTGGCGTTGATCAATGGTACGCAAGCAATGACAGCTCAAGGGGTAGTCGGTTATATTGAGGCAGAAAAGCTTGCTTACGATGCAGAGTGGATTGCAGCTATGACTGTCGAAGCTTTGCGCGGTATTACTGACGCTTTCCATCCAGCAATTCATGAAGCAAGAGGCTATAAAGAGCAAATCGAAGTAGCAGAAAGAATGCTAGAGTGGTTGAAAGACAGCAAGCTTACAACCGTGCAAGGTGAATTGCGAGTGCAAGATGCATATTCACTACGCTGCATCCCGCAAATCCATGGTGCAAGCTGGCAGGTGCTAAACTATGTTAAAGAAAAACTAGAAATTGAAATGAATGCAGCAACAGATAACCCGCTTATCTTTGATGATGGAGAAACAGTTATCTCAGGTGGTAACTTCCATGGACAACCGGTTGCATTTGCGATGGATTTCTTGAAAATAGGCATTGCTGAATTAGCGAATGTATCAGAAAGAAGAATCGAAAGACTTGTAAATCCGCATCTAAATGATGGTTTACCACCTTTCTTAAGCCCACAGCCAGGTATGCAATCAGGTGCGATGATTATGCAATATGCAGCAGCCAGCCTTGTTTCTGAAAATAAAACATTGGCACATCCGGCTTCAGTGGACTCTATTCCATCATCAGGCAACCAAGAAGATCATGTAAGTATGGGAACAATTGGATCAAGACACGCATACCAAATTATACAAAACAGCCGTCGCGTACTAGCAATCGAAGCCATCTGTGCAGCGCAAGCAGTTGAATATAGAGGCGTTGAAATGATGTCACCAAAATTGGGTGGCAAATGGCAAGACGTGCGAAATGTTGTGTCTAGTTTTAATAGAGACCGTAACTTCAGCGTAGATATTGAAAGTGTTGCGAGTTATTTGGGACGTATTACTGTACAATAATATAAAGTGTTAGATAAATAGAAGAGACGATTTTGCATATGTGTTATGCAAAATCGTCTCTTTATTTATGTTTATTGAAATACCCAATTGAATTGAAATATCACCTATATTGAGTGATAATCTTGACGTTATCCATCAACAATATGTAGGGTAGAGTAAAAGTATGATAGAATAAACTAATTATACCCAATTACTCTTAGGTTAAAGTGCAATAATATAGAGAATGAAAGAAAGATAATAAATTACATAGCGATGACAAAAGAAGAAATATCCTGAATGAGGAGGTTTTGTAAATGTTTAAACGTACGCTATATTGCTCTATTTGCAACCGAGAAGTTCGTGATGGGGAAGAAATTTACGCGAAGATGAAAGCTCCGAAGCAATCGATTATGGTCGAAATTAAATCTTATTTAAAAAAAGAAAGTATGATTTTTTGTACAAATTGTATTAATAAAGTGAATTAATGAATTGATGTGTACAGAAAGTTTCTTAGTTTTATGGCGGTACAGCAAGGTGGTATTGCAATGAAGAATATTAAGGATGCTTTAAGTATAGCTTTAGGGTTAATTATTATTAAGTTAGTTTTCAGACTGATTCCGCCTTGGGATGGGTTTACAATGCTCTTTGAAGATGGTATCTGGATGGGGATAGGCATTATTTTAACTTCTTACATTTTTCTATTCCTTGTCGTATACATAATAATTATTATTAGAAGGCGTAAAAAAGCTGATGGAAATTAACTTATGCTTGTTTCTCAATAATAATATAAGGTTTTAAAGGTAATAAAAGCTTACTTTTAAAGTGAGGGATAAATATGATTGTAATGATAATTGTCATCGCATTATTCATAGGGATCGGTATTATATTCATCAATGGCAAAGGTTCCTCTTTGATTGCAGGCTTCAATACAATGTCACCTGAAGAAAAAGAAAATTACGATACGGTTGCACTTTGCAAGTTTATGGGGAAAATGATGTTTGTATTATCATTCTGTATGTCGTTCTGGCTTCTCAGCGAGGTGTATGCATCAGATTGGCTATTCACCGTAGGAATCGTTTTATTCATTGGTGTTGTAGCATTTATGCTCATTTACGCTAATATGGGAAATAGGTTTAAGAAGTAAAGGATATTGTTTTTGAAGCATCTTAGAGTGGCGGTCTCGTCACTCTATTTATTTTTTCAAAGAATGATGAATGTATTCTATTAGGCTTAGAAGTTATCAGAGGTAAACGTTCAAAACGATTTTTGTTATAATCATAGTATACTTGTATTTAGAATGGAGATTTTTATTTTGGATAAGCAACCACATTTATTGCTCATTGATGGAATGGCGCTATTGTTTCGTTCGTTCTTTGCGACAGCACCCATGCATCAATTTTTTAGAAAAAGTGATGGCACGCCGACTAATGGTGTCCAAGGATTTGCCAGGCATGTACTAAGTGCACAGTCAATTATGCGCCCAACACATATTGCTGTTTGCTGGGACATGGGGGTTCATACATTCCGTAATGAATTGTTTGATGGATATAAAGCGAATCGCCCAGCTCCTCCGGACGAACTTAAGCCGCAGTTTGATATGGCAAAGGATGTATCCGAGATGATCGGTTGGCAAAACTTCGGTATTGTCGGCATGGAAGCGGATGATACGATAGGGTCGATTATCGACCAATGGAGCGACAAGGCTAGAATCACAGTCATAAGCGGGGATAAGGATTTACTTCAATTATTGAATCCTTCCACTACCATTGCATTAACTAAAAAGGGCTATACAGAATATAACATTTATAATGAAGAACGATTTATGGAAGAGTATGCTATTGATCCGCCACTTTTTGCGGATGTTAAAGCATTCATGGGAGATCCGAGCGATGGGTATCCAGGTGTGAAAGGAATTGGTCCAAAGACAGCATTGAAACTGATTCAAACATACGGTTCTGTTGATGGTGTGTTAGCATCTATCGATGATTTGAAGCCAGCACAACGCTCTAAAATCCAAGAGCATGAAGAAATCCTGAAACTGTCGCTACAATTAGCCAGAATTAATAAAAATGTACCGATAGATGGTACACTTGATGATTGTGAACTGCCTATTTGGGATCATTCAAAATTAGAGCAGCTTACAATGGAAGGCTATTCACTCATTTCTCGTCATGCTCGCTCCCTCATGTTTTAGGGGAATTAGCTTAAAGAAACGAAGAATAGCGCGGTTCTTATGATAAGAGATTTCACGGATTTGGCTATCCTGATAAGGGCTGCCATTATCATGGATGATTAAAATTAAATCATCCTTTTTCTTTTCAAAACCTATCATTGGCACATAATGATAATCAAAATCGCCTTTTGTAAAAAAATGAAGGCTAAAGTAGCGATCAAATTTCAGAATTACAGGACGTCCTTCATTTATTTCATTTAAAGCATCATCAACACTACATTTGCGCACGTCATAGGATGGGCTCAGCAAATTCCGTAAGTTTCGGGTCAAGCGATAGGAGAACAAGCCAATCGGCGTGCATCCTAGCAATTGGTAGAGTTCGTTGATGCTTTTATGTTCTTCTTGAAGTGAAAGGTAGCGAAGAATCACAAATACGGTAGTAGGTCCGCATGCGGAGTTACGGTACTTCTCAAGGATGGATGGTGCATATTGTGATTGGCCAACTAGGGGCAACTGTATTCGCATTTTTTACCTCCATTAAAATAATTAGAGAACGATTGAAAAAAAGGCCTACTGTTAGAAGTAGGCCTTTTTTGTGTCTTAAGCTTGTTGTGCGTCTAAGAATGCCATTACATCAGTTGGCGTTTTTGCATTTGCTGAGTGCAAGTGAGCTAATTTTTCGCCGTCTTTGAAAATCAATAGGCTCGGAATACCCATTACTTGATATTTTTCAGCAAGCTCAGGGAAATCATCACGATTGATTTCATACCATGTATATTGGTTGTAGTCTGAGATTATTGGATCAATAAACATATTCATGCGTGTGCAATCTGGGCACCAGCCTGCAAAGAATTTCACCACAACGGGTTGTGCGGATGAAATGATTTCGTTAAATTGTTCTGCTGTTGTAATTGGTTGCATTATTTACACCTCATAGTCTTTATTATATAAACTCTTTGCCATTTGAGTAAGCCAAAAGGAAAAGTCTCATTTATATCTAGTATGTTATCACAAAATGCTCGTATACAGGTAATTACCTGTTTCACAAAAGAATAGCGTGAGGTGCAAGGTTTTCCTTCAATAAAAAAGCCGCCATTATCTTAAATAAAGGCGGCTAGACTTATTCGTATAACGTATGTTCAAGTTTCCCGTCAGCATAATAAACATCAAGTATTCCATCATGTTTATTTACATAAGGCTTCCCTTTAGCAAGTAAATCTTCTTTGGAGCTTTCAGTAAAAATGGCATGCTCACTGTCTGATTTTTTCAAGACCCAATCATGGTCGCTTGGCTTTGCTTCGAAGCGAGGGCGGTCATTGCTGCTTCCTTCCACATATTCATGTGCTTTTGCAGTTGCAATGGCAATCGCGCGACCTTCTTCATAGCCCTCATCCAGCAGGGCATTGGCGATTTCAATCGCTTTGTTTCGGACATCTGTTTCTAAATTTTTCATGGAAGCGGGATAATCCTTTTTAGTCCATGGCATATAAAACACCTCCTGCTGGCTAAATTCCCGTTATAGCAAAGTGATAAACGCTGGAGGCTTACTAAACGAATGACAGCCTATTTTTACGTTAACTTGGAAAGAAACATTGTAGCAATGCCAAAGTAAATAAGCAGCGACAAGATATCGTTGATTGTCGTAATCAGAGGTCCTGACGCCACTGCGGGATCTACCTTAAATTTATTCAAGATAAGTGGAATTACTGTACCCGCTATTGTGCCGATGATTAAAGTACATAAGAGTGAGGAGCCGACAACAAGTCCAAGGATCATACTTCCTTGCCAAATAAACGCGATGATAGATATGACTACTCCGCAAATAATGCCAAGGCTCACCCCAACAATTAATTCTCGGAGAATAAGCTTTAATGCGGCCCTAAATGTTATATCCTCAGAAGCAAGTCCGCGAACTACTACGGCGAGCGACTGTGTCCCCGTATTGCCCGTCATACCTGCGATAAGTGGCATGAAAAAAGCGAGTGCTACAACTGCTTCTAGTGTTGCTTCGAAACGAGAAATGATACTTCCTGAAACTAAACCAATGAATAATAGCAATATAAGCCATGGAAGCCGTCGGTAAGTAGCGACAAATGGCTTCGTGTGAAAGTCAATTTCTTTCCCTGAAGCAAACAGCATTTCAATATCACGATTAGCTTCACTCACTACAATATCAAACACTTCATCTGCACGAATGATGCCTACTAATATATTATCCTCATTTACCACTGGCAGTGAGACGAAATCATAGCGGCCGATCATTCTAGCAACCTCCGCTTGAGTTGTTGTATCTAGCACCTTGGCGATGGATGTCTCCATCACATCTGCAATACATTCGTCTGGCTGCGCTAAAAGGAGATCACGATAGGAGATAACGCCAATGAGCTGCTTTTCATCATTAATAATATACACGTAGTTCAAGTAATGGGCGAAATCCTTATAATGCTTTAATTTATCGATAGTTTGCGAAACAGAATATGATTGATGTACCCACACATAGTTAGTGACCATAATACGGCCGGCTGCATCCTTAGGATATTTCATCCTTTTACGTATATTTCTTTTTTCTTCTTGCCTCAATTCAGCGATTAACTTTTCTACTTGCTTATCAGGAAGATCAGAAAGTAAATAGGATAGATCCTCGCTTTTCATTTCATCCAGCAGTTCTGTTGACCGGATAGGACCGACAACTTTTAATACATGCAGCTGTTCTTTTTTATTTAAGAAAGCCAGCATTGAAATCAGTTTTTCGGTTTCGATTGTTTCTAAAAAAAGCGGGATTCGCTTTCGAGGTAGCCTTCGATATTGTGCTGAAAGTTCTCTTGGTTCCATTGAATCAATTGCCTTTGACAACGATTCAATGTTTCCATCGCGCAATAATTGGATAAGCGCTCTCGCGATATGGTCGCGGCTTTGTGGTTGTTTTTCCATTGCCATATACACCTCGCTTGTCATTCATTCTTTAAATAGCTTTCAACTCTCTATGCCCTTTCAGGGGAGAATGAAAACAATAGGAAAGAAACCTATAACGACATAAAAAAGAACCATTCCTATTCATGGAAGAATAGAAACGGCTCTCAATGTCGAATAGATTACCCTAGAAAGAATTTTTACGGATTCTATCTGTAATGATTGTTTCCCTTTCACCAACTGGACGTACTGTTTCATTGGTTACGTTAGGATCATTTGTTAGGTTAGGGTTATTAGTTACAGTAGGATCATTAGTCACATCAGTCGTACGACGGACTGTTGTATTTGTTGGAGTATAATGATCAGAATCCACAAGGACTAAGATTTTACCGTTTTCGAAATCCTCATTATAACGTTGTGCTTCATCATCCGGAATACCCATACCGATTAATGCACCTGCCAAACCACCAACACCTGCACCAGCTGCGGCACCTGTAATACCGGCGATAATTGGGCCTGCTGCTACGATAGGTCCAATCCCAGGGATAGCTAATGCACCAAGACCTGTCAAAATACCACCAAGACCGCCTAGCACACCACCTGTCGCTGCGCCTGTTGCAGCTCCTTCGCCTGCCATCGTATCCGTTTCTTCTGTTACATTCTCCATTTGTTGAGTATCTTGACTGATAACGGATATTTCATCAGCTGTATAACCTTGTCTTTTTAATTCTTGAATTGCTGCGATTGCTTCATTATCTGTGTCATAAACACCTACGACTTGTCTTTTTACCATTATGAAAATCCTCCTTTATTTTTGTAAGAACTAACTCTATTGAATAAATACCCCCTTAACTTGAGAGTAAAACGTCTTTAAAAGTTATTAGTAAATCGTTCAATATCAATACCTTAAAAATGTGAACACACCTTTACTTTACAGCGTAGCGGAAGACGGCGACTCCTGCGAGAAAAGCTTGAGCTGAAAGGCCCGCAAGAATGAAGTGATGAGGAGATTGAAGCCAAGCCCGCGGAAAGCGCCGTCTAGAGCGAAGCGAATTATCAGTAGACTAGACTTTAAGAAAGTAGAAAAAGTAAAAACTACTTATCTATACATTTTTTATAAAAGTCAGATTTTTTCATTGCGAAAATTCAATTAATAGTCTAAAATAAATGACAGATAAGGAAGTTTTATTTTTTTTGATTATAAAATGAATGAGTATTCATTCAAAAGGGGAAAGGGAGGATTCGCTCATGGCTTATCATATTAGAAAAGCGGCTGTTATTGGTTCGGGGGTAATGGGGTCAGGCATTGCGGCTCATTTAGCCAATGTTGGCATTCCTACATTATTGCTTGATATCGTGCCAAGAGAGCTTACAAAAGAAGAAGAAGCAAAGGGGCTAACATTAGACCAACCAGCAGTCCGCAATCGATTTGCTTCTACAGCTGTACAAAAGCTGTTAAAACAAAAGCCAGCGCCACTAACTTCAAAAAAGAACCTTCAATTAATTTCAGTCGGCAATATAGAAGATGATTTATCAGCATTAAGCGAGGTTGACTGGGTCATTGAAGTTGTCGTTGAAAACTTAGCAATCAAAAAAGATTTATATAAAAAAATCGATGAAGCTAGAAAACAAGGCAGCATCATCAGTTCCAATACATCAGGCATCAGCATCAATGCAATGGCAGAGGGACGCTCAGAGGACTTCAAACAACATTTCCTTGGTACACACTTCTTCAATCCGCCACGCTACTTAAAATTGCTTGAGGTGATACCAGCACAGGATACATTGCCGGAAGTCGTTTCATTTATGAAGGAATTCGGTGAAGACCGCTTAGGCAAAGGCGTTGTTATTGCGAAGGATACGCCTAACTTTGTCGGCAACCGTATCGGTACATACGGCTTAATGAAAACCTTGCAAGTCATGAAGGAAAAAGGATATTCAGTGGGTGAGGTTGATTCGGTAACTGGTACATTAATCGGTCGTCCGAAATCGGCTACTCTTCGCACACTAGATGTTGTGGGGTTAGATACATTCGTCCATGTGGCGAACAACGTACACGAAAACACAACAGGGGAAGAGCAAAAAGTATTCGAAGTGCCTTCTTATCTGCAAGAAATGGTTGAAAAAGGCTGGTTAGGCGCTAAATCAGGCCAAGGCTTCTTTGTGAAAAAAGGTAAAGAAATCTTAGAGCTGAACTTAGACACATTTGAATACGAGCCTGTGAAGAAGCTAAAAACTCCTTCTATTGAAATGGCGAAGCAGCAAAAAGGTTTGGCAGCTAAAGTGAAAACCTTAACTTATGCAAATGACCGCACAGGTGAATTGTTATGGAGTGTCTTTGCTCCAACCTTAGTCTATTCCGCAGAATTAGTAGGCGAAATCGCTGATGATATTGTGGCTATCGACAATGCAATGAAATGGGGCTTTGGCTGGTCACAGGGACCATTCGAAATGTGGGATGCGATTGGCATAGCAGAGTCAGTAGAGAAAATGAAAGTGGAAGGCTACGAAATCCCTTCATTTGTCACATCTCTATTAGATGCAGGCTATTCAACATTCTATTCAGAGATTGATGGAGACTTAGCATACTTTGACGGCCAGGAATACAAATTAGTGCCCGTTAATGAAAAATCAATCGATCTAAAACGCTACAAGAAAAAACACGGCGTTCTGAAAAGTAATTCTGGCGCTAGTTTAATAGATTTTGGCGATGGCGTATTATTGCTAGAATTCCATTCCAAGTCAAATGCGCTTGGTCTCGATATTATGCAAATCTTAAATCACGGATTAGATCTTCTAAATCAATCAGATCAATACAAAGGGATGGTCATTGGGAACCAAGGCAAAAACTTCTCAGTTGGCGCAAATCTGGCAATGATTTTGATGGAAGCTCAAGACGACAACTTGTTTGAACTTGATTATATTGTGAATACATTCCAACAAGGAACGCTTCGCATCAAGTATTCAGAAAAGCCGATTGTAGTAGCTCCATTCGGCATGACGCTTGGCGGCGGAAGTGAAGTTTGCTTACCGGCACCTCATATTCAAGCAACGATGGAAACATACATGGGCTTAGTGGAAGCAGGCGTTGGGTTAATTCCTGGCGGTGGCGGAAACAAAGAGCTATATATCAAGCATCTAAAAGGATTGCCAAAAGGCGTGGATGTTGATTTACAAGCGATCGCATCAAAAGTATTCGAAACAATTGCAATGGCTAAAACTTCAACTTCTGGCGAAGAGGCAAGAGAAAACAATTTCTTAGATTTCGCAGATGGCATTAGCGTGAATGCTGATCACCAATTATATGATGCAAAACAAGCTGTATTGGCGATGGCAGAAGCAGGCTACACAGCACCGATTCGCGAAAAAGTACCGGTGACAGGTAAACCGGGCTATGCGACATTGCTGCTAGGTGCTCAAAACCTATTGCAGTCAGGTTATATCAGTGAACATGATCTCTATATTGCTAAAAAATTGGCTTATGTTCTATCCGGCGGAAATGTCCCATACGGTACATTGGTGGATGAACAGTACCTGTTGAATTTGGAAAGAGAGGCATTTATCAGCCTTGTAAGTCATCCAAAATCACAAGCGAGAATGCAATATATGTTAATGAAAGGCAAACCGCTGCGTAACTAATCGTTACCATGCACGAAGGGGGAAAACACATGCGTGAAGCCGTAATAGTAGCAGGTGCGAGAACACCGATCGGAAAAGCAAAGAAAGGGTCTTTAGCAACTGTAAGACCCGATGATTTAGGCGCATTAGTAGTGAAAGAAACTTTGAAGCGTTCGGGATACGAAGGTCCAATAGATGACTTAATTATAGGCTGTGCGATGCCGGAAGCAGAGCAAGGAATGAATGTTGCTCGCATGGTAGGTGCACTGGCAGGGCTTCCTGATACAACGCCGGCCGTGACCGTCAACCGTTTTTGTTCTTCTGGATTGCAGTCGATTGCTTACGCAGCTGAACGAATTATGCTTGGCCATGCAACAGCAATCATTGCAGGCGGTACGGAGTCGATGAGCATGGTGCCAATGATGGGGCATGTCATTCGACCAAATCTTAAACTAGCAGAAGAGGCGCCAGAGTATTATATGAGCATGGGCCATACTGCGGAAGAAGTAGCTAAGAAATACGAAGTCAGCCGAGAAGATCAAGATGCATTTGCTGTACGCTCACATGAAAGAGCTGCAAAAGCTATTGCTGAAGGCAAATTTGCAGATGAAATTGTGCCGGTTGAAGTAGAGCAGCACTATGTAGATGAAAATAATAAACCGCAAGTCAAAACATTTACCTTTGATAAGGATGAAGGTGTTCGTGTAGGCACGTCTGCTGAAACATTAGCCAAATTACGCCCTGCCTTTTCTATTAAAGGGTCAGTAACAGCTGGTAATGCTTCGCAAACATCAGATGGAGCTGGGGCTGTGCTAGTCATGGACCGTGAAGAAGCAGAAAAGCAAGGTCTAAAGCCAATGGCAAAGTTCTTAGGCTTCGCAGTAGGTGGAGTGCCTCCTGAAGTTATGGGGATTGGACCGATTGTGGCCGTACCAAAAGCATTGAAGATTGCAGGTTTATCAATAGAGGATATTGATTTATGGGAGATCAATGAAGCGTTTGCTTCACAATCAATCCAAGTCGTTCGCGAATTGGGCATTGATTTAGAAAAGGTAAACGTAAATGGAGGAGCTATTGCTCTTGGTCATCCATTAGGTGCAACAGGCACAGTGCTTACCTTAAAGCTGATTCATGAGTTAAAACGCCAAGGTAAAAAATATGGGGTTGTTACCATGTGTATCGGCGGCGGTATGGGAGCAGCTGGCGTCTTCGAAATATTATAGAGTAGAAGTACAACTTGTACTTAAAGAAAAATTTAAATAAAGGGAGAGATTCAGAATGGCAGAAAATACATTAAACCTAATTAAAGGCGGCAGTTTTTTAACAGAGGATCTGGAAGCAAATCGTGTATTCACTCCGGAAGATTTCACTGATGAACAAAAAATGATTGCTAAAACAACAGAAGACTATGTTCACAATGAAGTACTACCTGTTGTGGAAAATCTAGAAAATCATGAATTTGAACATTCCGTGCGTTTATTAAAGCAAGCTGGCGAATTAGGCTTGTTGGCAGCCGATGTACCAGAAGAATATGAAGGTCTTGGTCTTGATAAGATTTCATCTGCGTTAATTGCAGAAAAAATGGCACGAGTAGGCGGCTTCTCAATTACACATGGTGCGCATGTAGGAATCGGTTCACTGCCAATCGTATTATTCGGCAATGAGGACCAAAAGCAAAAATACTTGCCAAAACTAGCTTCTGGCGCATTGATTGCTGCTTATGCATTAACAGAACCAGGATCAGGCTCTGACGCATTGGGTGCTAAAACAACTGCCAAGTTAAACGAAGAAGGAACTCATTACATTCTGAACGGTGAAAAACAATGGATTACAAACGCTGGTTTTGCTGATGTATTTGTTGTATATGCAAAAGTAGATGGCGATAAATTCTCAGCATTCATTGTTGAGCGCAACTACCCTGGTGTATCAACAGGCGCAGAAGAAAAGAAAATGGGGATCAAGTCTTCTTCAACTCGTACTCTAATTTTAGAAGATGCGAAAGTGCCTGTTGAAAACTTGCTTGGTGAAGTAGGACGTGGCCATGTGATCGCATTCAACATTTTAAATATCGGCCGTTACAAATTGGGCGTAGGTTCAATTGGTGCTTCAAAACGCGCGCTTGAATTGGCAATTGCTTATACAAACCAACGCCAACAATTTGGCACACCAATCTCTTCCTTTAACCTAACAAAAGAAAAATTATCGACAATGGCTTCAAGATTGTATGCATCAGAATCGCTAATTTACCGTACAGTTGGTTACTTTGAAGAACGCATGAGCCACTTAAGCCCTGAAGAGCAAAAAGACGGCAAAAAAGTAGCTGCAGCAATCGCAGAATATGCAATTGAATGTTCAATCAATAAAGTATTTGGTTCTGAAACATTAGATTATATCGCGGATGAAGCTGTACAATTGCATGGTGGTTATGGTTATATGCAAGAATACGAAGTAGAACGCATCTACCGTGACTCGCGTATCAACCGTATCTTTGAAGGTACGAATGAGATTAACAGATTGATTGTACCAGGCACATTTGTGAAAAAAGCAATGAAAGGCGAACTACCTTTATTGCAACAAGCACAAAGCCTGCAAGCTGAATTATTGTCAATGATGCCAGAAGAAATCGGTGATGAGCCATTAGCACAAGAAAAACACCTTGTAAAAATGGCGAAGAAGATTGCTCTATTGGCTGCAGGTACAGCAGTACAACGCTTTGGTGCAAAATTAGAGCAAGAACAAGAAGTCCTTGTGAATATTGCCAATATCGCGAACCAGCTATTTGCAATGGAATCTGTTGTATTACGTTCTGAAAAAGCGCTTAGCCGTGATGGATTTGATAAAGCGGCACAAAAAGTTTTGTATACAGAAATCTTCTGCCAAGAAGCATTTGCTGAAATTGAAAAAGAAGCAAAAGAAACTATTTTGGCATCAGTCGAAGGTGATGAATCACGCATGCTATTATCTGCATTGCGCAAATTAACTCGCTATACACCTTACAACCTGATTTCTAAAAAACGCCATGCATCTGTTAAATTAATCTCAGCTGAAAAATATACAGTCTAATCATAAGTAAATAAACCTTTGGAATCCGGTCATACTAATCATGTGGCCGGATTCCTTGCGTATAAATAAGTGTCGCTCTACAATAGTAGGAGTATTTGTAGAGGAAAGAAGGAATGTTTATGCCAATCAATTTAATACAATATCCTAACTGTACAACCTGCAAAAAAGCGAAAGCTTGGCTGCTGAATCACAATATTCCATTTACGGAGCGTCACATTGTTGAAAGTACGCCTTCTGCGGAAGAAATTAAATCTTTTTGGAAGCTTAGTGGCTTGCCGCTGAAAAAGTTCTTTAACACCTCTGGGAAGAAATATCGTGAACTTGAGCTGAAAGATCGTCTAAAGGATATGAGCGAGGAAGACCAGCTTGCATTGCTTGCGTCAGACGGTATGCTTCTAAAGAGACCTATCGTTACAGATGGTCAAAAAATCACCTTAGGTTTTAAAGAAGAAGATTTTGAAAATACATGGAAGTAGCTTATAGAATTGCTTGTTTTTAGATAAGGATTATGTCAAAATTAATATGAATATAAATACATATTTGGAGGGGTAGAAATGAGTAATATTCCAGCAAGTTTGCGTTATTCAGAAGAGCATGAATGGGTGAAAACAGAAGACGGTAAAGTACGCATCGGCATTACAGAGTTCGCACAATCTGAACTTGGCGATATCGTATTCGTAGAACTTCCAGAAGTAGGCGACGAAATCGTAGCAGACGAACCATTTGGTAGTGTTGAATCTGTTAAAACAGTTTCAGAATTATACGCGCCAATCTCAGGTAAAGTAGTTGAAATCAATGGAGAGTTAGAAGACAGCCCTGAATTCGTTAACGAATCACCATATGAAAAAGCATGGATGGTTGTTGTAGAACCTTCAGATTCATCTCAAATCGATGCGCTATTATCTGCTGAACAATACGGCGAATTAATCGAAGAATAATCTTATTCAAGCGCCTCACTATTCTGTGTTGGCGCTTTTTATATCAACTGAGAATATCGTCTGACTATCCAATGAGGAGGTGCGGGCATTGCCTGATAAAGTGCTTATAGTAGAGGGAAGGCAGGATAAGCTTCAAATAGCACCTCTATTGACAGAAAGCATTCCAATTATATGCACCAATGGAACGATTAGCGCAAGCAAGCTAGAAGAGTTGCTAACCCCTTACGAACAATATGATTTATACACATTATTCGATGAAGATTACTCAGGCGACCGCTTGCGGGCACTGATGAAAAAAGAGTATCCAGAGGCATATCATTTGCGTACACTCTCCTTATATAGACAGGTAGAAACGACTCCAAGAAAATATTTGGCAAGGGTCTTGTTAGCAGCAGATTTCGAAATTGACCCTGCTTATTTTATAGAATAGGGATGATCCAATCGATGCAAGAATGGTCAATTGAAGAATGGGAAAACACGAAAAAAAGCGGCCAATTGTGCGCTTTTTATCTCTATACGCCCATGTGTGGTACATGCATGGTTGCCTCTAAAATGATGGAGGTCATCCAGCAGACATTCCCACAAATCCCAATGGGCAAAATCAATTTGAATTATGCTGAAGAACTGGCATATGAATATCAGGTGGAAAGTGTTCCTTGCCTGTTAATCGCTGAAGATGGTGAAGTGCATGACAAAATATACGCTTTTCAGTCTGTGTCATATTTGTTTGAAAAGTTTCAAAAAAAGGATTGACGAACAAAATTCAGCATGGTAAAGTAACTAGCATAACCTAATTAAATATTGCGTTGCTCTTATTAAGAGAGGTGGAGGGAAGTGCCCTATGAAGCCCGGCAACCGTCACAGTTTGTGATATGGTGCCAATTCACACAAAGTGTAAACTTTGGAAGATGAGAGAACGGTTTTCGTATAAATACAATACGTAAGGCCTTTCTGTTTATCTTTAACAGAAAGGCCTTATTTTTTTTGATGAAAGGGGTTTGGCTATGATTCTCTTAAAGAATGTACTAAAAAAATATAAAACAGCAAGTGGATCCCTTACAGCTGTCCAAGATGCCAATTTGACGATCAGAAAAGGTGAAATATTTGGAATTATCGGTTACAGCGGTGCTGGTAAGAGTACAATGATTCGTTTGTTAAACGGGTTGGAAAAACCGACTTCAGGCACCGTACAAGTGAGCGGGTACGATATATCCACCATTAAGGGAAAAGAGCTGAGACAGGCAAGACAGAAGATCAGCATGATATTCCAGCATTTCAACCTGCTATGGTCGCGGACTGTGGAAGAAAATATCGCCTTCCCTCTTGAAATAGCGGGCGTTGGAAAAGAGGCACGCCAAAAGCGAGTAAGCGAATTAGTTGAAATGGTTGGCTTAAAGGGAAGAGAGAAAGCCTATCCATCCCAATTGTCAGGTGGGCAAAAACAGCGCGTAGGTATTGCAAGGGCATTAGCCAATAATCCAGAAGTGTTGCTTTGTGACGAAGCAACCTCAGCGCTTGATCCGGAAACAACAGATGCGATCCTAGATTTGCTTTTAGACATTAATGAAAAGCTGGGCATTACAGTTGTGCTTATTACACACGAAATGCATGTTATCCGCAAAATCTGTCATCGAGTGGCCGTGATGGAGGCTGGACAAATCGTAGAGCAAGGTAATGTTCTAGAAGTGTTCCAATCGCCAAAAGCAGACATCACAAAAAAATTCGTTTCTCAGGTAACAGAATCGGCAGAACATAAAGAATCGATTTCACAAATGCTGGATGATCCAAACAGCCAATTAATTCAGCTGACATTTGTCGGCAAGAAAGCTGAGCAGCCAGTGATTTCACATCTGATTCGCACATTCGATGTGGATGTAAATATTGTGCACGGAAATATTTCCGCTACCAAAAGCGGTCCATATGGCACACTGATCGTTCGCATTGCAGGCAATGAAGAAAATATAAATAAAGCCATTAAATACTTAGATGGGGAAGACGTTAAATCGGAGGTGATCCAACATGCTAACTAAGTTATTTCCAAATGTGGATTGGCTAGCAATGTGGGAAGCAACACAGGAAACTATTTATATGACAGTAGTCTCAACTGTGTTCACCTTTGTCATTGGACTTTTATTAGGAATTATCCTATTTTTGAGCAGTCCCAATCAATTATGGGCAAATAAACTAGTCAATTGGCTGACCGGATCAGTCGTGAATATTTTCCGCTCTATTCCATTTATTATCCTGGTCATCCTCCTTATCCCATTTACTAACATGCTATTGGGAACGATTCGAGGAGCGAACGCAGCATTGCCGGCATTAATTATCGGTGCTGCACCTTTCTACGCGAGACTAGTATTGATTTCTTTCCGGGAGATTGATAAAGGGGTGATCGAGGCAGTCAGATCTATGGGCGCTAAAACAAGCACATTGATTTGGAAAGTCTTAATCCCAGAATCATGGCCAGCTTTAATCTCTGGCATTACAGTGACAGCTGTAGCATTAGTCGGCTATACAGCAATGGCGGGCATCATTGGAGCAGGAGGCCTAGGCGACTTAGCCTTTTTAGATGGATTCCAACGTAGCCGTACCGACGTCGTATTCGTTGCCACTGTGTTTATATTAGTCATCGTGTTTGTTATCCAAATAGTGGGTGACTTTATTACAGCAAGGCTTGATAAACGATAATTTGGTTGAACCGTTCAGACGTTCACATAAAACGAAAGGGAGTTATGAAAAATGAAGAAACTTGTAGCAGGAATTCTTACCGCATCGTTGGCACTTAGCCTAGCAGCATGCGGAAACAAAGACAAAGCAGCATCAGACAAAGAATTGGTAGTGGGTGCATCTAATACGCCTCATGCCATCATTTTGGAAAAAGCGAAGCCAATTCTTAAAAAAGAAGGCATTGATTTGAAGATTGAAAAATATCAAGATTATGTGTTGCCAAACAAAGATTTAGATAATGGTGATCTTGATGCCAACTACTTCCAACACATTCCGTATCTTGAAGAGCAAATGAAAGATAATAACTATGATTTTGCGATTGCCGGCAAAATTCACATCGAACCAATCGGCGTCTATTCACAAAAATATAAATCACTTGATAAGTTGCCAGATGGAGCGACTATTCTAATCTCCAACTCTGTGACTGACCAAGGTCGTACACTTCAATTGCTTCAAGCAAACAAGTTGATTACGCTTAAAAAAGGTGTAGATCCTACTAAAGCAGTCATTAAAGATATTGATGAAAATCCGAAACACTTAAAAATCGATGGCGGCACTGCACCTGAAATGCTAGTGCAAATGTACAAAAACGGGGAAGGCGATGCAGTTGTCATCAACTCTAATTTCGCCATTGATGCTGGTTTAGTCCCAACAAAAGACGCTATTGCTATTGAAAGCTCTGATTCACCATATGTAAACGTAGTAGCAGTGAAGAAGAAAAATAAAGACAACAAAGCAGTGAAAAAACTAGTAGATGCCCTGCATTCAAAAGAAATCCAAGACTTCATTACGAAAGAATGGAAAGGGTCAGTTGTACCGGTCTCTAAATAAAACAAAAAGGTGTAAGCATTTAATGCTTACACCTTTTTTATAATTTAAATTGCGACAGCCGTGAGAATAGTTGGCATACAAAGTCTAAAAAGATTTTTTCAGAAGGGGCCAGGTCACGATTGCGTGGATAGATAACCCCAACATTTCGTGTGAATGGCGGATTGGTGAGCGTCAACTTAGCTGTACGACGAGGTGTAGCATCGTAAAATGCACTTTCCGGTAGTAGGCTTACGCCGATTCCTGCGGCAACCAAGCCCTTTAAAGCATCTAAATCTTCACCCATCGTTGTGATATGTGGTGTAAAACCGACGGATTTGCAAGCTTCTACAGCAACCTGATGTAGTATGTAATCTCTCGGAAACACAACAAAAGGATCTTTGTGAAGGTCGGCCAATTGGATTTCCTTTTTATTTGCCAGACGATGGTTTTCAGGGACCAAAGCGGCGATGTTTTCAGTAAAAAGTATTTTCATATCAATCGATTCTTCGTTTGCTGGAACGGGCCCTAAGAAAGCTAAGTTTAATTCACGATCCTTTACAGCCTGGATCAGATAGCGATAAGACCCTTGGCGTAATTGAAAAGAAACCGTCGGATGTTCTTTCTTGAAGGCTGATATGATGGTCGGCAGCAAAAAACTAGCCAGGCTTGTAGGAAAGCCGATTTTAATCGTTCCTTCTTCAGGGTTCAAGTATTCTTCAATCTGTTTTTGTGCAAAGTCGATGGCTTTCAATGATTCCAGTGTGTGTTCATAAAATACTTTGCCTATAGGCGTAAGCTTCACATTTCGACCAATGCGTTCAAATAGTTTAACACCTAGTTCATCCTCTAAATTGGCGATTTGCCTGCTGACTGCTGATTGTGCCACTTGCAGTTTTTCAGCAGCAATCGAAATATGCTCTCTTTCTGCTACAGCGACAAAATATCGTAATTGGCGTAATTCCAAACCGACACTCACTCCTTTCTATCTAATTTTTCGATTAATTCTAATTGAATTATATATGTTTTGGATGTTTTTTAAAATGGAAAGCCAGTTTCCCATAAAAAAAAGAATGCATTGCCTTAATAGTGAATGAGGATTCTGGGTAGAATAGGGCGAGGAGATTCTATGAAAACGAAATATTTTATTTTGATTGTTTTAAAAGAAATGCATGTTGGAATGGAAGAGGATATGTGGACGAAACTAGAATAGTAAAGGGGTTAACACAGTTTTCATAGTGAAATCAATTCTCAATTAGAATCCTTCTATTGAAAATCATTTGATTTTCATTTAAGCTGATAGATAGTGAGCCCAAAATGTTTTGAAATAATGTATACCAACTATCTTTGATTAGGATGAGAAACATTTTCAAATGATTTGCAAAGGGCTTTTTTTTGAGATAAAATTAGAATGATATTAAATTAGAAATGACAGCAAACATTTCATTGAAAATAAATGGGGGTAATACAATGTCAACTTTAGTCATTAAAGATCTTCACGTCGAAATTGAAGGCAAAGAGATTTTAAAGGGTGTTAATTTATCACTCAATACAAACGAAGTACATGCAATCATGGGTCCAAACGGTACAGGTAAATCTACATTAGCTTCTGCTATTATGGGCCATCCAAAATATGAAGTAACATCTGGTTCTATTACTTTAGATGGCGAAGATGTACTAGCTATGGAAGTAGACGAACGTGCAAAAGCAGGTCTATTCCTAGCAATGCAATATCCTTCAGAAATTAGCGGTGTTACTAACGCAGACTTTATGCGTTCTGCAATCAACGCAAAACGCGGGGAAGGCAACGAAATTTCACTTATGAAATTCATCCGCGAATTAGATGAAAAAATGGACTACCTAGAAATGCCTGAAGAAATGGGCCAACGTTACTTAAATGAAGGATTCTCTGGCGGTGAGAAAAAACGTAATGAAATTCTTCAATTAATGATGTTAAAACCTAAATTCGGTATCTTAGATGAAATCGACTCTGGTTTAGATATCGATGCATTAAAAGTTGTATCTAAAGGAATCAATGCAATGCGCGGCGAAGGTTTTGGTTGCTTAATGATTACCCACTATCAACGCCTATTAAACTACATCACACCTGATCATGTACACGTAATGATGCAAGGTCGCGTAGTTAAATCTGGTGGCGAAGAGCTAGCTCAAAAACTTGAAGCTGAAGGCTATGACTGGGTTAAACAAGAATTAGGAATCGAAGACGAAGAAGAAACTACAGGACAAGAAGCATAAGAGGGAGGATGAGCCAACATGACGGTTGAAACAAAATTAACAGTAACCGCCGAAGATGTACGCTCTTTCTCTGAAGCCCAAAGCGAACCTAGCTGGTTGACTGAGCTTCGTGAACGTGCACTAGCGGATGTAGAGAACTTGCCAATGGCAAAACCAGATAAAACAAATATCGAAAAATGGAACTTCACTGAATTTCCATCACTTTTAGCGGAGAGCGCTCCATTTGCTTCTTTGGAAGATTTGCCAGCAGAAGTAAAGGCAATCGTAGACATTGAAGGTCAACAAAACATTTATATTCAACGCAATAACACGCCAGCTTTCTTACAATTATCAGAAGATCTAGCAGCTCAAGGCGTTATTCTTACAGATATCCATACAGCAGCACGCGAACATAGCGAGCTTGTACAAAAGTACTTCATGACTGAAGGCGTAGAAGTGAATCAGCACAAACTGACATCTTTGCACGCAGCTTTAGTTAATGGCGGTGTGTTTGTCTATGTACCAAAGAATGTGGTAGTAGAAGAACCAATCCAAGCCATTTTCCTTCATGACAATGAAGATGCTTCATTATTCAATCATGTATTGGTTGTAGCAGAAGCAAACAGCTCTGTCACTTATGTTGAAAACTATCTTTCTACTATGGAAGAAGCAAAAGGACAAGCTAACATTATCTCAGAAGTAATCGTCAACGATAATGCAAAAGTAACGTATGGCGCTGTAGATGTGCTTGCAAAAGGTTTGACAACTTACGTGAACCGCCGAGGCATTTTACATCGTGACGCGACAATTGATTGGGCACTTGGCTTGATGAATGACAGCGATACGATTTCTGAAAACATCACATACCTAAAAGGTGATGGTTCACATGCAGATGCTAAATCAGTGGTTGTAGGTCGCGGCGAACAAAGCCAAAACTTTACAACAGAAGTAAGACATTGGGGTAAAGCATCTAACGGTTATATTTTGACTCATGCTGTAATGAAAGATGCGGCTCGCGCTATTTTCAACGGTATTGGCAAAATCGAGCATGGCGCAACAAAAGCGGATGCAGAACAAGAATCACGCGTTCTTATGTTAAGCAAAGATGCTCGAGGCGATGCTAACCCAATCCTATTGATTGAGGAAGATGATGTAACTGCTGGACACGCAGCTTCAGTTGGCCGCGTTGACCCAGTTCAGTTGTACTACCTAATGAGCCGAGGCATTTCTAAAAACGAAGCAGAACGTTTAGTAATTCACGGATTCTTAGCCCCTGTCGTTAACAAATTGCCAATCGAAGGCGTTAAAAAACAATTGACGGAGGTCATTGAAAGGAAAGTTCGCTAATGATTAATGAAGATATTCGAAGCTATTTTCCAGTATTAAACCAAGAAGTAAATGGTCATCCTCTTGTCTATTTAGATAGTGCTGCTACAACTCAAAAGCCTATTCAAGTGCTTGAGGCTGTGAAGCGCTACTATGAATACGAAAACTCAAACGTCCACCGTGGCGTTCATACATTGGGCAATCGTGCAACAGACTCCTATGAAGGAGCGCGCGAGAAAGTCCGCAAATTTATCAATGCTAAGTCAACGGAAGAAATCATCTTTACACGGGGTACTACTGAAAGCTTAAATATGATTGCAGCAAGTTATGGCCGCGACAATGTAGGTGAGGGCGATGAAATCGTCATCACCTACATGGAGCACCACTCCAACTTGATTCCTTGGCAACAGCTTGCTAAAGAAAAAAATGCAACACTTAAATACGTCGAGTTGAATCCTGATGGTACCATTTCAATGGATACAGTTAAAGAAGCAATTACAGATCGTACTAAAATCGTTGCGATGTCTTCAGCATCTAATGTACTGGGCACAATCAACCCGATCAAAGAAATCACAGCTGTTGCTCATTCACATGGCGCAGTTATGGTAGTAGATGGGGCACAAGGTGTACCTCATTTTAAAACAGATGTACAAGACTTAGATTGTGATTTTCTAGCATTCTCCGGCCATAAAATGTGCGGCCCAACTGGTATTGGTGTATTATATGGTAAAAAAGAGCACCTAGAAAACATGACGCCAATATCCTTCGGGGGCGAAATGATCAGCACAGTTGATTTGTATGAATCTACATGGGCAGACCTTCCTTGGAAATTTGAAGGCGGCACACCAAACATCGCCGGTGCGATTGGACTTGGTGCTGCGATTGATTTCCTTGAAGAAATCGGCATGGACAGAATCGTGGAACATGAACGTAGATTAACTCAATATGCATTTGAACAAATGGCAAAGATTGAGGGCATTTCAATTTATGGTACAACAGATCCTGCAAAACGTTCAGGGCTGATAACATTCAACCTAGAAGGCGTACACCCGCATGATTTAGCGACAGCGCTAGATATGGAAGGCATTGCAGTACGTGCTGGCCATCACTGTGCACAACCATTGATGAGATGGCTCTCCTGTGCAGCGACAGCCCGTGCAAGCTTCTATATTTATAATAATGAAGAGGATATTGACCGACTTGTTGAAGGGTTGCGTAATGCAAAGGAGTATTTTGCTGATGTCAATGAATAAACTTGATCAACTTTATCGTTCTGTCATTATGGATCACTATAAAAAGCCACGCAACAAAGGCGTGATCGATGACTCAAACATTTCTATCGATATGAATAACCCTACATGTGGTGACCGTATCCATTTGTCACTACAAGTCGAAGATAACATCGTAAAAGATGCGAAATTTGACGGAGAAGGCTGTTCAATTTCAATGTCTTCCGCTTCCATGATGACACAAACTATCATCGGGAAAACAACGGAAGAAGCAGTAGAACTAGCACATGTCTTCTCTGAAATGATGCTTGGTCATGAGCATGATGAATCATTGGACCTTGGCGATGTAGAAGCACTATCCGGCGTCTCTCAATTCCCAGCTCGAATCAAATGCGCAACACTTTCTTGGAAAGCGATGGAAAAGGGTATTAAAGAATTAGAATCATAATTTCATTTGTGAAGCGGAAGATGACGACTCCAACGGGAAATGCTTGAACTGAAAGTCCTGCAGGAACGTAATGACGAGATTGAAGTCAAGCCCGTGTAAAGCGTCGTCTGAAGCGGAACATTTACACTACATCTAAAAGTAACTTGCAGTGCAAGTTAGGGATAATAAGAGGAGGAGAAATAATGGCTAAACAAATGCCTGAAATTGGCGATTACGAGTACGGCTTCCATGACAAAGACGTATCCATTTTCCGTACAGAACGTGGGCTAACTCCTGAAATCGTAAAAGAGATCTCAAAAATGAAAAATGAGCCAGAGTGGATGCTTGACTTCCGCTTGAAATCATTAGACATTTTTTATTCAAAACCAATGCCTCAATGGGGCGGCGACTTATCCGGTTTAAACTTCGATGAAATTACGTACTACGTAAAACCATCTGAAGCAACTCAAAAATCATGGGATGAAGTACCTGCTGAAATCAAAGCAACATTTGATAAACTAGGTATCCCTGAAGCAGAGCAAAAATACCTTGCCGGTGTATCTGCACAATACGAATCAGAAGTGGTATACCACAACATGAAAGAAGAGCTTGAAAATTTAGGCGTTGTCTTCAAAGATACAGACTCAGCTCTTCGTGAAAACGAAGATCTTTTCAAAGAATACTTCGGTAAAGCAATCCCGCCAAATGACAACAAATTTGCGGCATTGAATTCAGCTGTATGGTCAGGTGGTTCATTCATCTATGTACCAAAAGGCGTTGAACTTGAAACACCACTTCAAGCTTATTTCCGTATCAACTCTGAAAACATGGGCCAATTCGAGCGTACTTTAATCATCGTGGATGAAGGCGCAAGCGTGCACTATGTTGAAGGATGTACAGCACCTGTTTATACAACAAGTTCATTGCACAGTGCGGTTGTAGAAATCTTCATCAAAAAAGATGCATACTGCCGTTATACAACAATCCAAAACTGGGCAAACAACGTGTATAACTTGGTAACAAAACGTGCAACATGTGAAGAAAATGCAACAATGGAATGGATCGATGGTAATATCGGTTCAAAACTTACAATGAAATACCCAGCATGTATCTTAAAAGGCGAAGGCGCACGTGGTATGACTTTATCTATTGCGATTGCTGGACGCGGCCAAAACCAAGATACAGGCGCTAAAATGATTCACTTAGCACCAAACACATCATCAACAATTGTTTCTAAATCCATCTCAAAACACGGTGGTAACGTAACATACCGTGGACAAGTAAAATTCGGTAAACGCGCAACAAATGCTCGTGCCAATATCGAATGTGATACATTGATTATGGATAACGAATCTACTTCAGATACAATTCCTTACAATGAAGTAATGAATGATCAAATCGCTCTAGAACACGAAGCGAAAGTATCAAAAGTATCAGAAGAACAATTATTCTACTTGATGAGCCGTGGTGTTTCTGAACAAGAAGCAACAGAAATGATCGTAATGGGCTTCATCGAACCATTCACAAAAGAACTTCCAATGGAATATGCGGTTGAAATGAACCGTCTAATCAAATTCGAAATGGAAGGTTCTATCGGTTAATTTATATTAGCCAATACTAAAGGAGACGAACTATAAAAGTTCGTCTCCTTTTTTGCGATATACCACCAAACATATAAAGATTCTCATTGAATCTGCATATTTATATACGGATTTTTCTTTTATTTTAGGGAGTATTTCACCTAAAAACCGAACTTATTAATATCTATAGTAGTGTTGCCTATGCAAAACTTAAACAAGCTTCATATGTTGTAGTAGACAAGATAGAAAGGAGGGCTGAATTTGTCTACTTGCCAAAAACTAGCAGATATTATCGGTGGTGAAGTCGTACAATCAAACCCTTGTGTAGTTATGCGTCTTCGAGATATTCGGGCAACGATATTAGGTCGTCGCACTCTTTCACCATTATCATTGCCATTTATGTTATCCTTTGAAAAAAATGGTCTCAATCTAGGTGAAAGTGTACTTCTTGAAAGAGAAGTTAATCCGATGCTTGATGCATTACGAAAAAGAGGGCTGAAAGTAACTGCATTTCATAACCATTGGCTGTTTGAAGAGCCAAGGTTAATGTATATGCATTGGGAAAATGTTGGAATGGATCCATTTGAGTTTGCTAAAAGAAGTTTTGAGGCAGCGCGTGAAGCTGGCCTGAAATTTATCTAATGATTAAATAGAATATGAATCTGGAGCTCAGAAGATTTGAATTTCAACAAGGATACGAACTATTATAGTTCATCTCCTTTTTTAATCCAAATTCGAATTTATTCTTCTGTAGGATTGCTGGGTCCATTCAGTTCTAATTGATAAAAGGCTAAATCAAGCCACTTGTTGAATTTAAAACCCGCTTTTTGTATGTTGCCAGAATACACAAAGCCAAAGTTTTTGTGCATCGCAATACTTTTTTCATTCGTTGCATCAATACCAGCGATGAGGATCATATACTCCCGTTCCTTAGCAATTGCAATAATTTCCTTTAATAAAGAGGATCCAATTCCTTTTTTCCTGTATTGTGTATCTACATAAACAGAATGTTCAATGGAATATTTATAGGCGGGCCAGGCTCTAAAAGGGCCGAATGTCGCAAAACCAACTACTTTATCGTCTTCTTCACATACGACTATTGGATAACCTTCTGCTCTCTTTTGTTCAAACCAAGCTTGCCTACTTTCAAGTGTTTGGGGTGTATAGGAATAAACGGCCGTTGTATGAAGTATGGCGTCATTATAAATATGCAAAATGTCGACTAAATCTTTTTTAGTGGCTTCTCTGATCATTTTTCTCTTCCTTTCAAATGGTCTTTTCTTTTCATTGTAGAATGTTCCATGCAAAACGTAAAATTGTACTTATGAGTCGTTTGCTATAATATAAAGTTCAACTACAGATAAGACACTTGCATTATCAACATTTAAAAGAAAAGGAGGGTTTAACATTACCAGAATTAAAGACGTTTTAGATGAACTAAAAAGTCAGTTAGATGAGAATTTTACAAGACTTGAACCTACTGGATTATTGGACATAGATGACAAAGAAATTCTGCGTGAGGTATGTACTTTTAACGAGGCAGCATCAGAAGATGAGATTAATTTAGTAGAAAAGGAATTGGGTATTACAATGCCTAATGACTATCGAGATTTTTTACTACTTCATAATGGCATGACATTGTTTAGTTCTTACCTTACTAGCTATACTTTTTTTAGTTTAGATGAAATCCGCACAAATTTTTTGATTGTACATAAGGATTTTAAAGAAGAAGATCTTGAACCTACTAAGGATTATCCTATTGGGGAGTACCCGGATGTTGGCTATATTATGATAAGTGACGCATTAGTTACGAAATATTCTTCACAAGGTGCAATCTATGTGGGCCATATCATGCCTGAAGAAACAGAAGAATCATTTGTTTCTTTTGTAGAAAATGTGATTAAAAAAACAGGGGAGTTCTTTTGGGAGGATCAAAGCCTTACAGAATATTAAACGATTAGGGACCACCTCAGTATGTGGTCTTTTTTATTTTCTATTACGATTGTGTAAGTGGGTCCAGCTTTTATGCTTAAGTATCGATTGTAATCTTCATTTACACAATATTTAAATATCTCTTTTTGTTACACTATATTATAAGGGGTGACGACAAATGGATAAAGAGAAATATTGGGGGAAACTCATTAAATATCACAGGCAAATGCAAGGACTAAAGCAAGATGATTTAGCGATTGGGATTTGTACAGCTTCTTATTTGAGCCGAATAGAAAATGAAGTGGTGATAGCTGACGAGAATGTTTATACCATGTTATTTGAGCGCCTTGGCATTGATTTTATAACAGAGCAAAAGCAAGTAAAACAGGTGAATATACAACTAGAGAATTTTTATGAACAGCTTCTTACAAATCAAACCTTAACCGTTCAAGAATTGAATGACTTAGTATCCTGGCAGTCGAATGAATTGCATCAAACGTTGCAATTACGAGCTAAACTTGTCTATATTCGTTATCTCCTTTCATTAGATCATTTAAAAGAAGCGGAGGACCAATTGCAAAAGATCGAAACATTTATTTCCTGGCAACAGGATAGGGAAACCCAAATGTATATTGGAACTTCTACATACTTTTATTTATCGACTATGAACTATACCGCGATTTTAGAACGAGAAGATAAGCTGCATTTACGTCATTTATTGCTTACCACAAACCAATTTGAATTAGCTAATTATGATTACCATTTAGCATTCGCCGCACACCGAGCTTATGCCTTTCAACAAGCTTTAACGTATATTGAAAGAGCAGATCAATCATTTACTCATTTTTACAAGCCACTCTTTCAATTAAAGCTGTATTCCATGAAAGGTGTAATCTTGAATGCACTGGGCCGATATGGCGAAGCAATGAGAGAATTTGAGGCTGGTATGAATTTGTTGAGCTATGTACAAGAAATTCAGACAGCACGACAATACAGCTCATTAATGAATAATATTGCATTCTGTTTTGAGAGTCAGGGAGATTATGAGCGTGCCCAGCAACATTACCAGAAAGCCAATGACTATCAAGAAGATTTACATACCGTTGTCAATTGGATGCGGGCGAGTTATAGAGCAAATGATTTTGAGACGCTTAGCTTGCTATTCGATCACTATCCACAAGATCGTTTTTCAATTGGCCATCATCTCTATCAATGGGAGCTATTATCTATGGCACTGCATCCAGAAGAGCATACTTTGGAGCGACTGCAAGATATCGAACGACGTGCCTTTATTTATTTTGATGAACAGAATCATTTAGAGCTAATACTGTTTTATGTCCCCCTTTGGGCAACATTTTATGAGCGTCTACAAGCCTATAAACCTGCAAGTGCTTGTTATTGCAGAGCTTTTAAAGCAAGTGAAAAGTCTCGATGTTTATTGAGTCATTAAGGGGGAGAGGCAATGGCGTTAAACAGAAACTATCTATTACTCTTAACCGGATTTGGAATTTCTAATTTAGGCAACTGGATTTATTTAATTGCTTTAAACTTATCAGTATGGCATCTAACTCATTCACCAGCAGCCGTGTCTGGGCTCTTTATTGTAGTTCCGGTAGCTCGTATCTTTTGTAATTTTTTCGCCGGGACATTTATTGATCGTCATAATAAAAGACGTATCATCATCTGGAGTGATATTGTGCGAGGCATCATTGTTTGTCTAATGCCTTTTGCACAATCGGTTTGGTTGATCTATCTGTTCATTGGGATTGCTAATATTGCAAGTTGTTTTTTTGCTCCTAGCAGTACAGTCCTTATTGCAAAATTAGTCAATGATCAGGATAAACAACGCTTCAATGCGATTAATAGTACTATCGGTTCTGGCTCTTTTATGCTGGGACCAGCGCTCGCAGGAATCATCATAGGTGCGACGAATACATCAGTTGCCATGTGGATAAATGGCTTATCATTTTTTGTTTGTGCATGGCTTATCTTTTTATTACCTAACACTGAACATGTGAGAGATGAAGAACGCGAAAGAATAACAGTGCATCTGATATGGAAAGATTTTAAGCATGTATGGGAATATTGTAGAAAAAAGCTGCCCTATCTTCTATTTTTTATATTCTATTCTCTTACATTGATGATAGCTTTCGCTCTAGATTCGCAGGAAATGACATTTATTAAACAGTACTTGTTAGCATCGGATAGCCAATATGGCATAACAGTAACGATGGCGGGCGTCGGAGCTATTTTAGGAGGAGGGATGGCAGCAGCTGCTGCAAAACGCTTTTCATACAGCTTGTATATTGGATGCGGCCTGACCCTTACTCTCTTTAGTTATTTTTCTTTTTACGCATCACACTCCATCCGCTTTGCTGTGATTAGCCTTATGGCACTTGGTTTTTCTATGGCATTCAGCAATACAGGGTATGATACATTCTTTCAAAAAACAATCCCGACGAATCTGATGGGGCGCTTTAGTAGCACGTTAAGCCTCGTTCAAAGTATACTTCAAATCACATTTACCTTTTGTATAGGCATGCTTGCCGAGTGGTGGACAGTACAAGCAGTGGCTTTGATTTTTTCAATTATAGGCATTATGTTAGCACTTAGTTTATTTTTTATTATTTTACGAAATACATCCTACTTTGCTTTTGAAAAGCAAATATAAAGGCTAGGTAGTTAGTTCAAACCTAAATCTACTATTCTAAAGCCTAGGTCAAAATCTAAAACAAAAATGATTACATTCAGGCTAAATAGGAGGCGATCAAATGAAAGAAGAACAAGAATACGATTTAGAAAATGCCACATTCGAAACACTTATGCAACTCCTAGAAATTGGACATGAAATTGAATTTACTTATAAAAATAAAGAATACTTTATTCCAAACTTTCAGGACGGTCGATCATTAATATTAGATTCAGAAGAATTATGTGATTACACACATGATATCAATAAATTTATTAAAATAGCACAAGTCGACGGAATGACAATTGGAGAACTATTTAAAAATCATTGTAATGACATCGAATTCGGGACTATTTATTAAATAATTAAATAGAATTTAAGAAATATATAAAGAACGCCTTGTATTTAATATGTAGGTTGTTCTTTATATTCCACTTCGGTTGTGTGATGACTTACCATCAAACTATTAATCTTTAGACTCAATACAAAATTAAGAAGAACGATCGCTTATGCTCTTCAAAACGTTGCACATCAATTTCAATATTAATTATTACGGCCATTTTAATTGATGAATCTAGAAGCTTGAGTATCTCATTTCTAAATAATGAGGGGACTTATACTGATAATACGCCCATACTAAAACACCCCAAGAATTAGATCTCACTCTAATTTTTGGGGTGCACTTGCATACATAGATTTTTCTATGTTGTTACGTGATGATGTTTCTCTTCAAATACCTGACGATCAAGATATTTATGGAAGAACCATTCACCTACTGCAATAATAATCGCTGAGATAAGAGAAGCTTGTACGATATTTACATCGTTGTTGAAAAGTTCACGACCCATAAGCCAAACGACCAAGAATGCTAAAACAGCATCTGAAATAGTAGCAATCGTATTTCTTTTTACTTGATCTGCATTAGGTTCATGATTGTCGCTAGCTTTGCGGAAAATAAGCAAATCACCAAGGACATAGGCTACGATTGTAAGGACCACACTAATTAGAATCGTATTGCCAATATCTCCATCGTAAATACCTGAAAGAACAATTCCCAAAACGACTGCAATCATGACGAACTTAATAAAAATTGCTTTAACATGTTCCAAGTGAATCCCTCCTTTGTCTTTAGTCTTTCACCATATTCCCTTCGATAGAAATAACAAACCCTTTTTTATCTAATTTTGGATATTTAATATTAAGATTTTGATGTAAGGGCTTTTAAAATCACTAGATGACTCTATTTCTTTTAAATAAGATATATGTTATTTTGCTTGGCGATAGTTATCTTCTTTTAATGAGAGAATATCTTCGACAGCTTGAGGGGGTGCACCGTATATTTCCTCAGAATGATAGCTGTGAATCTCTTTGTAAACAGTTTCCATTGTATCGATAGCCCAACGCGGTGATTTAATTGTTGGAGACCAGTAGAATAGGTCCAAATCAATTACCTCTTTTGTGACGGGATGGATCCGTGTATATTCAACATCATTCATTCTCCTAAAGCCAGATTTCTCGTAAAAGCGGACACGTTTTCTAGTATCGGGGGAGTCGGCTGAAACTGGTTCTACTTCGAGGATAATAGGTTTCTTTTTCTGCTTTAGGTGATTTAGTACCTTACTTCCGGTTCCCTTGCTTCTGCCTCCACTGTAAACCAAGATGAAATCGACAAATACGAAATCCTCTTTTTCAAAGTATACGAGAACGAAATTAGGACCTTCTTCAACTTTGTAAAACTCTCCTTTATCAGCTAAAAGCTTATCAAAGTGTTCTTTCGACTTTAATTCACTTTCAGGAAAATAATCTTTTAATGCTGTGTACCAATTGTTCATTAGATGAATCGCTCCTCTTGTTTTTTTTCGAACTGTGAACCTCTACTTCTTACATACCTTAAATAATAAAATGTAAACAAAATTGAAGTTTTTATCACTTTGGAGAAAAGGGTCAATTCATAAAACTACCAAGAGGTGAGGAGCAAGATGGAGTATGCTAGATTGCTTCCAAGATAAATTGGGGCTACTGGTTGAATTAATATAATTCGTAAACAGCCCTATGATATGATAGATAAAGAAAGTTTAGGAGGGGAAATATGATTAAAATTGGTTTAACTGGTTGGGGAGACCACCCGAGTTTATATCGTTCTAAAGGTTCTTCCAAGGACAAATTATATGATTATAGCAGCCATTTTCCCATTGTTGAAGTGGACACATCTTTTTATGCGATTCCTTCTAAACACAATATCGAAAAATGGATTGCGGAGACACCAGCGCATTTTCAATTTGTGGTGAAGGCATATCAAGGGATGACAGGGCATTTGCGTGACGACATACCTTTTGAAAGCAAGGAGGAGATGTTCAGTGCTTTTAAAGAGGCAGCGCAAACCTTTCAAGAGGCAGGGAAATTGGCGCTAGTTTTAGTTCAATTTCCACCATGGTTTGATTGTAAAAAGAGCAATGTTGACTATATCCGCTATGTGAAACAGCAGCTGAAGGACTTTCCGATAGCCATTGAATTTCGAAATCAGACATGGTATAGCGATAAATGGCGAGATAATACGCTTCAATTTTTAAAACAGGAACATCTTTGCCATACAGTGTGTGATGAGCCGCAAGCAGGCGTAGGTTCTGTTCCTCTCGTTCCTGTCGCTACAGCCGATAAGGTATTGCTACGCATACATGGCAGGAATATTTATGGCTGGAGAAATCCTGGCAATAGTGAGCAGTGGAGAAAAGTGCGCTTTCTTTATGATTATAATCAAGAGGAATTGCTTCAATTGAAAGAAGCAGTGGAAGATTTGCAGCAGCAATGCAAAGAAGTGTATGTATTATTTAATAACAACTCAGGCCATCATGCAGCGAAAAATGCGCATACACTAAAGGAGATGCTAGGCATCGAATTTGAAGATCTATCTCCAAAACAATTGGATCTTTTTGAAGGAGAGTAACAAATGGCATATGTATTATTGGCAGTCATTGGTGTTTGTTCAGGAATCATTGGTGCGCTTGTAGGACTTGGCGGCGGTGCTATTTTGGTGCCAGCTGCCTTATTCATCAGTTCCTCAACCGGAATGCTTACAGATTTGACGCCCCAAAAAGTGGTTGGTCTTTCTGTGGTAATGATGATTGCGACCGGATTATCTTCTACTTTGTCGTATATGAAATCAAAAACGGTGGATTATAAAAGTGGGTTAATATTTTTTATAGGAAGTGCGCCCGGTACTATACTAGGTGCGTATGTTAATAAAGGAATCAATCTGCCGTCGTTTAATTTATACTTTGGTATATTGTTGATTGTTTTAGCAGCCATCCTTCTTTTTCGAGACTATATGAAGCCTGTTCAATGGTTTGTACAACATGGCAAGAAGCGGATCTTTGTAGATGAGGTTGATGGTAAAAGCTATGAGTATGGCTATCCATTGTGGTTTGCTGTTTCCTTAACGTTTCTTATTGGCTTTGCCTCGGGGTTATTTGGCATTGGAGGCGGTTCGATGATTGTTCCAGCAATGATTATTTTATTTTTGTTCCCGCCACATGTTGCGATTGCGACTTCCATGTTTATGGTATTTCTTTCATCAATCATTAACTCTGCCAGCCATATTTACCTTGGTCATGTTCCTTGGCTTTACGTGCTGCCAGTGGTTCCGGGCGCCTATATAGGGGCGAAAATAGGAGCAGCATTAAATAAAAAAATTGATTCAAAAATGCTCGTTGTATTATTAAGAATTATATTATTACTTCTCGGAATTCATTCGATTTATGAAGGAATTGTCGGGAATTAGAGAGGTGCTTGCATGTTAGAGACTATTCATATATACCATACAAATGATGTGCATAGCCATCTGGATTATTGGCCAAGAACGGAAGCGTTTTTAACAAAACAAAAGAAGCTACATGAGGAAAAAGGGGAGAGCTGCTTTATCTTAGATATCGGCGATTTTATTGATCGTTCGCATATTTATACTGAAGCTACACTGGGCCAGGGGAATGTCAAACTGTTAAATAATGCTCATTATGATGCAGTAACAATTGGAAATAATGAAGGCATAACTCTCTCAAAGGATGGATTAAATAGTTTATACAATAATGCCCAATTTGATGTTATTGTGGGCAATTTGAAACTCGATGGTCAGACACCTAGCTGGGCAAAGCCATATACCATTTATCAAACAGCACATGGTACAAAAATAGGGGTAGTAGCTGCTACAGCTGAATTTAAAACGTATTATGAGCCGCTTGGATGGTCGATAGATGAGCCATTGAAGTCTTTGCAAGATACGGTTGAGACGATTCATTCAGAAGTGGATCTTGTTCTTTGCATGTCTCACTTAGGCATTCATATGGATGAACAGCTTGCAGTGCTATGCCCTAAAATCGATGTTATTTTTGGCTCACACACCCACCATGTTCTTCAACAAGGAAAAGTAGTGGGCAAAACATTGTTAACGGGCGGTGGAAAGTATGGAACTTATGTAGGTCATACAGAAATCACTTATAATCAAAGCCTTCAAAAAATGGAGAGAAAAGATACTGAACTACAGCCTACAACAGAGCTGCCAGCTGTAAAAGATGAGAAATTATTTAATACAAAGCTGATAGAAGAAGGAAAGAGCTTGTTGAATTATCCTGTCTTTATAGCAGAAAAATATTTAAACAAGGAATGGTTCCATCATTCTGCGCTATCCCGTTATTTTGCAGAAGCTTTATTAGAATTCTCACAAGCAGATTGTGCTTTGTTTAATGCAGGAATTTTTCTACGTGATTTGCCTAAGGGTGAGGTAACTGCATTTGAAGTACATCAATGTCTGCCACATCCCATCAACGCTTGTGTGATTGAAATTAGCGGGAATGAATTAAAACAATCTTTAGAGCTGATAGATCAATCTATCCAGTGGCCCTATAATGAGTTGAAAGGCCTAGGGTTTCGAGGAGTCGTTCTTGGCAAAATGTTAACATACGGATGTTCTCTACAAAATGGCCAATTATATATAAATGGAGAAAAAGCCGCTGATCATAAGGTATACAAGCTGGCAACGTTGGATATGTTTACATTTGGATTTTTCTTTCCGGAGTTCAAAAAGTTGCCTAAAACATACTTGTTACCACAATTCTTACGTGATATTCTGATTTTATATGGAAAAAAAGTAGTCAAATAAGTATTATTTTAATTAGATTGACTTTGAAAGAATGGGGAAAAAGCCATGCGGTTGATAACAACTACAGTTTTAAAAGCAGGTATGATTATTGGCAGAACAATTTGGAATGAGGCGAATAGACCACTATTGCAAAAAGGAGCAAAGGTTTCTGAACCTATGATTAAGCGGCTGCAACAGTTGAATATTCACTATGTCTATATTGATGATGAGATTTCCTCCAATATTGAAATAGAAGAAGCTATTCCTATTGATATGCGTTTAAAAGCAGTCACCCAAATCTCCTCCTCATTTAATAAATTGAAAAATATAAAAGGGAAGGAAATGACCTATTGCTTAGACCAGGAATCGAAGCACTTTGTGGGCATTATTGATGATTTGCTTGATAATATCATGAAAAGTCGCGAGGTTCTTACTGTATTAAGTGATGCTTTCCTCTATGATCATTATATTTACCAGCACTCTATGCAAGTTGCGATCTATTCAATCGCTATTGCAAAAGAGATGAATTACAGTGCAACAGAATTACGCCAAATTGGCATTGGGGCCATTTTGCATGACGTTGGAAAGATGATGATCCCACAGACCATACTTTCAAAACCGGACAGGCTGTCAGATCAAGAATATGAAACAATGAAGCAGCATGCCCAATTTGGGTTTGACTTGCTTCGAAACTTACATACGATTTCCCTGTTATCAGCGCATTGTGCATTTCAGCATCACGAGAGATTGGATGGTAGTGGCTATCCTCGTGGCCTATTAAATTTTGAAATCCATCCCTACGCAAAAATAATAGCTGTAGCAGATGTCTTTGATGCAGTGACCTCCAACCGGGTTTATCGAGAAAAGATGATGCCATCGCATGGAGTAGAGATTATTAAAAAAGGCAGTGGCACATTGTATGATGAACAGGTGGTTGAGGCTTTTCGGCGGTCGGTCGCCTATTATCAAAATGGCACAGTTCTACTTTTGTCAGACGGCAGAAGAGGAATTGTCTGCAAGCAATATAAGGACAATCCTGAACGTCCATGGCTGCGGATTTTTGAAGAAAGCGGCAGGATGGTGAAGGCAACTTATGAGCTACTGCTCGCAGACTGTCCAGAAGTATTTGTCGAATCAATAGACGATGCATTTGTCCCTGATATTGAATAATAAATACCTCCTAGTCATATAAGTGATTAGGAGGTATCTTTTTGCGCTTAATGAAGAAAAGAAAGAAATTATTTGTGGTAAAACGGTCTCGCTTTTTGCCCGTAGTGCTGGGAAGCATTGTAGGCTGTGTGCTTCTTTTCTTTTATATAATAAATGTTCGCCTGATGCCTATCTTTTTACAATATGCGGAAGCTGAGACCAATAGCATTGCGTCTTATGTAATTAGCCAAGCTATTTATGCCGATAAAGATGGTGAACAAAATAATTATGATATTATCGAAAAGGTCGATCCTGATAGTAATGGAAATTCAAGCATGACAGATACAAAATTAGATACTGCAGCTATCAACCGAATCATTTCAGAAAAATATAAACTAGTGCAATCTTATTTAGAAGAAGCAGAAAGTGGAAATTTAGATCATTTGCCGAAAGCTGACAATATTGAATATGATGTGGATGCCATGCAAAAGGATGGGGGAATTATTTTTTATGTACCCCTTGGGTTAGCCACAGGCATGCCAATGCTTGGCAACTTAGGTCCCAAAATTCCGATTCGTTTTCATATAGTCGGCCATGTAAATGTAGATGTAGAAAGAAATATTAAAGAATTTGGTATAAATAATGCATACGTAGAACTCAGTGTTAAAACGAAAGTCAATGTACAAATCATTGTACCATTTGCCAGCAAATCAGCCATCGTCGAGCAGACGAATCCGGTAGCAGCCACGTTAATTAAAGGTGGTGTTCCGAATGTCTATTCAAAAGACGGCAGCACATCCCCTTCAGTCGAAGTACCTTTACCTACAGAAGGAAACAAAAATAAAGAGCAAAATGAAAATGCACACTAGGGATTAGGATTATGATGACGAATTATAGTTGAATAAATCCAATAAATGCTATATTAACCTAGACGCGGTTGTCTGAATGCACTGGTTATGATAAATTGACAACAGGGATGATTATTTTTTTTATGAAGGGATGGGATTACATCATGACCACATGTAAACCGACAAAGGAAGAGCACATTCGAAAACCGGATTGGCTAAAAATCAAGTTAAATACCAATGATGAATATAAAGGTCTTAAAAAATTAATGCGCGAGAAGAATCTTCACACAGTTTGTGAAGAAGCGAGATGCCCGAACATTCACGAATGCTGGGGAGAACGCCGTACAGCTACATTCATGATCCTAGGAGATGTTTGTACGAGAGCATGCCGTTTTTGCGCTGTTAAAACAGGTCTTCCGAATGAATTAGACTTAGCAGAGCCAGAGCGCGTAGCAGACTCTGTACAGCTGATGAACCTAAAACATGCTGTTATTACAGTGGTAGCACGTGATGATTTGAAAGATGGAGGAGCAGGTGTATTAGCGGAGACGGTAAGAGCAATTCGCCGTAAAAATCCTTTCACCTCTATTGAAGTATTGCCATCTGATATGGGTGGTGTGAAGGAGAACTTGCAAATCCTAATGGATGCAAAGCCAGATATTTTAAATCACAATATCGAAACAGTGCGTCGATTATCTCCAAGAGTTCGTGCCCGTGCTACATATGAACGTTCTTTAGAATTTTTGCGTCGTGCAAAAGAAATGCAACCAGAAATTCCGACAAAATCTTCACTTATGATCGGACTTGGTGAAACAGAAGAAGAAATAATTGAAGTAATGGATGATTTACGTGCCAATGATGTTGATATCATGACAATTGGCCAATATTTGCAGCCGACAAAAAAACATTTGCCTGTGAAGAAGTACTATTCACCAATAGAATTCGGCAAACTACGCAAAATTGCAATGTCTAAAGGATTCAAGCATTGTGAGGCTGGCCCGCTTGTACGCAGTAGCTACCATGCAGATGAGCAAGTAAATGCAGCGACAAAGGAAAAACAAGCACTTGGCGAGCAAGCGTAATCACCTTATAAGAATGGAGGGTGAGCTTACATGATTATAGCGGACCAATGGATGTATGATTTAATTGAAAACCATAAAGAAGGATTTAAGCAAGAAGATTTTGATAGCCGCTATAGCGAGATTCTAACCAAATATGATTATATTGTTGGTGATTGGGGCTATGGACAGCTTCGCTTAAAAGGTTTTTACGAAGATAAAAATCAAAAAGCTAATTTTGATACACGCATTAGCACATTGCAGGATTATTTATATGAGTACTGCAACTTTGGCTGTGCTTACTTTGTCTTAAAGAAAATGGGCAAAGCTAAGAAAACGGAAGAAATAGCCAATGCAGAGCCGAATCAAGAAGAGGTAACTATAGAGGAAGAGCAAACAAAAACAACGCAGGAGCAGTAAATTGCCCCAGCGTTGTTTTTTTAGCCGATTAATTCATATAAATATTCGCGTAGTTCTTGAGCCTCTTCAGGCGGACGGTTATAAACCGCTTCTATATAGCCGGGTTCATCCAAATCATCACTACCCAAAATAGCAAAGCGGCTATATTGCATATCAAGAACGAGCAATTTACCGTAAAAACGTCCGCTTTGCATAATTGCTAAGTCATAACGTTGATTTTCGCCCATAAAGCTGACGAATCTTGTTTGGGTTTCTTCCAAATCATCGTATAAGAAAAATCTTTCCATGTGAACGCAGCCCCTTCCAATCCTAAAAATTATGGTACTATAGAAGAGGACAAACTATCAACCTTAAACATGTGACTGGAGGCTTTACAGTGTATTTTGTTGACCGTAAAAAAATTGTGAAAAACCTAGAATATATGGAAGAGCTAATCAATACGTACGAACAAAGTAATGATTGGCTAGAGGACCGCGTACACCGTTTAGCAGTTGAACGCATTGCCAATATATTGATTGAGGCGATTATCGATGTGGGTAATAGCATGATTGATGGATTTATTATGCGAGATCCAGGCAGTTATGAGGATATTATAGATATTTTAGTGGACGAATCAGTTATTACCTCTGAGATGGACGAGCCGTTGAAAGAACTGATTGGCTTGCGTCGTGGACTTGTACGCGATATTTTAGATGTAATCGACGAAGAAGTAGTCAATGTATTGACAAAGAACTTGGCTGCTATTAAAGAATTTTCTCCAAAGGTGAAAGATTACTTAACAAATGAGTTAGGCCCTGTGACTGCTTTTATCCCGGAAGGTGAAGAGTAAAATGAAATCCTATTTAGCGTATATATTTGACCTTGATGGAACGGTGTACAGAGGAAAAGAGGTAATTGAGGATTCGAAAACCTTTATTTCGTATTTAAAGGAAAAAGGCATTGAGCCTTTTTATGCCACAAACAATGCAAATATGACTGCTGCTCAAGTACAAGAGAAGCTTAAAAAAATGGGTATCGAAACAAGCATTGACCGGATTATGACCTCAGCAATTGCGACAGCAAAATACATTGCAACTGCTTATCCCCAAAAAACTGCAAAAGTTTTAGGTGGAGATGGCTTAAAACAAGCCTTACTTGATGAGGGGGTTGAGGTAGTCACAGAACAACCGGATGTAGTTGCACAAGGTATGAATACAGAACTAACCTATCATATGCTGGCAGATATCTGTTTTGATATACAAAATGGCGCATCCTTTGTCGTGACTAACCCTGATGTAAAATATCCAACTGAAAGAGGATTTGCACCAGGAAACGGTGCACTAGCCGAAATGGTGCATACAGTAACTGGCGTCGAACCCCTCTATATAGGTAAACCAGCAAGCAATATGCTTGAGCTCATACGTACTAGTTTTGACCTGCATAAAGAAGATATGATTATGATTGGCGACAATTATGATACAGACATGATGTGTGGTATCCAGTATGGAATCGATACATTACATGTCAATACCGGCGTTTCCCGAACAGACGACGTAAAGAAAAAAGAATTGCGTCCTACATTCACAGTAGACACATTGATTGAATGGGTCGGGAATTAACTAAATTAAAAAAGAAGGGACTTTCTGTGGATAACACCAGAAAGTCCCTTCTTCGTATTGAAATAAAACTGTATTAAGAATAATGGTTAGTGACACTGGCGCTTCTCGCATTAGTTTTAGGTAATGCAATGGTAATTTGAATAAAAGAAGGGGAATTAACGTAGACTCCTGCGGGATAGCGAGACAGACGAGACCCCGCAGCGAAGCGAGGAGGCTCGACGCTCGCCCGCGGAAAGCGAAGTTAATTCCACTTCGATTCATAACCCCTATTTATCCGCCTCACTAGAACATTCCTTAGAATAAAGGATTTTCTTCTATGAATTGATAAATGTTCTTAGTCAGTTCTTCCGGCGTTTCACCTTCTACCATTTCGCCATTAACAAGCGCATAAAGCGATTCTGAACATCTTGTACAATAGCTTAAACAGCCATATTCCAACACATCTATGTTTGGATCTTTTTCTAACGCTTCAAATGTATCTTGAGAGCCGTTTGCTAAATTGCTCACGCAAAATTCAACAAGGGGATTCATTCTACCTCACCTCATTTCGAATGCTACTATTATTTTGTTTATTCGTCAATGTAGAGCATCATTAATCTCTATTTATTCGACAACTCTATCGCTTAATAATTTTCACCTTAGTATCACTTACTTGTTCAAAATATAAGGAGAAACCCCATTTTAGTTTTTCAATTTATATTTGTGAAACTTCTCACAAGTGTATTGTGAAAAACATCACAATCAGTTATAATGGGGATGAAAATGTGACGAAATTGTTAAAAGGGAGTTTTCGATGAGACGTTTAGTATTATTGGGCGGAGGATACGGCAACATGCGCGTACTAAGCCGCTTATTACCCAACAACTTACCTGAAGATATTGAAATTATTTTAGTAGACCGCACCCCGTTTCATAGTCTAAAAACGGAATTTTACGCATTAGCCGCAGGTACAACACCTGAAAAGGAAATACGCGTAAATTTCCCACAACACGAACGCCTGTCAAAAGAGTATGGTGAAATCGTGAAAATCGATATTGAAAACAAAGTGGTTGTGCTAGATGAAAATCGTGAAATTGCATATGATGACTTAATCATTGGGCTTGGATGCGAAGATAATTACCACCATGTACCAGGCGCAGACGAATTAACATATAGCATCCAGACAATGGCAAATTCTCGTCTGACTTACAATGCGCTTGGCAGCCTTCCGTCAGGTTCTACTGTAGCTATTGTCGGCGCCGGCCTAAGTGGCATTGAGCTTGCGAGTGAATTGCGTGAAAGTCGAGAGGATTTGACAATCAAATTATTCGACCGTGGACCGCGTATTTTAAAAGACTTCCCAGAGCGATTAAGCAGCTATGTAAAAAAATGGTTTGACCGTCATAATGTAGAGGTCATTGCGCAATCAAATATTACAAAAGTAGAAGATAAGATACTTTACAATCACGAAGAGAAAATTGTAGCAGATGCCATTGTATGGACGGCAGGAATCCAGCCAGTCAAAGTTGTACGCGATACAGGGTTAGAATTAGATAAAGGAAGAATCGCAGTTACTCAATATATGAATGTACCAAATGATGAACATGTCTATATTGTAGGGGATTGCGCGGCATCACAATTTGGCCCTAGTGCTCAGCTTGCAGAAGAACAAGCGGAGCATATCGTCAAAGTCCTTAAACTACGCTGGAGCAATCAGTCTCTTCCAGAAAAAATGCCTGAAATTAAATTAAAAGGATTTATGGGAGCTTTAGGAAAGAAACAAGGGTTTGTTTATATGGCCGACACTACTGTCACAGGCCGTATCGCTCGTTTAATGAAATCTGGATTGCTGTGGATGTATAAGCGTCATAACGGTTAATAATTAGCTAGAAACGTTGCTAACAGCGTTCCTAGCTTTTTTATGTTAGCTGAATGAATGAAACATCACATATTTATCACATTCCACTTTGAGAAATGGACAATTTCACCAAATCACCAAACTTATTCGCCATTTTCTCCTGGGCATTTTTTTCTTTTTTTCTTTAACGTGAGTATAAATGTTATAAGTGGTTTTTGAATCTTCGTGGCCCACATATGGTTTTTAAATCAACGCGAGCTTCAACGAGTAAAGTAATGTGTGTGTGGCGTAAAATATGCGGTATAAAGCATACTCTATAGATAAATATATGGTATAATCAACCTGTGAGAATTCATTGATACGCTCAAAGCTCTGTCTTCTTGTGGATGATAGGGCTTTTTTTATTACTTGAATCTAAATATTAGACAAATGTGTATTCATGGTATATTATTAAGGTAATAAAAGTTCTTTATAGAAATAACTTGAATTTACATATTACAAAGAGTAATCGTGTTGGTTCGGTACTTTTTGTAATATGTGAATTTTTTCTTTAAAAAGCTTATGTATTAATAATGTTTATTGGAGGTCATTTAAATGACACAAGGTACAGTAAAATGGTTTAACGCAGAAAAAGGTTTCGGATTTATCGAAGTTGAAGGCGGAGCAGACGTATTCGCTCACTTCTCAGCAATCCAAGGCGACGGATTCAAATCTTTAGACGAAGGTCAAAAAGTTGAATTTGAAGTTGAAGAAGGTCAACGCGGACCACAAGCTACAAATATTGTTAAACTTTAATTTTAATTAGCTTGTTATATACAAACTAGAGGGATCTTTTCAATAAGGTTCCTCTTTTTTATTTGGTTCGATTCGAATATCTAAATAAAATGCATGAAGATGAGTAGCTTTGTAGCAGGTAACTTAATTGTTACCTGTTTTTTTACATTTTTAATATTATTATTCGGCGTATGATTTTAGGGGCTCTAATAGAATGAATTGAAGATGGGGAAAAAGATTTTTGAATTTATGCGATAAATGATTGATTTAACTAACGCTTATTATATTGATAGGAGAGGGTAAGCCAAATCACATAAGATATATTGTTTTAAAGCGCGGCATTTCCTGGAGAACTAGTGATTTGATTAGCATTGACGCGGAATTCACTTACCGAAAAGGAATATAGAGTTCTCTTTCTGATTTTTAAATAAAAAGTAGTTGACAATGAAAAAAGATTTATGCTATTATTAAAAAATTTGATAAAAATAATATATATGTTAAGGTTAAGAGGTAACCATAACATGGAGGTGGATTATTTGTTCGAAATTGGCGATAACATTGTTTATCCAATGCACGGAGTAGGTATTATTAAAGCTATAGAAGAAAAGGAAATCTCAGGGGGAAGACAACAGTATTATGTCATAAAAATGTTAATCGGTAATATGCAAGTCATGATTCCTACAGATAAAATATTGAGTTTAAGTATACGCCCTGTTACTGACATAATTGCATTAAAACACATCATAGACATTTTTCAACATGGAGAAACAGATAGACTACTGCCTTGGAAACAAAGATATAAAGTGAACACGGACAAAATAAAAACGGGTAGAATACAAGAAAGTACTGAAGTTGTACGTGATTTAATTCGTCTGAAGAAAGAAAAAGCACTTAATCCAAGCGAAAAAAAAATGTTAGAAAACACACATGAATTTTTGATTAGTGAACTAGGATTAATTAATGGGATTACTGAAAATCAAATAAAAATTTTCTGTTAAGGTGTACTTAATTTAATATGTTACATCTCCCAGAAATATCCTGAACCTTCGGGAAATATCTTTATTATTAAAAGTAAATAATTTCAAAGACATTCATCTTCTACAGCTCACTTTTAGAACATTAACCTCTTTTGTTATTTCTACAATCTAATCCATTTATATTATTAAATTTCTTTTACAAAGGTTTGAAGTTTCAACAAATAACTTGATAAATAGTCACTTGATTTTTGCAATCCTGATTCACACTGGAACGGACAAGGCGAGCCGTAAGGAAGAAATAGAGTTTTTTACATCTACTGAGACAGTGAATAATAATTGTGTATCTTCTTTACATAAAAAAGAAAAACGAATTGGTAACACCATATGGTCAACTGCGAAGAAATAAAACGTCTACTTAATATGGAATATAACACAATAGTAAATATTAATAAAAAGGTATATCATGATTGATTTTATCCTTTAAAATTAGATGCAGTACAGAAGAAATATATGAATGGAACAGGTGGAAGAGTTATGTTGATAAACGCGAAGCAAAGAAGAATTATTTTAGATTTAGCAGTTACATTAGATAGTTTTATTGAAGGGGAAAATGGAGAAGTTGATTGGTGCATTATGGACCCTGATATGGAGTTCACTAGTTTCTTAAATCAAATTGATACTATTTTATATGGTAGAAAAAGCTACGATTTGTGGGGACAATATATGCCTAAAGTCAATGACTCAGATTCGAAAAAGAAATTTGGGAAATGATTCACAGCAAAGAGAAATATGTGTTTTCGAGAACAAAAAGAGAAGCTAATAATGAAGTAATGTTTATAAATGAAAATATCGCTGAAGAAGTGAATAAAATGAAGAATGAGCCTGGAAAAGACATCTGGCTATATGGGGGAGCAAGCCTTATTACAACTTTTATAAATTTAGGGCTTGTTGATGAGTTTAGATTATCTATTCATCCAGTTGTCTTAGGTGAAGGAAAACCAATGTTCAGTGAAATAAAACAGAGATTGAATTTAAACTTGGTTGACACAAGAACATTCTCTTCTGGTGTAGTACAACTAATTTATCGTTATACTCGATAGTAATTAAGGCTTATGATGCCTGTGATTTCTAATTTCATTTGACCAGTTGCAATTATATAACTTAAATCCTGTTTATTTTACTTCGCCATACTTAGAAAGAATGTTATTATCTTTTACGTCTATTGTAGTTTCTTTTTTATTTTCTACAGACACACTGCAAGCACTTAGCAATAGCAGCGTGCTAAGTATCGCTATTAAGATTTAGGTATAAAAAAAGAACCCCAACAGCCTAGGCTTGCTGGAATCCTAATCGTTCAAGCTCTTTATAGATTGGTTTTAATTGAATATAACCCTCGCCGATTACTTCATTATTAATTAGCACAAGTGGGTAAAAGAACTCATCATTTAAAATGCGCTCAGCCCATTCTTTGTGGCGTGTATTCTCAATTGGTTTTTCGATATTAATATAGGAGATGGTGTATAGCGGTTGTTCGTACTTGCGATCAATTGCCGCTTGAAGCCATTCATACGTATCCTTGGAAGATGGTGCATTGACACAGCTGGCACATTGGGTGCTTGCACCATACACTTCTATTGCAATAGAATGATTTTCCATTACCATTAAGCCTCGCATTTCTTTATTGGATTTTTTACCTTATAAACATTATAATAATTTTAGGGAAAGGAGTCGATAGTAAATGACAGAACATGTGCAAGAATCAGAAATGTTTAACTCAGTTCAAGAGGTTTTAGATAAATTGCGCCCATTCCTTCTTCGTGACGGCGGGGACTGCCAACTAGTTGATGTAGAAGACGGTATTGTAAAATTACGTCTGCTTGGAGCTTGCGGTAGCTGCCCAAGTTCTACCATCACACTAAAAGCAGGCATTGAACGCGCACTTTTAGAGGAAGTACCTGGAGTTGTAGAAGTAGAACAAGTATTCTAATGAATGTATAAGGCTATCCATGAACCGGTCAATACTGGTAATGGATAGCCTGTTATTTTATTTATGAACTATATTTTTCCTCACGCATACGCTGCCACTGGTCTTTGGCCATTTCTAAAATCTTAGGTTCATTAAAGAGACGTTGTTTCTCAATAACTATAGAAAAATAGCGTATCGCTTGCTCTTTATCGCCCATACGCCTTGATATTTCTGCAATTAGATAAAGTATCCGGAGCTCGTTCATAGATGTTCCTTTATAATCTTCAACAGAATAAGATTCAATATATTGCTCTCTAGCAATCTTCATAAATCTTTTCTCCATCATTTCTTGGCTGGTCATTCGGTATAACCAGGCTATCCGTAAGGCTAACCCCGCTAATGTAATATGTTTCTCTTTTTTATAATTGCCGCAAACAAGACCAAGCTGATAAGCTTGAAGCGCATCGGCAATTGAACGTTCGCCTGCAAAGCTGTGTTTTTTCCAATGTGCTGTGATATGTTGATCAATCGCTTCTTTTACGCCAGGTGCAAAATATTTTGAATAATCTTCCGTAAAAGAAAAGCCGCAATGTTCACATACAAATACATTATAAAATAATGGATTAACGTCATTTTCATAAATGGGGCGAAAATCACTTTCATTTTCTTTTACTTTTATGAAATTAGAACGAACTTTCATCGTCTTAAATTGTTGCTTGCAGTGCAAACACTCTAGTTGCTTTTCGTAATAAGGAGAAAGCTCCATAGCAATAGCCCCATTTCTAATAGTGGATATAGTAGAATTATATCATAAAGGTGTAAAAGAAAATTTGATTTTTTTGTGAGCGTTAGCGTTTTACTGCTACGGCAAAAATTGATATGATGAATATATAAGAAAGAGGTGGATACGGATGACACAAGTTGTGAATATTACAGAAGCAGCAGCATTTCATATTAAAGAAATGATGCGAAACAATAAGGAAGAGGGATCTTTCCTTCGTGTAGCCGTAAAAGGCGGCGGCTGTAGCGGCCTTTCCTATGCAATGGGCTTTGAACGTGACCGTCAAGAGAGTGACCAGCTTCTTGAAATACAAGGACTACAAGTGATTGTATCAAGTGAAGATGCGCCAATTATTCAAGGAACAACGATTGATTTTAAACAATCGCTTATGGGTGGCGGATTTACCATTGATAACCCGAATGCAATCGCATCATGTGGCTGCGGTTCATCGTTCCGAACAGCAAAAGTTACAGGAACTCCTGAAAATTGTTAAAGTACAATATAACAAAAGGCCTATTGGTTGTGTTCGCACAGCGATAGGCCTTCTTTAAACATGGGGGGATTAAATGAGCAACAAAGATCGGGGGAAGGTTTGGCTTGGTGTTGCCGGGTTAGTTGAGAATGAAAACGGCGAATGGCTCGTTGTAATGAAACGGTACGGTGGTCTGGATGGCATGTGGTCATTGCCGGCAGGATTTGTCCAACCAGGCGAGACACTTGACCAAGCATGCCATCGTGAATTAAAAGAAGAAACAGGAATAGAAGCTTCACTGCAGGGATTGCTGGGTCTGCGGACAGGCGTTCTTAGGAATGACATTAGCGATAATATGGTAGTTTTTTATTTAACAGCAAATACCCTGGAGCATTCAATTAAAGTACAGTTGGATGAATTATATGATGTAAAGTGGATGTCACCGGAAGCATTGAAAAACGATACGCGTACATCTCTTATGATTTTAGAATTAGTGGACTCTGCATTAGAAGCTAAACCGGCAACGCTAGAAAAGCTGGAAAGCGATAATATTTTTGGCTATACCGACTACAAATTGTACTTCTAGTAAAATCGCATCTAGTAAGAAAAAACCACCAAGTCATTGAAACCATTGTCTCTATCAGTTACACTAATGTGAGAGAATATGGAGGAATAAACAGATGACTGGTGGATTTTCAATTATCCAATTAATACTATCGATGCTCATTTTTATAGTAATGTTTTTTGGCATCGGCTTCTTGCTAAATATGTTGCTGCGTGCTACATGGTTTATGGCATTCTTATATCCAATTGTCGTGATCTTTATTGTAGATAATGTAAGCTTTTTAGATTATTTCTTCAAAGCGGGCACAGCATTTCCAGCATTGGGCCACCGCTTGGCATCTTTGCAACTCGCTGATATTTTAATTCTTGCTAGCGGGTTAGTGGGTGCTATTATTGCAGGCATAGTCATGAAGATTCTGCGTAAAATGGGCTATCAAATGTTTTAATTATGTAATCTATATCGTTAAAATCGAAAAGAGATGTCAAACGCCAGGGGAATGGCGTTTGACATCTCTTTTTATATGGGCAATTAAAAGTAATAAATGATACAAGATAAGAGTATGCCCAATAAGCAGCCGAAAAAGACTTCAATCGGACGGTGGCCAAGCAATGTTTTCAAATCTTCCATCTTTTCCTGACCATTTTTTTCTGGTAACGTCTTTGCCTTTTCGACAAAGGTTTGCAAATCCTTACGCATTTGATTAATGACAATAGCTTGCTGACCTGCCTGATAACGAATGCCTGTAGCATCGAACATGACAATAATGGAAAAGACAGCTGAAACAGCAAAGAGTGAGGATGTAATACCGTGTTCAAATGCAATAGCGGTTGTAAGAGATGATACAGCCGCGGAGTGCGAGCTCGGCATGCCTCCTGTAGATGTGAATAGGCCAAAGTCTACTTCCCTTGTTGCTATAAAGTGAATAGGGATTTTCACAAACTGTGCGATAAAAATGGCCAGTAAAGCGGATATTAATGGTGTGCTTTGTAAAAATTCCAAATGTATCATCACCTTTTAGCAGTTATATCTTTACTATACCATAAGGCTTTTTCTACTTCATTTCTAAGCAACCCTATTGCGAACATTTCGTAAATTGAAATACTTTGCTATAATGAATTGAGAAAATAATAATAGAAAAGAGTGAAAAGTATGCAGATTACACAAGAAATCAAAAGTTTTGCGACTGTAGATTCGGACGTTCTGATTGTTGGTGTGTCAAAAAATCAAGAAAATGTAGAGAAATGGGCTGAATTTGTACAATTCTTCGGTGAACCCATGGAAGAATGGGTAAAAAGCGGCGATATACAAACAGATACAAAATCAATTACAAAGATTCCTGTATTTACAAAAGAAGCAAAGGTAAAACGCCTTTTGTTTATCGGACTTGGCAATCGTAAATCCCTTTCAAAGGAAACATTACGCGCTGGATTTGGTTTAGCAGGAAAAGCTCTACATAAGATGAAAGCGAGTAAAATTTCCCTATGGGCAGACTCCTTTACAACAGATGAAATTCTGCCTGAAGAAGTTTCTAATTTAGCTGCTGAAGGCATTGTGATGGGGAGTTATACTGTTGAAAATTATAAAACCACAAGCAATGAGCAGGATATCAAAATTGAACAAATCAGCTTTATTACAGATGCAGAACCTGAAAAAGTTTTTGCAGGATATCATAAAGGAGAGGTATATGCGGCTGCTGTAAATGAGGCGCGTACACTGATCAATAGGCCAGGGAATTTGCTGACATCTACAAAATTAGCAGACTATGCAGTTGAATTGGCAAAAGAATATAATTTGGAAGTAGAAATTCTAGATAAAGCCCAACTAGAAGAATTGGGCATGGGTGCAATTCTTGCTGTCAATAAAGGATCAAAAGAAGAGCCTCGCATGATTACATTAAAATACCAAGCAACAGAACAATGGGAAGATGTCATTGGACTGGTCGGTAAAGGTGTAACATTTGATACTGGCGGTTACTCTCTTAAAACAAAAACGGGCATCGTTGGCATGAAAGGTGATATGGGCGGAGCAGCTGCCGTTCTTGGTGCTATGCGTATTGTCGGTGAAATGCGTCCAAACAAGAATGTTATTGGCGTAATTGGATCTACAGACAACATGATTTCTGGCGATGCGTTTAAGCCGGATGATGTCATTACTACTTTCAGCGGCAAAACAGTAGAAATTTTAAATACAGATGCAGAAGGCCGTCTTGTACTTGCAGATGCAGTAGCTTATGCGAAACAACAAGGTGCCAATACGCTCATAGATTTAGCGACTCTTACAGGTGGCGTAATTACTGCACTTGGTTATGATAAAACGGGTGCCCTTACTAATGATGAAGCATTCTATCGTTCTTTTGTAAAAGCAGCAAACAAAACAGACGAATTTGTATGGCAGCTTCCTTTAACAGAAAATGATAAAAAGCGCATTCGGAAAAGTGATGTGGCAGATTTGAATAATTCTCCTGGCGGTGATGGCCACATGATTTTTGGTGGTGGATTTATCGGTGAATTCGTTGGCGATACACCGTGGATTCACTTAGATATCGCAGGGACTTCAGATGCGATGAGTGCATATGATTTCGGACCAAAAGGCGGCACAGGCGTTATGGTAAGAACCCTCGCAGCATTTATTGATCAACTCGCTAATAGTACAGAGGAATAATAGGCCAAATCCTAATCAAGCACTATCCCTTCTCATAAGATAATACAGAGAGGAGGGAGCATGATGTATCCATTCGGGTTTGGTTATGGAGGTTTCGGCGGGCCGTTCTTAGGTGGTTTTTTAGGTAGTTTTGTGGGCTCGGCTTTCCGTCCGTATCCAGTATATCGTAGACCATTCTATCCAGTTTATAGAAGACCTTACTGGTGGTAAAAATAAAAAGTTTCTATTCTATCATTGTTTGATAGGATGGAAGCTTTTTAGTTTACCAAACTTTACATATAGATGGGTTGAAAGCAACGGGTAAAATTAGCTATTATGGTATAGTGTGAAAAATAGATTGATTAAAGGAATTTATTGAAATGAGAAACCCATATGTATACGGATATTTGCCGTTCATAACCATTATATTATTTAGTTTGACCTTCGGGCTTTTTACAGTGACTGAATCTCTAACTTTATTTAAATCAGTAGGGATTTATTCAGGAATGAGAGAGTTTTTATCAGAAATCCAACTGCGTATTTTTCTATTGATTGTCTTTGCTCTAGTTTATTTTATGGTACTAGCTGCATTTAAATTAATAGGTGAGACAATTCATGAGTTAGCCATGCTATTTTTCTCAAAAGATGCAGAAGGCAAGACGGTGAATGAAGCACGTGGGGGGTATGTTATCTTTTTCTTTGGTGGCATTGCTTCTGCGGTAGGAATTTCGTCTTTTTGGCTATTAGCACTTATTTTTGTCTTGACCGTGTTTATTTATTTTGTTTATGTCATCTACAAATTGAGCAACCATATGACTCTTGGCGCGACAGTCGGCGTAATGCTTTTTGAATTAACTATTTGGCTTATCTTTTTAGCATTGATTGTCTATGTCGTATTTAAACTATATAACGGCATTGTTTCTAGTTTGCCTTTTTCATAAGGTAAGGAAAGAGCACATTGAATGATGTTTGACCATTCAACGTGCTCTTTTTATGGTTGCATGATTTTTGAGAAAATGCGGTGATGGACTTTAGCAGCTTCTAATGCTTGCATGTTTTGCGGTTGGTCATAGCCAATCCATACAGCAGCGGTATAACGGTCGGTCAAACCAGCGAGCCAGTAATCACGATAATCATTTGTAGTACCTGTTTTCGCACCTACATAAGGAGCGTCTACATGAATACCAACACCTGTCCCGTTCTTGACAACATCAGCCATTAAAAAGCGGATATGTTCAACAGTGCTTGGAGACCAGACAGTCCTCGTAGGACTTTTCCATTTATATAAGAGGTGTCCGTTTTGGTCTTTCACACTCCGAATTGTGTGAGGTGTCCGGTAATCTCCATCTATAAAGCTCGTATAAGCACTTGCTAGATCTGCAGTGGTAAGGCCGTGCGTCAAGCCTCCAAGAGCAGATGGATATTCATAATCTTCTTTACCGATTGGTAAATGAAGTGGCTTTAAGTATTGGAAAGCTGGGGTTATCCCCACTTGTGCTAATAACCGGATAGCTACTGTATTGTAGCTATATCTAAAGCCTTGTTGGATGGTCACATTGCCAAGCACTTGACCACCATAGTTTTTAGGACAGTAATTGCTAATACAATAAGGAGCTCCACTCACAATTGTATTAGGTGTTGCTTTCGTCTTTTCAAAATACGGTGCATAATCTATAAGTGGTTTGAATGCTGATCCTGGTTGCCGAGCCGCTTGGTAACTGCGGTTAAAGTCATACTTTCTATAATGCTTTCCCCCATAGATACTCACAATCTCGCGGGTATCATTATCGATAACCACTGCAGATGATTGGAGGGTGCCATAGTGAGTTAACAGATTATCAATTGCTGTTGTATCCATCGCTTGTTTAGTAGGAGATAAGGCTGTCTCGATAACAAGCCCTTTATTCAGCAAATGGTTGACGCGCTTTGATAGTTTTGCTTCTACTTTTTTGCGCTCGAGCGGTGTTTTGGCCAACTGCCGTTCTTTCGTATAGCCTTCCTTAGAGGCAACGAGTGAACGAAATTCGTTGATCACATAGGTGCTATAGGCAGGGTAGAGCTGCACTTTTCTTTTTAAGGAGAATGTAATTTTTTCTCGTTTCATTTTTTTTGCTTCTTGGTGGCTAATGATCCCTTTTTCAGCCATTTTATCTAGTAAGCGCTCTTGCCTTTTTTTCGTGTTTTCAAAATGGCGAAGCGGATCATAAAGTGTAGGATTATTCGGTATGGCTGCTATAAAGGCCATCTGAGCTTTGGATAAATGTGTAACGGGCTTATTAAAGTAATAGGTGGCAGCACCGTTTACACCATATGCGCCATTCGCAAAATACATTTCATTTAAGTACATATTAAGTATTTCATCTTTTGATGTTTTACGTTCAAGCTCATAAGCGTAAAAAATTTCAAGCAATTTTCGCTCATACGTTTTTTCCTGAGACAAGTAACGCATGCGGACTAACTGTTGCGTAATGGTGCTGCCACCTTGAGAAGCACTGCCGTTTTCATTATTTTGGACAAATGCTCTGGCAATGCCTGATAGGTCAAAGCCAATATGTTCATAGAAATCCGCATCCTCGCTATTTATGAACAGCTGTTGCATAAATGTAGGTATATCCGATAATAAGAGCGGCTTTCTCCATTCTGTATATTCCTCTGAAAAAGTTTTATGGTCCCGATCCTTTAAAACAGTAGGATTCAATATATTGGGTGCCTCCAATTTTATAGTAGAGGTGAATTCTTTTTCAAAAGCTTCGGCTGTCTGCATTTCTTCTGAAATCTTTCCGATAAGAATAAATAGCAAAGGCAGACTGCATAAAACAATAAAAAAACCTACTGCTCTTCGCACGAAATTTTCTCCTTTATTCTTTAAATATGGGTATTAAGCCATTTAAAAGAATAGCATATTTCCTTCGCGAGTAGCAGTAGATTCTAATTATTTTTGTTCCAGTATATCTTCCAAATGCTGAACCGCCTTTTTTCGAGCAAAATGAAGGGTAAACCAAGCGATAACAAATAAGGCACCTGTTACATAAAAGACAGAAGAGATGCCAAAAATACCACTGACTATTCCACCAAACACAGGACCTATGATATTTCCTAAAAAGCGGAAGCTGGTGTTATAGCCCATCACTTCGCCTTGTACCACTACTGGCGCTTCTCTACGGATTAAGGCAGTTGTGGCAGGTATCAATCCACCCATTGCAATTCCGTATAAGAATCGAAGTATAACGAGTTGCCATAAAGCGGTTACCATGGCTTGCGGTACCATAAAGACTACGGCTATTAATAGAAGCATAAGCATAACTTTTTCATATCCAATATGATCTCCGAGCCGGCCCCAAATACGAGCAAACAGCAGGTTTCCTAGACCTGTTGCGCTGAATGTCAGCCCTGAAAGGAATGTCAATTGGGCAGTAGTGGTAGTTAGTTCCGATACATAAAGTGACAATAGCGGCTGAATACTAAAGTTCCCGATCTGAATAAGAGCTGTAATTAACATGACATTAAATAATAGACGGTGTTTAGTGATACCACGTAATACTTCCAATTGTGTATAATGGACAGCATTAACCTTTCTTTTCTTACGGATTTCATGGACAAGCGTGATGACAAGTAAGGTTGCAGTAGCAATAGAAGCAGAAGTGATATAGAAGGTGTATTTAAAGCCAAACGAATCGGCTAGCAAACCGCCGACAATCGGTCCAAACAAAGAACCGGTGACACTTCCCATTTGTAATGTCCCTAAAATCTTCCCTGCTGACTCCTTGGGTGTTTGTGAGCTAATAAAGGCTAGCGATGTTGGAATAAACCCAGTTACTACCCCCATGGCCAATCGAAGGAAAAAGAACTGTTCTACATTTTGAACATGTCCCATAAAGAATATACTGACAGACAGGCCTATACCGTTAATAATCAAAATCGGCTTATAGCCAAAGCGGTCAGCAATGCGCCCCCAGATGGGAGACATTAAAAAAGCCGTAATAAAGGTAGCGCCAAAAATCAAGCCAGACCATTTTTGAACGTATGCTTCAGTAAAGTTGCCTAATGTGTTGATATACAACGAAAGAAAAGGCATGATCATCGTAGTTGTTCCGGAAACAAGCATATTGGAAATCCACATGATGATAAAATTGTGTTTTTGTTTTGGATTCATATACTCACTACTTTCTGTAATATTAATACAAATTAAATCCTTCCATCAGCAAGGCTAATGAAAAAAAAAGTTAGTTATGATAGACTAGGATTGCTATATGATAGTTGTTTATTTACTGGAACGATATATGTATCTTTCCCCACAACTTAATTAACAAACATTTAATCTTAAGGAGATGCGAATATGTCAAATTTGTACCCACAGTTGTCAAATGAAGTAGCTGACAATGAAGTATTAGTTGAAATGAACACGAACCAAGGCAGCGTTAAAATCAAATTATTCCCTGAGTTGGCGCCTAAAACAGTTGAAAACTTCTTAACACACGCTAAAAATGGTTACTACGAAGGAATCATTTTCCACCGTGTTATTAAAGATTTCATGATTCAAGGTGGAGACCCAACTGGTACAGGTATGGGTGGAGAAAGTATTTATGGTAGCTCATTTGAAGATGAATTTAACCCTGAATTAATGAATATTCGCGGTGCGCTTTCTATGGCAAATGCTGGTCCAAATACAAACGGCAGCCAATTCTTTATCGTGCATATGTCTGAAGTGCCAGCAAATATGATTGGCCAAATGCAAGATGCTGGATTCCCAGAAGAAGTAATCCAAGCTTATAAAGAGCGCGGAGGCACACCATGGTTGGACGGCAAGCACACTGTGTTTGGACAAGTTGTAGATGGCATGGATATCGTCGATAAAATTGCAGATGCAAAAGTAGGATTCCAAGACAAGCCAGTAGAAGATATTGTCATCCAATCAATTAAAGTAGTCGAAAAATAACAAGGGGCGTTCACTAAATGAATGCATGGATATTAAACGAATTCCTTTACTTTCCAGAAGATAAGTCAGAATATATACCAGCCATTATTGAGCTAGCTATTATTCTAGTGTTATGTGTTCTTGTTTTTAACTTTTTTAGAAGAAAAGCAAGAAGAGATGCCGAGAAGACAAAAGAACTGGAAGAAAAAATTGCAAGAGACAAAAATTCCTCAAAACAGCATTAAAAGAACTCCTGTATTAGTCGTAAAAAACTAATACAGGAGTTTTTGTTATGTTAAGGCATGGGTGAACCGTTTTATTCCTTCTTCTACTAGTGAACGAGGGCAGCTGACATTCATGCGCAAAAATCCTTTGCCTTGTTCGCCGTATTTAGAACCAGGCTCAAGAGCCAATCGCCCTTTTGTGAGGAGCAAATCCATGATTTCCTCCTCTGTTTTGCCTGTTTTTCGGTAATCAATCCACAGCAAGTATGTAGCATTCGGTTTATAAATATGAATGCCTTCGATTTCAGTTAAACGGCTAATGGCAAGGTCCATATTTTCAGAAATATAGGGTAGCAATTGTTCTAGCCATTCTTCTCCTTCTTTTGAATACAAAGCTTTTAGTGCAACACCGGCAAAAATATTTAAGCTCATTTGGGCATGCTTCACCATATGGTCTCGCAAACGCGCTCGCAACTCTTCATCTGAGACAATCATCATGGCTACTTGTATACCTGCGATATTGAAGGTTTTAGTCGGTGCCATACATGTGATGATTCTATTTTTAGCATCGCCTGCAACTTGAGCAAGAGGTGTATGTTTTCGACCATCCAACATAAGGTCAGCATGGATTTCATCTGAGAGGATAAGCACATTGTTTTTCTCGCAAATACGGATGATTTCTTGAAGAGTGTCAATAGACCACTCAAAGCCTCCAGGATTATGAGGGTGGCATAGGATAAACAGTTTTACGTCTTCCTGTTGCGTCATATTGTCAAACTTTTTAAAATCAAAGCTATATACGCCTTCTACTTCATCCAATGGGCATTCTTTTACCGTACGATTTAAATTCTTTGGTACATTGAAGAATGGGGGATAGATGGGTGGCGTGATGATGACCGCTTCATTTTCCTTTGTAAATGTTTCTACAACTGCAGCAATGGCCGGTACTACCCCTTGCTGATATAAAATCCACGATGGGTCAATTGTAAAACCATGACGTTTTTTGGCCCAGTCAACAAAAGCTTGAGTACCTTCTGCATCTTCAAATGTATAGCCAAAAACAGGGTGCTCAAGACGTTTTTTAAATGCATCAATTAAAACGGCAGGCGCAGCAAAGTCCATATCTGCAATCCACATCGGCAGTATATCATTCGGGTCTTCTAATTGATAAATTTCAGCCATTCGATCCCATTTCACTGAGTTTGTAAGAGATCTATTTTCTATCTGATCTAATATGCTCAAAACAATTCCCCTTTTCTTTTTTTACAATTATGTTATCATATCCAATAGAATAAGAAAGCAAATAAGGTGAAAAACGATGGAAAATATCGAAATGAATAGAAAAGCCATTCTTACATTAGAGGCTTGGAATCCATTTAATATGAAAGATTTTCGCTATGATACAGAGGCAGCGGATGTAGTAGCGGCCCTGCAATATATTGATGATCCTTCTGAATTGGGCAAAAAAATTCAGCATATATATGAACAGTCATTTGAGCAATGGATTCCGATCGAGAAGTGTGTTGAGATTTCGTACAAGCTATTGGCTATTAAATTTGAAGCGAAATGCATAGTATAAGTGAATCTGCTTTATTATCTAAAGAAAAAAACCAATGAAAACAAGTGAATTGTTTTCATTGGTTTTTTATTATTGGCGAATGAACGAGCTTTTGACCCCACAATTCAAATAGTGGGGGTAATTGCCCTTAATTCGCGATTAATTTCATACACTTATAGGAAATAACCTGCTAAGCGAAGTTTTTATTCTGCATCCTGAGTAAGGCCATCTACTAAATTAGATACTGGTACTTCAAGCGCATTTGATAATATTAATAACGTTTGAGTGGAAGGTACTTCTTCACCTGATTCAAAGCGCGCTAATTTTTCAACGCCTACTCGAGTTTTTAAAGATAATTGATCAAGCGTCAGATTACGTTCTTGTCTCAACTTTGCTAATTGTGTTGAAAGATGATCTTGCATAAAACAGCACCCCTTGTCGGAAATTTTTCTCTACTTTGTGGGGGAGTAAAACACCCACTCATTGGAGCTTCATGTGAAGTCTTACCAATATCTGATGAATCATAATGCAGTCCTACCATCAAAATAATAGGGAAACTTCTCATTTATTACCTAATAATAGTATAACATGTAATTCCTTTAATCAAAAATATGTTTCTTGGCAACTCTCACTATTCACAATTTATACACAATTCTATCGTAATTCAAACACTGTTAGTTAATATACTAAAAGCTACTTTAAGAAGTTTTCGTAGATTCCTTGTATGAATACGATGATGATAGCAATTGGCGCTAATAGGGAATAGCAAAAGAACCAAGAATACAATAAAAAATACAACCAAAAGGAATTTATTGAAAAACAGCTGGCAAGACAATAAAGACAAGCTAGGGTCTTGGTCGGGTGTAAACCCTAATGCAAATACTGCTGGGAAGATGACAAGCCCTGCAAGAAGGGAAATCCCAATATTCAGCCAAGCCACATTAAAAGCTGACCCCACGATTTTTTCAATTTTAGGTAAGTATGAATCATAGGCCATCATCGCAGCGCCACCGACACTTAAAGAAAAGTATTAGGATTGGGATTGTCCCATCGCCAACAAAAATGTTTTCCCAGTAAGATATGACCAATATGGGACAAACATGAATTTAATTCCTTCAAATGCTCCGTTTAGTATGATTGAACGAATAGCAAGGACAATGAAAAATATGAATAATATCAGCAACATCCATTTACTTGCTTTTTCAATACCGTTTTTCACCCCTCCTAGTACCATCCAAATCGTCAAAATCATAAATAAGCCTTGTGCAATGACTACTTCCCACGGATTTTGGGTAAGAGTAGTGAAAAGATGGCTATAAAAGGTTTGGCTTGTGCTGGTAAGCTTGAATGTATCGCCCGCATGAGATAACTCAATATCCAGCCGCCTACTACACTGTAGAAAGAGAGAATACTAGACGAGATAAAGCCGGCCTCTCCTGTTAAAACCATGCTGTACCCGGAGCTTGTTTTTTGAATGAATTGACGGCATCTGTCTGACCTCGTCATCCAATTAAAAATTCAGCAATCAATATTGGCAATCCTATTAGTAACAAATTGATTTTGCTGCGAATTGATCCCTATTGGACGAGTTTTGTGCCCTCTTTTCAAGGAAGGATTGTTTTATTTATTTTACAACAATAATTTATTAGAAAGTACTGAAGCTTATAAAAAATTAACGAAGCTGAATATATATTGTTGTTGAGCCAAACAATCACAAACTGGCTGCAGCCATCCAAAATATAAGTGATTCTATACTTCTTAGGATTCTTTTCAAAAATGAGGAATTTTTGCTCGACATAACGGTCTATGCTATAATTTTGTTGAAAAAATGTATATAGAAGTCACGGAAAGTAGGAAGGATTATGGCGAAAAAATATAAAGTAGGAGATGTGCTTACAGGAAAAGTAACTGGTATTCAGCCATATGGCGCATTTGTTGCATTAGACGAGACGACGCAAGGGCTTGTGCATATTTCAGAGATCACATATGGTTTTGTGAAAGAAATTTCTGATTTTCTGACAATTGGACAAACAGTAGAAGTAAAAGTTTTAGAAGTAGATGATGACGCAAAAAAAATCAGCCTATCTATTCGTGCATTAAAAGAGCGTCCACCTATGAGAAAAAAAGAAGCAGTCCCACGCAAATCGCTTCAAGACCGTGTAGATGAAAGTGATTCAGTTGGATTTAACTCGTTAAAGGTTAAGCTTCGTGATTGGATTGAAGAATCAGGTATTAAGTAAAAAAGCTAATTCGCATATTATTTTGCGAATTAGCTTTTTTTTTCGGATTGCAAATTGGGGAAACTTCTTCTCAAGCCTTACAAGGAAGTTGTAGGCTACAACCCACTGAAGAAGATTATTTTCTTATTTTGCGAAGACGGTATTGCAGATTCTGCCTGCTCATGCCGAGAGCGGCTGAAGCTTGTGTAATATTGTGATTATATTTTTCCATTACTTTATTTAAATAATATTCTTCCGCTTCTCTCAAGTAGTCATCAAGTGGAAGTAGTTCTTTTTCTTGCTGTACGACAAAATAGTCTGCACTTTTTGAAGAAGAACTGTATGTTTGTGTTTTCCATTTGAAATGGAGTGGTAGCAATTCATAGGTGATTTCATCTTCGTTCGTAACCATAGACATAATATCGTCGAGCAGTATTTCTAATTCCTTCAGATTTCCTGGCCAATCATATTCCATGAATAGTTGCTCTACTTCTGTACTCAAACCGCTCACCGTTCTTCTAAAGCGATTGCTATACCTTCGTAAATAGTCATCTACAAATGGCTTTATATCTTCTCTTCGTGTGTGTAATGGCGGAACTATTATCGTTAAGGCAAAAAAGTAATAGAGCTCTTTGTGCAGTTTGCCTGTTGCAATAAGATCAATTGGATCACTTCCAATGCTTGCAATAAATTGGTGTGATGATTGCTTATATTCTTCGGCTAATGTTAAATACTCTTGCTGCAAATCAAGTGGCAAGTATTCAATTCTCTCACAAAAAATGGTGCTAGGCTCAGCCTTTTGCAGTTGTTTCTTCAAGCGTTCAATCATTGCTCGATCTGCCCGCTGGCAAAAGAGAGTCGTGAAATTCCCCGCGGCTCGTGTTGAGGCATGATGGATCGCTTCAGCAATTAAATCTTTTCCTGTGCCAGATTCGCCTACAAGCAATACAGGAAGACGAGCGGCGACAGCTTTTTTAGCTGTTTTAATCACTTCCTGCATCGGTTCTGAGACCGCAGTTATTTGTGAAAAAGTAATTGATTCACCGTAGCGTCTCATGGGTTGATACACTAGCTTTTCTAGTGTGGTAATATCTCGTGCAAACTCAATTGCTCCAATGAATTCTCCATCTTGGATGATGGGAAATGTGTCATTGATTGTTGTAATCTCTTGTCCATTTTGATTCCAATAAGTTTGCTTCACATTTTGGATAGGTTCTTTATTTTGCAAAACTTTGAGCAGGGTACTATCTTCTTTATCAAAATGAAACAACTCTAATATTGATCGATCGTGAACGTCTTCTAAGTGAAGCCCTTCAATTTCCATCATTTTTTCATTGTAAATCAGCGTTTTGCCATGTGCATCGACTGCGTGAATGCCTACTGATACATGCTCTGTCGCAAATTGATAAAACGGCAAAAGGTTCTGTGTGGGATTCTCCATTTTTATCACCTTAAAAAATTTTTTTAGATTTTTTTAAATTTTTACTTGAAAAACGCAATATTATTTTGCATTATTATAAGTGTAATCGATAAAGTAATGCAAATTTTTTTTGCGCTCACATAAGGAGGACTAAGAAATGATTCCGTACACAACTGAACCATTAACAGATTTTTCAAAAGAGGAAAATCGCCAAGCATATGAGGTAGCCTTGAAAAAGGTACAAAGCGAAATTGGACAAGATTATCCATTGATCGTTGGGGGAGAAAGAATTACAACTGAAGACAAAATTGTCTCTTATAATCCTGCTAAAAAAACTGAAGTAGTAGGTCGCGTTTCAAAAGCAAATAAAGAAATCGCTGAAAAAGCAATGCAAGTTGCAGATGCAACATTTAAAACATGGAGTAAAGTAAAACCAGAAGTTCGTGCTGATATTCTATTTAAAGCAGCAGCAATTACAAAACGTCGCCGCCACGAAATGTCTGCATGGATGACACTTGAAGCAGGTAAACCATGGGTAGAAGCAGATGCAGATACAGCAGAAGCAATTGACTTCCTAGAATACTATGGTCGTCAAATGTTAGCGCTTAAAGATGGCAAACCTGTACAAAGCCGTCCTGGCGAATACAATAAATTTGGTTATATCCCATTAGGTGTTGGCGTTGTTATTTCACCATGGAACTTCCCATTCGCTATTATGGCGGGTACTACAGTAGCTGCAGTTGTAACAGGAAATACAGTGTTACTAAAACCAGCTTCTACAACACCAGTTATTGCATATAAATTTATGGAGATCCTTGAAGAAGCAGGCCTACCAGCTGGCGTAGTAAACTACATCCCAGGCCCAGGCGCTGAAGTAGGAGATTACTTAGTAGATCATCCACGTACTCGTTTCGTAAGTTTCACAGGTTCACGCGATGTAGGTCTTCGCATCAACCAACGTGCAGCTGTACAAAACGAAGGACAAATTTGGATCAAACGTGTTATCGCTGAAATGGGTGGTAAAGATACGATTGTTGTAGATAAAGAGGCTGACCTTGAGCTAGCTGCACAATCTATCGTTAAATCTGCTTTCGGTTTCAGTGGTCAAAAATGTTCTGCATGTTCACGTGCTGTCATTGTCGAAGATGTATATGATCAAGTTCTTAATCGCGTAGTAGAACTTACAAAAGAATTAACTGTTGGAGATCCAACAGATCACAATAACTTTATGGCTACAGTAATTGATGAAGCAGCATTTAAGAAAGTAACAAGCTACTTCGAAGTGGCTAACAGTGAAGGCCGCATCGTAGCAGGCGGTACTGCAGACGATTCAGTTGGTTACTTTGTTCAACCAACAGTTGTAGCAGACGTAGCACCAGATGCACGTGTAATGCAAGAAGAAATCTTTGGTCCAATCGTAGCAATTTCTAAAGCAAAAGATTTCAATGAAGCACTTGATATTGCAAACAACACTGAATATGGTTTAACAGGTGCTGTCATCTCAACAAATCGTGACCATTTAGAAAAAGCACGTGAAGAATTCTTTGTTGGAAATCTATACTTCAACCGTGGATGTACTGGCGCTATTGTTGGTTACCAACCATTTGGTGGCTACAACATGTCAGGTACTTGCTCTAAAGCAGGCGGTCCAGATTTCTTAACATTGCATATGCAATCTAAATCTGTATCTGAAACTTTATAATATAATAGATGAAGAGGCGGGCAAACTCGTTTGCCTGCTTCCTTCTAAAAGAGGATTGTAAGCGCGTTCACTCAAACAAGGGGGAAAAAGAAATGACAACTACTTCAACTACATCAAGCAAAATCATTGCTCAAACAAATGAATATGGTGCAAAAAACTATATGCCACTACCAATCGTTATTTCCGAAGCGGAAGGTGTATGGGTTAAAGATCCAGAAGGCAATAAATATATGGATATGCTTTCTGCTTATTCTGCAGTGAACCAAGGGCATCGCCACCCGAAAATCATTGAAGCACTAAAAGAACAGGCAGATCGTGTAACATTAACTTCACGTGCGTTTCACAGTGATCAATTAGGCCCATGGTATGAATTGGTAAGTGAAATGACTGGCAAAGAAATGGTATTGCCAATGAACACTGGTGCTGAAGCAGTAGAAACAGCATTCAAAGCTGCTCGCCGCTGGGCATATGACGTGAAAGGTGTAGAAGATGGCAAAGCAGAAGTAATTGCTTGCAACGGCAATTTCCATGGACGTACTATGCTAGCTGTATCTTTAACATCAGATCCTGAATACCGTCGTGGTTTTGGTCCATTGCTACCTGGTATCAAATTAGTTGATTACGGTGATCTAGAAGCACTAAAAGCAGCTATTACACCAAACACAGCTGCATTCATTATTGAGCCTATCCAAGGGGAAGCGGGTATTATCATTCCTCCAGCTGGTTACCTAAAAGCTGCTCGTGAACTTTGCCGTGAAAATAACGTTCTATTTATTGCGGATGAAATTCAAGCAGGTCTTGCACGTACAGGTAAAATGTTTGCTTGTGAATGGGAAGATGTAAATCCTGATATGTACATTTTAGGTAAAGCTTTAGGTGGCGGCGTATTCCCAATTTCTTGCGTAGTAGCAAATAAAGAAGTATTAGGCGTCTTCAACCCAGGGTCACATGGTTCAACATTCGGCGGTAATCCAATGGCATGTGCAGTATCAATCGCATCACTAAATGTATTGCTTGACGAAAAACTTGCAGAACGTTCATTAGAATACGGCGAATACTTCATGGATGAATTGAAGAAAATTGACCATGAAGACATCAAAGAAGTGCGTGGACGTGGTTTATTCATCGGTATGGAATTAACTACAGAAGCTCGTCCTTACTGTGAAAAGCTAATGGAATTAGGGCTGTTGTGCAAAGAAACACACGACACTGTAATCCGTTTTGCGCCACCACTTGTTATTACAAAAGAAGAACTTGACTTTGCACTTGAAAAAATTCGTGAAGTCTTCAAAAAATAAGAAAATAATAGTAAACTTTGAAGTAGAACTATGTTACAATGTTTGCACCTAGAACTACACTAACCATTATTATGAATAAAAGAGGCGAAAAAAACAAAATGGCTGAAAATCTTAACCTGTTTACATCTACACAAGCAGTGATCCAAGAAGCACTTCAAAAATTAGGATACGACGAATCAATGTACGAACTTCTAAAAGAACCGCTTCGTATGCTTGAAGTACGTATCCCCGTAAAAATGGATGATGGTTCTGTTAAAGTATTTACTGGCTATCGTGCGCAACATAACGATGCCGTAGGACCAACAAAAGGCGGTGTTCGCTTCCATCCTCAAGTTTCAGAGGAAGAAGTTAAAGCTTTATCTATGTGGATGACTTTAAAAGCAGGTATTGTTGATCTACCTTATGGTGGTGGTAAAGGCGGAGTTATCTGTGATCCACGCCAAATGTCTATGGGAGAAGTAGAACGTTTAAGCCGTGGCTATGTTCGTGCGACGAGCCAAATCGTTGGACCGACAAAAGATATTCCGGCTCCGGATGTATTTACCAACTCACAAATCATGGCATGGATGATGGATGAATATAGCCGTATGGATGAATTCAATTCACCTGGCTTTATCACAGGAAAACCAATTGTTCTTGGAGGTTCGCAAGGCCGTGACCGTGCAACAGCTCAAGGCGTAACAATTGTTATCGAAGAAGCTGCAAAACGCAAAAACATCGATATTAAAGGCGCCCGTGTTGTAATTCAAGGTTTCGGTAACGCAGGTAGCTTCTTAGCTAAATTTATGAGTGACTTAGGTGCAAAGGTAATTGCTATTTCAGATGCATACGGTGCTTTACATGATCCAGAAGGTTTAGATATTGATTATCTATTGGATCGCCGTGATAGCTTTGGTACAGTTACAACTTTATTTGAAAATACAATAACAAACCAAGAATTGCTTGAATTAGATTGTGATATCCTTGTGCCTGCAGCTATTGAGAACCAAATCACTGCTGACAATGCGCATAATATCCAAGCTAAAATTGTTGTAGAAGCAGCAAATGGTCCTACAACAACAGAAGCAACAAAAATTCTTTATGACCGCGGCATCTTATTAGTTCCAGATGTATTGGCTAGTGCTGGTGGCGTAACAGTATCTTACTTTGAATGGGTACAAAACAATCAAGGTTACTACTGGTCAGAAGAAGAAGTAAATGAAAAATTGCTTAAGAAAATGGTTGAAGCATTTGATAATGTCTATAATGTTGCAGAAACACGCAATATTGACATGCGTTTGGCTGCATATATGGTAGGTGTGCGAAAAACTGCAGAGGCTTCACGTTTCAGAGGCTGGGTATAAATATAACAAAAGGAGAACATTCATTATATGTTCTCCTTTTTATATTGCAAATTTACATGTTTCTGATTGGGCGTACATTGTCTTTTTTTACAACGCGATAGTTTCGTCTTTCTGAAACAAAGAACATACTTAAACTAATAAGCCCAGCAATCGCTACAAGAGTATAAATTGCTCGTGCACCAAAACTTTGTTGCCCTGCGCCAAATAGTGTTGCTACTACATCAAATTGGAAAATACCGATTAGGCCCCAATTAAGAGCACCTATAACTGTCACTAGAAGTGCAAATTTTTGTAATCCGCTCATTCAGTTCACCTCCATTACTAGTTTGTTGCATTAAGCATGAAATAATTCACATTTAAAACAAAAAAATACGAGAAGAAAATTTCTTCTCGCATTCTTAGCTTAGAGCATCAGGCCGTTCGCCAATATGCTTCCAGTCTTTCACTTCATTATCTTCGTCAAATGAGACAGTTACCTTTGAGACATTTTTTTGCGATAACAGTATATCAACTAAATGATCTCGTATATCATCCACATATGCAAAGCTTAAAGTAGGATCCACCTCAGCGATCAATTCAACATGAAGTGATTCGCCTTCCTTCACTACTTCTAACTGTTTAATATCTCTTATATTTGGATCATCTAATACAAGATAAGCGATATGGTTTAACATTTCCTCATCTGTTTCACCAATGACTCCTCGCGCGTTTTCAAGGAATACAACGCCCACTACATAGAACATCATCAGGCCGATAAGGATGGAAGCGATACCTTCCGCTTGCATAAACCCTGTAGTATGGGATATTACAACAGATAAAAGAGCGAGAACTCCGCCAGATGTTGCGACTAAATCCTCCATAAACACTAACTTTGTTGCTGGTCTTGCACTTGAAAGGTGTGTAAAAGCCTTTGGGATAGCTGTCATAGCATTTACTTTTGTACCTGCATCATGGGCAATTTCCTTAGATGCTTTTAAAAGAACTGATCCTTCCAACACGATACCAATCAATAACACAATCACACTAATCCAAACTTTTGAGGATTCGACGGGATGTGTGATTTGGTGCCAGCCTTCTATTACCGTCTCATATGACAATATGCCGACGATAAGGACAGCACCTAAACATACAAGATTGACCAATCGTCCAAAGCCTTTTGGGAATTGCTTAGTTGGCGATTTTTTAGATAGGGCAGAGCCGATAAAAACAAAGAATTGGTTGGCTGCATCGCCCAAGGAATGCATCGTTTCTGCAAACATAGCTACGTTTCCTGTGAACACATAAGCAATTAATTTGATGATGCCTAAGAACAAATTCACAAATGCTGCGAGTAGGGAAGGTTTATTCCCGTGCTTTAAAAGTTTCCATAAATCTTTCATCAAAGAACTCCTTTAAGACAGTATTTCAATTTCTACTTCTTCTGTATAAGGAAGTTTTTTTATGTCGCTGTATAACGAAAGGGTATCAAGTTTTTTAGATATGCTAGAACAGCGTAATGTTACTTGATGCTGTAATTCATTATTGGACAATCGTACATCCTTTATACAAAGATGATCTATCTCCATCTCACCGTCTTTTAAATATTGTAAAACATCTTTTATATTTTGTGCATCTCTTAAGTATAGCGTGATAAAAATATCTTTAGCACGAAGTCGTTTTGGTCCTATTTTAAAGAAGAGGGGAGCAATACCCTCCACGCCAATTAAAACGATTACGACTGCAATAATGGCTTGCAAATAGAAACCAGCCCCAACGGCGATACCAATCCCAGCTGCACCCCATATCATGGCAGCGGTTGTAAGCCCGCTTATATTGTCGTTGCCTTTACGTAAAATAACGCCTGCCCCTAAAAAACCAATACCGCTCACGATTTGTGCTGCAAGCCGTAATGGATCCATATTAATATTGACGCCTGGTACTGGCCTTGTATTAAAAACGGCTTCAATGGAAACGACAGTCAGCAAACAACTGAACGTTGATATCACTAAGCTGGTTTTTAATCCAACAGGTTTTTTCTTTAATTCCCTTTCAATGCCTATTCCTAAACTTAATGTAGCGGCAATAATTAATTTAATAATCGTCTCATAGGAGAGAGATTGCTCAACGAGTGAATATGAATACATGATAGTCTCCGCCTTTCCAAAAATACCTTGTGAATATAGTAGATTAATGTAAGAATAATAGATATCGTATAATTACAAAGAGAGTAATACTTCTTAGTATAACAGCTTGGGGTTGAGTCATTTGAACAAAGAAACAGTACGTCCATTAGTCGCAATAATGATTGGAGTTATTTCCGTCTCTACTTCTGCGATCATGGTAAAATTAATTGAAGCAGATTCAGGGATTATTGCTTTTTATAGAATGCTTTTCTCTGTCTTATTAATGGCTCCTGCTTTTTTAATACGCAATTTGCACGAACTTAAAACCATTCAAAAACGAGATTGGCTTTTTTCGATCATCGCTGGCGTGTTTTTAGCCTTCCATTTTATCCTATGGTTTGATTCGTTGCGCTATACATCGGTAGCTAGTTCCACGGTGCTCGTTACTTTACAGCCACTATTTGCTATAGCTGGCACTTTTATTTTCTTTAAGGAACCTATTTATCCTAAAACAGTGATTGCTGGACTTATTGCCATCATAGGCAGCGTCCTTATAAGCTGGGGAGACTTTAAAGTAGGTGGACTGGCCTTTTATGGTGACCTATTGGCACTTATTGCTTGTGCTTTGGTTACAGGATACATGTTATTTGGCCAAGAAGTTCGCAAAAGAGTTTCGCTGACTACTTATACTATACTTGTTTATACAACAAGTGCTGTAACGCTGTTATTTTATAATTTAATAAGAGGAGAGTCATTTGGCCATTATTCAGCTATGACATGGTTTTGGTTCTTAATGCTAGCAATCGTCCCGAACTTACTAGGGCATAATCTGTTTAACTGGGCACTGAAATGGGTCTCTGCAAATGCTATTTCAATTGCAATCTTATTTGAGCCAGTTGGTGCATCTATCCTTGCCTACTTTGTTTTCAAAGAAAGTTTGACAGCTACACAGGTTTTAGGAGGAATCATTGTTATTCTCGGTATTACATTGTTTGTAATTGATATTTCAAAGGTGAAGAAAATTATTTCAAAAAAACTATTGATTACTGAAAAGAAATAAGTTATAGTAAGTAATGTCGTTAAGACGTTCACCACTTTTGAAAAATAAGTATTTTAAAAAAGTAGTTGACTCGATCTTGCGATAATGATAAGATATTAAAGTCGCTAAGTTGATAGCGAAATGAACCTTGAAAACTGAACAAGCAAGATGTTAATCATTTAAACTTACTAACAATTGTTAGTTTTAAAGACATCATCGTAAAGATGATGCGCTAGTGAAATTTTGAGCAATCAAACACTTTTATGGAGAGTTTGATCCTGGCTCAGGACGAACGCTGGCGGCGTGCCTAATACATGCAAGTCGAGCGAATGACGAGGAGCTTGCT
>NZ_JAVGCV010000003.1:0-221164 GCF_052928305.1 Rummeliibacillus sp. BSL5
GACTTGCATGTATTAGGCACGCCGCCAGCGTTCGTCCTGAGCCAGGATCAAACTCTCCATAAAAGTGTTTGATTGCTCAAAATTTCACTAGCGCATCATCTTTACGATGATGTCTTTAAAACTAACAGTTGTTAGTAAGTTTAAATGATTAACATCTTGCTTGTTCAGTTTTCAAGGTTCATTTTGTTGTCGCCTTAACGACTTATCTATCTTATCATCTTCATTTTTTCTTGTCAACAACTTTTGTGAAAAAGTTTTTATCAAGTTTTAGTGAAGTAATCTCGTCATCTCTTAATGACAATTAATATAATACAATAACATACAAAACAATGTCAACATGTTTTCTAAATAAATTTAAAAACGACCAAAATCAATTAAATGGTTGTTGGGTCAATCTTATAGTGTCTATGATATAGACCATTGCCTTTTGTTTCAACCGTTTCTACCTGAATAAAACCTTTGCTGATTAAGAACTCTATAAATACCTCAAGATCCACTGAGTAATTCTTCAGCTCTTCGTGTTCATGCAACTCTTGAATTGTCCAAAAATCTTGCTGAGCCATGACATTTAAAATATGACGTGCTCCATCTGCCGTGCGGGAGTGAATTAGAAATTCACTTGCTAAAAACAAAAGCTCTAGCCTTTTTTCAATTGATTCATCACTGCCAATCAACTCTTTATATAGTTTATAAATTTCTGCATCAATCAGTTTAACTTGAGACCACACAGTTATTTCTGGATATAATCCTTTATCCAAAATAGCTAACCGAGCAAAATGATGCAATGACTCTATCATATGATCATAAGCATCTAAATGATTGTTTTTTTCAAAACATACTTTTCCTTCTAAATACTGGCGAACAAGTTTAGCAAACTCAATGCCCATCTTAATATTCCTTCCATAGAACGGGAAATCCTTTACCGTTTGCTTTAGATTGGTTAGATACTCATTGCGATCAAACAAAATTTTGCCGAAAAGAATCCAATCTATTAACTTCTTGTTTGTACCGACTAGTAGCCATTTATGCAGCTGCTTTTCTGTAATAATATGCATTGCCGCTTTTTTGCCATCAAATGTATAATGCTTGGTGAAAACAGGCACCTTATTTTCTTTTGTAATAATCAATAATATCGTATCAAATGTATCTGTCTTCGGGCTTACGTCTTCTTTCTTTCCTACTATAATAACACCGAGTGTGTTTGGCCTACTTGCGCGTTCCTGGTAGATTGGACGAAGTAACTGCTCCATAAAAAATCCTCCTCAGAAAAGTTATAGTTTAATTCGACATCATTCATTCATATTCCTCCTTGTATTACCAAATCATATTGCCTTACATGTAGGATTTTAGTATCCTTGACGTTAGGAGGCTTGTAAAATGACATCCAATAAAAAACCTTATAAAAGTAAAATCAATAAAATCCGTTCGTTCGCTCTTATGCTAATCTTTGCCGGTTTTATAATTATGTATGGCGCCATTATATTTAAAGAACATCTTTGGCTCGTTATCATTTTTATGACACTCGGTATACTGTGTATTATAGGAAGCACAGTCGTCTATGCATGGATTGGTTTTTTATCTACCCAAGCCGTGATGGTTGAATGCCCTAGTTGCCATAAACATACAAAGATGTTGGGCCGCGTCGATATGTGCATGTTCTGTAGTGAACCTTTAACAATAGACAAGTCATTAGAAGGTAAAGAGTTCGACCAAGATTATAACAACAAGTCAAAACATGGCCATAAACCTGAGCTTTAATTAGACAACCCTTGTTTCCAATGGAACAGGGGTTTTCTTCTATTTATTTTAATAGTCTACCATATTGCACTCTTTAAAGTGAAACGACACTCGAGATTTTCCCTTACAGGAATAAAAAAAAGCCGCACGCGATTGAGGTGCAGCATTCCACTTATCGTTCTATTGTAATTTTGTTGCTTTTTCTTCGCAGTCTGGGCATGTGCCGTAGACTTCTAAACGATGGGAATTCACTTTGAATCCTGTCACGTGTGCAGCTAAATGCTCCACTTCATCAAGGCCAGGATAATGAAAATCCACAATCTTGCCGCATGACTCACAAATAATGTGATAATGCTTTGTCGTCACAAAATCAAAACGGCTTGCATTATCACCATAAGTCAATTCTCTAACAAGTCCTGATTCACGAAATACACGTAAATTATTATATACAGTTGCTACACTCATATTAGGGAATTTATGCTCTAATGCTTTATAAATGTCATCGGCAGTAGGATGCGACATCGTCTCTATCAAATATTCTAAAATCGCATGACGTTGAGGAGTAATCCTTACGCCGGTAGTCTTTAACGTGTCTAGCGCGCTCTTAAGTTGTGTGTCGGACATCGCCATGCACCTCACTTCATAAGTATTATTTATTTATAATCGTTATAAATAGTTTACTTAAAGTGAGATGCAATTGTCAATATTTCTAACTGTCGAATCCTATTTCGGCTATTCTCAAAGCGCGTTCAAAACGTTAATATCCTTTCAATGGATCAATCTTATTTGTAACGTCCTGCTCTCCTTTTAGCCACTTTTCTAGATTTGGCTTGAAGATCTCCATGCTTCTCTCAAGATAGCGGGATGATTGGCTTGAGATATGGGGCGAAACAGTTATATTATCCATCGTCCAGAAAGGATGGTCTTCCGGCAATGGTTCATCTTCAAACACATCACAGACTGCATAAGCTATTTCTTTTTGCTCCAAGGCTCTTTTCAACACATCCGTTTCAACCAAATCACCACGTCCAAAATTCATAAATAAAGCGGTATCTTTCATTGCTTTAAAATGGTTGTCTTTAAGCAGATAATGCGTTTCTTCCGTGCTTGGCAGAACAGAAATGACCGTATCCACTTGTGGCAGCACTGATTCTAGGTTCGCAAAATCAACCATTTCATCCATATAGGCTGCTGTATGACCAGAACGGTTGCACCCGATTGTCTTGACTCCAAAGGCTTGTAATAACCTGCCAATTTCCCCGCCTATCGCACCTGGACCAAGTATGAGTGCTGTAGTGCCTTGAATTTCCGTAGATTTATGCTTACGGCTCCATTCCCGCTGTTTTTGTTTTTCGTATATCCAAGGTAGTGATCGATGATAGCTTAAAAGATGAGCAAGTACCGACTCTGCCATTGGCGTTTTATGTATGCCGCGTACATTGGAAACAACAATCCCCTTCTCTGCAATTTCTTTAAGAGGCATTTTTTCCAAACCTGCTGAGCACACCATAATCCATTGTAAGTGTTCTGCTTCATCAACATGTTTTTCCGTCAGGTCTTCACCATAAGTTACTACTATATCTGCGTTTTTCAGGCCATCGTCAATTCGGTTTTGAAAGACAAATTCTTGGTCTGGAAAGCTCTTTACTAAGTCTTCCTTTAAATCAGGCCGTGGATCGAATGTAAAATAAATGTTCATAATCTATTCCCCTTTGCCGCTTATAGTATTTAATACGTCTTCGATATGGTTTTTAACACGGACTTTGCGCCATTCTTTCTCAATAATCCCCTCTTTGTTAATAAAGAAGGTAGAACGCTCGATGCCCATATACTCTTTGCCATACATTTTCTTTAACTTCCACACGCCATACTTTTCTGCAACTGTGTGATCTTCATCTACAAGCAAGGAAAATGGAAGGCCGTGTTTTTCAATAAACTTCGAATGTTTTCCTTCGTTATCTGGACTGACACCAAGTATAACTACATCTAAATCCGAGAAATCTTGATGTGCGTCTCGGAAATCACATGCCTCTGTGGTACATCCCGGTGTCATGTCTTTCGGATAAAAATAAAGTACCACTGATTTTTCTCCTTTAAACGCTTCCAGTGAGACCATATTTCCGCTTTCATCTTTCAAGGTAAAAGCTGGTGCGATCTTGCCTTCTAGATTGTTCATTGTATTCCCTCCGATTTTAATAATATTTTCTATTCTCATTGTAACAATTTCTATGGTATTTTGTAGAAAGTTTGACTACAATAAGATGATATAAATTGTCTGCTTTAAGGAGCAGTATGAATTTGCTTTCAACTGCTTATTTCGAAAGCCCGATTGGTTCTGTTCATATCTGCATAACCTTTAATAAGGACACGTTTTGATTTTCAATATCTTTTGGCGGGTATGAGTTAGGGGAAGAAGAAAACTTGAACATCAGGAATGGATTATTTATTTAATAACGTAAAGAAAGAGAGGGAACTAACTTCAAATGAAATTAGGTGCCCGTATTTTAAAAACTGGATTGGCAATAATCACTGCACTGTATGTGGCCAAAGCCTTGCATTGCCCAACTCCCATATTTGCAGGTATTGCGGCTATCTTTGCGATGCAGCCATCACTTTACCGGTCTTATCGTACAATTATTGAACAAATACAAGGGAATATTATTGGTGCAGTCATAGCTGTCCTTTTTGTTTTCATCTTTGGCCATGAGTATGTAGCCGTCGGGTTGGCAGCAATCGTCACCTTAGCGTTAATGATTAGACTTAAGTTGGAAAGCAGCATCTCCCTTGCCTTGGTCACGATGATTGTCATCATGGAGGCCCAAGGCGCAAATTTTATCACCTTTGCACTCATTCGATTTGCTACCGTAATGGTTGGCGTATTTGCCGCTTTTATTGTCAATTTAATTTTTCTTCCTCCGCGATACGAAACACGGCTCTTTTCTGCCATTAATATCGTACAAGATGATATCATTCGTTGGATTCGGTTAGCAGTGCGCCAAGCATCTGAGCACTCTTCTACGAAACAATCATTGCGCGGGCTGAAACAACGCTATGAGCGCATTAATTCTTTATACTATTTATTTAAAGAAGAGCGTGCACATATAGGCAAAAGCAAATATATTAAAGCTAGAAAGCTTGTGGTCTATCGCCAGATGATTGCGACCACATTAAAAAGTATAGAAGTACTAAATCGATTGCATCTTCATGAAAATGAAATCGCCAATCTTCCTGAGAGATTTCGTATTATCATTCAAGAAAGATTGGATTACTTATTAACGTATCATGAACAGCTCTTCTTGAAATATTCGGGTAAATTAAAGTCTGAACCGACAACATGGGTGGGACAAGAAGAGTATTTACAGCGCAATGAAGTAATGGACATCTTTGCGAAGCACATTGTCTTTGCTCATGCCGATGAGGGTGATGAAGAATTTTCAAGCTACCACCTGCTTCACATTTTGTCCCGCATATTAGATTACGAAGAAAACCTTGAGCAGTTGGATACGATTATTATGGCCTATCAAAATCACCATGCAGATGAGCTTTTGAAAGTGGAGCTTGATAACCGTATAGAATAAACAACAAAAAAAGAAGTGGTTAGCATAATCTGCTGAACCACTTCTTTTTTAGTTTTTCATTTTTGGGTCTAGCGCATCGCGTAAGCCATCCCCCATTAAATTGAAGCCTAGAACTGTCAGCATAATGGCAAGACCTGGGAAAATCATAGTCCATGGAGCATTGATGAGGTAAATCCTTGCATCTGCAAGCATTTTCCCCCATTCCGGCTGAGGGGCTTGTGCGCCAAGTCCAAGGAAACCGAGGGCTGCTGCTTCGATAATTGCAGAAGCAATAGCAAGCGTACCCTGAACAATAACAGGTGTCATTGAATTCGGCAATACATGGGAGAATAGAAGTCGTTTATCACTCATCCCAATTGCTTTTGCCGCTGTTATATATTCCTCTTGCTTCACGCTCAATACCTTTGAGCGAATTAATCGGCCGAAGTTCGGTATATTGATAATGCCAATAGCGATTAGGGCATTTTTTAAAGATGGTCCTAAAATAGAAACGATTGCAATGGCTAATAGAATACTAGGAAATGCTAGAATAATATCAAAAAGGCGGGAAATAACAGTATCAACAAACCGTCCATAATAGCCGGCAATGATGCCTAATAGACTGCCGACAATGACAGAGCCAATAACTGATAAGAAACCAACCATAAGTGAAAGCCTTGCACCATGCACCACACGTGAAAAGATATCTCGTCCGAAGTCATCTGTGCCAAACCAATGATCTGCAGATGGAGCTTGCAGGCGCTGGCTCAATTGTTGTTCGTTTATTCCCTGCGATACGATCAGTGGACCGATAAAGGCAAGTAAAATAAAGAACACGACAATGATGGCACCAACGACTGCTATTTTGTTTTTTCTAAAGCTTCGCCATGCTTCTTTCCATGGGCCTACTGTTTGGTCGACTGGTTCGTTGGTATTTGGCGCTGCATTAGGCGCTATTTGAGTCATAAAATACGCCTCCTTCTTAGTTGTATTTGATTCGCGGATCAATAATGCTATACAGAATGTCCACAACTAAATTAATCATTATAAATATAAACGCTACAATAAGAATACCTGACTGTATCACTGGATAATCACGGAATCCGATGGCGTCATAGATATACCTTCCGATTCCTGGCCAGCTGAAGATAGTCTCCGTTAAAATCGCGCCCCCAAGCAAGAGACCTGTTTGTAGACCAATTACTGTCAATACAGGAATAATGGCATTTTTTAACGCATGTTTGTAGACAACAAAAAACATTTTTTGTCCTTTTGAACGAGCCGTACGTACATAATCAGAACGCATTACTTCAAGCATGCTTGAGCGTGTCATCCGTGCAATAATCGCCATTGGAATGGTCGCTAAAGCAAAAGCTGGCAGAATTAAATGCTGAATGACCACTATAAACTGATCAAAACGCCCCTGAATCAAGGTATCAATAATATACAAGGATGTAATCGGATTGACCGGGTTACGAGGGTCTTCACGTCCTGAAGTTGGTAAAAAGTCTAATTGAATGCCGAAAATCCATTGTCCCATTAATCCTAGCCAGAAAATTGGCATAGACACACCAATCAATGCAATGATCATTGCTGCGTAATCGAACCAAGAATTTTGGAACCAAGCTGAAATAATACCTGCATTGACGCCTATGATTACGGCTAAAATCATAGCGCATAGGGATAATTCCAGCGTTGCAGCTAAGTATGGCCATAATTCGTCGGCTACTGGTGTTTTGGTACGCATTGACTCACCTAAATTGCCCGTTATCAAATCACCTAAGTAGTGGAAATACTGTATATACCATGGGTTGTCCAATCCTAGGCTTGCTCGCAATGCAGCAACGGCTTCTTTTGTTGCTTGTTGGCCTAATATCACTTGGGCAGGATCACCAGGAATTGCGCGGATTATTAAAAATACGATAAATGTCATTCCGAGCAAAACAGGGATTAATTGTAGCAGCCTTCTGCCTATATACCGAAGCATATCCTCACCTCTTTATCATGTTGTCATGGCTGATTTATAAAAACTCACCTTCCATTAACAGAAGGGAAGGTGAGTTTACTCTTTCAAAATGCCATTTTGTATTATTTAAAATCAACTTGAGATAATAGATCAGATCCCGTTGGGTGCGGCTTGAAGCCTTCAAGATCAGCTTTGCCCGCTAATAATGGTGTTGAGTGTGCAAGCGGTACCCATGGCGCTTGTTCTGCAATAATGTCTTGTGCCTTTTTGTACAATTCATTACGTTTTTCCTGATCTGTTTCTTTTTGTGCTTCAAGCATTATTTTATGCGTTTCGCTATTTTTAAAGTACGTATAGTTGTTGCTTCCGATATTGCTTTCATCTAGCAATGTGTATAGGAAGTTATCCGGGTCTCCATTGTCGCCGGTCCAACCTAGCAAGAACGCATCTGCTTCTCCTTTAGATGCTTTATCTAAATAAGTAGCCCATTCATACGTTACGATTTTTGCTTTCATGCCTACATCTTCCAGATTCTTTTGGATTGCTTCAGCCACTTTTTGGCCATCCGGCATGTAAGGACGTGGTACTGGCATTGCCCATAATTCGATTTGTTTGCCATCATAGCCAGCTTCTTTTAACAATTCTTTCGCTTTTTTAGGATCATACGTATATTCCTTCACATCATCGTTGTAGCCTTCAATTGACGGTGGCATTGGGTTTTTCGCCACTTCAGCTTGACCTTCGAAAAATGCATCGATGATTGCTTTCTTATCGATTGCATAGTTAACAGCTTGACGCACTTTTACATTGTCAAAAGGAGGTCTAGTAACTGTTAATCCAAGGTATCCAACGTTCATAGATGGACGTTCAAAAACTTGCAATTGATTGTTGCCCTTGATGGAAGCAGCATCAGATGGATTAATGCCATCTGCCAAATCAATCTCACCTGTATTTAATGCATTCAAACGAGCTGAGTTATCAGGGTACGTACGGAAGACAACTTTATCTAATTTAGGTTCGCCATCTTTCCAATACTCTTTATTTTTTTCGATTGTAATAGAATCATTGCGTTTCCAAGAAACAAATTTGAATGGTCCTGTACCTACAGGGTTATCACCAAATTTATCACCTTCTTTTTCAAATGCTGTTGGGCTCGCAATACCGAATGAGCTCATTGCTAAGTTTTTCAAGAATGGTGCCTGAGGTTTATTTAGCGTAAATACTACTTTATAATCTCCATCAGCTTTTACTTCTTTGATGACAGCATCCTTGTCGCCTTTAAAGCCGCCAAACATAGAAATGAAGTAAGGGAATTTATCTGCATTCCCGTTCATCCAGCGTTCAAAGTTTTTCACAACTGCCTCTGCATTGAAATCAGTGCCGTCATGAAATTTAACGCCTTCTTGTAAATCCAATGTATAAGTCAAGCCATCTTTAGAGGCTTCCCATTTTGTCGCAAGACCGGGATGTAGTGTAGTATCTTGCTCCCCGAATTCAATCAGTGTTTCAAAAATATTTTTCGTTACTTTATAGGATTCGCCATCTGTTACTGCAATCGGGTCAAGCGATACGGAATCTCCCCCGCGCCCAAAAATCAATGTTTTCTCTTTTTCATTGCCGCTTTTGCCCGTATCCCCGCTTCCACCTTCTTTGCTGTTTGACCCGCAAGCTGCAAGGATGGTCGAAAGGAACACGATCAACAATACGCCGAAAGATAATAATTTCCTTTTTCTCATTGAATAACCCCCAATTTCCCTTTTTATTTATCATTAACATAGCCTTCGTCATATAGATGGCAGGCTACAGAATGACCTTCTTCAACTTCTACTAATGTTGGAACAATTGAGGTACATTGCTCCATCTTGAAAGGACATCTTGTATGGAAAGTACACCCTTTCGGTGGATTAGAGGGGCTTGGAATATCGCCCGATAACAATACATGCTCTCGCTTGAAATCTGGATCAGGTACAGGTACTGCAGAAAGCAGGCCCTTTGCATATGGGTGAAGCGGATTGGCATAAAGCTTTTCGCTTACAGCGAGTTCAACCATCTTTCCTAAATACATCACACCCACTCGATCACTGATATGCCGTACAACCCCCAAATCATGCGCGATAAATATATAAGTAAGCTTTAAATCTTTTTGCAAATCTTGCATAAGATTTAATACTTGTGCTTGAATCGATACGTCTAGTGCTGAAACAGGCTCATCTGCAATAATGAGCTTCGGATTGGTCATAAGTGCTCGAGCGATGCCGATTCGTTGCCTTTGCCCACCACTAAACTGATGCGGATAACGATTGGCGTGATAACTTGATAACCCTACGATTTCTAAGAGTTCGAGCACCTTTTTCTTTCGTTCCTTGGCATTGCCTAATCCATGGACGATCAAAGGCTCTTCTAGTATTTTGCCAATAGTGTGCCGCGGATTAAGTGATGCAAAAGGATCCTGGAAGACCATTTGAATTTCACGGCGCGCCTTTCTCATCTCAGCATTCGATAGTTTTGTTAAATCTTTTCCTTCAAACTCAATGGAGCCCTCTGTCGGATCAAGCAGTTTCATAATCATTCGCCCTGTAGTGGATTTCCCGCAGCCGGATTCTCCTACTATGCCTAAGGTTTCTCCCTCATATACATAAAACGACACATCATCTACGGCTTTGACGTTTCCTTGTTCTTTGCCTAGGATTCCTTTGCGAATAGGAAAATACTTTTTTAAGTTATTTACTTTCAACAATGGCTCTGTCATCAATGTGTGCCTCCTTGCCGCTTACTAAAAAGCATCTTGTCTTATGGTGCTCACCTGTCTGATAGAGAGGAGGGTTCTCCTGTAAGCAGCGTTCATGCGCCCATTCGCAGCGTGCAGCAAAACGGCAACCCTGCTTAATGCTTCCGGGTTTTGGAACATTTCCTCGAATGGAATATAAGCGATCTTTCTTAAACCTCATATCAGGTACAGATTGGATTAATCCTTTTGTATAGGGATGCTGTGGATCCTTAAAGATCAAATCAACAGGCCCTTCCTCCACAATTTGCCCGCTATACATAACCACAACTCTTTCACACGTTTCAGCCACTACGCCTAAATCATGCGTGATTAGCATAACAGCTGTATTAAGCCGTTTATTTAAATCCCTCATAAGCTGGAGGATTTGGGCTTGTATCGTGACATCCAGTGCAGTTGTAGGTTCATCTGCTATCAAGATTTTTGGATCGCAAACTAAAGCCATTGCAATCATGACCCTTTGCCGCATTCCTCCTGATAATTGGTGGGGATATTCTTTCAACAGCTCTTCCGAACGGGGAAGCCCCACTAATTTCATCATTTCAATGGCACGTTCTTCTGCTTTTTTCTTGGACCATTTTTTATTGTGAATCAAAATGGCTTCCGTTAATTGATTACCTATTGTAAAAAGGGGATTCAACGATGTCATAGGCTCTTGGAAAATCATCGCTACTTCTTTCCCTCTAATTTTTCGCATTTCTTTATCCGAAAACTTTGCTAAATCCGTGCCTTCTAAGAGAATTTCACCGTTTGTGACCTTTCCTGGCGGTGATGGTACAAGCCCCATAATAGAAAGGGACGTTACGCTTTTGCCGCAGCCTGATTCTCCTACTATGCCAAGAATTTCACCTTCCCTTAGCGAAAAATCAATGTTATCAACTGCAGGAATTGCTCCATCCTCTGTAAAGAATGTTGTTTCTAAACCCTTAACCTGTAATAGCTCCTTCCGTTCCATCCCATCACTCCCTCAAGAGTCTTATCTTCTATTTTATATATATGCGCTTAAAAGCTCGTTCCTTCCTCGCTCTAAAACTTAATAGAGTGATTAAAGGTACCCTAAACTGTTTTAGGTCGTATTGCATAATTAATTGCAATATATTTCTGAATTATCTATTAATCATAATATTTTGTCAATAGTATTTTTACTTTTGAGCTTCTGCTAGATTCCTATACATATGAGATTAGACACTCATTTTCGACTGTATACAAAAAGGCCTCCACAAAATGGAGGCCGCAGACTGTGAAGAGAATGGTTGGAAATCGAAATGACTCTAACCCCTTCTGTGTTTTCTGCTTCTAAATCAGCAGAGGAGAAATCAACGTTGATTTCCGTTCCTGGCGGACGCTTTCCGGGGGCTTGCCCTTAGCCTCCTCGTCGCGTTGCTCCTGCGGGGTCTTCGCGCTGCGCTGATCCCCCTGGAGTCGCCGCCATGCACTCCAATCAACTAGGTGTCTTCTTTGAAGGTATGGACAAGTCTTTAAGGCCCCTCAGGGTTGTACTTGTATTCCAATTCTCTTTCGCACCTGAAACGATACGTTCAACCTTTTCTTTCCGTTTCTCATAGATAGCTTGGATCTCATAGTAGTATCTCAAGTCTTCTGCAACGTCCAGGTAGTCCTGCCAAATATTCCGCTGATCATCTTTTGTTTGCTTTTACTTTGCGTCTGCTCAATGGTCAAAATCTCTATCTGTTCACGTTCGTTGACTTGATTTTTCTCATCATATCTATCACCTCATCGAGTAGTAGAAGACACTTGTTGATTGGAGAGGAGAGCGGCGACTCCTGGGAGATCAGCACGAGCTGAAGACCCTGGACGGAGCGAAGGAAGCAGCTGAAGTCGTGCCTCCCGGAAAGCGTTCGCTCGTAACGGAAATCAACAGTTTTAGTGGTGATTCTATAAAAAAAGACTGCAGGCAAACTCTAAACCCATGAGTTTGTCTACAGTCTAAGGCCTTATCAAAAATGGAGGCCGATTGAACGTTATTCTAATGTTTGGATATGGAACAAGTTATGATAAATTCCATCCTGTTTTTCTAGAAGTTCTTGATGGGTGCCTTGTTCTTTCAACTCTCCATGATCAATGACTAAAATCTGATCTGCATGTGTAATCGTAGATAGACGGTGCGCCACGATAACCGTTGTACGATTATGCGCTAGCCTGTCAAGAGATTCTTGAATCAATGCTTCACTTTCTAGGTCAAGGGCAGAAGTAGCTTCATCCAAAATAAGGATAGGCGGGTTCTTTAAGAACACTCTCGCGATGGCAATCCGTTGTTTTTGTCCGCCGGATAGTTTTACGCCTCTTTCGCCCACTTTTGTATCATACCCCTCAGGAAGAGACAATATAAATTCATGGGCATTGGCGGCTTTGGCCGCTTCAACGACTTCCTCGTCTGACGCATCTGGATTACCCATTAAGATATTCGCTTTCACAGAATCGCTAAACAATATATTATCCTGCATAACAATACCGATTTGGGAACGCAATGATAGGAGTGTCGTTTTCCGAATATCCACCCCATCGATTTTTACAGCGCCCTTTTGGACATCATAAAAACGAGGAATCAAGCTGATGATCGTGGACTTACCACCGCCACTCATACCGACAAGCGCTACCGTTTGGCCCGGAACAATGTCAAAGTTAACATTTTTCAGTACATCTTGCCCGTCATCATTATAGCGGAAAGACACATGGTCGAATTCAATTTTACCCTTTACCTGTGGTAATGGTTTAGCATCCTTCGCATCTTCTACTTCATAGGTTTGATCAAAAAGCTCAAACATGCGGTCCATTGATGCAACGGCTTGTGTTAATGTTGTGGATGAATTAACTAATCGACGCAATGGATTGTACAAGCTATCTATATAAGCAACAAAAGCAGCCATCGTACCGACAGAAAGATGTCCATTAATTACTTCATAGCCTGCAAAGCCGATAACAATTAATGGAGCAATTCCTGTAATCGTATTAACTACTGCAAAGGTCTTCGCATTCCATCTTGTTTGGTCTAATGCTTTGTTTAAGAATTCTCCGTTTGTACCGCTGAATATCTTTTGTTCATGTTTTTCTAATGTAAAGCTTTTAATAATATTCATGCCTTGAACACGCTCATGCAGGTAACTTTGAACACCTGCCAATGCCTTTGATCTTTCCCTTGTTAGTGAACGCAGACGGCTAAAGAAATACCGTACACTAATCGCGTAGAATGGAAAGGCGATTAAAGATACAAGCGTTAACTTTACATCCAATTTCATCATGACAACGATGGCAATAATAATGGTAGATAAGTCAATCCACACATTCATTAACCCAGTCATGACAAATTCTTTTGTTTGCTCGACATCATTGATTGTTCGAGAAATGACGTCTCCTACCCGATTATTGGAATAGAATTTTAAACCCAACTTTTGCAGGTGAACATATAATTTTTGGCGAATATCGTACAAAATATTATTACTTAATTTTTGAGCTAAATATTGACGATAGTACTCAATTGGCGGACGAATTATGAAGAAAAGAATTGCGGTACCGCCAAGCCAATAAAACAGTTCCTTTGTTTTCATTTCAGTCGAGAGGTCTTTCGCGCCTATAATATCGTCTATGACAATTTTAATAAGCACTGGAGTAAAAAGTGGTATAGCAAATTTAATAACTCCGAGTATAAAAGTGACAAATATATTCACTCTATATGGTTTAACGAAGCGCAAATAGCGTTTCATACTGCCCATTCACATCACGTTCCTTTCAAACGAAAAAAAGCTGCCCTGATCCGCCGGGCAACTCCTTTTCAATTTTTGCATTGCGTTTAAGACAAGCTAAAGCTACTTAGGATTATGCAGTTCTTTTTGGAACTTATAGCGGCTTGTCCACGCTTCAATAAAGTCTGGCGCAAATGGCCCTTTACGTTTATCTATCCAGCTGATTAATTTGTCAACATTGGATTTAAGGATATGGTCTATCACTAGTGGATAGCCCATTGCCTTTTTATGCTGCTCATACTCATCCTCATCAAGTAGTGTATATGACATGTCCGAGAATACTTTGATATCCAAATCATAATCAATATACTTTACAGCATTATGGTCAAATACAAATGGTGAGCTCATATTACAATAGTAATATACTCCATCTTCCCTTAACATACAAATAATATTAAACCAATGCTCTGCATGGAAATAACATATGGACGGTTCCCGGGTGACCCATGTACGCCCATCTGACTCAATGACTAATGTTTTATCATTCGCACCGATTACGATATTTTTAGTAGCCTTTAATACCATCGTTTCCTGCCAAACTCGGTGGATCTTGCCGTTGTGTTTATAACTATGTATTTGTATGATTTCCCCTTCTGACGGAATTGCCATTGAAAGACCACCTTTCAAACACCCCTTATGAGCGTTCTTTTGTAACATTATAACAATCCTCGCCAAAAACGTGTAGCAAAAAAACTGGTGAAGGATAAACCTCCACCAATTTGTTTGTTAAAAGCTATTGATTTTGATTTGGATTGTTTTGTCCATAAAGACCAGAAGCTTGCTGCTTAGCGCGTTCAGCTTGTTGGTTTTGCTTTTTGACAGCTTGAACATCTGTCTCAGCACCAAACTCCTCAGTGTTTTGCCCCGCAAGACGCCCAGAAGCTTGTTGCTTTTTAGCTTCAGCTTGTTGGTTTAATTTTTTCACACCTTGAACATCTGTTTCGCCGTTGAATTTTTTTCTCAATGTAATCACCTCCACGACTATAAGTTGTGCAGTATGATGTTTTTTATACAATGGTTATTAAATTCCGCAAGCGACCCACACTAATATTCACTAGGAGAATAAACTGTGTACAAGGTAAAATTTAAGCATTTTAATGTTTTGCTTCTGTTTCTTTCCATGCAGCCCAAATCTTTTGCATAGGTACAGGCAGTGGCAGTGCTTTTATTTCTTCCTCTGTAAACCAAACGCTGGATTCTGTCGGTTGTCCGTTCTGTTCTACATTCAAATAGTAACTCTCCATATTCCATGTTAAATGTGAAAAAATATGCTTGAAGGACAATAAATTTTCGCGGTTTACAAGTTCAACATTGTAGGTGTCTGCTAGGGATCCTTCACTTGTTTTTGGAGTTGTTGACTTTTCTATCATTGGGAATTGCCACATGTTTGCAAGCAGACCTTTACCAGGTCTTTTTTCTAATAAGAACTGTTTCTTTTCATTTTGCACAACTAACACATCATAAAAAAGGTCTTTCATTTTCGTTTTTTTTGTTTTAATCGGCAATTCTTCTGGACGACCTTCCTGGAAAGCAGTGCAAAATTCGCGTACCGGGCAAAGGAGGCATTTGGGTGAAGTTGGCGTACAAATCAGCGCTCCTAATTCCATTAACCCTTGGTTGAATTCAGAAGGATACGCTGGATCAATTAATTCCATAACGGCTTGTTCAAATATTTTTTTCGTTTTAGGTAAAGCGATATCTTCTTTAATCAAAAGAACTCTGCTGAGCACGCGCATTACATTGCCATCGACTGCATGTTCGGCTTTATTATAGGCAATACTTAGAATGGCACCCGCGGTATAAGGGCCAACACCTTTTAATTTGATAATTTCCGGGCGATTGTCAGGCACTGTACTACTATATTTTTCTACAACCTCTCTGACGCCTGCTTGTAGATTTCTAGCTCTCGAATAATAACCAAGACCTTCCCATTGCTTTAATAGTTTTTCTTCAGGTGCTTGCGCTAAATCCTCCGGAGTAGGAAATTCTTCGATAAAACGATTGTAATAAGGAATGACAGTATCTACTCTTGTTTGCTGAAGCATAACTTCTGACACCCATATTTTGTACGGATCATGCGTATGTCTCCAAGGCAAATCTCTTTTTTCTCGAATAAACCATTGAACTAATGCTTCTTGGAATTGTTTTTTATATTGATAATGAAAATTCATATTTTCCACCTTTTTAATTCATTTTTAATTCACATACAAAGTGGGCATTATAGTGTAAACTGTTGCCTAAAAGGGTAAACAGTAAGTATAAGCAATACTCCCATGTTATAAGGAGTTGATCATTTTGGATTCTGGAACACATCTAGTAATGGGGATTGCGCTAGGTGGCTTGGCTATGGTAGACCCAGTTGTGGCCGGCAGCTCGTCCACTTCTATGGCCGTCATTACCAGCGTAATTATTGGTTCCCAAGCCCCTGATATTGATACTGTTTTGAAATTGCGTAGCAATGCTATATATATACGCCATCACCGAGGAATTACACACTCCATTCCAGCGGTTCTATTATGGCCAATTTTAATTTCGTCTGTCTTTTTTTTAGTATTCCCGCATACTAATTTTTTGCATCTCTGGCTTTGGACATTCCTTGCAGTCTTTTTACATGTGTTTGTAGATATTTTCAATGCGTATGGTACACAGGCACTACGCCCCTTCTCTAAGCGATGGGTAGCACTTGGCTGGATTAATACGTTTGATCCTATTATTTTCGCCTTGCATGTGATCGCCTTAATGTTTTGGGCGTTCGGTGCGAATCCAGTACCTACCATGTTTTCTTTGTATAGTGTGGTATTTATCTATTATGTGGTACGTTTCTTTCTTCAACGATCAGTCAAGAAAGCGGTCCATAATACAATACCTGATGCTAAGAGAATTATTTTATCGCCTACGTCACGTTTCTTCCAATATAGAGTAGCAGCCAATTCTGCTACACATCACTATGTGGGACGTGCTTATGGGCGTTCAATTACCATTTACGACAAATTTAAAATTGAACCATTGCCGGATACGCCACTTTTCCATAAAGTATTGGAAGACCCGAATTTTAAAACGTTTGTCTCTTTCTCTCCGCTCTATCGGTGGGAGGTCAACCAATTGGGTGATGGGAAAACAGAAGTACGTCTCATAGATCTGAGGTATCGCAGCAATAATTATTATCCATTTGTTGCAATCGCACATCTGACAAAAGATCTAACCATCGTCAAATCCTTTACAGGTTGGATTTTCAGCGAAGACAAACTACAGAAAAAATTAGTAGTAAAATCAGAAGGCATCCGTTAAAAGGCCATCAAAATGACCGTTTCTATAAAAGAAACGGTCATTCTTTTTGTATAAACGGACAACCTAAGCAATAGTTTAACATGTCCATTTTAGCCAAAAATCTATTCTTCATTTAAAAGGTGCGCATATTTTGGATTACGAGCTACAAATTCATTTAACTGGCTGCCGTAGCTGTCTATCCATTGTGAGATGATTTTCTCCGACATTTCAGCTCCTTGATAGTCGTAGCCTGCTTTAGCATAGGTGGCTTCAAAATCAGACCAAAGAAGTTCCACCCAAACACGCGCTTTCTCCTCTGATATTTTCGGATTTTTCTCTTGCAGTTTTGCAACTAATTCATTGATAATTCGTTCCATCTTTTAGCTCTCCTTTACAGGTGTTAGCATAGCAATCGGAAGGGCTTCTTCATAATGATTACCGCCTAAGCGATAGCCCCATGCATACACACCTTTTAAATAATCGACCTTAAAGAACATCCCTGGGTCGTTTGCAATCCGATACATCTCACCTGATTTAAAATCTTCTGGGTTTAACAAATACGACTGGGCCACTAATGCTTTCCGTTCATACACTGCAAACTCATTTAGAATACCGAGCTGCTCCGCTTTTCTTGCTTTTTCTTTTAGTGTGGCAATTGTTTCCCGTAATTCAGTAGGGTTCATTTCGCTAAATTTCTTCTCCATTGTCCTGCTCCTTTTGTTCAATAAAATCATCAATCACATCTGCAGGAAATCCTTTTTGATATAGAGCTTGTTTCACCCGCATATGCAATTCGTATCCTGTATATTTTGAGGCGTATTTCTTCCACGCCTTTTCACCTTGCAGTTCTATCATATCTTGCCATTCTTCATCTTCTTTGGATAAATCCAGTTGCTCGATTACTCTTTCGCAAATTGAATAGGAGTAGCCTTTGCGCAGTAGCAAATCCTGTATTTTTTGCTTTATTTGGACGGGTGTCTTGCGATGCTCACTTCGCACAACCTTTTCCGCCAGCTGTTTAGCAATCTTGGCTTGCTCGTCTTCAGAAAATTCATCGAGTACTCTCTGCTGCAGATTTTCTTCGATGCCCCTTTTTTTCAGGTCCATCTTAATCGCTCTTGGCCCTTTTTTGGCTGTTTTCTTTTTTGTTTCGACTAAAGCCCTGGAGTAACTTTCATCATTTAAGAAGCCAAGCTTTTTTAGCTTTTGCAGTGCTTCTTGGATCACCGCATCTCCAAATTCTAAACCCTTCAATTTTTGGCGGACTTCATGTTCGCTGCGCATTTGATAACTCAAATAGGAAAGTGATCGATTGAAAGCTCGTTGAATTTCATCGTCGAATGCAATTTCCTCAACCATTAATGAATCGAGTACCTTTCCTTTTGTCAGACCATATTGAATAAGAATACCCTCGTCCACGCTAAATGCATATTCTTCATTAAGAAATATATTATAACGCTCTTGGTTCCTTTTTTGGGCGCTTATTTTTGTAATTACACGAGACATTCGGTCCACCTCCATTATATAAGTATAACAAGACTTCGATTAAAAACAATTATCCCTAACTGCATAATTCGCGGTATTCCACACAAGCTAACACAAAAAGAAAGGATGCGTGAAAAATGTTTAAACAACATCTCGCCGGCATTGCCATTGCAGCCACTATTTTAGCAACAGGCATCACAACAAATCCGTTTGATGCATTCGCAAAAGAATATGGTTGGGGATTTAAAAAAACAACAAATGAAGTTCCTACAGAAGCTGGTTCAGAGTATGATGCACTACTCAAAAAATATGATGCTGTCTATAAAGGCAGCCCAGAAGAAAAAATTATGTATCTGACATTTGACTGTGGTTATGAAAATGGCTATACAGCATCCATTTTAGATACATTGAAAAAAGAAAATATACAAGGCACATTCTTCTTAACAGGCCATTACTTATCGAGCGCAACACCGCTAGTTAAACGTATGGTAAAAGAAGGTCATGAAATCGGCAACCATTCAGATAAGCACCCGAATATGGCTCGTCTAACTGAACAACAAATGAAAGACGAATGGGCTAATTTTGATAAAAAGCTCGCTGAAATTACAGATGTAGAGCGTACAGTGTATGCAAGACCGCCTGAAGGAGTATTTAGTGAAGAGTTATTGCGGGTCGGAAATGAGGCTGGCTATCGTCATATTTTCTGGTCTGTCGCATTTAAAGACTGGCTTAAGGATCAACCACAAGGCTGGAAATATTCATACGACAACTTGATGTCTCAAATGCATCCAGGCGCAATTATATTAATGCATACCGTTTCACCTGATAACGCTGAAGCACTGCCTCGATTTATTAAAGACGCTAAGAAAAAAGGCTACCGTTTTGAATCCATCAACAATTTGATGAACTCTGGTACTGGCTCCTCTTCAAAAGACAAGAAAAAGGATGCTTCTTGATTCTTTGCTGCTGCGTCTATTTTCGTTATAATGAGGAATGAAGCGAAAAAAGGACGTGTAATTCTTGAATCAACAAGCGACAATAATGAAGCTGGGACAACGAATCCCGCTTTCGATAAAACGATTAGGCATTAATGGTGAAGGTATCGGCTACTATAAACGCAATGTTGTTTTTGTTAAAGGTGCTTTGCCCGGAGAAGACATTTATGCCGAACTAACTAAAATCAACCGCAATTTTGCCGAAGCTAAAATCATCAAAATTCATAAACAGTCAAAAGCAAGACAAACACCGCCATGCCCAGTGTATGATTTATGCGGTGGATGCCAATTACAGCACATGAAATATGGAGACCAGCTGAAGGCAAAGAGAGATGTCATTGTACAAGCTCTGCATAAGTATGTGAAAAATAGCGCGAAGCAGATAGACATCAGAAAAACAATCGGTATGAGTGATCCATGGCATTACCGGAATAAAAGTCAATTTCAAGTTCGTAAAATTGGTAGCCATGTAGCTGCCGGACTTTATACGGAAAACAGTCATAAGCTACTCGATATTGACGATTGCCTTGTCCAAGATACTAGAACTACTGCTATCACGAATAGAGCAAAGAAGATTATTGAAGAACTCGATATTCCCGTGTACAACAGCAAAACACATAAAGGCATTGTCAGAACAATTGTTGTGCGGGTAGGTCTTCAAACGGGAGAAATTCAACTTGTCCTTATCACGGCACGCAAAAATTTCCCAAATAAAGAAGTACTTCTTGAAAAATTAAAAGGAATAGACGAATCGATTGTGTCGATTGTTCAAAATATCAACAACGACCAAACTTCCCTTATATTCGGTGATCAAACGATTACTCTTTATGGGCAAGATACAATTCACGAAGAACTGGGTGAGCTTGCTTTTGACCTTTCAGCACGCGCATTCTTCCAACTAAACCCAAGCCAAACAGTACATCTGTATAATGAAATCAAACAAGCAGCAGGGCTTACAGGCAAGGAAAAGATTGTAGATGCTTATTGCGGCGTTGGTACTATTGGTCTTTGGCTTGCAGATCAGGCCAAAGAAGTGCGTGGCATGGATATCATCCCTGAAAGCATTGAGGATGCGAAAAAAAATGCGAAGAAACATGGTTTCACGCATACAAAATATGTGGCAGGCACAGCAGAAAAATGGCTGGACATCTGGCAAAAAGAAGGCTTCATACCAGATGTTTTAACAGTCGATCCACCGCGTACAGGATTAGCGCCAAGCCTAATCAACACATTGCTACAAGTAAAGCCAAAGCGAATTGTTTACACATCCTGCAACCCATCTACGTTGGCAAAAGATCTGCAGGAATTAATGAAAGTCTACAACGTAGAATATATTCAACCATTGGATATGTTCCCACAAACGGCACATGTTGAATCTGTGACATTGCTGACATTGAAATAGCTTGTCTCCAATATTAGTGTTTAGTTGTTCCCTCGGACTAATGGTTCGGGGGTTTTTGCGATTTAGTTGAAGAACCCTTTTTCGAAGCTTCCAAATAAAAATATGACCTGCAGAATCGTTTCTGTAGGCCTCTTTTGAATACAATCGATGAAATATAATAATAAATCATTTTCTTAATGAAGTGATTTTGATTGATGCATTAATTATGCAAACCTAAATTGAAGAAAAACTATAAAGTATTATATATCAGCAAGTGTAGTTCGTTCGAAAGATTAAACGAAAGCTGCAGGAGACGGTGATAACATATACCACTATCAATTTATTAAAAAAGTGAATACGTAGGATAAACAGCTTAGGAATTTTATATTGTGGCAATTATAGTGCTTGCTTAATAAACTGGGGATTGGAAAGAAGAATAACTAACATAATTTCTTTCAATCATACTTGCCATATAGTTAGATTTATATAGTATTCTAATAATACATTCACAAACTAAAAGGAGGCAAAAAATGAATATCGATGCTCAAATGAATCAAACAAAGGACGAGGAATCGGAGCAATATAAAGTAGTTCCCATTATCGTCTCTTTTTTGATTGCTGGATTTATTGGTTTATTTAGCGAAACAGCTTTAAATATGGCATTAGGTACTTTAATTGTAGACTTTAATATTCATGAGACTACCGTTCAATGGCTTACAACTGGCTATTTATTAACTTTAGGGATTCTTGTTCCTGTTTCTGGTTTAATTTTACAATGGTTTACAACAAGGCAATTGTTTATTGTTTCCATTACATTATCTATTATCGGAACATTTATAGCTGCTATTGCCCCAACATTCGCTTTCTTAATGTTGGCGCGTGTAGTTCAAGCAATGGGTACGGCATTAATGTTACCTCTCATGTTTAATACCATTTTATTAATTGTTCCACCCTATAAAAGGGGTAAAATCATGGGATTAATGGGTCTTGTTATTTCCTTTTCTCCCGCTATTGGCCCAACACTTTCTGGGTTGATTTTAAAAACACTAACATGGCATTATATTTTCTGGTTTTCTTTACCAGTTCTAATGATCGCCCTTGTTTTTGGAATAGTGTATATGCAAAATGTTTCAACACCAACGAAGCCTAAAATTGATATCTTATCCATTATTTTATCAACAATTGGATTTGGTGGGGTGGTTTATGGTTTTAGTATTGCAGGTGATGGTGGTTGGGGAGATTCAACTGTAATTACTGCTATTATTTTTGGTGTAATTGGGTTACTGCTCTTTTGCATTCGCCAAACAAAAATGGAACAACCAATGTTAAAACTTCGTGTATTCAAATACCCTATGTTTGTTGTTGGGTTAATACTCGTACTAATATGTATGATGGTTATTCTTTCTTCAATGATTGTATTGCCACTGTATTTGCAAAATTCGCTAGCTTTAGGTACGTTTGCTGCAGGACTTCTGCTATTACCAGGTGGAATTGTAAACGGGTTATTGTCACCTGTTATGGGTAGCTTATTTGATAAATTCGGACCGAAATGGTTAGTTATCCTTGGCATTATTATAGTCACAGGTTCCTTAATTGGCTTTTCAACGATTGATTTAGATACATCTTCTGGATTCTTGATTGCTATGCATATCTGCATGATGATTGGTGTTTCGATGATCATGATGCCAGCTCAAACAAACGGTTTAAACGAATTACCACGTGAGCTTTATCCTGATGGAACGGCAATCATGAACACACTTCAACAAGTCGCCGGTGCAATTGGTACGGCGGTAGCGATTTCTATTTTATCTTCTGGAACTGAAAAGTATCTAAAAAACGTAACAGATGCAACAAACCCACTAAATAAATTACTTGCTTTCACTTCAGGAGTTCAAGATGCCTTTATCTTTGCGATTATCGTGGCGATTATTGGTTTAATTGTTAGTCTATTTATTAAAAGAGTTCATGTGTAACATTACATTTCTAAAGGTATGAAATCGGCTATTATTTTTAAGGACCGAGTTAATCAATTCTATAAATAAATAGTGTTGTATAAAAATCAAGATACTCTTCGAAACGTAGAAACCTTTAAATGATAGCACACGTTGAATCCGTCACACTACTGACATTGAAATAGCTGCTATGATTAGATTAGACGGCAAAAAGAAAAAGGCCTAACCTATGTTACGCCTTTCTTTTTTGCCGTCTTTTCATTCAGGCTTCTCTTAATTTAAGGATATTGATTAGATGTACATTCATGTCGTCAGCAGAATCTTTAAAGTCATGGCGGTGCCACTCTATGATCAAGCCCATAATTGCATTCGCCGAGTAAGAATATAAATAATCGTTCAATTCTCCATATTGTTGAAGCGTATTCTGATCTTCTATACAAATAGAACGTATTTCATCAAATAACATGAAATAATAATGTGTGGAGACATCTTGAGAAAATACTATCTTATAAAAATCCTCATATTTTTTTATATGATGAAAAATCCGAACTGTTTTAGGATCTAAATTTGCTACGTCAAGAAAATTCGTATGGAGATAAGGTGCTTGGTAGGATTCTTTTAAATCTACCATAATCTCTTCATAAAATTCTTTAAACACATCCCCTACCTCTTGGTAATGAAAATAGAATGTCCCTCGATTTATATTTGCTTCTCTGCAAAGCTCAGTGACCTTGATATGTGTTAATGGTTTCTTTTTAAGCAGTTTAATTAAAGCTAAATGTATACTTTGCTTTGTTTTTAATACACGCAAATCATTTTTATTCATCTAGCATTTCCCCTTTATCAAACACTTTTACGTTTTCTGTTCAATATTGTACGTTTTGAATTTTTTTGTTTATTGAAGCTGCTATGATTCAATATTATTATTTTATTGAACAGTTGTAAAATAAGATTAAGGGGAGGATGTTTAGAATGAGATTAATGGATAAAGTAGCGATCGTCACAGGTGCGGCTTCTGGTATGGGTAAGGCAATTGCAGAGCATTACGCAAAAGAAGGTGCTAAAGTAGTTGTTTCTGACTACAATTTTGAAGGTGCTCAAGCTGTGGCTGAGGCAATTAATGCAACTGGCGGTACAGCCATCGCCAACAGAACGAATGTTGCTGAATTAGCAGATTTAGAACAGTTATTCGCAGAAACTAAAAAAGAATTTGGCAAGTTAGATATCTTAGTTAACAACGCAGGCATCATGGACGGCATGGAACCAGTTGGTGAAATCTCAGATGAAAAATGGGATCGCGTATTTGCTGTTAATACGACAGGCGTTATGCGTGCAATGCGCATCGCAACAAACATCTTCTTAGAACAAGGACACGGCGTCATTGTGAATAATATTTCAGCAGGCGGATTACAAGGTGCACGTGCAGGCGCTGCCTATACGGCTTCTAAACATGCTGTAACGGGGCTTACAAAAAATACTGCCTATATGTATGCTCTTTCAGGCATCCGCTGCAACGGAATCGCTCCGGGTGGCGTGGAAACAAACATCGGTTCATCTATGACAAATGTGTCTCAATTTGGTATGGGTCGTCAAATGACTGGCTCAGGTACAATGCCACGGACAGGTAAACCAGAGGAAATTGCACAACTAGCTGTTTTCTTAGGTTCTGATGAATCAAGCTTTGTAAATGGACAAATTATCGCTGCTGACGGCGGCTGGATTGCATACTAATTAGTTCATCTAATTTGTTTGTACAAATCGAAAGCAGAAATGAAAAAAGGCTCCAACATCGAATCACGATGGTTGGAGCCTTTTATTATGCTAGATTGAACGACATAGCAACAGTCATCAGTAGATAGCCCAGAATCAATCCATGCTTATCATCCATGTACATTGGAAACGCAACGAATGGTGGCGTATAAACAAACCGACTTCATACGAACCTTTTACACTACTCCACCTTTTTCATCAGATAAAAGAACTCTCCTATGCCAGTTCCTCTTTCTTTTGCTCTTTTCCAAATACAGCACTAACTGTAAAAATAAGCAGCAATATTATAGATATGAGCAGTAAGAAGCTAAAATGCACATATTGTAGATAGATTCCTCCGAAGAGTGGACCGGACAAACTACCGAAGCTAAAGAAAATACTGCAGAGTAAGTTCCCAGTTGGTAACAGTTCTCGCGGTGTCAAATCACTCATGTAAGAAATACCAAGAGAGAAGATGGACCCGACAAACGTACCCGCTAAAAAGAAACAAACTGCTACAAGTATACTATTGGATTCCAAGAAACTACCTACCCCAAAGAATAAGCCGCCTCCTAAAAAGGCCATTAACACTACCTTCCGCCGGCCGATTTTGTCTCCAAGCGTGCCTAGCGGGAATTGTGTGAGGATGCCTCCGATGGAGAAGGCCGCCAATATAACAGAAACCATTGATACGTCTATTTCCTTTCTTAATGCATAGACAGGAAATAAGGAATTCAATGTAGATTCTAAAAAGCCATAGCAAAGCGGTGGCAAAAATGCGACCCAAGCATACTTTAAAGTAACGGCATATCGTTTGAGCATCTTCCCGTTTTCTTTTGTTTGAATAGGCTCTGGTTTTTCGTTTTTCACAAAGAAAATAAATGACCATGCAATTAAACAAAGAATCGAGGATAAGATGAATGGAAATGCTTCAGAAATCTTCGTAAGCGGTACAAAGAAAGGACCAACTGCAAAACCAATCCCAAATGACAAGCCATATATGGCAATATTTTTACCTAAGCGATTAGCAGGTGCAGAGCTTGTAATCCATGTCTGGGTTGAATAATGGAGAGAATGATCTCCAATGCCGATTAGCAATCGTAGGATAAACCAAAACCATACATTCTTCCAAAAAGGAAATAATAACAAACTACTAAAAACGAGTGCACCGCCTATAATAATAATTGGCTTGTAGCCAAATTTTCTAAGCGGCTGCTCGACAAATGGTGCAATAAGTAGTGTTCCGATATAAAGACCCGTTGCATTTAATCCATTTATGGACGATGATACACCGTCCTGTTCAAAAATAACAGAGATGAGCGGCATCAGCATGCCTTGTGAGAACCCAGAAATCGACACAATGATCACAAGGATCCAGAATCTCTTTTGGGCCATTCGTTCATTTAATTCCACAAATCTAAACTCCTTTGCTAGTTAATAATATTCTATGTATTTCCCTATCCCCAACCGGCTTTTGATTAATAAAACACCTTCTCAACTTACTGTTTCCGTTAAGTCTGATTGGGATTTTACATTCTTGATAGGTTCGTGCGGGAGACCTTCTACATCTATTAAGCATGCCCTGAAACAGAATTTTCAACTTACTTTTCTTATAAGTACTTTGTGCCTTTGAAATCCTCTAGCATCGCTTAAAAATAATAGTAACATTTAAACAGAAAGTAGGGAATCTAGTTTACTATTATTTTTTCCTTTTAAAAAACAACACAAAAAGACCCAGTCCACTTTAACAATACGTGTACTGGGCCCTTCAATCTGTTAATATCATATTTTTCTTGGTTTTAAACAATTTTCAGCCTTATTCTGAGAACTGTTTAACTCCGTAGCCAACATTTGCATGACAACATCTTTTCACATGTCTTTTTTTAAGCTAATTCATTTTATTGATAAAGCTTGATCTCGCAAACTCGTAAACAACATTTCCTACACGCTAAACTTGAAGAATCGCTTGTTCAATAATCTTCGTTGCCTTTCACTGCTGTCTAAAAAGTATACATCCTTTCTTTAGATTTATCCTAAGGCATTTAGTTATAAGTAGGCTCATTGTGATTTACATTTACACCAACACTCAGGCGCTTTGGCTAACGGAACTGCCCTCCCTTCAAAAAATTAGGATTTTCAGTAAGAACGCTATATGTTTCTTTCATTAATCCCTCCAATCTCTCGATGATTTCAACCAGCTCTTCTTCCAATGTTCCCTCCAGAAGTATTGAGAAGGAAAACTGATTCCTCATCGGGCCTCCTTTCTTTTAAATTAAAAATAGAATAACATATAACTTTAATTTTGTAAATTTTCATAATCGACAAAATACTTAAATCATACTTTATTCCTAATTCTGTTTTTGATTTGAATTATTATCTCATTTCGTATACGATGGATAGGACGAAATGAGGTGGTACAATGAGCAAGTCAATCACAGACAAAGAGCAACAAGTAACTTACTTAAAAGAGCGCCTTCAAATCTTTATGGAAGTATTGGATGCTATTGATCCAGAAACTGCCGATTTACAGGATATCGATCGCCTTATTGGAATGATGGACGATTTAGAAGATAAGATGGAACAATTTAAAGACCGTCCTGAAATTTAACAAATAAATACTCCCGAATGGATAAAAATCAAAGAGCGCATAATTGTGCTCTTTTTTTCATATTTTAAGCAGGTTATAATAAGCATGCTTGACAACATTTTATAGGGAGCTGAAAGCTATGAATCTCGAAGTGCTCGAACAAAGCATCTATGATTTAGTAACTGAAACATCGACAAATTTGCCGAAGGATGTCAGACGTGCAATTAAAAAAGCGAAAGATGCAGAAAATGCAGGAACTCGCGCTGCTATGAGCTTAGATACAATTGCCAACAACATTTTTATGGCGGATGATCAAGTATCACCTATCTGCCAGGATACCGGTCTACCTACATTTAAAATTAAAACACCGGTTGGCGTTAATCAGCTTGAAATTAAAGAATGCATCAAAAATGCGATTATCCGCGCTACAAAAGATGCGAAGCTACGCCCAAATGCAGTTGACTCCCTAACAGGTAAAAACAGCGGCGATAATTTAGGCGAAGGCGTGCCCGTTATTAAATTTGAGCAATGGGAAAAAGATTATATTGAGATGAAGTTAATTCTAAAAGGTGGCGGCTGTGAGAACAAAAATATTCAATATAGCCTTCCATGCGAATTAGAAGGACTTGGACGTGCTGGCCGCGACCTAGAAGGTATTCGAAAATGCATTTTACACTCAGTGTATCAAGCACAAGGACAAGGCTGTGCAGCCGGATTCATCGGAGTAGGTATTGGAGGGGATCGCTCTTCAGGATATGATCTTGCCAAAGAACAGTTATTCCGCCATGTAGACGACGTAAATCCAAATCCTGAACTAGCAAAATTGGAAGATTACATACTAGAAAAAGCAAATACATTGGGCATTGGAACTATGGGATTTGGCGGTGAAGCGACACTACTAGGCTGTAAAATCGGTGTGATGCACCGTATCCCTGCTTCCTTCTTTGTATCTGTTGCATATAACTGTTGGGCATACCGTCGTATGGCTATCGATCTTGATGCTAATTCTGGCGAAATCAAAAATTGGCATTATCAAGATGGCGAAAAAATTGCCTTTGACGAAACAGCAGCAACACAAGACGATCAACCATCAAAAGAAGTGATTGAGCTGCGCGCACCAATTACAGAGGAACAAATCCGTTCACTTAAAGTTGGAGACGTAGTTAAAATTACAGGACGCATGTACACAGGCCGTGACGCCATCCACCATCATTTGATATCACATGATGCACCGGTTGATTTAAATGGTCAGATCATTTACCACTGTGGCCCTGTTATGGCAAAGGATGAAGACGATCGCTGGGTAGTGAAAGCAGCTGGCCCTACTACATCTATTCGTGAAGAACCATACCAAGGTGACATTATGAAGAAATTCGGCATTCGTGCTGTTATGGGTAAAGGCGGCATGGGTCCAAAAACATTACAAGCACTTAAAGAACACGGTGGTGTTTATTTAAACGCAATTGGCGGAGCAGCACAGTATTATGCTGACTGTATCAAGTCTGTCGATGGTGTTGATTTAATGGAATTTGGGATTCCAGAAGCCATGTGGCATTTAAATGTAGAAGATTTCACAGCAGTTGTGACAATGGATTCGCACGGCAACTCATTGCATGCTGATGTCCAAAAATCTTCATTAGAAAAACTGGCGGCACATGCAGAGCCTGTTTTTAAATAGAATAAAATAGTATAAAAAAGGGTATTAAGCAACAATTGCTTAATACCCTTTTTGTTTCCCGCTTCTTCTTCCCTTGCATACACTGTGAAAGTAGTAGCTGGGTAAGAGACTCGGTCAAAAATGTTATTTCAAATTAGTTCTATTTATTAATTCTCTTTCAAATTCATTCTTATAATAAAGACTTTCTTGTGTTCCGTTCCAGACTGCGCACCCGCAAGCTTGGCTTCAATCTCCTCGTCCCTACGTTTCTGCGGGGCTTTCAGCTCAAGCTATTCCCGCAGGAGTCGCCGTCCTCTATACACACCATACTAAATGAGATTCACCTTTTTTACCTTTGAAAGAAGCTATTTTAGTTCTGGAACAACCTGAGTAAAATGCCATACAAAAAATAATTAGTTAATCATTTTATTTTTGAATTAATACTCTTCCTCTCTTTGTACCCTTATGTTATAATCATTATAAATAAGTAATTACTATTAATTAATTACTAAAGGTTGAATAATCACCTTTAATAAAGGTTTTGATATTGATTTTCATTATCAGGAGGGATGAATGTTGGAAATTATAAAAGAGAATAATACTCATCTAATTGAGAAAATAAAAGAACATGCTGAACTGATAGCAGCTATTTTCTCAGGTTTGTTCATATTAATTGCTTGGTTACTAGGAAAAGATGGGCATACGGCAGCTTCTATCGTTTTCTATGTGATCGCATTTATTGTAGGCGGCTTTGCTAAAGCAAAAGAAGGCGTAGAAGAAACGATTGCAAACAAAGAGTTAAATGTAGAATTTCTAATGATATTAGCAGCTATTGGATCAGCAATCATTGGCTATTGGACAGAAGGCGCCATCCTCATCTTTATCTTCGCAGTGAGCGGTGCATTAGAAACCTATGCCATGAACAAAAGCCATAAAGAAATCTCAGCATTGATGGATTTGCAGCCTGAAGAAGCATGGCTTGTAAAAGATAATGGCGAGATTGAAAGAGTTGGAATTTCCACTCTACAAGTCGGCGACCATTTACTTGTTAAACCAGGTGAACGTGTCCCTGCAGATGGTGTAATCATTGATGGGATGACGACTCTCGATGAAGCAGCCATTACTGGCGAATCCATTCCAGTCTCTAAAGGCATTGAGACAGATGTATTTGCTGGTACTGTAAACCTCTCAGGTGCTATTACAATGAAGATGACAAAATCGAATATGGAGTCATTATTTCAAAAAATAATTGACCTCGTTCAATCAGCACAAAGCGAAAAATCACCTTCGCAGCAATTCATTGAACGATTTGAAGGTACTTATGTGAAATGTGTGCTTCTAGCAGTAGCTTTAATGATGTTTATTCCGCACTTTTTACTTGATTGGAGTTTTCAAACTACCTTCTACCGTGCAATGGTTCTACTTGTAGTCGCTTCACCATGTGCGCTCGTAGCGTCCATTATGCCCGCTACTCTATCCGCCATTTCAAACGGCGCAAAAAATGGGATTCTATTTAAAGGCGGACTCCATATTGAACATTTAAGTGTTTTAAAAGCAATTGCCTTTGATAAAACTGGCACACTTACGCAAGGTAAACCTATTGTAACTGACTTCGTTGCAGCCAAAGGCGAAGATGGGAAGGCTTTACTTTCGCTTCTTGCGGGAATTGAAGCGAAGTCTAACCACCCTCTTGCGCAGGCTATTACAAAATACGCTGTAGCCAATGAGCTTACAAACTATCCACAAGCACAAATTGAAGATTTGCCTGGCTTCGGCTTGAAAGGAATTGTTGCAGGAAAAGCCTATAAAGTCGGAAAAGCAGATTTTGTTGGAGAACAATTGGCTCGGGAATTTGAAAATAATATTGCACTAGAGCTAGCCGAACAAGGTAAAACTGTGATCTTTCTTTCAGATGATACTAGAATCCTAGCACTTGCTGCCATGAAGGATACCGTTCGCCCGGAAGCAAAGCATGCCATCTCTCTTTTAAAAAGCATGGGAATCCAGACTGTCATGCTAACAGGTGATAATGAAGTAACGGCAAAAGCTATTGCAAAGGAAGCGGCAGTAGATTCATATATTGCCGAGTGCTTGCCTGAGACAAAAGTAAATCATATCAAAGAATTGATGGGCTCCTATCACCATGTTGCCATGGTGGGAGATGGCATTAATGATGCCCCCGCCCTAGCAACTGCTACATCTGGTATCGCTATGGGCGAAGGTACGGATGTAGCGCTAGAAACAGCCGATGTGGTCCTTATGAAGAATGACTTGACCAAGATTGCTTATGCAGTGAAGCTTTCACGAAAAATGCAAAGAATTGTAAAACAAAATATGTTCTTCTCCATCGCTGTTATTGCCCTATTAATTATCTCGAATTTCATGCAGGCAGTCGATCTGCCTCTTGGAGTTGTCGGACATGAGGGTAGCACTATCCTGGTTATCTTAAACGGCTTACGCCTACTAAAGAAAATAAAGTAAACTTGACTCAGTAGGGGTTTTTCTCTTCCCTACTGATGGGGAGTGATCCAATTAGGATTTTATGGGCAGTTATCCCCCATTTAAACTTCTTCGTTACACTCTAGGTTTAGAAATAGACGTCTTACTGCCCGTAGAAGCATGTTAAAATAAAAAATTTAAAAAGCGGCAGATCATTCAATTTAGAATGACGTGCCGCTTTTTCATTAAGCTGTTCTATGACTTTTTGATTCCTGTATTTCTCTTCTCTTTTGTACAAGGGCATTCACTTGCCCGCCAACCATCAGGATAATGCCAGTGATGTATAGCCAAAGCATGAGAATGATAATACCACCGATACTTCCGTAAGTAGCGGAATAATTTGAGAAGTTGTTGATATAGAAAGAAAAACCATATGAAACGATTAACCAAGCCAATGTAGAGAACAAGGCGCCAACCCATACGCTTTTTAAATCCAACTTCATGTTTGGCATCAACCAATACATAAGCGTGAGGACGATAAATATAACAACGGGAGGCAAAATATAACGGAACTTGTTCCAAACGGCGAGGAAACCATTCTCTAATCCAAATGCAGAGAATAATAGTTTACCAATTTGCTCACCGAATACAGGCAATACAAGTGCCACTACAACTAACCCGATTAATAGAATCGTGAATATTAACGAGTAAAGCCTTACTTTAAGAAATGGCCGCGTCTCTTCTTGGTCATAAGAGCGATTCAATGATTTATTTAGCGCATTTACACCATTAGATGCTGACCATAACGTACCTAGAATACCGACTGACAATAAGCCGCCATGACGATTCTTTAAAACTTCAGAAAGTGTATCAGACGTAAGAGAATAGATTTGGTCAGGCATAACTTCTTCTAAAAGTGTATATACTTGGCTAACGGATAAATGAAGATACGGCAGCAATGTCACGATAAAAAGCAGCATTGGGAATAGGGAGAGTAAAAAGAAATAGGCTAATTGCGCTCCAAATCCCCCGATGTCTTCTTTCTTCACTTTCTCGATAAGCCCCATGATAAAACCCTTATTTGTTGTAATATCAAAGTGACGCTCTTTCTTTTTCTTCTTCTTTTCTTTTTTATCCAGGTTTTCTTCGTTTTCTAATTGTACAAATGTATCTTTATCGATGTATTCAGCAGCATCGCCTTTACGTGTTTTGGTTGTCTCGGAATCTGCTGAAAGACCAAATTCGTGTCCCTTCTCCATAATCCCGCCCCTTTATCTTCTTCAACTTATAGATGAATAACAGATTCATTTGATTCGGCATTGGTTGAAGGTAATTGTTGTTTTACATCTTTGATATTAGATGTAAATGTATCTTTCGTTTCCATCACGATGTTTTTAACTTTCGGTGTAAGTTCTTGGATTTCTTCTACTTTTTTCATATAGAAGTCTTTGTCTTTCATAAATGTGTTGTATAGAGATTTAACTTTTCCTGTTCTTGCTTGGATACTATTCATTAATTCATCTCGGTTATTTGCAAAATATTGCATGTCTACCCAATAGCGTTTTAGTACTTTTTTTGTTGTTTGACGCGTATTGCGGTCTGCCATACTAAGTGCTGCACCTGCTACTGCTCCTAATGCTAATCCTGTAACTAATTTATTTGACATAATAATCCTCCTCCATACTTTTACAATGTTATATGCCTATTATACCCTACTGATTTATATGTAAAACAGTTTGCTCGTTAAAAAACTCCTTACCTATTTAAAGGGATTTTTAATTGTTGTTTTATGGAATTTCTTAACTATAGAAATTTAAATTCAAAAAGGGGGTAATGGAATGACCAATTTTTTAGCAAAGCTGAACGAGGTCTTAGGGGATTTTTCATCAATGCTTTGGGGAATACCGCTTATTGTCTTAATTGTTGGCACAGGCATTTTTCTCACACTTCGAATCAGCTTTTTGCAAATCAGACTTCTTCCACAAGCTTTGAGATTAGTATTCTCGAAAAAACATGACAAAACGGCAGATGGTGATATCTCCCAGTTCCAAGCACTTACAACAGCTCTTGCTGCTACAGTTGGAACCGGAAACATTGTTGGTGTAGCAACAGCCGTTATTTTAGGTGGACCAGGGGCTGTCTTTTGGATGTGGGTGTCGGCTTTCTTCGGCATGGCGACTAAGTATAGTGAGGCTATACTAGCTGTTCGCTATCGTGTAAAAGATGCGAAAGGGCAAATGGCTGGCGGTCCGATGTATTATTTGGAACACGGCCTAAAACAAAAATGGCTGGCTGTTTTGTTTGCCTGTTTTGGCGTACTAGCTTCTTTTGGCATTGGGAATGGAACACAATCTAATTCAGTTGCAGGCGTTGTTAATGCTACATTTAGTGTACCTACTTGGGTCACTGGCCTCATTCTAACTGCCTTTGTCGCGCTTGTCATTTTGGGCGGCATTAAATCTATCGGAAATGTAACAGCTATTTTTGTACCTATTATGGCGGTCTTTTATCTTGCAGCAGGCCTTATTATTATGATTATGAATATTACCGAAATACCTGCTGCTTTCCTTACAATTATTAAAATGGCCTTTACAGGCGAAGCTGCTCTTGGCGGAGCTGTTGGTGCAGCTATCCGTTATGGTGTTGCACGTGGGGTATTCTCGAATGAAGCAGGTCTTGGTTCTGCACCAATCGCAGCTGCTGCTGCTAAAACGGATCTGCCGGGACGACAAGCTTTGGTTTCAATGACGCAAGTGTTTTTAGATACATTCCTTATTTGTTCAATTACAGGGATCACAATTGTCATGTCTGGTGTTTATACAAATAAAGGTTTGCAAGCAAATGAACTGACAACAGCAGCATTCAGTCACTTCTTGGGTGGTTGGGGTCCTTATGTTGTAGCGATTGGTCTTATTTTCTTTGCCTCATCTACAATTTTAGGTTGGGCATATTATGGAGAAAAATGTTTACAATATCTCTTCAAGGGTCAAACAGCTATATATATTTACCGCGTGATATTTGTTGCTTTCGTATTCGTCGGCTCTACCGTTGCATTGGACCTTATTTGGACATTCTCAGATATCGCAAACGGATTAATGGCTATTCCCAACCTGATCGGCTTATTAGGCCTTTCTGGCATTGTAGTTTATGAAACGAAGCGGATTCAAAATAAACTAAAAGAAGAAAAAGCTCTAGCAAAACAGATGGATATGCCTGATTCAAAAAAAGCGAGTTAAGGATCAACATACTAGTATAAAATGCTGGCCCAATCGTAAAAGGAATTGACAATCATAGGCTATAAGTGGAATGATACTATAGTATACATCTATCAAAAGCAGGAGGAATCTCTTTGAATCTTACAGAACCGACAACAGAAAATGTAACTTTCATGATTGAGGCCATAAAAGAAAAGCTTCGCATGGTCAATGCAGATGCGATGAAGCCCGAACATTTCAGCACCAACCATTATGAAGATTTGGTTTACTTATATGATATGGTGATGAAGCGCGATGCTTTTAGCCCTAGCGAAATGCAAGCGATTGTAGCAGAACTTGGCTCATTGCGTGACTAAAAATAGGCTAATGAAAAAACCGAACTATATGTGGAATTTAATTTCACATTGGTTCGGTTTCTTTTTATTATTTTACTTTTGAATCAGCTTAAGCTATTTTTCTATTCTCCAGTTTTCGATTCATTAACAGAAGCATCTTTATTGATTGTAGGATTTGTTGAAGAGCCATCTTTTTTCACTAAAGGTTGGATGAGAACTTCAACCCGTCGGTTTTTAGAACGCCCCTCATCAGAATTATTAGACGCGATTGGATTATTTTCTCCATATCCTTTTGCACTAAAGAAAGAAGAATCTAATTTAGGGTTTTGATCGACGATTAGCTTCAAAAAGTTTACAGCACGCATTACACTGAGTTCCCAGTTCGATGAAAACTCGGCCGTATGCATCGGCACATTATCCGTATAACCTGTAATTACAACACTCCGTTTTGGATCAAATACAAGAAGCTTAGATAATTCCCTCGCTGTTTTCTCATACTCGCTTTTAACTACCGCTTTCCCTGGATCAAATAATACGCTGTCTCGTATCGTCACCAGAAGTCCTTCGTCAGTTAACTTGGTTTCAAATTGTTTTTCTAGTTCATTGACCGCTATAAAATCATCAACATTACCTTTAATCTTGGATAAAGATTTTTGGTCTTCCAGGTATGCTGAATTTTTGCTCGTCTCATCGCTCTTCGGATCGTTCGGCATTGTATCAGAAGGATAGTCCATAACGCCCTTTCCCCCGTCAAATACTGCATTAAATACAGAAGAAAGCTCATGCAGCTTTTGATTATCTACTGTACTCGAAGCAAAAAGTACGATAAACAATGCCAGTAATAAAGTTAATAAATCTGAATAAGGAAGCAGCCATGCTTCTGGAATTTCCTCATGCTCTTTTTTATGCTTTTTAGCTCTCTTCGCCAAGGCCGCTCGCCCCGCTTTCGCCCAATATTTTTTTGCGGTCTTCTTTTGTTAAGTAAGAAGCAAGCTTTTGTTCAATGACACGCGGCGCCTCTCCCTCTAATACGGAAAGAATCCCTTCAATCATTAGCATTTTTTGGCGTACTTCATTGCTCGATTTTCGTTTAAGCTTGTTGGCGAATGGATGCCACAGAACATACCCTGTAAAAATCCCGAGTAATGTTGCAATAAACGCAGCCGAGATCGCATGGCCTAGTTTTTCAATATCATTCATATCTTTTAGTGCGGCAACCAAACCGACAACCGCCCCTAAAACCCCTAAAGTAGGAGCGTATGTACCTGCTTGTGTGAACATCCCAGCTCCAGCACTATGGCGTTCTTCCATAGCCTCTACTTCTTCTGATAAGACATCGCGGATATAATCAGCATTTTGTCCATCAATTGCGAGCGACAGGCCGTTCTTAAGGAAAGGATCATCGATTTCTGCCACTTTTCCTTCCAGCGCAAGCAAGCCTTCTCTTCTTGCCAGGTCTGCCCATTCTGCAAATAATTTAATAATGTCCGTGTCTTTACCTAACTTTTGTTCGGTAAACAATATTTTAAAAAGTTTTGGCAATCTTTTTAATTCACTCATTGGGAAGGCAATTGTTACGGTTGCCATTGTCCCTAAAATAATTATGAATATAGCTGCTGGATTCATTAAGGCATCGGGTGTTACACCTTTAAAGTACATCCCAACGATTAGGGCAACGACCCCCATAATAAGACCAACAATTGATGATAAATCCATTTCTGTACCTCCAAAGTGTCATTCTTGTTATTATTTCGGTTACTTCTCTCTAATGTTAATATTCTACCGTGAACAAACTAGAATATTTGCCTAAAATCCAAAAACTTCGTGAATTATAAAATATTTGTAGACAAATAATGTTCGCTACAATTATGATGCGAGTATTTGCAAAACTATTTTAAATTGATAAAATTATCATAGAATTTAAAGTTCATCTTCAAACTATGTTGGCATAGAAGTATCTAGGGACGCTTTCTATCCAACTGATTTGTAAATGAGCAATTTTGGAGGAGATCTTTTATGAAAACGTTTCAAGAAAAGTTAGATAGTTATGCCGAATTGGCAGTAAAGGTGGGGGTTAACCTTCAACCGAGCCAATATCTGTTTATCCAAGCATCAATTGACCAAGCTGAGTTTGTTCGATTAGTCGTGAAGAAGGCTTACGAAGCAGAAGCAAAAGAAGTATTTGTCCACTATTCAGATGATTTGCTTACACGCATGCATTATGACATGGCACCAGAAGATGCCTTTGGTTTCTTTGCCCCTTGGCAAGCAGAAGAGAAAAACTGGTTAGCAGACCATGGTGCAGCATTTATGACTATCAAATCACAAAGCCCTGATCTTTTAAAAGGTGTTGACCCTAAAAAAATCGCACTTCAACAAAAGGCGGCAGGTCAGGCATTGCAGCACTTCCGTCAAGCTTCCCAATCTAATAAAATCAGTTGGAACATTATAGGTACACCTTCTAAAGAATGGGCTGCAAAGGTCTTTCCTGATCTAGAGGAAGATAAACAAGTACCAGCCCTATGGGAGGCTATCTTTAAAACAGTCCGCGCTGACTTAGACAATCCGCTTGAAGCTTGGGAAGCTCATGATGAAGTATTACATGAAAAAGTAAAATATCTAAACGGTAAAAAATATCAAAAACTACACTACACTGCCCCGGGTACAGATTTAACGATCGAATTGCCGAAGGGACATGTGTGGAGTGGTGGCGGAAGCAAAAATCAAAATGGAAAACCTTTCATGGCTAATATTCCGACAGAGGAAGTGTTCACTGCGCCTCATAAAGATGGTGTTAATGGCTACATCACATGCACAAAGCCACTTAGCTACGCAGGCACAATCATCGATCACTTTACATTAACATTTGAAAATGGAAGAATTGTGGATGTAAAAGCAGAAGAAGGTGAAGATGTCTTAAAAAATCTAGTTGAAACAGATGAGGGTTCACATTATCTAGGTGAAGTAGCTCTTGTCCCGCATGATTCGCCAATCTCCAACTCTGGCTTACTTTTCTATAATACGCTATTCGACGAAAATGCTTCTAATCATCTGGCAATCGGTAGCGCATATGCATTCTGTATTGAAAATGGCACAACAATGACTGCTGCAGAACTCGAAAAACACGGTATAAACCAAAGCATTATGCATGTTGATTTTATGGTTGGCTCCAAAGATATGGATATTGAAGGCATTGCAGAAGATGGACATTCGGAAGCTGTTTTCCGCAATGGAAACTGGGCATTCTAAGCTCCCCATAAATAACCAATTTATTTTCACGTAAAAGTGGTATAATAATAGTGTTCTATTAATCTTATAGAAACCTGTTTTAACCTTATAATTCAAGAAAAAATCATGTATACTGTTTATATAAAGTGAAACTACAATTAGTAGGTTATTTCCTACTAATTGATAGTTTTACCAATCGGGCAGTACGGGCAATAAACCCCACCTAAACTTCCCGTTTGCACTTACTTTCATATCGGGGTTTACTTTCCGCTAATGCGGAATAAAATTATTTAATACATGGAGGGCTATGATAATGGCAACTTTTATGGTTACTGTATTAGGCGTATTCTTCGCAATTATGGGCACTGGCGCTATTCTTGTTCACTTTTTGCGTGATGGGCTTAATTCTTCAACTTCTCATATTATCGATCCAAAACCAGAAACTAAGTTCTAATAAAAAGGAGCAGCCTGTAATCTAGCAGGCTGCTCTTTTTATTTCACAATCTATTAACATTTTCATCACAATTTCACTTTTATTTGTATCTTTTATTCCCCTAAACTACCATTTAGTGGGTTTATTTATCAACCTTCTATCCATCTACCTCTGTAATGATTGTTACATACCATAATATAACATGCTGAACCCTCTAAAAATATCATATACTTATAGAACCTAAGGTTATTCGAGGAGGAATTGTACGCATGTTTTCGCCAACAACTATTGGAATCGATTTGGGCACTGCCAATACATTAATATATACAAAAAATAAAGGAATTATCATAAATGAACCTTCTGTCGTCGCTTATAATGTGAACACAAACCAAGTGATAGCGACAGGAACTGAAGCAAAAGAAATGGTCGGCAAAACGCCGATAGCTATTCAGGCAGTTCGTCCTCTAAAAGACGGTGTGATCGCTGACTTTGATATGACTACTGCTTTAATCAAGTCAATGATGGAAAAGGCTGCAAAAGTAATGGGCTCTTCTCTACGCAAACCAAACGTTGTGGTTTGTACTCCCGCAGGAGCAACATCCGTTGAAAGACTGGCGATTCAAGATGCGGTAAGACAATGCGGCGCTAAGGAAGTATTTTTAATTGAAGAATCTGTGGCAGCTGCTATAGGTGCTGATCTTCCTGTAAGCGATCCGATTGCGAGCGTTATTGTAGATATTGGTGGCGGTACAACAGAAGTCGGTATTATATCATTCGGCGGAATTGTAACCTCTAACACATTGAAACTCGGCGGCGACCATATGAATGAAGAAATTATTCAATATGCACGCAAGGAATTCAACGTCCTGATTGGCGAGCCTACTGCTGAAAAAGTAAAACAGGAAATTGGTTACGCGCTGATTGACCATCCTGTCGAAACCATGGAAATCAGAGGTCGCGATATCGTTACTGGTTTACCTAAGATTATCTCTGTGAATTCTTATGATATACAAAATTGTTTAAAAGAGAACCTTTTAGCGATATTAGAATTAATCAGTAGGACCCTTGAATGCTGCCCTCCAGAACTATCGGGTGATATTGTAGATCAAGGTGTGATATTGACTGGCGGTGTATCACTGTTAAAAGGTATGACAGAATGGCTTTCAAATGAATTGGATGTACCTGTTCATCTTGCGCCAGAACCGCTTGAATCTGTTGCTGTCGGCACAGGTAGATCGATTGATACGATTCATTTTCTTAAGAAATAATTTACACAAAAACACATGGCATGCTTATTATCGAAGCTGCCATGTGTTTTCTCTTATCATTCGACTTATTCCCCGGGAAATAGCACGACATTTTCTTACAATCCCCTCAGTAATTTGCGGGCATTATTCGACCATTTCCTCCATCGGGCCTTGCCCTTTCAATAATCTTCCTCTAAATAAGAATATAAATAATGATCTTCCCATTTCCCATTAATATATAGAAGACTCCGGAGTAATCCTTCTCGGTTAAATTTTGCTTTTTCAAGTACACGGACTGAAGCTATATTTTTAGGAGAAACATAAGCTTCTAAGCGATGCAGGCATAAATCATTAAAAGCAAATTTGACAACAAGCGAAAGAGCTTCCGTCACAATTCCTCTGCCTGTATGGGATTCATCCATTGAATAACCCACAAATGCGCTTGAAAATGGCATACGCTTTATCGAATACAAAGAAATATGCCCTACCATTTCCTTTGTTTGCATATCAAATATGCCAAAGCTATACTCACGGTTTAGACGCATTTGCTGAATTGATTCTTGTATTTTTTTTAATTGAACCTTTTCAGTATAATATTCGGGCGGATGTAGTGGTTCATGTACTGACCAATAACGCATATTGCGCGCAACCATATTCGTAAATGGCGTGACATCTGACTCCATTAATACCCGTAGAAAACATCGTTGCCCTTCTATAACGATCATGTTACTTCTCACCCTCTTTTAAAAATCTCTATTGTGTTAGAATCTTTTTCGCAACTTATATGAGTTATGTACCCCATAATAAGAAATACTGCGCATTTTCACTAAATATGTATCCCTTCCTAAAATTTCCGAATGCTCTCTTTTTTATTTTACTGGAAATTTCACGAAAATGATATTTGTTGTTAAAGCAAAACGAATGTATACTTAAAGATAGTGGTTTTTTGTTATTATTACAGCTCACTTCTATCATTTGTAAAAATATTAGTTTTGGGCATATTGTTATCCTACAGTTTATGTTAAAGGGGGAGATTTTAATGGGCAGGCTACTCATCATTTCGCTTAGCTTTATCGCAATGACCGTTTTTAGCATTATGGCAAATTTGATGCCATTGAACGGTTATACAACAAGTGAAATCTCCAACCGCTATACCGTCCTTTTTAGCCCTGCTGGATATGTTTCTGTAATTAAAATCTTTATTTATATTATTTTAGGTTTGTGGGTTTACCTGCAATGGAAAAAACGGCAGAACATAACGGGAGTGCAAACAGCCTTATTTTCTTTCAGTGCTCTATTTAATATTTTATGGCTTTACTTGTGGCATTATGAATATTTCACATGGTCTATTATTGCCATATTGTTGATGGTTTTGTCGTTAATTGGGCTATATTTTACATATCCTAATTGGCAAAATACTTGGAGTGGGCGAATTCCTATTTCTTTATTCCTAGCTTGGGAAAGTATCATTGCATTTATGAATATTGCATTTCTATTTACACATAATCACTGGAATTTCTTAAGTTTAAGCGATCCTTTATGGACAGTTATCGCACTTACTGTTGGCACAGCAGCAGCACTTCATTTGCGATATCACCATGACGACTATGTTTTTCCTCTCGTATATATTTGGACATTTATCGGTATAGCATTTAAGAACGGCTTTGATGAATTGCTCGTTTCGACTGCTGCTTTATTTTTAAGCGGCGTCCTGCTTGTTGGAATTTTACTAATAAAAAAAACAAAGCCCTCTGAATAATCAGATGGGCTTTGTTTTTTAATCTAACTTTGTTGTAATAATAGGCTCGCCATTAGTGACAATAATGGTATGTTCAAGCTGAGCAACAAGAGATTTGTCTGGCGTTACAAATGTCCAGCCATCACCTGCTTCAACAATATGCTCCGCTTTTTGTGAGATAAATGGTTCTACAGCTAAAACCATACCTTCTTTCAACATTGTACGTTCCCAAGCATCAAAATAGTTTAGAACATGTTGTGGCTCTTCATGAAGAGAGCGTCCAATTCCATGTCCTGTCAAATTCATGATGACGTTTAAGCCGTGATCACGCGCCTCACGCTCTACTGCTTTGCCGATTTGGTTTAGTTTAGAACCTGCTTTAACTTTCGTCATAGCACGGTCGAATGCACTTGATGCTACATCACAGATTTTTTGGATATCTGCATTATCCACATCTCCTACGATGAATGAAATGCCTGTATCTGCATAATAACCATCCACATGTCCAGACACATCAATGTTAATCAAATCGCCTGCTTTTAATTTATAATTGTTCGGGATGCCGTGTGCTACTTGTTCATTGACGCTTAAGCATGTGTATCCTGGAAAATCATACTCTGCTTTCGGTCCAGAAACCGCACCTTTCTCGTCAAATAGCTTTCCAGCCAAATCATCCAATTCTTTAGTCGTTACGCCTGGCTTAGCCGCTTCTTTTAAAGCCTCACGAATTTCAGCCATAGCACGGCCAGCTTTCATCAAAGCATCTATTTCTTCTTGCGTTTTTGCAATCATGTAAAACGATCCCTTCTGATTAATCTCGCTATTTAACTATACCACAAAATTCTGTGATGAAGTGAAACCCGGCTCAGTGGAGATTTCTCCATTCCTCCTCATAACCTGCTAACCAAACAGCTTCTTAGAATTTGAAAATGCGAGGTAAATTAATTGTACTTTCCTAAATTAACATATGCGTTTCTATAAAAATAAGTGCTTGCGCTTTAAGAAAAAGCCGCCGTTCAAAATGTTCGGCTCATAGGAAACAACAAAAGCAGATGGCGCTATTTTCGTAATGCAATCTCGGAAATACCTTTCCTCTTTTCTCTTGGCAATCACTTTCAAACAGAGACGTTCACCATCTTTACCATTACCAATCCAAGCTGTGACGCCAAAGCCTTCATCCCTCAATTTGCTAACCAACCCCTGCTGTTCTCTGTCAACAATCACGTCAAAGATCATATAACCAAGAGCGAGTTTGCTTTCAATGAGACCACCAGAATAAACGCCTAGTCCCCACCCTACGCAATAAGCTAATATATTGAGCGGACGGTCTAAGTTATCCAGCACAATCTTCAACCCCATCAAATAGATAAAGACCTCAGCCACAGACATCAGTGATGCTACAATTCGATATCCTTTTATCACAAGAATCATCCGCAATGTTACCAGTGTCATATACACTATATTGATAATAATAATTAATAAAAGCATCTCCAACAGATTCACCCCGCAATCAATTATTAGTATGTAGATTTATTACAATCCATACCCAGTCATGAAACTAAAAAAACGAATTGAGCTCCGTTACGATTCGCATATTAGCAGACTATATTAAAGAAGATTGGAATAAATACGATAAAATTGTTATAGAATTTTCAGGTAATCAAATCTTATAAACTTTTAGCTTCTGCCGAAGAAGATACCTTAAAAGAAGAAGGGTGGAAATTATATGAAAAATAGACTTGATCCAATAGAAGCAGCCTTACAGTTTGTTGAAAAACATTTTCATGATTGTCAGGGAGCTATCTTAGCTGGGAGTGTTGTTCGAGGTCAGGCAACTGAAACTTCTGATTTAGACATCATCATATTTGACAAAAGTTTTCGATTTTCTTATCGAGAATCCCTTATTGAATTTGGATGGAATATTGAACTGTTTGTTCATAATTTGAAGTCTTATCGTTTCTTTTTTGTAAGTGATTGTAAAGAAGGAAGGCCTACAATGCCAAGGATGGTAAGTGAGGGCAAAATTATAAAAGATACAGGAGTATTATCGGCTATTAGAAAGGAAGCCAAAGACTTAATAGAACAAGGGCCAGAAGATTGGACAAAAGAAACAATAGATATAAAGCGATATTTTGTTACGGATGTGTTAGACGATTTAATCGGTTGTCAAAATAGAGCTGAAGGCATTTTTATTGCGAGCACACTCAGCGAATTAGTTAGTGAGTTCATCCTTCGAAGTAATGGCAAATGGATTGGGACATCAAAATGGGTTTTTCGTTCATTAGTTCATCATGACCAAAAACTTGCAAACGAATTTGTTGAAGCATTCGACGCATATTATAAATCAAATGATATTGGTAAGATTGTATGCCTGACTGATCAAGTCCTGCAACCATTTGGTGGAAGATTATTTGAAGGATTTTCTTTAGGAAAATAACCTAATAAAAAAAAACGCTCAGAATGTATCTGAGCGTTTGTTCTTGTATTGCTAATACCATGTCGAATTCTTAATTTAATTAGCAGACTTCCTCATTAATTATTCGGATTAGCTATTCGTGGCGCAGATTTAAAGAGCAGCGCAACGACAATAATCGTTAAAATAATAGCAGGAATCATATAAGAGCCGTTGTACACAATAGAGTACCAATATACATTTTGCTTCCCTGCATATTCAGCAAAGAACACGACTCCTGCCAAAGTATGTGCTGCATATTTTAATAATCCGCCAATAAATGTTCCGATTGTTATAGCAACGATCATTTTGCCTGTTTGGCCACGTCGGTTGGCAGCAATCATCATTCCTCGCATCACACCAGCTAAGCCTACAGCAGTAAATGCAAAGAAATAATCGATGAAGCCTTGCAAAGGCGTTAACACATAGGCGCCCCCTATTAACACTTGCAATCCGCCAATTAATAGCCCTGTAACGAGTCCAGCCATTGTCCCCCAACGAAATGCCATCAGTACAATCGGAACCATTACAAGGCTAATAGAACCGCCCTGTGGCCATAGACTAAAGGATAGCTTATCCAGTACAAATCCGATCGCTGCAAATATGGCGATTTCAATCATCATTAATAAACGTTTCTTATTCAATATACTTCCTCCCGTATTTCGATGCAGCCCACTCTTGCCTAAAGCGTATTCCCGTAAACAAGTATTCCAGAAGATTTCCACCCAAATAAAAAACGACATTAGGATAGCCCTAACATCGAAATAAGTCGGTCTCTATCCACATTCCTACGCAAGCATTAACTTACAGGTTCAAAGGGTTAGAATTTCGGATTCACTCTCAGCCGCCCATTTGCGGCTCCCCTCGTGGTCGATACATCAGTATTTAATTGAACACATTTATTGTACTTGATTTGATTTTAAATTGCCATGGTAATTTTCATCTTTCTGAATCTTTCAGTGAGCCCTGTGCGTATGTATAGATATATGGAGGTGTCAAAATTGGAATTGGAAAACAATAATAACCGTGTAATCTCTTCTTTGTGTTATTTTAGTATATTTTTTGCTGGATTTATCTTGCCCGTCATCGTGTATTTTGCTGTAAAGGAACAAGAAGTGAAAAGGCACGCTAAGCGCGCTTTACTCTCTCACCTTCTTCTTCTGGTCCCTACCATTATTGGCGTCATTATATTTATGGCTGTGGTGGCTGGAGCCGGTTTTTACAGTTATTCATTTGAAACAGGGAGCCCAGATGCATCGTCCAATGATGGTATGTGGATTATGGGAGCATGGCTCATCTTTATTGTTGTAGAAGCTATCCTTTCGCTAGGCGTGTTCATTTGGAATATTGTACAAGGAATTAAAGTACTCAAAGTTTAAAATACTGTTAATATGGCTATTAGTTAAATATACACAAGCTCATCAATGAATGGAGTGCTACTATATGCAATTACGAAAAGTAATAAAAACTGTAATCAAAATCGCACCAGTTGTTTATCCAATCATCTTAAAAGTGATTGATGCAAGACATGATAAAAAAGCAATGAAAAAATAATCACTAAAAACGCCGTATTCCCTGTGGAATACGGCGTTTTTTTATATGAACTTTATGTTGAGATTAAAAGGTATAGCAACACCTAAGCATGACTACTTAAAATGCCCAGCTGCCATTGCGGAAAATAGGCTCAACTGTGCCATCTGCTAGAACGCCGTCGATATCCATTTCTCCGCTACCAATCATGAAGTCTTCATGAGTAATTGATGTATTAATACCTTTTTCTTCAAGCTCCTCTTTTGTCAGGCTGCTTCCACCTTCATAGCATGTCGGATAAGCTTCGCCAATCGCCAGGTGGTTAGAGGCATTTTCATCGAAAAGCGTATTGTAGTAAAGAATATTTGATGCAGAGATAGGCGACTCATGTGGTACAAGAGCAACTTCGCCAAGGTACTTAGAACCTTCATCCGCTTTGACTAATTCTTGCAGCAAATCATGACCAACCTCTGCTTCAGCTTTTACAATCTTTCCACCTTCGAATGTCAGCTTAAATTGATCGATAACATTACCTTGGAAAACAAGCGGTTTTGTATTCGATACAAAGCCGTTCACACCGTATTTTGATGGCATTGTGTACACTTCTTCTGTTGGCATATTTGCTACAAACGAAGAACCAGCAGGTGTATGGCTCGCACCTGTGCACCAAATATGCTTATCTGGCAATTCAATTGTTAAATCAGTGCCAGGCGCTTTATAATGCAGCTTTTGATAACGTTTTGCGTTTAAAAGATCTGCTCTCGCATCTAGGTTTTTCAAATGTTGTTCCCAGTTGTCTACAGCATTTCCTTCACCAATATGAACCGTTTTGAAGATCGCTTCCCATAATGCTGGCAGCTGCTCTTCTTCTTTTAAATCAGAGAATACTTTTGCAGCCCATTTCTTCGATGGTACAGCAATAATAGACCACGCAATCTTGTCGTTCATCACTGCATCGCGATAGTTTTCAAGCGCTTTGCCTGATGCTTTTTGCTGTGCGGATAGTTTTTCAACTGGCACCCCTGTAAGGTTATCCGGATCTTGTGCATCAATCCACAAAAGAGCACCCCCGCGCTCAATCAACTCATCTCGTTGTTCACTGATCCAGCGTGGAAATTTAGCAAATTCATCAGCTGGTGCATTGTCGTAAAAAGCGCGGTCAATCACATCATCTGAAAAATTAACCGTTACGCGTGCAGCCCCTGCTTCATACGCTTTTTTTGCCACTAATCTTGTAAATTCAACTGTCTCTGTAGTTGTATTGATTAACATGGTTTGACCCTTTTGTATATTTGCGCCCACTCTTACTGCAAGCTCAGCAAATTGTTCTAGCTTCTCTTCAAACGTCATATTATTTCCCTCTTTTCTTTGCGTGATAAGGTTTCTTCCCATCGCCCTTGTTTTTTCTGTTTGCATTTGTACCATTCGTTGAATAGCGTTTATTCCCTTTGTTAGGTTTGGCTTCTGCCTTTCCCTCTTTTAATTGGCCATTTGACCAATTTTTCTCAACTGGCTCAATTTCTAATTCTCTCATGCGTTTTAGATATGCTTGTTCTTCATGATGTGCAAGTAATGTAAGTACTTCTCCGCTATTGCCAGCTCTTCCTGTTCTGCCTGAACGGTGGATATATTGCTCTTTTGTGAATGGCACGTTGACATGAATAACATGTGTTAGTCCCTCTATATCTAAGCCCCTTGCGGCAATATCTGTAGCGAGAAGGACGCGCGCATCACCCTTGCGGAAACGTTCAATCGCTGATTTTCTTTCCTCTTTTTTCATCTCAGAATGCAAGGCTACAATCGGCGCATTGCGAAAACCTAGCTTTGATTCTTTCATCATCACTTGGTCTAAGTTATTGATAAAAGCTAGTCCACGCAACCCTGAAAGGTTTGACAGCTTTCGCAATAGTTCTGTCTTATCTCGTTCCTCTATTTTAATGAAGGAATGCTCGACCTTACCGCTTGCTGGAACCTCTGTTGCTGCTATTTTGATTCGTACCGGTTCATGAAGCATTCTATTCGCCACAAGCTCAATTTCTTCTGTTACCGTTGCAGACACCACAGCTACTTGTCGGCCATGAGCTGCTCCATCTATAAAGCCTTTTACAATAACACGATAATCCCGACTTAATAGTTGGTCCCCTTCATCTAAAACAATCATGTTAATTTCATGCAATTTTAGTTTTTTACTTGTAATAAGTTCATTTAAACGTCCTGGCGTTCCTACAACTATCGTTGGCTTTTTCTTTAGCTTTTCAATTTGGCGTTGTGGATTTGCACCGCCAATCAAAGGGACTACAGTAATATTTGTGCCAGCAATCCATGTACGGATCACCTCTACGATTTGCATGCACAACTCTTGCGATGGAGCTACAATAAGGGCTTGAGTTGCCTTTTTAGCGCCATCTACCTTTTGTATAATCGGCAACAGATACGCTAACGTTTTACCTGTTCCTGTAGGAGACTCAGCTACTACATCTTTCCCCTCCAAAAATGCTTCTACCATCTGCTCTTGAATGGGCATTGTAGATGGAAACTTCCATTTTTGCTGCAAATCTTCATTTAATAAATCTAAAAATGCCATAATGCCTGCACCTTCTTTCTTTTTCTAATGTATGTAACGCCCGCCTCTTATGTAGACGGGCCCTTTAAATTCATGAAAAGTTTTATACTAATCCGCTAACTCATAACCGCAGCTTTCGATTGCACGCTCTGCAAGCACGACAAGCGCATCGATATATCGATTATCAAGTGCTAAAGAACGGTTTACAACTGACAGCTCTGTACATCCTAGAATGATATAATCACAAGCTGCTTTCTTCATCTCATCCTCGATTGGCTGCCAAACTGATTTTGATATCATTTTGCCTGCCTTCACATGATCATAGATGATAGACATCAAGCGCTTTTGCAATTTTTCATCTGGAACAACCGGTTCAAGACCTTCTTGAACTAAAGCTTCTTGATATAAGTTTGATGAAAGTGTTCCTGTTGTAGCAAGAATCCCCACACGTTTTGCTTGAAGCTGCTTTGCCTTTTTAGCTGTCTCCCGAATCATATGCAAAATCGGTACCTTTGTTTCCTTTTGCAATTCATCGTAAAAGTAGTGTGCTGTGTTGCAAGGAATAACAATTCGTTCCGCTCCAGCACTCACTAGTTTTTGTGCATCTTCCGCCATAAAAGGAAGCGGGCTAGCCTGTGTCTGATCAAGGATAAATGCTGTCCGGTCTGGAATGCGCGTATCATTATCGATAATAAAGTGCATATGCTCTTGGTCGCTAAACGCCTTTGTTCTTCTTACAATGGTTTCTCCGAGTAGCATCGTTGCAAGCGGCCCAACCCCGCCAATAATCCCCAGTACTAACTTGTCCATTTCTTATGACAAACCTTTTTTGTTAAAGTATTTTTTGTACTTGCGATAGTAATTCAGACTGTTCAACGTTAGTTTGATCCAACGTTTCCAGTTCATGTCCTCTTTGTAGAACAGCGAGTTGGTTGATTTGCCCTCTTGGATTAGCTTACGCGCTTTTGCTTTAAGCTCTTTATTTTCTGCATATTTGAACAGTACGCCATTTGGAATAATCGTCCAAAGGTGCTCATTTTGCGCATATGTGCACTCTTGTTCAAGATGCAGCATTCGGTCATCTGCTACATATTGCATTAAGTTGTAGCCAGCAGCAGTCACATAGTAGCTGCTTCGTCCGTTACGTAAATTGATTTCAAATAATTTATATTTGCCGTCACGCTCATCATACTTCATATCAAAGTTGGCAATACCAGTAAAGCCGATATCCTCTAAGAAATAACGCACTTGGTCAAGAAGCTCTTTATCATATGTCGAAATGATTGCTGCATAGCTTCCGATTCCTTCTGGTGTGTGCTCTTCTAAAATTGGATTTCCTAAACACATTAATTTTACTTTGCCGTCTGTTGCAACATAAGCATTTAATACACGCATATAGGAATCATCACCTGGAATGTATTCTTGGATGATTAAATGATCTTTATACGACGAACTGTATATCGCTTTTAAAATCGCATCTTTTTCCGCTTCATCCTGTGCTAAGAATACTTTCTTCTTACCCGGGAATTCGCAAGCCCAATATGCGACTGAGTTTGAAGCCTTGATAATAATGGGGTAGTTGAATTTCACTTCAAAGTTTTCATGCGTTTCATATGTGCATGTATCTGTTTTTGGATAACTAAATTGATATTGATCGCATATTTTATAAAAGTTTTCTTTTAATAAAATACGATCCATCAACGCTTCATCAATATATGGAACGGTAAAATGCTCCTCTAGGGCCGGTTTATTTTTAATAATAAGTTTGACATAGTCATCGCCGCATCCCATAAGAAGCAATTTTTGGTCTCTATATTCTTTTCCAATTTTCTTCATCTCTTCTAGGAAGTTCTCTTTTAGATTTGGAACTTGTCTGAAATGGAGTATACGGCTATTTTGTGTTGCTGTTAAATGTGCTCGGCCGACCACAATGGGCTTAATGCCGTACGCTTCATAGAATGAGCGAGCCATGCCATAGGCGTTCATATCTGAGCCGATTAATATAGGTAAAAATGGTTGTTTTGCCAACGCTGATCATCTCACTTAATTTCTTATTTTAATGCCATTAGTGTACCATATTTTCATTTATATCACGAATATACGAATAGATTTGCTTTAGTGTTTCTTAAGAGCTATTGCTTGCTTGCCTAAGTCTTTATAACTTGCAAAAAACTTGGACGCGGAATGTGATACATAACCGTGCAATGGGTCCATTACAATGACTTTTCCATCATCATAACCTGTAAGCACCACAACATGCAGATTACGGTACATGGACATTTTTTTCATGGTCCCCTCGATATACCAGCCTTCCTTTGTTTGTGGCTTTGTTAAATCGAGTGTTACCCACATCATGACAGGGATGCCCTGTTTGACAGTACTAATAATCTTCTGCTTGCTTGCGCCTGTGAGGTTTTGTACCTGAATATCTGCATGATAATCCTTCGATACTTTCTTCGCTGCTTTTTCAATTACTTTAGCAAACACATAGGTACCTGTATTCACATTAGCTGGATCACCAGCATATGCTTTTGCCGGGTCTGGGCCTATTCGTTTGCCGTCACGATTAATTAATGGCTGTGTAGGCAAGTACTTGCGAGCCATCTTAATTTTAGACAAGTTTAAACCATAATAATTGAATGCTGCGGTCATTGCAGTTATTTCACATCCGTGGGGAAGCTCAGGTTTTTGTAGAACAACAGGCACGTCCATTGCTTTATCTTCTTGATTGTAGGTTTCCAGTACCACATAAGTTGTATCATCTTTAATCTTAATCACTTTCGAGACATTCGCTGTTTCTTCGTTCTTAAAATCCTCATGTGAGGGGATGAACAAATACCTGCGATTCCTCTCCAAATGTAACGTCAATTCGCCTTCACTGTTCCCAATTGCAGTGGTAATTAATTTGTCTGTATCTAAGTCACGGACGATTACCTTTGTATTGGGTATGGGTTCTCTGCTCCCAAAGGCGACGGTTAACACTTTTATGCCCTCATCCTGCTCTCCCTCTTTTGCTGGAAATACACTGCTGCAACCGCTCAGATAAACGGAAAAAAGCAATATAAAGCAAAAGAGGAGCACATGCCGAGGCATTATACTTCTCTTTAACATGCATAACATCCTTTTATATCCCGGATAACAGGCATCAGGGACCGACCCCTACCATTTAAGCTAATGATAAGGGTCGGTGAATTGTTGCCTGTATGCCCAACTGGAACACTCAATCAGGTACACTGATTAGATTGCAATTTATAGGGAAAGGGAATATTAGCCAAAATATTTGTTGTACCATACTAGGAACATATAGATTGTCCATACTTTACGTTGGTTTTTCGCTTTTCCTTCGTAATGGTCTGTTAATAATTGAACGATTGCTTGTTGATCAAAGAATTGTGCTGCAACTGGCGATTCAAAAGCCTCTTTAATTTTGTTGAAGTATTTGTCTTCTTGCAGCCAAAGTCTGATAGGAACAGGGAACCCGATTTTTTTGCGGTTTGCCCATTCTGATGGTAATGCACGTTCTGAAGCTTTACGGAAAGCAAATTTTGTATCTTGTTCATTGACACGGTAGCGTGATGGCACTTTAGATGCTACTTTCATAACTTCACGGTCAAGGAATGGTACGCGCAATTCAATAGAATGCGCCATACTCATTTTATCTGCTTTCAATAAAATGTCGTCTACTAACCATAAATTCAAATCTAGCAATTGTTTTTTCGTTAAATCATCTTCACCCGCAGCTTTTTTATAAACAGGCATTACTAAGTCTTCTACAGTAGGCGCATGATTGTAACGATCTGCCAATATCTCAGTCGCTTCTTTTTCTTCAAAGATATGCGCTTGTCCAATAAATGTTTGCTCTACTGGTAGACCTCCGCGCATTAAGAAGTGTTTGCCTCTAAGTTCAGGCAAAACTTTAGCTACTTCTGCAATTGGACGACGAATTAATTGAGGTATTTTTTTATATTTACGCATAGAAGGTGTTTCATCATACTCTGCATAACCACCGAATAATTCATCTGCACCTTCCCCAGACAATACAACTGTCACGTGTTTACGTGCTAATTCTGCTAAGAAATAAAGTGGAACGATAGACGGATTAGAATGTGGTTCATCCATCATATATTGAATTTCATCTAATCTATTGAAGCAAACTTCAGGATCAAGTACTTCATTAATATTTTCAATACCTAATTCAGTTGATAATTCTTTTGCATTATCAATTTCAGAGAAGTTTTGTGCACTGAAACCAACTGAGAAGGTTTTATCTGGTTTTAAAACAGAAGCTACATAGCTTGAGTCAACACCAGATGATAAGAATGAACCCACTTGAACATTTGGATCTGAAAATTCATGTGCTTTAATAGAGTCGCGGACAGTGTCATCGATCTCATCGACAATCTCATCAAGAGGACGTTCTTCCGGATGGAATTTTGGTTCCCAATAACGTGTCACTTCTAACTTGCCATCTTCAAAAGTCAAATAATGAGCTGCTGGCAATTTGAATACACCTTTAAAGAAAGTTTCATTCAATACAGGGAATTGGAATGTTAAATAAGGTTTTAATGCTTTTTCATTCAATGTTTTCTCAAAATGCGGATGAGGCAAGAAACTCTTAATTTCAGAGCCAAATAATAGCGTTCCATTCATATGTGCATAATAGAAAGGTTTAATACCGAACATATCACGTGCAGCGAATAAGCGCTTTTTATTGCGATCCCAGATCACAAAAGCAAACATACCACGTAGCTTTTGGACAAGCTTAGGGCCGTATTCTTCATATCCATGGATCAATACTTCACTATCTGTATCCGTTTTAAACGTATGGCCACAAGCAAGAAGATCTTCTCTAATTTCTTGGAAGTTATAGATTTCACCATTAAAAATTAATACTAATGATTGGTCTTCATTATAAAGCGGTTGGCTGCCGTGCTCTACATCGATAATACTAAGACGACGGAACCCAAGAGCTGCTAGTCCATCTGTAAAGTCTCCCGCCGAGTCCGGGCCGCGGTGTATAATTTGGTTCATCATATTTTCTAGTACAAGGCCAGGGTTTGAAACCTCACCGATAAATCCTGTAAATCCACACATATTAAATATCTCCTATCTATATCAATTCACTTTAATTCATGTTTTAGCCAATGTCATTGACAACTTTCGACATCTCTTGATTATACTCTATTTTTCCATTTATATGTACCCTTACATACCGAAAAAGATTGCCACTGAGTAGCAATCCGTTAATTTGTCCGTTTTTTATATTCTTTCTTCAATACTTCCAATGAAACTTGGTAAAGTTGCAGATCTTGCAGCTTGAATACACCAAGCTTCATTAGGTTATCTATTAGATCATCTTTTTTTTGTTCTTCTTCGATTGTTGATTGCTTGTTCATGCTGTATCTCCTCTTAACATTAATGCCATTTAAACTTTCCCCATCTTGAAGTTTATTTAAACTCTTCTTTTGAATTTTTCTTTCAGCCAAGGCATTCTTTTTACTAGTTGGTGATAAACCAGAAAACCCAATAGAGCGCCTAACGTATTAAGCCATAAATCATCAACATCTGTGCTTCGGTACTGGGGAAGTTGCATCGTTTCAATAAAAAGGGATAAACAAAATCCGACGATCAATAAATAGAAGAATTTTTCCATTTTCCGCCATAACATTGGAAGAAGAAATCCAATGGGCATAAAAATAGCGATATTCCCGAGAAAGTTAATAAAAAACGGTTGCCATAAACCTAAATAATGTATGGCGTTATATACATCTGTGAATACACGAAACAAATGGAGGTTGATTCCTAAAGAATCGGTATCCGTGATTCGCTTTTCCGCATAGCTAAAGCTAACGCCATTTTTAGGGATTATGGTTTCATAAAACAAGCCCACTAAATAAATCCCAAAAATAATTACTCCTGCTTCACGAAGCGGATTACGTTGAGAGGCCTTTTGTTTTCTTTTCATCCGTAAACGAATGAAAATAACAAAGGGTACAGCAATCATCATAACAATTAGCATATCAAGTGTGTATTGAAGTATATAAGACAACTTCTTCACTCATTTCTCTCTATCTAACAGGACAAATTATATAACATTAGGTTGCATGCTCACCATAAATATCTCTAATAAAGTTGGATTTTTAAGAAAGATAGAACTACTTCCCTACGTTACAGCACTAACTTCCTACTATTTTATGTTGTTAGATATGGGGCTTTTCTTGAAAGAATTACCTCTTTAAGTGTTTCTAATTTTTCAATCACAGTTTGTGAGCAAGCTTCCAATTCAGCTAAATATTTTTCTGCAAGTTGATTCTTATCAGCGTTATAAGCATTTATGGCCAATTTTGCGATTTCATGTACCTGTTCATGTGGTACTTTTAATTCCTTAAATGCAGGTTCATCTCCAAGCAATTCTCTGCCCATTCCATCATACCATTCTCCAAGCCGTGATTCTTTGTGCGTTCCAATATCCTCGGCGCTCAATTGTTCAAAACCGCTAAGTAGATTGTAGATGCGCCAACGCCAGAGCAGATGATCAGTAATAGCCAATGATATCACATCTTCCTGACTGATAATAAAATTCTTTGAAATGGTATTTGTACGGTAATCTATAATCATTTTGCTAAGTGTATAAATAATTTCTCCCGTTGTATGGGATAATTCTTTGCTTTTGACAGCATGCTCAGCAATATTGCGTATCCTGTCTACGATTTCATTAGCAGCGGTAGCTTGCTGCTTAGAGACTGAAGCGACATCTTCGATATTTTCACCTTGATCTTGTAGGTTTTCATTCAAAGCAGCTAATGTCTTTGTAATGCCTGTTGCTTCAAGGGAGCCAATATGTAAATCTTCTGCTGATTTAGTTGTTAATTCATTAATCTTTTTTGTAGTAATTAAGAGCTTTTGAATGTCTTCATGCACAGACTTAACAGAGGTCTTTGTATGATCTGCCAGTTTTCTTACTTCCTCTGCTACAATGGCAAAACCTTTACCAGCCTCTCCTGCTCTTGCGGCTTCAATCGATGCATTTAATGCAAGTAGGTTTGTCTGTTCCGCTAGGTCTTGAATAAATTTTACCAGCTGAGAGACATTATTGACTGTACTAACCAAATCTGAGACATGTTCATTAACGCTTCCTTGACCTTCATCTGTTACTGCCAGCAACTCTTGTACTGATTGTAACGAGCTAATACCTTTATTCAATTCCTTCAATGCTGTTTGCGTGTCATAGGTGATGTGTTGGATAGATGAAGATGCTTCTTCTATACCCGCTTCTAATTGTTCCATCGCTTCATTTACAACCATGACGTCTTGCATTTGAATTTCTTGAAAATCCCTCAAATCCTTAATCTGATCAAGCCTAGTATTATAGGAAATAATCTCGCCTAATCCATCTACAATAGAGTTTGCTTGTATTTCTATATAGGTCTCAACAATGATTTGCTGGTCTATACTTACCAACGTTTCATAAGCTAAAAGGACATCCATTGCCTTTTCAATGTCTCGGCTATACTTTTTAATAATCAGTGGAATAATCATTTGATTGATATAGGTATATGCTGAAATCATCCAATCTGGCAATACACCAATTTTCGCATGTGTATGCGCGATTTTACGGCGATCAAAAATATATTGTAAATCCAAGTCGTCCTGGAAAAGGCTACGGAAGTGCCGGTCAAAGGTTATTTTTAGACGATCAACATGTGAATACGTATCGATTATTTCTTTAAATTCCGGAATAGCCATTAAATGTTCATAGAAGCTCGTCAAGATCTTTTCGTGATGTTCAATATACAGGTCGCATAAATCTTTTACCGCTTCTCTCCTAATAGAGGAAAGTCCCAAAAAATCAAGTTTGCGCTGAAATCTTTCATTGGCGACAAGATCGGTACCAGGTGTGGAAGAGAAATATTGATAGTGTTTTTTTAACTTTGGAAACATAAGATGATCCTCCTTCGTTTTCAGCAACACACCCTATATATTTATTCAAAAGCCACAAGAAATTATGTCTATAGGGAACGTATTTACCTTATTATAATGGAGTTCCACCTACTTTAATACAACTTTATATCTAGTTTTTTTACACTATTTTCATAGTGTTTTAGGTAACAATAATTAAAAAAGGGAGCCATTTTTAATGGCTCCCTACTTAAAATCATATTTATGATGCAAAAAACATAACTGTTGGAACAAAAGATAAAACAAAGAATAAAGCATACCAGCCAGAGACTCTTTTCAATGAAAAGCTACGTCTCTTTTTCTCTGCGTAAAACGCATCGAAGAATACTGCGCAAACCAACGGAATGCTCATGCAATATACGGCTATTAGGATAAGATCATTAAAATTCATTTTGGCATCCCCCTTTAATTTAAACGTTCAATTGTGACAACTTTATGTCTATATAATACGCCGGTCGGACACAAAATGTCAACAATTCATTCACAAATTGGACAAATTTATTTTTCCAAGGACTTATTTATAGAATAAGTACCCAAAAACAGCAATTAAAACGCAAAAAAGCAGGCCTGCCTTAACTAAGGTTAGCATTCATTTTTATAAGTAATTATAATTTCATTAACAATAAAAAGTGAGGAGAAGGTGTAATGATTATTATGATAAACGGAGCATTTGGTGTGGGTAAGACCACTATTGCAAATACACTTCAAAATGAAATTGAACATAGTATGATATATGACCCTGAAGAGATAGGTTATATGTTAAGAAATGTTATTCCTATTGATATAAAAAGAACAGAATCCACTACAGGAGACTTTCAAGATTTAGAATTATGGAAAGAGTTAACTGTTGATGTGGCAAAAAGGTTAATTACAAAATATAAGATCAATCTAATCGTGCCAATGACGATTAGGAAAATAGAATACTTTCATTTCATTTATAACGGATTTAAAAGTATTGATGATCAAACCTATCACTTTTGCTTGAGTGCAAGTAAAGAGACAATTTACGAAAGGTTAAGACTCCGTGGAGAGGAAGAAGGAAACTGGTGTTTTCAACAAACCGATAAATGTTTAGAGGCTTACAATCAATATGATTTTGGAGAGTATATAGATACTGAAAAGGTTAGTATCATTGAAATCATTCAAGAAATAAAAGAAAAATTAAACCTTTATTAAACTAAATTATTTCTAATTTACTAGTAATATGCTTATACATTATACATACAAATAATGTTCCAAATGAAAGTGTGAGAATCCTAATAATCCTGTATATACAGACAATTTATTAATCTGTATACCTACATTCTATTTATCATTCCTAGACTTAAGGGCTTTATTCGAAAAACGATCTTCAACAATCTTAATCCAATTGAATATATTAAAGGTTTGTTCGAACAATCTTTTTTCAAAACAAGTCTTTTCTTTTGTTTAGAGAATACTTCAATAATTTAATATCATTGAAAATGAAAATTCTCTGTATTACTATATATCATAGTAATCTTATAAGAATAATTAAAATACAGGTGTAGATACAGAATCAATTTCAATAAATGGATAGCCTTGTGTCCTGTGAGATGAATTGACATTATGAATGATTAAAAATTTCACATTTCGTTAATACACTATTATAAAGGTTTTTGAAATGGATTCAGAAGGATTGAAAATAGTATTGAAAGGTGGCTTTAGAATGAACTACTATCATTCTATTCTCGACTTAGTCGGAAAAACTCCAATCGTTAAGTTGAATAAAATTCCCGAAGCAACTGGAGCAGAAGTCTTTATTAAATTAGAGTCTTTTAATCCTGGAGGAAGCGTAAAAGACCGTGCAGCTCTCAATATGATTACAAGAGCTGAAAAAGAAGGAAAACTCATTCCTGGTAAGAGCACAATCATTGAGCCGACGTCAGGCAATACAGGAATTGGTCTTGCTATGGTGTGTGCAGTAAAAGGTTACCCCTGCATCATTACAATGCCTGATAATGCAACAAAGGAACGTATTAAAATTATGAAAGCGTATGGTGCGGAGGTTCATTTGACGCCATCCGAATTTCGGATGCAAGGTTCTATTGATGAAGCTATACGTCTCTCAAAAGACATTCCAGATAGCTTCATTCCTATGCAATTTGATAACCAAGCTAATGCGGATGCCCATCGTAAAACAACTGCTGTGGAAATCCTAGATACATTTGATGGTTCATTGGATGCCTTTGTCTTAACAGCAGGTACAGGCGGCACAGTAACTGGCACAGGTGAAGAGCTGAAAAAACAGTTACCTGATTTAAAAATCTATGTAGTAGAGCCAGCGGGTTCACCAGTTCTTTCTGGCGGCCAACCTGGACCGCATAAAATTCCTGGCACAGGCCCTGGGTTTGTCCCTTCTATTTTAAACCGAGATATCTATGATGAAATTCTTCATATTGAAGATGAAGATGCTACAGTCATGGCACGCCGCCTTGCAGCGGAAGAAGGTATTTTTGTTGGCGCTTCAGGTGCTGCTTCAGCCTTTATGGCAGTTCAAGTAGCTAAAAAGCTGCCACCTACTGCTAAAGTGCTTTGCATTGCACCAGACACAGGCGAGCGATATTTATCATCCGATTTATTTGAAGACTAATAATCAAAAACCCAAGAATCAAGTATTCTTGGGTTTTTCATTCTCTTTTTTTCATGCCTTCCTATGCACTTCTCGATTCTGCTAACTTCAATAAATAGTATTGCTCCTCCTTTGCCATATGTTCTGCCATGGGCGCTGTAAAGCTGCTTAATACTTCAGCACTTAGCTCGTGTTCCTCTAACTCTAGCAAAAATGTTTTAAACAAATTCATTTCAACGTCTACTTCATTATTAAATCGTTTCAACGCTGGGAAAGAATCTATATTAGCCTGCAAAAAAGTAGTTAACTCCACTGCCTTTAAATAAAATTGTTCAAAATGCTGAGTGAACAAATGGCTTTTTTCTTTGAGCCTCTTTTCCACTCCATCCATATTATCGTTTATTGTTCCCGCATGCCCATAAGCATCTCTCAACCATAATAAGTGATGGTGCAACTCATGAAAAATGGGCGGAACTTCTCCTTTTTCTAAATAACCCAAAACATTCTGGTACTCTTCTAGCTCCAGCACCATATGCCCAATAAAGGAAGGGGTTAAATGGATTCCGATCTTTCCTTCTAATTGACGTCTAATGATATCGAATTTGAATTGCTTTAATTGCTCTGCCGCTTCATTGGCCTCACTTGCAAATCTTGGCGCGCTTGCAATATCTAATGCCTTTACTTTTTCATGAAGCTCCTTAAAACGCTCGATAAAACCTTTTGCTTTCTCAATAGCTTCTTTTTCAGATTCATATAAAGAGTCACGAATAAATTGACCATGATTCATTAGGATTTCTAGCCAAAAGTCATGTTCATACACTGCACTTTTTAAATAATCAGCGACCTCTATCACTCCTTCAAAATCACTCTACCCTCAGTCTATTGTGATGAAGGATTGTACTATGTATAAATTTATACAAATTTTTTTACTAAGCTCTTAAAAACAATCTAAAAAAATATTTTACTCAAAAACAAAAGGATGTTATAATTTTATCGTGTTAGCATACTAGTGCGCTAAAGTGTAAATAAAAATCTATTAAGCAAGGGGTCTGAATTATGAAACGTTTATCCATGCTTTTCCTTACATCCATTATGCTGCTAGGCATACTTGCTGGATGTTCCAGCAAATCAAGTTCTGATTCAAAAACATTGACCATCGGTGTAGATGACTCATTCGCGCCAATGGGCTTTCGAGATAAAGATAATAACCTAGTAGGCTTTGATATCGACTATGCAAAAGCTGCTGCGAAGAAAATGGGCTATAAAGTAGATATTCAGCCTATTGAATGGAAAGCGAAAGAATCCGAATTAAATAGCGGACGTATTGACTTAATCTGGAATGGTTATACCATTACGGACGAAAGAAAGAAAAAAGTAGACTTTTCTAAACCTTATCTAAAAAATGCGCAAGTCGTTGCAACACTAGCAAAAACAGACCTTTCTTCATTAAAAGATTTAAAAGGCAAAATCGTCGGTCTGCAAGCTCAATCTTCTGCTGCGGACGCTTTAGATGCGAGCCCTATAAAAGCTACTCTCAAAAGTACTAGTGAGTATGCAAATAATGTGATGGCATTAAATGATCTGAAAAGCGGTCGAACAGATGCCGTGATTATTGATGAAGTGGTAATTGATTATTATATGGCCAAAGATCCTGGCACATTTAAAGTATTAGATGAATCGCTATCACCTGAAGAATATGGTGTCGGTGTGAAAAAAGGCAATGAAAAACTGTTAAATAAACTGCAAAAGGCTTTAGACAGTATGAACGAAGACGGTACTGCGAAGAAAATTTCAAACAAATGGTTCGGCGAGGACAAGGTGTTAAAGTAACAACAATAAAGAAATGATTCTCCCTTTATTTTGAGGCTTGGGTGCCCATTCCTTAAACATGCTATTCGTATAGGAAGAATTGCTTTCGCTGTGCGGACAATAGGCGCGCGAGCCTTATAGGAGGAAATGACATGAGTTTAGATTATATCCTGACGATTCTAAAGCCAATGCTTCAAGGATCTCAAATGACGCTATTATTATTTATCATAGCCATTGTGCTATCCATTCCGCTTGGGTTTTTATTAACATTAGCTGTCAACAGCAGCATCAAACTGCTTTCCTTATTAGCCCAAGCTTATATTTATATCATGCGGGGCACGCCGCTTTTGCTACAATTATTAATTATTTGTTTTGGTTTACCTATGATACCGGGAATCGGACAATATTTAGTATTAGACCGTTTTACTGCAGCGTGTATCGGATTCATCCTAAATTACGCGGCATACTTTGCAGAGATATTCCGAGGTGGTTTATTGGCTATCGATAAAGGTCAATATGAAGCAGCTCAAGTACTGGGCTTAAACAAGCTCCAAACTACAGTGCGTGTTATCCTGCCACAGATGTTTCGGATTGCCATCCCATCACTTGCAAATGAATCTGTGACATTAATTAAAGATACTGCTCTTTTATATGCAGTCGCTGTACCAGAATTATTACATTTTGCGGAAACAGCTGTAAATCGGGACTTCACTATTGTGCCATTCTTTATAGCCGGCATTATTTATTTAATCATGACACTAATCTTAACACTGCTTTTCAAGTGGATCGAGCGACGGTTTACATTTGAATAGAGAGGAGCAATTGATATGGCAATAATGGAAGTGACCAATCTAAAGAAAACATTTGGCGATCTAGAAGTATTAAAAAGTATCACCTTTGATGTACAAAAAAATGAAGTGGTAGCCGTTATCGGTCCCTCTGGTTCAGGAAAAAGTACTATGCTCAGAAGCTTGGTGCACCTTGAAAAAATAGATGACGGCACTATCAATATTGATGGTGAATATCTCGTAAATAAAGGTGCTTATGCCTCACCTTCAGATTTAAAGAAAGCATCTACCAAAATGGGCATGGTGTTTCAACATTTCAATCTCTTTCCTCATTTAACGGTAAAGGAAAATTTAGAAATGGCACCTAAGCTTGTAAAGAAAGAATCTGCTCAAGAGCTTAGTCGGCGCAGTATGGAATTGTTAGAAAAAGTAGGCATGGCAGATAAAGCATCTGCCTATCCCTCTAACCTATCAGGCGGCCAAAAACAGCGTGTGGCGATCGCAAGAGCCCTCATGATGCAGCCGGACATTCTGTTATTTGACGAACCAACGTCTGCACTAGACCCTGAGCTTACAGGAGAAGTGTTAAGCGTTATGAAAGAATTAGCTAAAGAGCAAATGACGATGATTGTGGTAACGCATGAAATGGGATTTGCACGTGAAGTCGCAAATCGTGTCCTCTTTATGGATCAAGGTGAAATCCTGGAGGCAGGCACACCCGAAGAAGTCTTTGACAACCCACAATTCGAACGGACAAAAGCATTTTTGCGTCGGAATTTAAAATAATCCATTTAAAAGGTTGGCCAACAAATAGTTGTGGCCAACTTTTTTATTAATCTTCTAAGTATGGTGGATGGACAACGAGCACATCGCAGTTTGCAGTGCGGACAATCGCATTGGTAACACTACCGACTAAGAAGCGCTCTACCGCATTTAGTCCTGTTGCACCGCAAATAATTAAGTCCGCTTCCACTTGTTTAGCAATATCCCCTGTGATAGCTGTTTTAGGTGAGCCGTATTCAACCATTAAATTAACATCTGAAACGCCAGCTGTTTCTGCTTCTTTGTAGCCTTCTAATAGACTTTTAGCAAATTGTTCTGCATTTCTTTGTTCATCTGTTAGGTTATAAGAATCTAATACAGCGTACGCTCTTGAATCAATGATATTCACCAAGTGTAGCTTAGCTTGGTTACGTTTAGCGATTTCAACGCCCTTTTTTAAGGCATACTCAGCTTCTTTAGAGCCATCAATACCTATAAGTATGTTTTTGTAATTTCCAATCATTTCATCTACCCCCTTTTCTTTTTCAATTTATACCCTTTTTCAAGTTATTTCAAATCAGAGATGGAACAGCTCAGACGTTTTTTGGTATTTGTGTATTTTTTAAAACATTTCATTCTATTCCATTTGCATAACTGCTTTTCTATTACGCCATACTAGGGATGAAGATAAGAAATCTGGCAAGAGGAGTGTTATACAGTTGGCAAAAAACAATACGAACGCTTTATCCATCTTTGCATTGGGCGGATTAAATGAAATCGGCAAAAATATGTATGCTATCCAAGATGAAGATGAAATTTTGATTATTGACTGCGGCGGCAAGTTCCCCGATGAAAGTCTATTGGGGATCGACCTGATTATCCCTGATATCACCTATCTCATGGAAAACAAAGAAAAGATTCGTGGTCTGATTGTCACGCATGGCCATGAAGATCATATTGGTGGCATCCCTTATTTCCTAAAGAAGATAAATGTTCCTATTTATGCATCTCGGTTTACCCTTGGCCTTATTGAAGTCAAATTAAAAGAGCATAAGCTATTACGTAAAACAAAGCTTCATGAAATAAATTCCAATACAGTGATTGCATTTGATCGCATAGAAGTGAGCTTCTTTAAGACGAGTCACAGTATTCCAGATTGCCTGGGAATTGTCTTTTCTACTGAAGAAGGAATCATTGTACATACAGGTGACTTTAAATTTGATTTAACACCTGTGAATGCTCAATATTCAGATGTCCATAAAATGGCAGAAATCGGCAACAAAGGCGTATTGGCTCTTTTATCAGAGAGTACCAATGCTGAACGCCCAGGGTCCGCTCCTTCTGAACAAGAAGTGGGAAAACATATTGATGAAGCTTTCTTCGCGGCAGAGAAGAAAATCATAATCTCTACCTTTGCTTCCAATATCAATCGTGTTCAGCAGATTATCGATGCAGCTGTAAAGACAAACCGCAAAGTGGCTTTGTTAGGACGAAGTATGCTCACTGTCGTTCCAATTGCGATTGAAAGAGGCTATCTGCAGGTACCTCCGCGATTATTAGTAGATGCACGAACTGTTATGAGTCTGCCCCCTGAAGAAGTCGTGGTACTTTGTACGGGCAGTCAAGGGGAGCCGTTAGCTGCGCTTTCCAGAATGTCGACATCAGATAACCGTGATGTTCAAATCCATGCTGGAGACACTGTTATTTTTTCAGCCTCTCCTATTCCGGGCAATGAAAAAGATGTATCACGTATTGTCAATAATCTTTTCCAGCTTGGAGCAAAAGTCATCTATGGCTCATCTAGCATTACAGGCATGCATGTTTCCGGACATGGCTACCAAGAAGATTTGAAATGGATGCTGACACTTATGAAACCGAAATACTTTGTTCCGATTCATGGCGAATACCGAATGCTGTATCTTCACCGTGAGTTGGCTGAGTCTGTCGGCGTAGAGGAAGGCAACACCTTTATTATGCAAAACGGAGACGTGCTGGATATTGAAAAAGGAGAAGCAAGGCAAACGCGTAAAATTCCTGCTGGTGATACCTATGTTGATAGCATTGATATAGGCGAAGTGGGAGAAATTGTTTTACGCGACCGAAAACAGCTTGCTGAAGATGGGATGCTCGTCATTGTACTCACCATAAGCAAAGAAGACGGCAGCATGACTGCCCCTCCCGACACTATCTCCCGTGGCTTTGTCTATGCGAAAGATAATGAAGTATTGCTCGGAAAGGTCAACCGCCTCGTTGCATCTACAATAGAAGATTTAGAGGGCAGAGACGCACAGCAATGGAATATCGTAAAGCGCAAAGTAAAAAAATCGGTTGGCCAATATTTATTTGAACAAACAAGAAGAAGACCGATGATTTTGCCTATAATTTTTGAGATATAAAAGGCCAAAAGAAAAAGCCCCTATAGTAGGGGCTTTTATCTTTTATTTTTTCGCCTTTTTCACAGTAACTGTAACTGTTTTGCTTGTGCGTTTTTTAGAATCAACCGTATTGAAATATAATTTCGTGCCGGCTTTTTGTTTTTTCAGCTTGATTTTGAATTGAGCATTCTTTGAAGCTGTTGTTTTGCCAATTACTTTTTTAGCTGAATTTTTCATAACTACTTGTAATTTTGGTTTTGCGAAACCTGTCACAACAGTTGTTTTAGTTGTGATAGTTTTTACTTCTGGTGCTGCCGGACGATTGTCCTTTGCTACATACAAAGCTAATGTTGAAGCAGCTTTATATGATGGATTCGTCACTGTCATTGTTAAGTGTTGATTCACTTTTTGTGCAGGAATTTTCACTTTGAATTTTCCATGTACAGAAGTGGCTTTACCAATCACTTTAGAGCCTTTTTTCACGATAACTTTAGAACCAGTTTTTGCTCTGCCTGTTACTGAAGTTGTTCTTTCTAAAATTGGATGTACTTTTACTCGTAAATCTGCAGTACTTACAGCGTTAAATGCATTCAAGCGGCCATAGCCTGATACAAGATCAGTACCGACACGAAGATCGAAATCTTCCGGATCCATGTCGCCACCTAACAACATATCAAAGATGCTTCCTTCCTCACCAGTGTTATCTTTACCTTCAAAGGTTACATTTTTTGAAGTTTGGTGAAGAATTGTTTTGATATCAGAAACGCTTAATGTAGAATCAACAGAACGTAATAATCCAGCAACAGCTGCTACGTGAGGCGCTGCCATTGAAGTACCGCTCATATATGTCACATTACCGTTTGGCACAAGGCTAGGAATATTCGTACCCGGTGCAACAAGGTCTAATTTTTCACCGAAGTTGGAGTAATCCGACACAATGTCCCAATCGTTTGTAGCACCTACAGAAATAGCATAGCGAGAACGTCCAGGATATGAAATGCCCATTTGGCCATCATTTCCTGATGCTGCAATAACTGCTACACCTTTTGAAGATGCATATTGCATTGCTGCTTCAAGTGTACGGCTATATGAACCACCAAGGCTTAGGTTGATTACTTTTGCGCCATGGCTTGCAGCATATTTAATACCTCTAGCGATTGTTTCTGTATCGCCTGCTCCATCAGCTGTTAACACCTTGACAGGCATAATTTTTGCGTGCTGGTCAAGACCTTGAATTGAATATCCATTATTTGCCTCTGCTGCTATAATGCCCGCAACATGTGTACCGTGACCATTATCATCTAATGGACCTGTTGTTTCGTCAACAAAGTTTTTGCCGATAGACGGATCAACATGTCCTTTTAAATCAGCAAGAGTATAGTCAACGCCAGTATCTACAACTGCAATGACTGTATCTTTAACTTTTTTAGTGCTTAATAGTGATTGAAGTTTATCATTTTGAACATCCGCGCCTTTTGTTCCTTCATTTTTACCAAGATTCTTTAATGACCATTGATAACTTGATAAAACATCGCTAGATAGCGCATGGTAGGTTTGGACAGGCTCTACATATTCTACTTCATTTAACTTTTCTACTTGGGAAACAGTTGCTTGAAGTGCTTTAGTTTGAGCTTTTGCACTCATGCTTGCTGTTTTTGCATCCATTTCTACCACATACGTATTGTCAAGCAACTCATCTGAGTGTTCAACAGTTGATAATGTAGAGAACGTTTTGTTACCAGAGATTTTAGATTGCACAGATTTCAATGTCTTGCCATCTTTTAATTTAACAATATATTTACCGGAAGCTGAGTTTCCATTTAATTTAATACCAACATTTTTCGCGATAGCTACTAAATCTTCACCCGCTAGGCTATCAATCTGTACTTTTTTCGCGATAGTATCCATGCTTTGTTGTAATTTAGCTGGTACTGCAGCATGAGCAATGTCGAAAAGCTGCTTAATCGCATTCGCTTCTGATTTGCTGATAACACGTGTGCTGTTTCCGCCATTTTGGTTTAGATCAGTGATAAGCGGTTGAATTTCAACCAAATGCTTGTACACATCTTGTTTTGTATCTTTGTTAAAAATCATTTTTGCCACAAGGAATGGTGCTGCTTTGTAGTATAAAGATGATAGCTGCTTGCCTTGTGTTGATTTTGCTAGAGTACCATCACGGAATAGACGGATATCTTTTAAGATTTGTGTAGCACTTTTTTGTTTTGCGACACTGTATTCAACAGGACATACAGAGCCTGTTGCTTCTTCTTTAGCAGGTGAAAGCTTAACAGATTTTGCTGTGATACTATAGTTGACTGAGTCTGTGCTACCACCTTCATCCTCACTAAGACCTTCCATCGGAAGATCATCTGCAAAGCCACTGTATTCCACCTTCACATAATAAGGTCCTTCCCATGCGTAAGGGAATGAAATAGTAGCAGCTTGATCAGAAACTGTCCCTGTTACGTATTGCTCAAAAGCATCATCTGCGATTGCTTTTGCTTTATTAGGATAAACAGATACATTTACAACTTGGTCACTGTTTATATCGAATTTTATATGTGAGTATTTTGAAACTTCTTCTTTCGTTGGTGTAACTTTGTACCAATATACACCTGGTTGGTCAAATGAACCTTTAACGGCCGCGCCATTTGTTATAGCTGTCGCATCATCAATTGCTGTTGCAGTAGTCGTTTCTGCTGCAAAGCTTTGTTGCGGCGGAAGCGTCAATCCTAGAATGATAGCAAATGCTAATAGCCAAACAGCAATTTTGCGAGTGTTTTTTTGCTTCACTTAAAAACCTCCTATTAAACTTTTTTTGGAAAAACATCCTAATCCATCATAGCTCATTTACTCTATTCTTCAACAGGGTTTTTTAACAATTTTCATATTCTCAACTATTGACTTATATCAATGCATGTAAATAGAACTATTACTTAAATACATTTACCTACACAATAAACTATAATACCTATTTTTTAGTTTATTATTAGAAAAAAAGTAAACCCATAGAGTTTTCCATGGGTTAATCAGTATTAAAGATACTTTCTTGAGTTTTTCTTTCCATCATAAGAATAAAGGACAAATTTATCTTCTACTACTGTTCGAAGATGCACGGGCCGCCCCCACAGCTGATAAACATAAGGCAGGACCTGTTCTAAATAACGAGGATCCAGCTCCATTCCTTCATAGCCATGTACTAAAAAGAGCTCTCCATTTCTTAGATAATCACCATTTTCGACGACAATGTAAGGGAAGCCACCATTGACGCGCATCTGAACGAGTTGGTCCCTCACTGCTACATAGTCTTTATCTGTAATTCGATAATCAGATCCTTGTTTTCCAAATAAATAAAGATCTTCCCGTTTCGCTAGATCTTTCGTTAAATAGTTACGAATAAAGGACATATCCGATTCAACTTCTCGCACTTCGAACATTTTTTGGCGCCCCGAATTGGGTGCTACGCCAAGCCTTTTCATTTCCTCTGTTGGATTGTTGTATCTCTCTTCAATATCTTCAAAAATTTTAATTCCTAAATAATACGGATTAATAGAGGTTTTGGATGGTTGGAGAACGCCTGCATTCAGCTTAGCATAATCAATTGTTTCCTCCGTCGATAAATCTAACTCTCGCATAATGCGTTGATGCCAATAAGATGCCCAGCCCTCATTCATAATCTTTGTTTCTAATTGCGGCCAGAAATAGAGCATCTCCTCTCTCATCATCGTCAAAATATCTCGCTGCCAGTCCTCCAGCTCGCGGCTGTGTGTTTCAATAAATAAGAGGAGATCCTTTTCTGGTTCCTCGGGGAATTTCTTTTTCTTGAAGCGAGTGGATAGAGGTTCTTCTTCTTGTTGTTCTAAATTCCAAAGCTCGTCATAAGGCGATTTTCTTTTCCGTGGAGCTCCTATGTCCACTTCTTCTGATTTTTCGCCGAGCTGTGGCCGCATTAATGAAGGATCAATATGCTCTTGAATCGCTAAAATAGCATCTAGAAACTCTTCTACCTCATCTTTTCCATACAGCCTTTCATAGTGGGCAATACGCTCTGCAGTAGCAGTCATACTTTCCACCATATCTCTTCGTGTATTGGAAAAACGAATATTATTTTTAAAGAAGTCACAGTGAGCTAAAACGTGTGCGATGATTAATTTATTTTGAGTTAATGAATTCGTATCAAGCAAGAAAGCATAGCAAGGATCTGAATTAATCACAAGTTCATAAATTTGACTTAGGCCTAAATCATATTGCAACTTCATCTTATGAAACTGTTTTCCAAAACTCCAATGGGTAAAACGTGTTGGCATTCCATAAGCGCCAATTGTGTAGATTACTTCCGCGGGGCAAATTTCATAGCGCATTGGATAAAAGTCTAACCCAAAACCACTAGCAATCTCAGTAATTTCTTCGATTGCTATTTGAAGTTCTCTTTCCATTTTTTAATCCTCCTCCGCGCTTATTAACCTAACATTCTATCTCTAGCTGTGTTGAATCTTATAACTTTTGTTCTTCGACTTCTTTTTGGAAGAAGCATTTCAGCGCTTCGTATACATCATGTTTACTTTTAAGGACATAGTGGCGAAACTTAGGGTCTACAATCTTTTTATAGTTGTACATCATCGTTGAAAAACGATTATGCTGGTTGACCTCTCCATATCCAAACATGCTGGACACGCCCATTAATTGCTGTACAAGTTTTAAACAAGCATCATTATCAGTAGACATATTTTCTCCATCTGAAAAATGGACAGGATATATGTTGTATTTAGAAGGTGGATATTTTTCGTTAATGAGTTCAAGGGCCTTCACATAGGCAGATGAGCAAATCGTTCCTCCGCTTTCCCCTTTTGTGAAAAACTCCTCTTCCGTCACTACTTTCGCTTTCGTATGGTGTGCAATAAATTCAATTTCGACGCTTTCATATTTGGTGCGCAGGAAACGCGTCATCCAAAAGAAGAAGCTTCTCGCACAATATTTTTCAAAGCTTCCCATAGAGCCACTTGTATCCATCATTGCAAGTACCACAGCTTTTGATTCGTGTTTAATCTCCTCATCCCACGTCTTAAAACGAAGATCATCATTATAAATAGGGGCAATCTCGGCTTTCCCCTTCATCGCATTTCGTTTGATGGCATTCAGTATAGTCCGTTTTTTATCAATATTGCCCATCAACCCTTTTTTACGTATATCATTAAATTCAATTTTTTCCGATTGGATCTCTGCTTTATCTTTTTCCTGTAAGTTCGGCAGTTCAAGCTCCTTAAACAATACACTTTGCACTTCTTCTATGCTTACCTCTGCCTCATAATAATCTTCCCCAGCTTGGTCTCCGGCCTTCTTCCCTCTGCCTGGCCCATTTTGTTGGCCGCTGCCATCACGGGCGATTACATCTCCAACTTTGCTGTCTCCTTTTCCTTGGCCTACATGCTTCGATTTGTCATAGTTATAACGAATTTTGTATTCATCTAATGAACGAATGGGAATCTTGATGACATCTTTCCCATTCGACATCACGATGTTTTCTTCACTGACTAAATCAGGCAAATTGCTTTTGATAGCTTCTTTTACTTTTTCCATATGGCGTTGCTGGTCTTGATGCCCTTTGCGATGGAGAGACCAATTTTCCTGTGAAATGACAAAATGCTTATTCGGATTTTCAGCCATTATATCCTCACCCATCTCTTAATTTAGAAACTCTACACTTGGCGTTTGCATTGGGATAATTCTTAACGCTTTACTTATACTATGCATAGAGATTGAATTATTTAACTTTTTGATATAAAAAAATGGAGTGTCCTTAAAAAATGTGGACACTCCTCAACACTTAGCGATTCAATAAACTACCAACATATTGAAGCAATTCATTGGCAGATGTAGTTGTATATCCATGTTCATCCACCAAAGTTGCGATTACTTCATTCATTTTTTTCAACTGCGATTCATCCGGTGTTTTGGAAGAAGTCGTGATTTTCACGACATCTTTTAAATCGGCGAACAACTTCTTCTGAATAGCCTCTCTTAACCGTTCATGCGAGTTATATTCAAATCGTTTTCCTTTACGCGCATAAGCAGAGATACGAATCAAGATCTCTTCGCGGAAGCCTTTTTTCGCATTTTCTGAAATGCCGATCTGTTCTTCGATTGAACGCATTAGCTTTTCGTCTGGGTTTAGTTCTTCCCCTGTCAGCGGGTCACGCAGCTTATTTTTATTGCAAAAGGCTTCTACATTATCTAAATAATTATTCATTAGCGTCTTAGCAGATTCCTCATATGAATAGACGAACGCCTTTTGGACTTCATTTTTCGCAATCTCATCATACTCTCTTCTAGCAATGGCAATAAAATTCATGTATTTGTCTTTATCTTCCTGGCTAATGGAAGCATGCTGATCAAGCCCATCTTTTAAAGCTAAAAGGACATCCAGCGCATTAATTGATGGTGACTTCTTGCGAATAATCGCTGAAGAAATCCGGTTGATAATATAGCGCGGATCGATACCATGCATGCCCTCGTTCGGATATTCTTTCTTCAAATCTTCCACATCTACAGAATTATAGCCTTCAACACTCTCGCCGTCGTACAATCTCATTTTCTTTACAAGATCGATTCCTTGTTTTTTAGGTACTTCCAACCTGGATAAAACAGAGAAAATCGCGGCTGCTTTTAATGCATGCGGTGCTATATGAATATGATTCATATCACTGTCACGAATCATTTTTTCATAAATCCGTTCTTCCTCTCTCACCTTCAGGTTATAAGGAATAGGCATGACAATAATACGTGAATGGAGGGCTTCATTCTTTTTATTGGATATAAACGTACGGTATTCTGTTTCATTTGTGTGCGCCACAATCAATTCATCTGCACTAATCAATGCGAACCTACCCGCTTTAAAGTTCCCTTCTTGCGTTAAGGAGAGGAGGTTCCATAAGAATTTTTCGTCTAACTTCAGCATTTCCTGGAATTCCATCATACCGCGATTCGCTTTATTTAACTCACCATCAAAACGATAGGCTCTTGGATCAGATTCTGATCCGTATTCTGCTATCGTTGAAAAGTCGATGCTTCCGGTTAAGTCAGCGATGTCTTGTGATTTCGGATCGGATGGTGTGAATGTGCCGATACCTACGCGTTTATCTTCAGAGAAGAAGATGCGTTCTACCTGCACATTTTCAATCTCTCCCCTATATTCTTGGTCAAGGCGCATTGTGTTTAGAGGCGAAAGATTTCCTTCTATACGAATGCCGTATTCCTCATAAAAGTCGTTACGCAAATGGGGTGGAATGAGATGAAGCGGATCTTCATGCATTGGGCAGCCTTTAATCGCATAAACTGCTCCCTCATCTGTACGTGAATACTGTTCTAATCCCCGTTTAAGCATAGTCACAATCGTGGACTTACCACCACTGACTGGCCCCATTAATAACAAGATACGTTTCCTTACATCTAATCGTTTGGCTGCAGGGTGGAAGTATTCTTCTACCAGCCTCTCAATGGCTTCTTCAAGTCCAAAAATTTCTTCACCAAAGAAGTGATACATTTTCTTGCCGTCTCTTTCATTAAGACCAGAGCTTTTAATCATATTATAAACGCGCGAATGAGCAGTTTGAGCCACTTCAGGCCTTTCTTTGACTATCTCTAAATAGTCTGCAAAAGTACCTTCCCACTTCAGCCTGTTTTCTTCTTCACGGTAACGTTTAAACTTATTTAAAATATCGATTGTTATCCCTCCATTCAGGCCTGTTTTAACCATGATATGTTAGGAACTTTCGAATGATAACTAATTAATTAAGGGATTTATGGAACTACTATGATTTTTAGACAATGGCTTATGAAATCAACATTTTTGGATATTCTATCGAAGAAGGAAAGGAGGATTTTGATGAATCGCTTGATTATCGCATTCTTACTAGCACTCTCATTTATTCAAATGGTTCTTCCTCTAAATGTATTAGCTCAAACGGAAACATCTAAAGAAGACCTGCTAAAGCAGCGAATGTCTCTTTATGTTCAATTTGAAGATATGTTGGTGCCTTGGTATTTCTTAGCCGCTATTGATCAATATGAACGTAATATTCAGGCAGTACGAAAAGATATTCCATCACGGGAGGGCGTAGTTGCCATCCGTTTTTCTGATGAATATTGGGCAGGCCCTTTTAATCCTTTAATACAGGATAATTCACCAACTACGATTGATTATTTTGGTGGCATGGGGCTTGATGGAGATAAAGATGGTGTGGCTGATGCTGAAAATGACATTGACATAATCTATACGATGGCCAGTTACTTAAGTCATTACGGACCATCAGAAGCCGATTTCAAAAAAGCTTTATGGGATTATTACACCAATGAGACGATCGTCAATCAAGTCTTGGCTATTGCTTCATTATATAAAAAATATCAAGATATCAATTTAGAACAGTACACTTTCCCCGTAGCTCTCGGATATAATTATACCTTCAAGGGAACCTGGGGAGCTAACCGTGGTTGGGGCGGAAGGCGTATTCATGAAGGAACAGATATCTTTGCTGATTATGGTACACCTGTATTATCTGCTTCATATGGAGTTGTCGTCACAAAAGGATGGAACAAATTTGGTGGATGGCGAATCGGCATTCGGGATCACCATAATTCCTATCATTACTATGCTCATCTCTCCTCTTATGCCAAAGGAATAGAAGTTGGTGATATCGTCAAACCCGGAACGGTAATTGGTTATGTAGGTAGCTCAGGTTATGGAAGTGAAGGAACTTCAGGTAAGTTCCCACCACATCTTCACTATGGTATTTATAAATTTAACGGTCGTTATGAATGGGCTTATGACCCTTACCCTTCCCTTCTACAATGGGAAAGGACGGCGAAAGCCCAACTTAAAAAGAACTAACGAAACCAAAGTTTGGATAAAAGCTCCACAGGATCTTATAGATGGAAATTGAAGGCAAGCCTCGTAAGAAGGGCCGTCTGGAACGGAACACCGCAAGTTCTTCATACTAAATGAATTCTATAGAAGAAAAAAACACCGAACAGATGTGAGATTTTTTCACATTGTTCGGTTTTTTCATAGGCAATTCTTTATTATCTTTTATTATTTACAGGATATTTTGTTTTACAAACATCAAAAATTCTCTTTGCATCGAGCCAAGAGTCAATATTTTGGTGGGAATTCTAAACTTCCATGCCTGCCTCTTTAAATTGAAAGACCATAAGACTGTAAGTGGATCTTTAGTAGCATACTTTTGATCTTGGATTTCAGCTAATTCAAAAATAAGTTTATGTACTATTTTGGTGGAGAATAGATTTAGAAAAAGAACAATCATATGATTATCATTTATCAGTAGTATAGCTCGATTGGTGATAGCTGAAAAGCCTTGAGGCGTCGCGTAACAAAGAAACATATCTGGCTCTCTATGAGATTCAGCAAGACTTTCAAGCGATTTTTTAGTAATAAATAGCATGATGAGATACCTCTATGTATATCATATTTTTTTCAAACATTATAAGAAAAAAGTGAAATCGTTAGAAAGATTTCACTTTTTTCACTGACAGAATTAGTGAACAATTAACTTAGTTCACTTTGTAAATCGGTATGCAGCTTAAAGAGCATAATCCGCTCTCCTGTTTGTGTGCTTATATCTGTATGAAAGCTTAAAACCTCTTGGTTTGTGATCGATCTAATAATTGCCTTCAGCTCATCTATCCCAGATTCCACGAGGCTATTTCGGTGATCTTTCACCTTAAGCAATCCTTCTTTCTTTTCACAGAGAGAATATTCTGCAGGCGTCAGGATACCGCGCAGCACGACAATAATCATGTCGCGCAAAATATCCGACTTAACCGAAACCGATCCGCGCCCTAAATAATTCTTTTCCCAGTGCGTTAAAGCTTTGCTGATTTCCGATTCTACCGTTCCTCTTGTTTTATCCATTTTTCAATCTCCCGCTAACCTGTTGGCATTTTAGTCACTCTGCTTCTATTTTAATAATGCGAAGGTAAGCACGTAAAGCGATAACTTATGAAAAACTGTGCCATATGCCATCTGGATCGATGCATGAAAGGCGAATCCATCCGTTCTGTAGCTTTTGGCGGAACTCCGCATTCTGTTCTAAAATTTGCTGAACCCTGTACTTAGGCGCTTGCACGACCACTAATAAACGGATAGGTGCATGGTATGCCTCTTCATCAGACATCATAACAGATTGCCATGGAAGTCCAAAAAGAAGATCGCTTGCATTACCCTGCATGACGCCAACTCCCGCAGTAATCGTCTGTGTGGCTTTATTGCCGCTACCATAATAATGCGGAGCTACTGTAGACGCATAATATTGTAAGTTAATCCACTGTGCTACTAGAGCAGGGCCTGCAATGATACTAGCTAGTATATCGCCTGTTGGATCTAGCTGCCACTGATAATTTTGAAGAAATACTCTTCCCTCTAGGTCACAATCTTCCGTTAACGTCCGTTCGCCGATTATAAATCCAGCATTCCGCGCTAACCCCCATTCAGGGCGCACCTCGCTCCAATCGTCAGCGAAACGGCGTACCTCCTCTTCTGGATCTGGGCAATCAGGATGGAGTGTCGGAAGCTGAGCAAGTCTTTCAGCGTTTACACTCTTACGCACAGTTGGAAGAGCCCCTTGAATAAGCTCAAATGAATTTTTTGCAGCTACCGGTAATTCTGGCAAATACGTAAATTTCAACTCATCCAACGAAGTAATATGCTCAGCCGCTGCAAAAACAGTATCTTCTGGTATGTGAATACCTTCTTTGGCAAGAGTCTCACGAACATTAGACAGATTACATAATGTCGCCAACACACGTGCATTAAATTGGCTTGATGCTCCTCCACATGCCCCGCAATCAAGAGCGGATGCATATGGGTTGTTTCGACTTTGGCTTCCATGGCCGCAAATAACAACCAATGGAGCAAAGTTCTCTGTCAAACTCATGGTTTGAAGGGCTTGCCGTACATAAAATACTTGTTCTTCTTCCGTAAAACCTACAGGCAATTCACCTGCTCCTTCATCTGGAGAGTGAAGCGTCAATTTTGTCATTGGCTTTTTAAGCCATTTTTCGCTCATTTGCCGCATGACCTCTCCAGCTTTTTGCGGGATAAAGCTTCGTGCTAATGTTTGAATACTAAGCCATGGTCCGCTAATTTCAGGCAATAGTAGGCTCGTCAGCATATTTTGTTTCATTGTTTTAAATGTTTTCCCAACGGAATGGGCAGTATGCGCCCGTTCAATGTATTGTTCTAGCTGGTCCCTGTCCGTAGATTCAAGCACTTTGTGAGAAGGCTTAAACATAATCGGCAATGAATTATGGCTATTGGAGCTTGCAAGTTCGTTTGTTTCAATTGGCAAGCCAAAAAATCCAGCTGTCCCAAAAGTCTCGAATGGCCCGCTTCTTTCTAAATGCCTTCTGAACGTTTCAGAACGTACATCAATACAAAAAGCAAATTGTGCTGCGATTGTTTTTGCTTCTTCTATTGTTGTAGGTTTAGCCGGCAAGCATTCTTGAAGATTTTTTTCATACGTTTTCTCCCAAGCTTCTAGCCAAAGGCGGCCTTGGACAAAGGAATTGAAGCGATTTGCGAGCATAAGGCGTGCTGTTATTTCCTCTGGTTCTAACGCTGCCCAATCCTCGAGTCTTACTCTGCCGAATTCAATCCAGCTAATAAGAAGTTTTTCAATGAGTTGAACATCATCTTGCATTGGCTCTGGCAACGGAAGATATTCTTTTACGAATACATATTCAAGAGATAGTCGCATAGCCAGATATTCTAAAAGCAGTGCCTCTGATTCTTCTTCACGACTGCGTATCATACCAGCCCATCCTGGTAGAGCAAGCAGGTGAGCCTCCAAATACTCTTGCCATTCTGTGTTAGGAATATCCATATTGTGAAGCACTTCCATCAAAGCTTGCTCTGCATTTTGATTTAGTTGATCAAGTTGCTTGCGCGTTTCTTGAGTAAGCGTGCGATCATATCTAGCCATTTGGCGCCATGCTGCATAAAACCCAGCCTCTTTATTGGGCATGGACCACACCGCAAGCGATTCATCCAAATATAATTTGCACCATTTAATCACATGTAGATTTATATTTTCTACAAGGGATTCGTTTTCTGGTTGTTGCACACGTTGACTCATTGTTAAGATGGAATGTTTATTTTTAGTGGGTGAAAAGTATTTACTATACCAGAGTGCAGCAGTCTTTGCGCCAGGCAATTCTCTTTTAGTGAAGGAAGTTGATTCTTGTTGTAATACATTACGGCAATATTCTTTAGCGAGTTCTCTAGGCAAGCCTATCAACTGCTCATCAAGCCATGCATTCAACCCTTCTTCTAAGATGGCCAAATCAATTTCTCCCTTACGAGCAGCAGAGGAGACGATAGCATGATTAGGATACATGTCAATGTCACCCGTATCCTTCAGCCTTCTTGCCACTTGGTCAAAAGTCTGGTGCTCGAGTCCCGCCCAAGGGCTTCTTGCCGCAAAGTTATTAATATCGCCGAGGGGTACAATAACCTCGCTCGCTTCTTTTACAATCTCTTGAAGCGTGCGATCGTTCGGTTTAAATCCCTCATCATAGTGAAGTGTTGACGCCGTACTCATTGATAATTCCCCTCCTTCGTTAATAATTGTGCAAGATAGTTTGGATGGCTTTCCGCGAGACGTTTTTTAGGTTCTCCAAGCCGAACTAGCCATAGATAAAGCGCAAAGGATAATTTATTATTCCTTCGAATTAGCCAAGTTCCACATACAATCGCAACTAGTAAAACAACTAAAACAATAATCGATAGTATAAACGGCTGGTGGAAATCACTGTCGATGGTCCCCTGCAAAATGTTGTAAAACAGTGTGTGAACTACTTTAAAAACAAGTCCACCTGCAACTAATAAGAAGAAACCTGCGATTTTTCCAGTAGCAGTAGGGTGTGCCGCTACCAGCTGTGCCCATGCAAGGGCAATCGACCAGCCGAGTAGAAGGGCACTAATCAGTTGATAGCCTTCTCCTTTAGCTGTCAGCCAAAGCCCTAATCCTATAAGTGTTCCAAGCGCACCACCTGCAACTGTCCATATAACAGAAGCTGCTTGGGCCTTAGAAGTAACAGGTGCTTTTGCCTTGGCAGCTGAACCTGCTTGCAAGAAAAGAGTAGATTTAAACAAGCCATGCAATACTGCATGTGTAATAGCTGCAAGATAGGCGCCTAGTGCACATTGCACCAGCATAAAACCCATTTGTGCTATTGTTGATCCCACCAACTGCCGTTTATAATCCACTTGCACAAGCATAATGCCTGTGCCGATTAAGACAGAAAGGCCTGCAATAACAAGCAAAATTATCTGCGCCAAGTCTCCATTAAACAATGGAGAAAAACGAGCAAGCATAATACTTCCCGCATTAACAATCCCAGCATGCATAACAGCTGAAATAGGTGTTGGTGTAACAACAGAATCAAGCAGCCAGCGATGTGTTGGCCATTGAGCAGCAGGAATGAGCGCTGACACAAGAAGCAATAAATTAATTCCTGTCTTTTCATAACTAGATAACAAACCTAATGTATCAGGGGTCAGTATAGTTGATAAACGCCATTCGCCTGTACTGTATGCTAACCAGAATAACGCAAGGCCCAGTGCCAGCAAACTAGCTAATAGATATCCGCGGGATACTTTTGCAGCATGCTGCGCTACCTTCCATTCCTTCCTTAATCCGATTAAGACAGTTAAACAAAATAGTGTTAGCCCCCATCCAATAAATAAAAGGCGAACATCATCAGATAACCATGCAAGGGCATCAGCTGAAGTAGTGATAGTCAAAAGTGCAAAGTACTTGCGGTACGACTTATCGCCTAGCAAGTAATGGACACAATATCGCTGAACGATTAATCCAATTGTCAAAACAAACAGAGACCAGAGCCATGATAATGAATCAAAATGTAATGCTCCTAGGAAATAATCTCCTTTAGAAAAAATAAGGCCTAATAAAGCGGCAATTGGTGCTAACGCCAGCATGCCGATATGAATGCGAATGAATCGAAGCGGGACTTGCGGATGCAGGATACACAATCCGCTCCCTAGAGAAAGTCCAAGAAAAATGAGAAACAATAGTGGCCACGACATCCAAAATCCCTCCTTTTTTTACATAAAAAAACCGACAATTTCATCATTTAAAAGGCGCAAGGCACTATTAAACAAAGAAATTATCGGTTTACTTTTAACGAACCCATCTCGAATGGGGATTAATCGTCTACCTTTAATATTCATTCTTCCATTTAGAAGAATACCGTATTATAGTTCCATCTTTTCAAATGGCCATATCGCTATAGCTATTTGCTAAAATGTTCTATAACTAATTCATTATTAGTAGCATACTATTTGTCAAAAATTCTGTCAAGTCAAGCCTTCATTCCAGGAATCCAATTTGGTCTTTTAAGCGCTTCCCACATCGGGTCAGGGATCGCTAATTCTTTCTGCATAGACATATCCATTTCTGTTCGGATCGATGAAGGATTTTCTTGCGCCTTTTGCACCCAATCCGGTTCAATTAATAATTCACGACCTAATGCAACAAGATCGACACCTGTCTCCAATGCTTTCACTGCATCGTCGAAACTATAAATGGAACCTACCCCAATCAATGCAGTACGGCCATTGATCGTTTCAATTAACAGTTGAACACGTGTCTTTTCTTTGTCGCCAGTAAAACGATGCGGCTTCGTAAAGAATTCCATATGTGATACATGCAGATAATCCAGCCCTTCTGCAGCCAAAGCATCTACAAGTTGGATCGTATCATCCATTGTAATCCCGTTTTCTTCAGGTTCTTCAGGTGAGAAGCGATAGCCAATGATAAAGGCTTCTTTGGCATGCTTTTTAGCCACTTGTTTTACTTCACGCAGAACCTCTAATGGAAAGCGCATACGGTTCTCAATTACTCCACCATATTCATCTGTTCTTTTATTCGTGTGGGCAGAGAAAAATTGTTGCAATAAGTATGTGTTCGCCCCATGAATCTCAACGCCGTCATAGCCTGCTTCAATCGCACGACGCGTTGTTTCGCCATAGGCTTTGATTGCTTCTTTTACTTCTTCCGTTGTCATTGGTCTTGGTGTTGCATTGTCTGGAAAAGCGACATCGCTTGCACTCACGATTTCGCCATTCGGCACCTCTTCAGGAATAGAGCGTCTGCCACCATGGAAAATTTGAAGTACTGCTTTTGCTCCTCCAGCATGAATCACATTAGCCACGCGTTTTAGACTAGGGATAAACTTGTCATCATATCCAGCAAACTGTCTTGGAAAACCTTTGCCGTTTTCTAAGACATGCGTGCAAGCTGTCACAATCATACCGACACCTTTTGAACGGCGGTCATAATAAGCAACCTCCGCGTCTGTAACGGTACCATCGTCATTACCAGAGTAGTTCGTCATAGGTGCCATTACCACTCGATTGCGCAATGTTACCCCGTTTTTCAATGTATATTCTTCAAATAAATCTGCCATACATATTGACCTCCTATTTTTCATTTCTTCACTAATTTATCGTATTCTGCAAGTAATCATGTGTCAAAGAATTGAAACTCCCTAGCAAAACAACTTTTGTACGTTCACGTTGTACAATAGGTACATTACAGATGCAAACTATTGATGTGCTATAATCCATTCTGCCGCTTCGCTCAGGTCATTACATACTGCATCGGCTAGTGGATCGCGTTCACCTAAATAAACTGTTTTCGTCCCTGCTTTCTTCCCCGCCATTATATCTGTATCCGTATCACCAACCATAAATGATTTTGATAAGTCAACTTCATATTTTGTTGCTAAGTCTTCAATTAACTTGCTATTAGGCTTTCGGCAAGCGCAACCAGCTTTTGGTTTATGTGGACAATAGACTGCCTCATCCACCTGAGCTCCCTGTTTCTTTAACTCCTCAATCATATGCAAGTGGATTTTTTTCAATTCCGATTCTTTCATATATCCAAGACCTACACCGCCCTGATTGGTGACCACAAACACAAAATCAAAATAAGCATTCAATTTTTTTATGGCTTCGGGAACACCCGGTAAGAAATACAAATCTTTCGGTTTGTTCACAAACTTTACCCTATTGGTTAGTACCTCATTAATGACCCCATCACGATCTAAAAATACGGCTTTTTTCATATATATAAGCACCTTTCTTTAGCGTTTATCTTCTTCATCATTGTCACATTTTACTAATTCTAAAACAAACATTCTTTTATGCTTAAGCGTTTCGTTGAAAGAGATTCGGGTATATTTATGTTGTAATCACATATCAAAAAAATGAAACAAATAATGGAGGTAATACACATGGATAAAAAAGTATTAGGAATTTATAACTCAAGCGCGGAAGTGATTAAAGCTATTGATGAATATCGTCAAAAAGGATATGCAACTGACGATTTCTCAATTGCACTTAATACAACAAACTTCCCTTCTGCTCCATCAGTCGTAAAAAATGAAACAGGCGTACTAACAGAAGATGTCGGCGGTCGCAATATGGAAGAAGATGAAGGTTTCTTCGATCGCCTAGCAGCAGTATTTAAAGGTGATTTCCACACAGATGTGGACCATGCATCTTATTACGAATATTTCTTAACACTTGGCTTTGATGAAGAATCTGCTCGTCGCTACGAACGCGATATTAACGATGGCCGTATTCTACTTTTAGCAAACAAAGAAGATGATGCCCTTTTAGGCACTGCTGACCCACTAACACCAGTAGACAACCAAGAGGCAAATGTAGGTCTTGATACCACAGTAGCTACTAATGATACAGTGGATGTTAATAATACAGTGGCAGATGAGCAAACATTAAAATTGCGCAAAGAACAACTTGATGTTGAAAAAGACCAAGTACAAACTGGTGAGGTTGAAGTTCACAAAGATGTTGTGGAAGAACCACAAACAGTCAATGTACCTGTCACACACGATGAAGTATATGTGGAAAGACGAAAAGTTACCGATGAAGCAGCTGCCACTACAGATGCTTATGCTCCAATGGGCGAAGACGACACAATCCGTATTCCAATCGTCGAAGAACAAATTGAAGTGACTAAAAGACCAGTGGTAAACGAAGAAGTAGTCATTGGTAAAAAACAAGTGACCGAAACAGAACAAGTCACTGATAATCTAAAACGCGAGGAAGCACGCATTGAAACGACTGGTGATGCTTCTGTCACAGATAGCGATGTAGATGCGGCAAATCGTGGTGCTATTACAGAGCAAGAATTGTACGATCCTGCAAATCAAAACGATAATGACCTTAAAAAGAACAATCTTGATGATACGCTTACAGCTGGCAATATGAATGCCGATATTAAAAACAGAGAAATATAATAATATTTGGCTTTCTATCTTGTAAAAGCATAGCTAGACTGCTATACTTTCTGTAATTGAATATTCACTTATTTCAATATCTTTTGAAATAAGGATAGAGGCGCAAAAACCATGAGTAAGCTGCAAGAGGATGATGAGATCCGACTACTGCAGTGGAAAGGGGAATTTGCCGAAGCTTAGAGAAACTCATATTTCTCTATTGCTGGGCCTGTTGTTGAATAAACACAGGACTGTCATGTAGGAAACTATATGGAGGGCTATCGTACGCATGGAGATGACTTTATGAATTCTCGCAGCAACGTAGTCACATCACGTTGCTGCTTTTTTTGCGTTATTTTCTATACTGCCCTTCTCCAAAAAATGAAAAGGAAGTGGAGAAGCAATGAATTTTGGAAGAATTATAACGGCGATGGTGACCCCATTTGACCAACAAGGAAATATTGACTTTAGAGCTACTCGTGAGCTGATTAATTATCTTATCGAAAACGGCTCAGATGGCATTGTGGTAGCTGGCACTACAGGTGAATCCCCTACACTCACAACGGCAGAAAAAATTAGTTTATTTCAATTTGTCGTAGATGAAGTAAACCATAGGGTTCCTGTTATTGCAGGCACCGGATCTAATAATACAAGGGCATCCATTGAACTGACTAAATCTGCTGAACATACTGGTGTGGATGGAATCATGCTTGTTGCACCTTACTATAATAAACCATCACAAGAAGGTCTTTATCAGCACTTCAAAGCAATTGCGGATTCAACGCAGCTACCAATCATTCTCTACAATATCCCTGGAAGAAGTGTTGTCAATCTAACCGTTGAAACAGTCACTCGCCTTGCCGCGATTAATAACATCGTGTCCATTAAAGATGCGAGCGGAAATTTGGATGCAATGGCTGAACTCATTACGCAAACACCCAATGATTTCAGTGTCTATACAGGAGAAGACCATTTAACACTGCCATCTTTATCGATTGGCGCTACTGGCGTTATTTCTGTATCTTCCCATATTATTGGAAATGAAATGCAAGCGATGATGGAAAAGTTTAAAAACGGGAATGTGATGGAAGCTGCGGTAGATCATCGTAGGCTTCTCCCTATATTCAAAGGACTATTTAGCGCACCTAACCCTTGCCCTGTAAAAGCCGGACTGAATCTGAGAGGAATAGCAGTAGGCGGTGTACGTTTGCCTTTAATACCCCTTAATGAAGAAGAAACTACTGAGTTGCAGCATCTATTGCAGACTGTATGTAAAGAAGACACAGCTTTAAAAAGTTAATTTAAAATAGGCACCAAAGTTCCGCGAGAAGCGTACAGTATAGTAAAAAAGGAATGATGTTTTGTATCACTATCATTGTCCATCTTGCGGAACAACCCACGGCTATTATCCGAATAGCCCCTCCCCTTACCAGTTTCAAAATCAATACCAGCAAACCTACCAAAGTCCGAATAGTGTTTATTTAAGAGATTATGGTCCAGCACCTTTTGCTATCAATATAGACACAGCAACAAAACAAAACACAAACTACCGCACAGCGCTATGGACCGGTGAGCATTTGCAGCTTACTCTGATGAGCATTCCAGTCGGAGGAGATATTGGTTTGGAGATTCACCCGCATACGGACCAGTTTATTCGCATTGAAGAAGGCGAAGGCCTTGTACAAATGGGTAAGAATAAACAGTTCTTAGACTTCCAGCAACCAGTGCGGGATGATTATGTCTTTTTCGTTCCAGCTGGCACATGGCATAATCTGACCAATACAGGCAACAAGCCAATCAAGCTGTATTCAATCTATGCTCCTCCTAACCATCCACGCGGCACGGTCCATCAAACCAAAGCAATCGCCGAAGCGGAGGAACCTCAATAAATAATCATTAAAAAAAGCAGCCTCCTCCTTAAGGACGGTTGCTTTTTTTTAGATAAAGGATGTTTGTACCGTCAACTCTCCTTCTTTTAAATTTGAACAAAAGAAAGGAGAATCTTTTTAATCAAGATTCTCCTTTTCTACTATTATAGAAGTCGCTTATTTCAATGTAGCTGTAATGGTAATAGAAGGATCGTCCATGGATATGCTATAACGTCCTTTCTTTACCGTATAGACAAATTCACGCGGCTTGTCCCCAGTATCGAATGGTACATGTTTAATTAGTTTATGATTTTGATCATAAAAACGCATTTTATTATTACCATATTGAGTATGATTTGACGTTAATACAAATTTAAATTTCGTATCTTTTTCAACGTTCAGCGTATAAAAACGATTGTTTTGATTCGGTTCATTCATTTTTAATTGTGGTGACGTTTCATAGTAAATGCCCACATGCCCTGGAACTCCTTTTTTTGTAGATGTCATCGATAATGAATACTTGCCATTTGGCGCATTGGTTGAGAAAAATGTTCTCGAAATTTTAACGACTGGATATGTTTCACCTGTTTCTTTATTCGTCAGTATCAGATTTTCAATCGGCGATTCAAATGAATTTTCGTTTTCTAGTGCATACAGCATGATATGTTTATCAGTTGTTAGGTTAAGATCAACGGATGGTGTAGAATGTTGATAGTACGGCAATTCCACTGCTCCATCTCTACCAGGAAGAAGTTCAGCCATAGTCGTATAGTTATATATTTTTTGATACAGTTTGAAATGGTACGGTGCATTCGGTTCCCCTTGCACTGCCACATAGCGCATACCTTTTTCGAGATAACGTAATTTTTCCGGTACTTCTTCATCCACATCGTTGATTTTTTCTTTTGCGTCACTCATCCAAAAAACCTGATTTGGCACATCTGCATTTCCAGTAAAGTAATAGTTTCCTTCTACTTGATCAACATTGATAGCATAGTATGCAAAGCCCTTGTCATCAAAAGTCCCTGTTGCTTCTTCATTCACAGCTAGTGGTTCATATGTTGCTGTGGCAGAAGGTTGATCAAACGATATTTTTTCATTAAGTTCAGCGAAGCCTGCGATAAGTTCTTTTTCTAAAGCATCCGTGTTGATTGTTTCTTGTTGCTGTGCTGCTTCTTTTACAAGTGCACGTCGTGAAACTTTGCTATCTCGCAGTACTCTCTCGGCTCCCTTCGTATCAAATTTCACATTAGGATATTCGGGTGCTTTTGCGGCCGTAAACACAACATTTGCCGCCAATACTTGTGCAGTTAAAGCATCGATTTTTTGTTGTATTGTCGCTGATTTATCAGTAGACACTTTTTCAAATGCTTTAGTTGCATTCTCTAACGCAACATCTTCACGCGAACCAACTAATTCACCCTTTCTGTAAATATTCCCTTTATATTCCCCATCTAAAATCTCGCCATTCGCATGTTCAATCTCTTGTCTACCATATAAAAAATCTAATTTTTCTCTGATGGCTTTATCATTCGCTATAGTTGCATCTGTATGCTCTAGCTTTCCTATAATCTTTTTTAAATCGTTCATTTGCACTGTTAGTGTTAGATAGGCATCATGAGAATCTGATTCATCTTCAGTAATCCATTCTACATAGTCTCCAAAAATTGCATCGAAATGCTCTGTATAGTTTTTCAGTAACTCTGCAATTTTTGTATTTAACACTGCTGAATCTATTTTTGACACTGTACTTAGCTTTTTGACTTTATCTAATTGTTCTAAGTAGTTTTGTGTACTTACACTGCGTATTCTCTTTCCGTTTTCATAAATGTACCCATCAATAGAACCATCTGCAAGCATATTATTGTAATAATATGTGCTTCTACCATCTGAAATCACTTTATTCTTAGGTGCAGGCAGCCCCTTTTCGTATAATTTGCCCTTATAAAGCATTGCTTGAGAAATACGTCCATCTTTAAATAAATAAGTTTTCTTTTTATAGCCGGCAAAATGATAACCTTTCGATAAAATACCATTTGTATAAAGTCTCAAACGATTAAAGTTATAATAATCATGATCGTTGTCGTAAAAGTATCCAATAACATAATCACCTTTTTTTATTGATTTATTTTCATATAATTTCTCGTTTGAATTGACAAAAATCCGTTTTGTTAAAACACCATCTTGGTAATAAAGGTCATTCAACTCACCTACAAAAAAGCTTTTACCTTGAATCAATTTTCCATCTTTAAACGCATATTTATAATCACGTGTTATATATAAACCTTTTTCAAGTTGCCCATTACGATATAGCTTTAAATTTTTTCCGCTACCATATTTAACGCGGCCAGGTGCTAGTGAGCCATCTTTATATAAGCAACCTTTATATACTTTGTAACCTTTCATTGGCTTACCCGTTGCCTTACTTAAGAGTACGCCATCTTTTAGTTGTACAGTAGCTGCGGCTGAAACAGTTGTGGTCTCAATTGTTCCGACAGATGACAGTAACATAGCTGTTGTTACTGCTACTAAAGTTATCTTTTTCATAAACAGAATCCCCTCCAATATATTCCTGTTATTATACCATTTTACCAAAATAAAATATCTTTTGTTTATTTTGCTATATTTTTTGTTAAATGAACAAATCAGAAGTGGTTAAATCACGTTAAACAATTAAATATTATACTAACCAATTCAGACAACAAGCCAATTCAGAGTGTATTCAATCTGTGTACTTGTACAGCACCCACGCAGCACAGTCCATTCTTCTTCTTTTAAAGTTAAACATAAAAAAGGAGAATCTTTATACAAGATTCTCCTTTTCTACTGATTTAATTAGCGAATACCTTTTATTTTGGTGTAACTTTAATAGTCAAAGGAGCTTTGAGGCTATAACGGCCTTTTTTCACGGTATAGACAAACTCCCGTTTATCAGTTCCTTCTGCGATAGTTGCTTTTTTCACTAGGTGATGGTTGTGATCGTATAATAGCATTTTTCCAAAACCCGTTAACTCAAATTTAAACTTTGTATCTTTTTTGACGTTCAGTGTATAAAAGCGACTTTCTTGATTCGGTTTATTAATTTTTAGATGAGGTGTCGTTTCGTAGCGAATCCCTGCATGTCCTGGAACACCTTTTTGCGTAGGTATAATCGACAATGAATACTTGCCGTTTGGCGCATTTGATGAGAAGTGTGTTGTCGAAATATGAACGACAGGATATGTTTTACCTGTTTTTTTATTCGTCAACACTATATTTTCAATCGTTCTTTTAAATGAATCTTCGTTTGATACCCCATATAACATAATATGTTCATCAGTTGTTAGGTTGATGTCAACGGACGGGGTTGAATATTGGTAATACGGTAATTTCACCCTAGGCGTACTTAAAGCATTTGGGCCAGGAGGAAGTACTTTCATTGTCGTATAGTTATATGTTCGTTGGTATAGTTTGAAGCGGTATGGTGCATTTGGTTTCCCTTTTACTGCCACATAATAAACACCTTTTTCAAGATAGCGTAACTTTCTTGCGACTTCTTCATCGCCATCATTGATTGTTCCTTTTGTGTCACTCATCCAAAAAGCTAGAGTTGACACTTCATGATTTCCAACAAAGTAATAGTTTCCTTCTATTTGATCGACTTTGATAGCGTAATATGCAAAGCCTTTGTCATCAAATGTTCCCTTTGCGACTTCCCCTGCAGCTAGTGGTTTGTACGTCGCAGTAGTAGAAGCTTGTACGAGTATGCCATCTTTTGATTGTCCAGTAGCGGCGGCTGATACGGTTGTGGTCTCAGTTGTTCCGACCGTTGATAGTAACATTAATGTTGTGACTGCTGCTAATGCTATCTTTTTCATAAAATGAACCCTCCTCCAATATCTTCCTTTTATTATACCATTTTAGCAATATACAGGATTTTTTGATATTGTTTTTACATAAAACAATTCCATTTAACTATATGTTTTTGTTTAATTAAAATCTTTTACCCTATGTATGGCAAGTTTGTACTGTTAGTTTGTATGTGATTTATACAAGTCTTTTGCCATGGAAACAGGTTAGTGTAATCGAAACAAAGCAGAGTAAACGATTAAACATCCCTTATCATCTAGGGTAAAATAGAGTTAAGCTTTTAGGAGGGATAACATGGACTCATTAATAGATATTGGGCTTAATCTTGCGGACAAGCGTTTTTCAAAGGATACACAAGAAGTCGTAGAACGTGCGGTCTCAAGTGGAGTCACTCATATGATTCTGACTGGTTCAAGCATAAAAGGAAGCCAAAAAAGCCTTCGATTGGCAAAAGAATTCCCTAACACTCTTTTTTCCACAGCGGGCATCCATCCACACGATGCTTCTGAATTTAATGGACAGTCAATAGAACAGTTACGTGGATTGGCTAACCATCAAGAAGTGGTGGCTATCGGTGAATGCGGTCTTGATTTCAATCGTATGTACTCACCTCAAGATATACAGGAGGACTGCTTTATTGCCCAATTAAACCTTGCACGGGAAATGGACTTGCCTCTCTTTCTTCATGTAAGGGATGCTCATCAGCGGTTTTTAGAAATAATGGACAACCACCAAGACTTGATTAACCGTTCTGTTGTTCATTGTTTTACAGGGAGCGCTGAAGAAGTGCAGCAATATGTAGAGTTGGGCTTCCATATTGGTATAACAGGTTGGATTTGCGATGAGAGGCGTGGGAAAGAGTTGCAGGAGGCAGTAAAATTCATTCCACTACATCGCTTAATGGTGGAAACAGACGCACCATATCTGACACCTCGGACACTGACGCCAAAACCTAAAAACGGCAGAAATGAACCAGCCTTCCTTCCGCATATTGTATCGGAAGTTGCTAAATATAGGGGCGTATCTGTTGAAAAACTTGCTCAGCAAGCCACAGAAAATACGAGACGTTTTTTCCGTCTTCCATAATTTGAATGTAAATATCTGTGCAAAACAAAAAGCGTCATTAGACGCTTTTTGCTTTTTACCCTCTTAATCTAATCGTTAAGCCCTTTAAAAACTTCCGCGCGAAATTATCGCCACACTCTTTATAATTACGATGTCCAGCTTTCCGTAAAATAGCCCCAAGCTCTCCTTTTGACACAGCAATTCCGCCATCATCTAGAATGTCGAGCATATCTTCAGTCGTCAGCTGCAAAGCAACCTTTACTTTTTTCAATAGCATATTATTGACATGTTCTTTTACTTGGGGAGCTTCTGGCGCTTGTCCCGGTTTTGGATCTTGTTTGCCTCTTTTGAATGTCACAAGGCCATTTAGAAAGAATGCCATCATTTTATCATTTACTTTCAATTGGCTATCATCTGTTTCCTCTTCGGAAGTCTTTGTAAGAATCTTAAGAATCTCCTCTTGTGTAAATTCTTTGCCTCCCAATTTAAAAATCTCTTTCATTTCTTGATTTTTAAGATCTAAGGCATATCGAAGCCTAATCAGGATATCATTATTTTCCATTTAAAAACTCCTCACTTCTTATCATTCTTTTATCTTAAGGCATATTACCATTTGAAACAACCAAGTCATGCAGTACTTCTATCTCGTGCTATAATATGTCATATATTAACATACAAAAACAAGGGAGGGAGCTACATGAAGATTATTATAATCGGCGGTGGTATTGGTGGCTTTACAGCAGCCCTCGCTCTTTCAAAGCTGGCAGAGGTGCATCTTTATGAGAAAGCGGCCGATTTCAAGCCGTTAGGTACAGGTATCGGTATTGGCTCCAATGCACTAGAAGCATTGATGGGGCTTGGTATTGGTGAAGATGTACTCGCATATGGTACACCACTCACTACACAGCTATTTCTTAATAAAGACGGCAAAATCTTGAACTCGATTGATTTTAGAAAAATAAAAAATAAATATGGGCAAGAAAATATAACGATTCATAGAGGAAAGCTACATGAAATCCTTTATCACCATATCCCTAAGGAATGGATTTCATTCAACAAACGGTTAGTGCAGGTAGAACAAGATGACCATCAAGTCACCGCAACATTTGATGATGGCGAAAAAGTTGAGGCAGATCTTCTTATTGCAGCAGATGGTATCCATTCCCTCATCCGAAAAAGCTACATTCCTAATAGTGTTCCTCGCTATGCTGGTTATACATGTTGGCGCGGCATTACAGAGAACAATGGATTAATTGATGAGCAAACATCCTATGAGATTTGGGGTTCTGAAGGCAGAGTCGGATTCGCCCCGATGAATGGCAACGAGCTATACTGGTTTGCATGCATGAAAGCAGCAGAAAAAAGTCACTTTTTTGCCACTTTGACTCAGCGTGAAGTCTCCTATCATTTCAGAAAGTTCCCGCCAAACGTTGCTGAAATGATTCAACAAACAAAAGATGAGCATTTCCTTCATCATGATATTTATGATCTTAAACCTATCTCGAGATTTGTATTTGACCGAGTAGTCTTGTTAGGTGATGCTGCACATGCGACAACTCCTAATATGGGTCAAGGAGCAGGCCAAGCAATTGAAGACGCCGTAATACTCGCTAATGCATTACGTCACTTCGATTTTGAAGATGCTCTCCAAGAATATGAAGAGGAACGTGTAGACCATACAAAAAAAGTCATTCAAGTTTCCCGCCAAATCGGCTGGGCCTCCCAGTGGTCAAATCCACTGTTGGCTAATGGACGAAATGCAGTCTTACCATTCATTCCTTCATCTCTCTTAAACTGGCGTCTCAAATTTCTATTTCAACGGAAATTAAATGGCTAATTGTTAACCATTTGTTATAATAGGTTAACTAACACTTTGGGAGGAAACGACGATGTACAAGCTACGCGGCCATCACCTCTTTTGCCTTCTTGGCTATAGAGGAATGGGGTATTCAGAGAAATACGTAGAAAATATGACTAAGCTCCATCAAACATTAAGAAAAGAGCCAAGCACTTTAATTCAAGTTGTCAAAGGCCCTGACCACCTGTGCGATAAATTTCCAGAATCCGGCGAATATCATTGCCAAGACCAAGATATTTATAAAATGGATAAAGCTATTTTAGATAAACTCGGCCTTCAATATGGACAAACTATTCAGTGGTCCGACATTGAAGCACGTGTTAAAAAGAATGTAGTTCCGCTCGATATTGGAACCGTCTGTGCATCCTGTTCCTGGCGTTCTCTTGGCGTGTGTGAAGAAGGTATACAGTACATTCATGAAGGAAAAGGTCTAGTGGAAGTAAAATAAGTAAGAGATAGCGATAATAAAAAACAAATCAAAAAGGAAGGAGCTTATAAGAGCGCCTTCCTTTTCTTCTTTATTAAATCTTGAAGCGGCTAACCAATTCATTCAGCTCATCTACTAACGTTGCAAGATGTTTTGAACTGTCGGCTACTTCTTCCATTGAACTACTAGCTTGCTGTGCGGAAGCTGCTGTTTGTTCTACTCCTGCGGCTGCTTCCTCAGCAACAGAAGCGACCTCATCAATAGATGCATTCATTGAAAGTGTGTGGCGTTTAATTTCTGACAAGTTCCCTGACACCGTACGGATGTTTTCTCCCATTTCAGTGACTGCACCATTGATTTCATTGAATGTCATACCTGTATTTTCGATTTGAATAGTTCCTTGTTCTACTTCTGTATATCCTGCTTGCAAGGATGATACCGCACTGCCTGATTCACTTTGGATTGCTGTAATTATGCCTGTTATATCATTTACTGAAAGTGCTACTTGTTCTGCCAGTTTTCTTACTTCTTCTGCAACAACAGCGAAACCTTTACCATGTTCCCCTGCCCTTGCCGCCTCAATCGCTGCGTTTAGTGCAAGTAGGTTCGTTTGGTCTGCTACATCTTTAATAACAGATATTAAAGTATTAATTTCCTGTGAACGATGATCTAAGCTTTGGACTTTCATTACCGCATCTTTTACCAGTTGGTCAATCTTAGCCATTTGCTCAGTAGTTGAGGTCATTAGTGAAGTCCCTTGCTCTGTTAATGAAAGTACTTTTTCAGAGTTTTGTTGAATGAGACTACCATTTTCATTTGTTTCTTCTACCTTTTCAGCGAAAGATCCCATAATCATAGCTAAGTTGCTCGCACTATCTGCTTGCGTTTCAGCACCAGAAGCAAGCTCTTGCATAGTTGTGGCAATCTGTTCAGTACCCGTTCTGACTTCCATCGAAGACTGTGTTAATTCTTCGCTTCTACTTGCCACAACATTAGATAATGAGTTGATTTTTTCCAAGACTAGTCTTGTATTTTCGTTCATCTCATTCGTCGCCAGGATTAGTTCTCCAATTTCATCATTCGATGTAGGTTCTATTTTTTCTTGGCTTAAATCACCCTTAGCCATTTCTTTCACTCTAGCTACTAAACCAATGATAGGACGGGAAATAACGCGTACGGTTTTAATTTCAATTAACACTGCAGCAATAGCCGCAACAGCCGTAAGGATTAATATAAATATAAGTGAGGATGTTCCGTATGAAGCGAATTCTTCTCCATTTTTGGCTATCTTCTCTTCTCTATCCTTTGATAACTGTTTAAAGCCATCCATTATTTCTTTTTCAAGCGGCTTTACTTCTGTCGCCATGATTCTCTTTGCTTCTTCTTTATTGCCGTTATCATACTCTTCAATCACACGATTTATTTGTTCTCCCCACGTCACCTTTTTATCAATTAAGGATTTGACTTGTGTAGAGTTGCTTAACTTCAGCAATTTATTCTCAAGTGCGATACTTTCATCTATTTGGTTCTTGAACTCATCCTTTAAGCTTGCATCTCCATACAAAATATACCCTCGGATTAATGAAGTTCTTTCAGACATATTTAAAGCCATTTGCTCATCAAGTTTTAACAAGGGAATTTCCTTCTTAACCATATCATTCGTATTTTTATTGAGTGCTTGGATGGCAAGAATATTAAATACACCCAATATTACAACAAGGGCTATTACAATTGAAAAGCCAAATACAATTTTCTTTCTAATACTATTTAACTGAAATAATCTGTTCAAATTTAGCACCATAATCCTTTCCCAAAGAGTCAACTACTATTATATCGGTAGAAAAGGGCTAAAGCTTTATAAATTCAAACATAAATCGACAAATATATTTAATCATATAAAAAAACTCAAACCGAGGGGGTGGCTTGAGTCTTTTGGCAACAACTTATAGGGTTACTGCCGTTTACAACATTATGCTTGAAACGGCAAGAAATGATGATGTATATAGTTTTTTACCTCATCAGTTAAAAACTCTATTTCCTTCTAATTAAATGATAACAATTCTCATTCTCACTTGTCAATATATTCTGTATCAATTCCAGTGAGCTCACTAAAATTGCGCATGGATAATGAACGTTCTTTTAATAATTGTCTCAGTAATTGTTGACTTCAAAAGTTAGTTTTAATACAAGAAAAGCCCCTCACCTATGTGAGAAGCTTTTCTATAAATCTATTATTCTAAATGATAAAACCTAGTTGTTCTCTGCATCTAAACGAAGAGCTTTTGTTGTGTCAGCAAAGATTTTGTTGAACAACTCTGGGTTTTCCCCTAGTTTGATACCGTAAGAAGGAATCATTTCTTTGATTTTTGGTTCCCATTCTTTCTTTTGTTCTGGGAAACATTTATCAATGATTTCTAGCATTACGTGAACAGCAGTAGAAGCACCAGGAGATGCACCTAATAATGCTGCAACAGAACCGTCTTCAGCTGTAATAACTTCAGTACCGAATTGTAATGTACCTTTGCCGCCTTTTTCTGTATCTTTGATGACTTGTACACGTTGGCCAGCTACGACGATATCCCAGTCTTCGCTTTTCGCATTTGGAACAAAGTCTCGCAATTCTTCAATGCGTTGTTCTTTAGATAGCATTAATTGTTCAACAAGATATTTTGTTAGTGAAAGGTTTTTTGCCCCTGCTGCTAACATAGTGAATACATTGTTTGGTTTGACAGAACCAATTAAGTCCATATTTGAACCTGTTTTTAGGAATTTTGGAGAGAATCCTGCAAACGGTCCGAATAATAAAGACTTTTTGTTGTCGATATAGCGTGTATCTAAATGTGGAACTGACATAGGAGGCGCACCTACTGCTGCCTTACCATACACTTTCGCATGGTGTTGTTCCACGATATCAGGGTTATTACATACCAAGAATAATCCGCTAACAGGGAATCCGCCTACATGCTTGCTTTCAGGAATACCTGTTTTTTGTAGTAATGGCAAGCTGCCGCCGCCTGCACCGATGAAGATGAATTTCGCTGTTTGATATTCAATTTTGCCATCTTCGCTATGCACTTTAACTTCCCATAAACCATCGCTTGTACGTTTAATTGTATCAACCGTATGTTTATAGTTTACTTCTACACCTTGTCCTTGTAATTGTTCAATAAGGATACGAGTTAAAGCACCGAAGTTTACATCTGTTCCAGAGTCAATTTTTGTAGCCGCAATCGGTTCGCTAGATGCGCGCTCATTCATGATGACTGGAATCCACTCTTTTAGCTTCTCTGCATCATCTGAAAACTCCATACCTTGGAATAATGGATGTTCAGAAAGCGCTTTAAAACGTTTTTTTAGAAATTCTACATTTTTTTCGCCTTGCACTAAACTCATATGTGGCAGTGGCATAATAAATTCTTGAGGATTGCTGATAAGATTATTGTTTACAAGGAATGACCAAAATTGTCTTGATAATTGGAACTGTTCATTTACATGGATTGCTTTCGTAATGTCGATTGAACCATCCGCTTTTTCAGGCGTGTAATTCAGTTCACAAAGTGCAGAGTGTCCTGTACCTGCATTGTTCCATTCGTTTGAACTTTCTTCCCCTGATTTATCAAGCTTTTCATATACTTTAATTTTCCAGTCTGGCGCTAACTCTTTTAGGAATGTTCCTAAAGTTGCACTCATGATTCCGGCACCAATTAAGATAACATCTGTAGTAGTTTGTCTGTTACTCATTTTTACCTTCCTTATACCCTAAGATTTGCAGAAAGGATGTAGGCGCTCCCTCTTAGAAACCACAATAAAACCAAGGCGCAACCTGATCAAACACCTTTTCTGTATCAGTTTTTTCTATCCTTAGTGTATCATAATAAGTTATTCATGAAAATGCCTCCAAAACTAAATATCATATCGGTAAGCTATCTATAAACAATAAGTAGCAATATTGTACAAAAAGATTGAAAATATCGTGTTAATACAGCAAAAACAATTGTCTCCTCCGCTAGAAAAACTGTTGTCTTTATACTGCTAACATGGTTAGATTGATGCAACTCAACACTCCACCAATAGGCGTTTTCTTTTTTTTTGCTTTTTATTCTTGTACATGTGCTGATCCGCCAGTCCTAAAAGATGTTCCATTTGTCCATACGAATTCTCGGCAAAGGAAAGGCCGATAGACATACTGATTTTTACACTAACATTATTTTCATTGTACTGTTCAATGTCTTTATGCAAGTCACTATAAAGCTTTTGCGCACTCTCCTTTGTTGCGTTTACCATAATAATTGAAAATTCGTCGCCGCCAATGCGGGCTACAATGATTTCACTAGTGGAATAGTAATTTAGAAGTTTTGCTGATGCAATGATAAAAGAATCGCCTTGCTCATGGCCAAAATGGTCGTTCATATACTTTAAACCATCTAGATCACATAACAAAATAGCCACTGGAACATTTTTTTGTTCATTATACTTTTTCATTTGTTTCTGGAAATAGGCCCGATTATAAATTTTGGTTAGGGGGTCATGGGCAATCTGGTATTCCAGCTCCTGCTGCAATTTGACTTTTTCATCAATATTCCGCACAATACCTTGAACTCCAATAAATTCTCCATTTTCATGGATAGGCGTTGCATTTTCTTCAAGCCAGATATACTTTCCTTTACTATTTTTCCAGCGTTGAATGATCGGTTTGCTGTAGTCCATTTTTCCATTTATCTTATTTTGGAGTAGATTGTAATCATCTGGATGAATAATATCAAATAACCAGTTTGGATTGCTATAAGCTTCTTGCATAGGATTTGTTCCCAAAATTGTTTTAATAGAAGGGCTAAGATATTGGAATTTCTTCTCCGGTTTCACTTGATAACAATAAATAATATCTTTTGACGTTTCTACCAATTGGCTAATTTTTTTCTTTTCATTATAAGTATCTTTCCATTTCAACATCTTATTTCCCAATACTATTAAGCTAATAATCCCCCCACCTAGCAAGCCTGAAAAAAAAGAAAACCACCCTATCACAAAAGATTACCTCCCCTATTTTTAGACCTTGATATCAAAAACCCTACTAAAAAATCAATTCAAAAGTTATATGTATAATCTGCTTTCACTATATATTATTAAGCCATATGACCTAACATTTACCCTTTATATATTGTCTGTAAACATTATACGCCAATTATTTACTTAAAGATAAATACCTAAATTACTGATTTAACAATAAATAACAATTCGCTTTTATAAAATATCGTAAAATAATATCATTTATTTCTCAACAAAATAAAAGAACACATTCCTTAATGGAATGTGTTCTAATGTTTAACGATTTTCTTCGTCTTCTCCCCAACATTCAATATCGCCCACTTCTGGGACATCTTTTTTGTAGAACACTGGGTTTTTCCCTTGTTTCCGTTGATCAAGGTAGTTGCGAATGACTGGTTTTGCAACCTTCCATAGCAATATAATAGCAATTAAATTGATAATCGCCATCATCGCCATAAAGAGATCCGCCAAATTCCAAACTAAATCGACTTTAGCTAAAGAACCAAATAACACAAAGCCAACCGCTAAAATACGGAAAATAAACATAGCTGTTTTAGAATCTTTAATAAACCCAATATTTGTTTCACCATAGTAATAGTTGCCAATAACCGTACTAAAAGCAAATAAAAATACTGCTATAGCCAAGAATATTCCTGCCCAATCGCCTAGGTTTGATACTAAAGAAAGTTGTGTTAGGTTTACAGACTTTGCATCATTCTGCATATAGGCATCACTCAGTAAAACGATGGCAGCTGTCGAAGTACATACAAGGATCGTATCGATGAATACGCCCAATGTCTGGATCAATCCTTGTTTTACAGGATGCGTAACAGAAGCAGTGGCTGCTGCATTTGGCGCAGAACCCATCCCAGCTTCATTCGAGAACAAACCACGCTTGATTCCCTGCATCACCGCGGCGCCTACCATCCCTGCAAAGGCTTCTTCCCAGCCAAAAGCAGATTTGATAATCAACAGCAATACATGCGGTAGTTCAGTAATATTTAGCAGAATAACAAGAAGTGCAACCGCAATATAGGCAATCGCCATAACAGGTACGATAACTTGTGTTACACTAACAATTCGTTTCAAACCGCCAAAGACGATAATACCTGTTAACACAGCCAAGATTATACCCACTACTAAACGGTTTGCTCCAAAGCTCTCCTTAAACGCAATCGTAATCGTATTGGCTTGTACAGCATTGAAAACAAAGCCGTATGTTAATGTAATTACGATGGCAAAGAGAACACCCATCCATCTCTTATTAAGCCCCTTCTCCATATAATAGGCTGGACCACCGCGATATAATCCCGTTTCTTTGTCTTTCACTTTATACACTTGTGCTAATGTGCTCTCAATTAAAGCTGATGCACCGCCAATTAGGGCGATCATCCACATCCAAAAAACGGCTCCAGGACCCCCAATAGCAATGGCTGTAGCAACCCCGGCTATATTACCCGTCCCAATTCGGGATGCCGCTGAGATGGTGAAGGCCTGGAAGGATGAAATCCCCTTTTTCCCCGATGAGTCTGTTGGCGTTTTTTCTGTTAGCAGCCTAAACATCTCAGGAATCATACGAAATTGAATAAATTTCATTCGAATCGTAAAAAAGAGACCTGCCCCGATTAATAAAATAATCAATACATATGAATAAAGATACTCATTCGTGCTATTTACGATATTGTTTAAGTTGTCCATGTTTCCCCTCCTATATCAACTGAATTTAGCATGTACGTCCGAATCGTCCCCGCCAGACTTCAGGTGCGGTTCGCTTTATTAAAAAAGAAATCATTCTGATGAAGCGATTTTACGTATTCAGATAGAATCTTATGCTTATATAACTTTTAAATTATATCAATGATAACTTTAGTAAGTAAAGGAATGGTTAAATTTAAATGGTTTTATACAAAAGAATGAAAAATAGCGCATTCCCATTAGGAATGCGCCTCACATAAACTTATTCTGTTGCAACATAGTTTACAATAGCCTCTTTTAGGAACTGTGCTCCACCTTGAACCGCTTTATCGTAATATTCCTTGAACCGTTCATCTGCCACATACATTTCCGCTAGCCCTGCATGCGCTTCTTTTGAATAACTCTTCCATGAGTATAGCAGCCACTGTCTATGTTTATCAGCTAGCTCTTGTGCTTTCTTTGATGCTGGATTCCCCGTCGCGTAAGCTTCTTTCAGCAACTGTAAAATATCCGCTTCAAGAGCCTTCATCTTTTCGAACTTCTCTTCCGACATATCCCGCAATCTATCATTGCTCTCATCAATGGTGTCCTCACCATATTTTTCACGTGCTTCCTTGCCGTAGTTTTTTTCGTTTTCTTCTATTAATTGTTCTTTGAAACCTGCAAATTTATCTGAATCACTCATTCTTATTCCCCTCTCCCTGCTACTAATTGTTTGTCTTACCGTACTAAGCAATTGATCGAGATGATTGCGCTTTTGCTCTAATTCTCGATAGTGGCCCTTTAACGCTTCCAGTTGGTCGTAAGAAGGATTGCATACGATTCTCTTAATCTCCTTCAATTCAATCCCCAGTTCGCGATAAAATAAAATTTGCTGTAGCAAATCCACTTGCTTTTCTTCATAAACTCGGTAGCCTGCTTCACTCCAGCGCGCTGGTTTTAAAAGGCAGATTTCATCATAATAACGAAGTGTTCGACTGCTCACTCCTGACAGCTCCGCTAATTCTTTCACGCTATATTCCATTCCACACCCTCCCTTCTCTTTAATAAAAATCATAAGCCTTTCCGTTGCGTAAGGGTCAAGGATAATTCTATAAGTAAGGCTATTTTTTTAAAACAAATGAGCACAATATAACTTAAATACAAAAATACACATAAGGGAGGGAGAGATTAGTTGAATTTTTGCTTATGGCCAGAAGATCCAACACCAGAAAGCCAGCAAAACTGCCAGGACTGTGGCCTCTTCCAGCAAGGATCTCGTATGATTTGGGGCGAGGGAAATCCGAAGGCACCTATCCTTATCCTATTGGATAACCCTGGAGAACGAGAAGATCGAGAAGAACGCCCTTACGTTTGTACTACACGCCAAACGCTGCAAAGAGCCGTACATGAATCTGGATTGTCAGCAGATGATTTCTATGTCACCTATGTGCTTAAAAGAAAGCCAAAGCGAGCATATGATAAAGAAAGAACACGCGAAATCTGTCTCCAACATCTCCAACAACAATTGGTTATTACAAATCCAAAGCTCGTCTTCTGTCTTGGGAATGTGGCAGTCCAGTCTTTTTTTCAAGATGAAGCTGCAGATGTGAAAACATTACGAGGGAAATTTTACAATGTCCGCGGTTTTCAAACTACTGTCGCCTATCATCCTTTCGCGGTAAGACGACGTCCAAATCTATGGTCAAAATTTCTGGAGGACTTTCAATTGGTTGCCAAGAGCGTTCGAAGTGCTTCAAAAGATCATTATAACTAACATCGCGATTTAAAAATATTTAAAAATCCCCTACCTTTTTTCCGGTGGGGATTTTACATTATTATTCTTTAATCATCTTTTGTACTTGCTCCAGATCTTTCTTGATGAGCTCCAATTGTTTTGCGTTTAGCTCTACCATATCAAGATGCTCTCCATATTCCTCTGCATTTTTCTTCGCATTTTCGCTGTGCGCAATTTGATCAAATGCATGCTCAACCGCGATTTCCTCTGGATGAGACTTCGCAATTTTTAACATGCGGTCTGCCTTTTGTACAGAATTACCGAATAATGTGCTGGGATGGTCTTGTTTCCAGCTTGTATCTGAGTGCTTTGCCAAATTTCTCTCTTCCCTTCCTGCTAACTAGATAATCTGAATTAGTATTAGGGAATCTGAAAAAAGTATACATTTGACTATAGTTCATCCTAAATTTCTTCGCTGCTCACTCGTTAATTGTCACCCTCCAGGTTCAAACATCGTCTAGCTGATTCACTACCTATCTTGAACAACTTTAAAAACACACACTTCATTTACTAACTACGATTGGACTTATGTCCACTTACTTTCCCTTTTTTTCACTAAACAATAGGATGGATTTATATTTTTCAGAAAATATGTTGACACCTTTGTTTGTCTGTTATACATTATATATAACAGTTAATACAAAAAAGGAGTGTGAAAAGTTTGTTTATCTCTCTTGATCTTGAAACTGAAGAACCCATTTATACACAATTAAAACAACAGATTATTGAAGGAATCGCTAAAAAAGAGTTAAAGCCAGGTGAAGGATTGCCATCTGTCAGATCCCTAGCCGCAGATCTAGGTATCAATCTTCATACCGTCAATAAAGCATACCAACAGTTAAAGCAAGAAGGCTTTATCCAGATTCATCGACAAAAAGGCGTGTTTATCCACCCGGATGGTGTTCAAAAAGCAGATGAATCCTACTATACTACGCTATCTGCCAAGCTCCGTCCCTTAATAGCCGAAAGTATTTGCAGGGATGTATCCCATGATGAGTTTCAAAAGCTTTGTTTACAAATTTATAAGGATTTCGAGAAAAGGAGTGATAGTTGATGTTCATCTTTTTAATTCTTATGTTGGTTCCATTATTTATTCCAACTATCTTTATTCCGTATTGGACACGGAAGACAGAAAGCTTTGGTGTTTCCATTCCTGAAGAGGTTTATGTACAATCTAACATTAAACAAATGCGTAAAACATACGCTTGGTCAGCCAGTGTCCTTGCCATTATCTTAACTGCCATTCTTGCATATTTAGGTTCTGGGATGAGCGAGAATAAAATCGCCGGCTTGTACACTGCCATGATATTCATTTTTCTTGCTGCATCCTTTGCCCTTTATCTTTTCTTCCATGGAAAGATGAAAAAGTTAAAAGAACAAAATCCTGATTGGATGAGGAAGCCGCAAAAGATTACAGTCAATACACAGTTCCGCCACCAAAAGCTTACTTACTCTAACTACTGGTTTGTTATTCATTTAGTCGTATCTTTTGCCACAATGATTTTCACATTATTGCATTATGACGACATTCCTGCTCGTTTTCCTACGCAGTATGACTTTAATGGAGAAGTTACAAGCTGGTCGACCAAATCTTATCGTTCTGTCATGCTAATGCCGATTTTACAAATCTATCTAACATTACTGATGCTCTTCATTAATGTCGTGATTGCAAAAGCAAAACAACAGGTATCTTCTGCAAATCCTGAGGAATCTTTGCAAAAAAACATTGTCTTTCGTCGCAGATGGTCATTGTTTACTATTTTAACAGGCCTTGCACTGATTCTAATTTTAACGGTGCCACAGCTATCACTTTTTTATCAGATTAATAGCCAAGTGCAACTATATGTCCCACTGATGTTTACTTTAGTCATTTGCATTGGAGCCATTGTATTATCGATCACAACAGGGCAAGGCGGTAGCCGTGTTCGAAGTGTGGTCTCTACAGTAAAGGGAGATTTAATTGATCGAGATGATGACCAGCATTGGAAGCTAGGAGTCTTTTATTTCAATCGCAATGACCCAGCTATCTTTTTGGAAAAACGATTTGGCGTAGGCTGGACAAATAACTGGGCTCACCCACTTTCTTGGATCATACTCGCGGCAATTATTTTCTTGGCAACGGGGCTACCATTATTTTTAGGCTAGAAAGACGGTCTAACGTTGCTTACATCAAAAATGTAGGAATAAAACTGCAAAATTATAGTTAAATGAATGTAGTGTTATAATTAGCAAAAGCTAAAAGGTACATCACATGTATTTAGTGATGTACCTTTTTTTATTTGAAATACGGTGAGTATTTAACTTCTTTCCAATTACTCATTAGACATCCGATGCAAAAACTTTAATCCTCATTGAATTAAATAACTCCTTTTACAAAGCACATTCCTCAATTTCAAACCCTAAATCATCAATCATTTTCCAGTCATCTAACGGTTGTTGTCCTTTGGTCGTTAAATAGTCACCAACAAAGATAGAATTAGCCGCAAATAGCCCTAAAGGTTGAAGGGTTCCAAGGTTTTTTTCTCGCCCGCCAGAAATACGAATTTCTTTCGTTGGGTTTATAAAACGCATCATAGCAAGAATTTTTAAGCATTGCACAGGTGTTAATTCTTTTTTTCCACCCAATGGTGTTCCTTCTATGGCCACAAGGAAATTACATGGGATTGAATCGGCATCTAAATCATGCAATTCAAAGGCCATTTCTACTTGTTGCTCTTCACTTTCCCCCATTCCAAAAATAGCACCAGAACACGGGGAAATCCCTGCCTTTTTTGCCTCTTGTACTGTATCAATTCTTTGGTCGTACGTATGTGTTGAACAAATTTCCTCGTATTGATCACGATGCGTATTTATATTGTGGTTGTAGCGATGTACGCCCGCATCTGCTAATGCTTCAGCATGGCTAGGTTTTAAAAATCCTAAACAGCAACAAATTTTTAAATCTGTTGTATCGCGAATTTCCTTTACAGCCTCAATCACATGTGCAATTTCCCTATCAGTAGGGCGTCTACCAGATGCAACAATACAGTATGTACCCGCCTTGCGAGAGATGGCCTCATTGGCACCTTGGATAATCGTCTCTTTTGTAAGCCACGCATATTTCTCTATTGGCGTTTCTGCAACAATTGATTGGGAACAATACCCGCAGTCTTCTGGGCAAAGGCCTGACTTCGCATTTATAATCATATTTAATTTCACTTTATTACCAAAGTAATGGGATCGAATCTTATAAGCCGCATTCATTAATGCTAAAACATCTTTATCGCCTATTTGCAACAGTGAAAGTGCTTCATCTTTATTTAATGCCTTCCCTTTAATCACTTGATCTGCCAATTGTTCTAGCACTTTTTCTTTAATCATGTACATTTCCCCCTTTAATAGAAATTAACATTCGTTAACCATATAATTAATTTGGTTAACAAAAATTATAAACCACGCCGAATAGTTTTCAAAGGAAATTATATAACTGTTAAAGAAAAATAAATTGGTGCTGTATTGTTCAAAAGGCACAAAAAATAAAAAAGGATAGATAGAGCAAGTTACTTCAAGCTCTTCTATCCTTTTAATTATATTTCTTTTATTTAAGCGCGGTGGTTTTAAGGAATTCCTTCGTCCGTTCTTCTTTTGGATTTTCAAAGAATTCTTCAGGACGGTCTAATTCGATAATTTGACCTTCGTTCATATAGACAATCCAATCCGCTACTTCACGTGCGAAGCCCATCTCATGCGTTACGACAACCATTGTCATCCCTTCATCGGCCAATTCTTTCATCGTCGCCAATACCTCACCAACAAGTTCAGGGTCTAGCGCGGATGTTGGCTCATCGAAAAGCATAATGTCTGGTTTCATTGCAAGTGCTCTAGCAATCGCTACCCTTTGTTTTTGACCGCCAGATAGTTTACTTGGATAGACATCTGCTTTGTCCTCAAGTCCCACTTTCTTAAGTAATTCTTTTGCTTCAGCAATTGCCTCATCTTTTGATACTTTCCTTACAACGGTTGGTGCTTCTATAATATTTTCAATGACTGTTTTGTGAGGGAACAAGTTAAAATGTTGAAAAACCATGCCGACTCTTTGTCTTACCTCATTCATATCATGCGTTTTTGGTATGATGTTTTCGCCTTGAATAAAGATATTTCCATTATCCTTTCTTTCTAAAAAGTTCAAGCATCTTAATAATGTACTCTTCCCAGAACCAGATGCTCCGACAAGACAAACCACATCACTTTCATGTACAGAAAGATTTATGTCTTTTAATACATGCAAATCGCCAAAAGACTTGTTTAGGTGTTCAATTCGTATCATTTCTCTTTCACTCATTCTAGTAACCTCCTATCGGTCGCTCACTGCTAATTTCTTTTCAAACAAGCTAACAGCTAATGTTAATAGTGCAACAAGTACTAAGTAGTACACAGCTACAATCAATAAATACGTCATCTCATCAAAGTTATTGGAACCAAGTGTCGTAGCTACGTTGAAGAGCTCATTCATGGAAATGAAGGCAGCTAAAGATGAATCCTTCAGACCGATGATGAATTGGTTGCCAAGCGGTGGCAATGCTCTTCGGAATGCTTGTGGAAGAATAATTCGACGGATAGTCGTACTTCTAGTCATCCCAAGAGAACGACCTGCTTCCATTTGTCCCTTGTCCACAGATTGAATAGTCCCGCGGAAAATTTCAGCGATATAGGCCCCATTATGGAAAGCAAGCGCTAATGCTGCTGCCCAGAAATCTGAGATTAAGAAAATACCACTAAAACCAAAGTATAGAATAAAGATTTGTACGATCAGCGGAGTCCCGCGCACAAGGAATACATATAAATTTGAAATATAACCAAGAACTTTAATACGTGAAATTTTTAGTAGGGCAAAGAATAACCCAAAAATAATACCGATTAAAATAGATACAACCGTCAATTCGAGGGTGACCATCATCGCATCTATAAATAAACCTTTGCTGCTTATAAGTGTGTCAAAAAAATGTGAAAAGCTAGGCATGTTACCCACTTCCTTCCTTATTAATATCTAGTAATTATTCTGGCTTTTTGGTGATATCTTGGCCAAAGTATTTTTTGCTGATTTTAGCAAGTGTGCCATCGTCACGCAGATGGTCCAGCGCTTCATTAACACGTTTAAGAAGCTTCGGATTATCTTTCGGCAATACAATAGCTTGTTCACTTCGTTCAATTAATTGTTGGCCTTTAATCTTAAAGCCTTCCTTCTTCGCACTTTTACCTGTAACAAAGTCCGTCACTACTGCATCGTGGCGCCCCATGCTAAGCGCTTTTAACGCTGTAATGTCACTATCGTATGTTTTGACATTTTTCGTATATCTACCAGCAATGTCTGCATACGTAGAACCTTTGGCAACCGCCACTTCTTTGCCCTTTAGATCTTTAGTTGTTTTAATTTTGCTATTTGACCTTGTAAAGATTTGTGGGCCAGAGTAATAATAAGGTGTAGAGAATGCGACATGCTTTGCACGAGCATCATTAATCGTATGACTGGCAACAGCAACATCCGCTCTACCTGTTTTAATCCCTTCTATTAATCCTTTAAATTTCATCCTTTTTTGTACAGGTTCAAGACCCAATTCCTTACCAACAGCCTCTCCTACTGCAATATCAAAACCTGTCATAGTAAGGTCTTTCTTCATATAACTAAATGGCTTGAACTCTCCGGAAGCAGCATATATAAACTTACCTTTCTCAACTAGCTCTGTGCCATCGCTAAGCTTTTCCTTTTCTGCACATCCAGAAAGCAAACCGATCAATAACAAGCCTAACAAGGTAAATATGTATGTTTTTTTCATGCTTCATCTCTCCTCTCTCCAAAGCAAGTTATATTGTTACTTACCCCTCAATTGCTGAAAATAACCTCTAAATCTTTTATAAATATAAAAAAGCAGCTGACATAGTTTTAGATTATGGGTATACGATTCTTCCCCAAACAGCTCGAATGCCTCTATTTCATGCGATTTAATAAACTAGACAGTAACTAAGAGATTTTAAGACTTTACTTTTTCAAAATAAAAAATTTTAACATTTCTTAGAAAAAAAGTAGTAGTGTTTTCACCATTTTTTGCTATAATCTTTCTTACAATTAGAAATTTTAGGATGGTATTTATGGAAAAACATATATTAAGTAATGTTACTCTTCAAGCAGATGATGAAAGATATCGCAAGCTTGTGGAGCAAGTAAGTGATTGGATATGGGAAGTGGATGCTAATGGAGTTTATACCTACGCAAGTCCGCAAATTGAACAGATTTTAGGCTATACACCAGATGAAATAATAGGCCGAACTCCATTCGATTTGATGGAACCAGATGAGGGAAAGCGGATAGGCCCCATTTTTCAGTATCACGTTGCGAATAAACTGCCAATTAACAGCTTAGAAAATATTAACTTGCATCGTGATGGCCATGAAGTCATTTTAGAAACGAGCGGCTCTCCTATTTTAAATGACGAAGGTGAATGTATTTGCTATATAGGGGTAGACCGGGATATCACTGAAAGAAAACTAATAGAACAAAAACAGAAACAGCTAATAGAAATTTTAGATGCTTCGCCTAGCTTTATTGCAACTTTAGATATCAACGGAAATAGCTTCTATTACAATCCAGCCGCACGCAACATCCTTGGCATTACGAAGGAAAATATTCAATCTGTAACGAGTAGATGGATGACTGATTTTATTAAAAACGAAGGCATTCCTACAGCAATAGAAAAAGGCTATTGGAAAGGTGAAACAACCATTATAAATGGTGATGGAATTGAAGTTCCGGTTTCCCACATGCTAGTCGCTCACAAAACTGAAAATGGTACGGTGGAATTCCTGTCAACTATTGCACACGATATCACCGAAAGAAAAGAGCTAGAAAAGGTTATCTATAACCAAGCTCATTATGACCAGCTTACAAATTTACCTAATAGACGCTTTTTGCATAAAAAAATGGCAACTATCATTGAAGATACGACTGACAAGAAACGAGTTGCTTTCTTATTTATGGATTTGGATAATTTCAAAAGCATTAATGATTCGCTTGGCCATGAAATCGGCGATCAATTGCTTGTCATGACAGCTGCACACTTAGAAAGCTATGTAGAGAAGAACGATTTTATTTGCCGCTATGGTGGAGATGAATTTATTCTCATCTTAGATGATATTTGGGATATAGAAAGCATAAAAGAAAAAACACAACGCATCTTAGAGGCCTTTAAGCAGCCATTTGAAATTGAAGGTCATACAATCAGTGTGACAGGCAGCATTGGAATTAGCGTTTATCCGGATGACGGTAAAGATTTTCTTTCTCTCATTACAAAGGCCGATAATGCTATGTATCGCATCAAACAAGACGGTAAAAACAACTTCTCTATAGAATAAAAAAAAAGGGAATCTATTAAATAGATTCCCTTTTTTACACTGTTTAAATCAAATTTTGACCATACAACTATTAATAGCTATACTTATACACAATTTCCCCTTCGATTACTCTACCATCGCCGTTAAAGCCCAATTTTTCATACAGTGCTTTTGCGCCTTCATTCTCTGGCTCAAAGCTTAGATAAATCACATGATGAGCTGTATCTTTTTTGATCAAGCTCATCAGTTTTTTCATAGCAGCCTTCCCGTACCCTTTCCCCTGGTATTGCGCATCAATCATTAAACGGTAAATCCAATACTCTCCGTCATCCGCATCAATACAATACATAGTAAAACCGACTAGAACCTCCTCAGCATAGATAGCTAAGCAAATACATTCCGGATAAGCTTTTGCCTGGGCAAGTGAAAATAAATTCGATGCCACAAAGTTTTTTTGTTCATCTGCCACTTTTAAATTAATGACATTCATAAAATTATGCCGATCGATATCTTTGAACGTAATCATTATCCCACATCACTCTTTTCATCGTAATTTGTTTCCGCAACTTTCTCTGCTTTAGAAGAAGGCTTCTTTTGAAATGCCAATAACAAAATCATTCCAAAAATACAGAGCGTTCCAACCCACTGAAAGATACCAAAGGGTTCTTTTAACCAAAATACAGTTGTAAGTACTGCTGCCAGAGGTTCTAAACTGCTAAAAAGACTGGTTTCTTTTGGAGAGAGACTTTGAAGGCTTTCGATATAAAACCAAAATGCAATCATCGTGCCGAATACAATGACGAATAGTAAGTACATATATGCAACTGGAGAAAAACTTGAAAAGTCTATTTGCCACGGCGGATGAATCAAACTAAGTGCGACTCCGCCAATAATCATGGCCCAGCCAACAATCACCTGAGAATCAAACTGAGCAAGTAAAGGCACAGAATATAAAGTATAAAAGGCCAAAGCAAGCCCAGATAATATGCCCCAAGCAACGGCAACAGGTGACACTGATAGATTGGATACTGATCCATTCGTCAGTAGTAAAAAACAGCCCATCAATGCAAGCAAAACAGTTACTGCATCATGTCGTGAAAAAACTGTTTGTCTACGGAGCAATAAGTAAAGAATAATCATTACTGGCGCTAAATACTGCAACAATGTCGCCACCGCGGCATTACCGTATTTGATGGATGCCATGTATGTATATTGAACTGCAAGCATGCCGAGAAGCCCGAAGATCACTAGCCGAAGGGCACTCCATTTGTTTCGCCATACGCCAAAAACGTGGGAACGTGTACTTCTAAATGATTGCATCCCCAAAAGTAAGACACCTGCTACTAGTAGCCGTATCGTCACAAGTCCATTCACATTGACATGAAATTGCTGAAATAATTTTTGCGAAACCGTGCCGCTAATCCCCCAAAGCACTGCTCCGATAATGACAAGTATAAGACCTTTCTTTCTATTCATTCCCTTCATAATCCCGACTCTCCAATTACTCTTTTAATCATACGCTACTAATTTTTTGTTAATTCAGTTAATAACGCTAATGCTATCGTATCCTAGATGAAAATACAATAACAATTTGGTCGACATTTAATAAACAAAAAAAGGCAAGCAGACGATTCTGCATTGCCTTTTTTATTTAGGTATCTTCTGTTTTATTGTTCTCTTTCGCTTCAATGGTTTCATCCTTCCACCATAAAGCCTCTTCCGGGTCTTGTCTCAGAACATCCTTGAAATCCTTTTTTGTATCGACCGTTGGGTATGAACCTTTTAGGGCAATCCCAGAAGTGCTAGTGAATAACCATGTAAATACAATCAAGCCAATCAAGCTGACGACGACTAAATAAATAGCAGGTGAGAGAGTATTATTGGTCGCATGAACAAGATATGAAGCTAAAAGCGGGGTCGTTCCACCAAAGATGGAGACGGAAATATTGAACGATACTGCTAATGCACGGTAACGAACATCTGTGAAAAATAATGATGGCAACAAAGAAGGCACTGTACCTTCGTAACAGCTTAAAAACAGGCCGAGCAGTAAAATGGAAACAAAGACGAAGCCTATTCTGCCTGTACCCATCATCCAAAAAGCTGGGATGGCAAAAATTAATAAGCCAATTAAGCCGATTTGCACAACTTTCTTGTTGCCTATACGGTCGCTAAGCCGTCCGAAATATAACGCAAGCGGAATCATTAGCACCATTACAATAAGCAAAATAATTAAGCCAGCCGTTTGATTAATCTTCAGCGTCTCAGTCAAATAAGATGGGATATAAGATAAAATCATATAGTTGGTAATATTATAAAAGGCAACTATCACTATGCTTAACAGCAAATCCTTCTTGTAATGCTTCACAATATCCTTAAAGGTTGGCTGTGATGCATCCTCCTGCGCTTGTTCCATCTCCTCAAAAACTGGAGATTCTTCTAGATGGCGACGAAGATACAAACCAATCAGCCCGATCGGTGCAGCAATCAGAAACGGCAATCGCCATCCCCAGGAATTCATTTGGTCATCAGATACGAATACTGTCAGTAAAGTCACAATGCCTGAGGCTGCAATATAGCCGACGAGAGTACCAATCTCAAGACCACTTCCCCACCTTCCTCGCTTCTTATCAGGGGAAGATTCTGCAATATATACCATGGCGCCAGAGTACTCGCCGCCTGTGGAGAAGCCTTGAATCATACGGGCAAGCAACAATAAAATGGGTGCCCAGACACCAATTTTTTCATACGTAGGTAATAGACCGATAATCAAAGTTGAAAAGGCCATCATAATAATGGTGACGCTTAATACAATTTTTCTCCCATGAAGATCACCTATCCGCCCAAAGATAATTCCCCCAATTGGCCGCACGAGGAAGGCAACAGCAAAAGTACCAAACGTAAAGATCAATTGCAGACCACTGTTACCTACACCTGTAAAAAAGAGTTCACTTAGCGTAACAGCCAAATAAGCATACAGACCAAAGTCAAACCATTCCATCGCATTTCCAATGCCCGTCGCTACTACTGCTTTTCGTGTTTTTTTCGAATTTACAACATTAATATCGCCGGGCTCTATTGTTAAATTGTCTTGATCCACATAAACAACTCCTCTTCGGTAAATAATCTTTTATAAAAGCATTTAATTAAGCAAGCGCTATATATGTTTTTATATTGCCCTTTTTTAAGAAATTTATCTTTCAGTATAGATGTTTTTAAAATAATCAATGAAGCATGTAGTACTTTTATAATTTCTACTCTCTCCTTAGTTTTTATCTGCTCGCTCATATCTCTCCCCAACTCTTTTTATAACCGATTATTTTCAACTCAAACCCACCATCCGTTCAAAATAAAAAAATCTCCAACCTCCGAAGAGATTGAAGATTTTACATGTCAGTTAGACAGTCATTGTTTTATTTTCTTTCAATTGCAGTTGTTGTTCGCCTACACCTAAGTTTTCACGTTTCTTTTTAATTTTGAAATGATAAATCAGATAGCATGCGATAACAAATGGTGTGCCTAGATACAGTGCCAGCCGTTGTTCAGAATCAAAGGCAAGGCTGAGCAACACAATACAATTTAATGTTAACGAAACAATCGGAACAAGTGGGAACAGTGGTGTTTTAAATTTAAGATCCTCCACTTTACCACCCTCGCGAATAAATTTTCTGCGGAATGCAATTTGTGAAGCGGAAATAGAAATCCACCCAACCTGAGCACCTAATCCAGCGACCGACAATAGCCAAACGAATACCGTTTCTTCTGCAAAGAATCCTGAAAGTAAGGATAATAACGCAATGCCAATTGTTAATAAAAGTGCATTAATTGGAACGCCACGTTTATTTAACTTTGTCAGTGCAGGGCTTGCCATTTTCTCAGTAGACATAGCATACAACATACGTGTTGCAGCATAAATTCCTGAGTTTGCAACTGATAATAATGCTGTTAGAATGACAAAGTTCATTATATCTGCAGCATATGGTATACCGATACTATCAAATACGACAACAAACGGACTCTCTACCACACCTGCTTGCTTCATTGGAATCAAGCTTGCTACAACAAAGATGGCTAATACAAAGAAAAACAGCGTACGCCAAACTGTTTGCTTGATTGATTTTGGAATCGTCTTCTCTGGCTCTTCACTTTCACCCGCAGCGATCCCGATTAACTCTGTTCCTTGGAATGAGAAGTTAACAGCTATCATTGTAATAAGCAGTGCACCTATACCATGCGGCAAAAAGCCGTTTGCTGTGAAGTTACTCAAAAACGGTGCAGCTTGTCCACCTTGCATTGGGACTAAACCAAAAATCGCTGCTCCTCCTAAAACGATAAACGCAATAATAGCAAATATCTTAATACTCGCGAACCAGAATTCAGTTTCAGCAAAAGCTCGGGCCGAAAGCGCATTCAATGAGAATAATACAATGGCGAATATAGCGCACCATATCCATACTGGCGAATCTGGAAACCATCGTTGCATCAGCTGGCCAGATGATAGCAACTCAAGCGCAACTGTAACAGACCAGCCTAACCAATAAAGCCAGCCCAGTGCAAAACCTGTGCCAGGACCAATAAATTTTGTTGTATATGTTTGGAACGAACCAGAAACCGGCATAGCGACAGATAACTCACCTAAACATAACATCGTTAAAAACATGATAAATCCGCCAACTAAATATGAAAGAATAGCACCAGCCGGGCCTGCCTGGCTAATTGTATAACCGGAGCCTAAGAATAAACCCGATCCGATAACTCCCCCCAGTGATATCATAAACAAATGCCGTGCTTTCATCGTTCTTTGTAATCCTTGATTTGTGCTGCTCCCCTTTAACTCATTCAAACTTCTTCCCCCTGTCTCCCCTTGATGAATAACCACTCATTTTGGCTACTAAAAATATAATCGAATTATGTCGCATACGCAATATATTTTTGCAATATTATTAATCTTTACTACTAACAGATTTTAATTACCCCTCGGTGTACGCTTGAAAACCACTTACCCTTGCTTTTTCCTTCTTTAAAAGCGGATATAATATTACCCTAATGCTATTAACAATGAATACATAGAATATAGAAACCATTTGTTTTTTATATCTTTCGTGGCCAATGGCGGTGTGATAAAGTTAATACCAAATTAGTAGAGACGGAGGTTCCTATAATGAAGGATTTCCATTGCTGTGCAACATGTCAGTATTTCAAAGCGGAGAGAGTAGCAGAAGGAATGAAATATTATTGCTCAAGGCTTGGTTATGAAACCAAACCAGCATATAAATTTGATTGCTGGGATCCAAAGGAACATATTATTAAATTAATGAATAAGTAATACAAATATTTTTCTAAACATTTTAAATAATATATTTTTTATGTTGACGTTATTCGTTTTTCCTGTTATCTTAGAGATAACTTACAGAAGGAAGGTGATTTATATGGTAACGATGAATAAGGCTATTGCACAAATGAACGGGACCATATATTCACCTGCCATGCCAATATAAATTAGGCATGTTTATTCTGTTATGCGCGGTGAAGCATGGTTTCCGTTCTCGGACCATGCTTTTTATTTTGCAAATAACAGGAGGAATATGCTTTGAATCAATTAAACGAATACGGTTGGAATAATATACGACAAGATGAATGGAAAAACAATTTTGAAACGGCGGAACGAAATTATGTTCCAGGCCGTGTAACATTAGAACATAAACGGATGTATAGAGTGGTCACAGCAGAAGGAGAATGGCTATCCACCTGTTCAGGCAGCTTTACACATGCTGCAGCTGAACGGCGGGATTTCCCAGCAGTCGGTGACTGGGTTGCTGTGGAACAGATGCCAGGCGAGGAAAAAGGCATCATCCATTCCCTTTTGCCTAGGACTTCCCTCTTCTCTCGGAAGGTTGCAGGAATGGCAATCACCGAACAGATTATTGCCGTCAACGTAGATATCGTGTTTCTTGTTACTTCTATGAATGATGATTTTAATGCACGACGTTTAGAGCGATATTTAGTGGCTGCCTACGATTCTGGCGCATTGCCGGTTGTCGTTTTAACTAAGAAGGATGTTTGTGACTATCCTGAAGATTATATAGATCAAGCAAAACAAGTGGCTATTGGCGCGGATGTCGTCGCTGTTAGCTCAAAGACAGGCGAAGGTATTGATACACTTTCTGATATGCTACAAAACGGTAAAACAGCCGCTCTTCTGGGATCTTCTGGCGTAGGCAAATCATCGCTTATCAATGCTCTTTGCGGAGAGGCCCGGATGGCGGTCCAAGACATCCGCGAAGATGATGCGAAAGGACGCCATACGACTACACATCGCGAATTGATTAAAATGCCAGCTGGCGGTATCTTAATTGATACGCCTGGAATGCGAGAATTTCAGCTTTGGAATGAAAACGATAGTGTAGACTCTGGTTTTAAAGATATTGAGTCGCTTGCAAACCAGTGTCAATTCCGTAACTGCAATCACCATTCCGAGCCAGGTTGTGCCATTCAAAAAGCACTCGATGAGGGTGTTTTAGAGAAACAGCGTTATGCGAACTATTTAAAACTCCAAAAAGAATTGGCATATCTTGAGCGGAAAGCTAATCAAAAATCACAACAAGGCAAAAGAAAAACTCGCAAGTAACTGCGATGCAGACTATATAATAAAGGTCACCCATACAGACAGAGAAAACTAACTGTGTTTTCTCTGTCTGTATTTTTTTGTGTTTAACATATAAAAGAAGGACCCTTTGCTATAGACATGCAAAAAGATCCTTCTTATTTTAAATACTCTCTACAGACGCTTCACTACTGCGCGGACTGGGCTCCCATCTGCTTCAGCTAGGGAAAGCGGTAATGCAGACAGCTCATAATCCCCTGGTTCAATTTGATCTAACACCAAGCCCTCTAGTATGTGAATGCCATGTTTTGTTAATTCATGGTGAGATAACAGCTCTTTGCTATCAATCGGATCCACGGACGGCAAATCTAGGCCTAGCAAACGAATTCCTTTATCCCCTAAATAAGAAGCAAGCTCCGGCTCAATCTCTGGGATTGCCGTAGGAAACACGCTTCGATCCGGCCATACATCCGTGCGAATCAATAAACGGCTGACTCCCTCTAAATCTACACCAGCGAGTGCTTCTATCCCAATAGAAGAGGGTACTGGCAAATGAATGATACGGGCTTTCCCAATGTACACATTCACATCAAGCTCTGAGACTTTCTTTCCATCATTATCAAAATGGAATGGTGCATCAATATGTGTACCTGTATGAATGCTCATTGTAATACGGCCAACATTGACTGACCCGCTTTCTTCTTTGCTCCAATTCACCTCATACGTAAATGGCGTATCACCTGGCCAAACTGCCGTCTGTTGATTTAGTGGCAATGAAATATCAATCCACGAATCCATCTGTATTTCTCCTCCTCATTCTCTTGTTCACTGTTTCTGCATAAAAAGCTCCTTAAAATACCTTACAGCTTTGTACGCAAACTCAGCAATTCAGGGAAGAATTGGTGATCCAATACCTTTTTTAAATAATTGACGCCGGATGAACCGCCAGTGCCCATCTTATGGCCGATGATTCGTTCGACAGTTGTCATATGGTTGAAACGCCAAATCTGCTGCTGATTGCCGATATCCACCAGCTTCTCTGCCAATTCATATAAATCCCAATACTGATCTGTATTGCGGTATACTGTCAGCCACGCTTCTTCTACACTTTCATTCGGTTCATAGTTTTGTGTCCAATCACGATTTAACGCTTTTTCATCCACTTTTAAACCATGCTTGGCAAGCGCTGAAATGGCTGCATCATAAATGCTCGGTTCCTTTAAAGACTTCGTTAGCAATGGATAAACCTCTTGCTGATGTTCATAAACCGCAAGCGTGCGGGCGTTTTTATTTCCAAGCGCGAACTCAATCAAGCGATTTTGGTAGGATTGAAATCCAGAAGAATGCCCCAACTTATCACGGAATTCCATATATTCGGCAGGCGTCAACGTGGAAAGAACACTCCATGATTGAATAAGCTGCTGCTGAATTCTAGAAACACGCGACAGCATCTTGAAGGATGGTTCTAACTCGTTCTTTTGAATACACTCAATCGCCGCATGTAGTTCATGCAGAATGAGCTTCATCCAAAGTTCACTCGTTTGGTGAATAATAATAAACAACATTTCATCATGGTGGTCTGAAAGCCGATGCTGACCTGTCAAAATTTGATCAAGGCGTAGGTAATCGCCGTATGACATCTCCTTTTCAAAATCCAATTGGATGCCCTTTTCTAAATTGTTACTCACTGAGTTTTCCATTCTAAATCCTCCTCGTCGTCTTTCGTGTTCTCTTGCTGTAATGGCGTATTTTCTTTTTTACGCTGGAAAAGAAAATAGATAACGCTTAAAAAGGCGAGCCATGGAATACCAAATTGAAGCAGTATTTTAAATGACGTAAACCAGGTAGTAATCATTAAGCTGACCAAGAGAATGGCTCCTAATGCTGTCAAATACGGAAAGCCGATCATCTTCACGGGCAATTGACGACCGCCAGCTCTCTCCCATTTTTTTCGGAAGAATAAGTGCGATACGAAAACCATGAACCAAGTGAAAATGGCGCCAAACATGGAAATTCCCATCATGAATGCATAGGATGTCCTTGGGAATAATCCACTTACAACGGCCGCCATGATGATACCCATCGCTGAGATTCCCAGAGCATATAACGGTACGCCCTTTTTGTTTAATTTACCAAAAACTGCTGGCGCTGATTTTGCCCGAGACAAAGAAAATACCATCCTTGTTGACGCGTATAATTGGCTGTTCATCGCAGATAAAGCAGCTGTCAAAATAATAAAGTTCATAATGCCAGATGCACCCGGGATATTCAATATCTCCATTACTTTCACAAATGGACTTTTATCAATGCCCGCACTTTTCCAAGGAACAATCATCAGCATAATCGCTAAGGTGATGACATAAAAAGTGGAAAGGCGGAAAACTGTCGCTTTCAATGCCTTGGGTACAGCCACATCCGGGTCCTCCGCTTCTCCTGCAGTAACCGCTATCATTTCTGTTCCTAGAAAGCTAAACAAGGAAATAAATACGGCAATCCAGACGCCTTTTAAACCAAATGGAAGGAATCCTCCGCTATCCACAAGGTTTTGCGGTCCTATTGTCGAAGAGCCGCCAGATGGCCCGAGCAAGATGTACGCCCCCAATAAAATAAAACCGATGATTGCGCTAATTTTAATCATTGAAAACCAGTATTCAAACGTTGCGAAAGTATTTACGCTCGTTGCATTTACATAAATCAGCACTACACCAAAAAGCAGAATCCAGACCATGCCCGGCACGTGGGGAAACCAGTACTTCATATAAACAGCAATGGCACTTACTTCTACTCCAACAGCCAGCACATTTGCGATCCAGTAGGAATACCGGACAAGATAGCCTGCGAAAGGATGAATGTATTTCTCTGCAATCAACCCAAACGAACCTGATGAAGGATGGGCGACAGTCATTTCAGCTAAGCACCCCATAAGCAACAAAATGATAAACGCGCCCAAAGCATAACTGAGAAGGACGCCGGGACCTGCCGTACTAATGGCGAGCCCACTCCCTAGAAATAGCCCCGTCCCAATTGCACATCCCATCGCAATCATTGTCAGTTGCCTGGTTTTCAGCTCCCTCTTTAAACCTTTTTCCATATGAATCCGCCTTTCCTTTACAGGTTAGTCATAACACTGTGGTATTCCTTATTCATTACAAGATATATAAATCTATCAATCTATGCAACTGTTTCTCGCTCATTGGTAAACTTCTCATATTGCTTCTCATCCATAATCTCTTTTAAAATCTGCACTACATTCCACACATCCTCGTATGATGTATAAAGGGCAATCGGTGCAAGGCGAATCACATTTGGAGCACGAAAATCTGGAATAACTCCATGTTCCTTTAGAGATTTGCAAATACGGGCAGCTTCCGGATGCTCGAGACAAACATGGCCGCCGCGACGAACATCATCACGGAGATTTCCGATTTCAAAACCAAAATCAGCTAGTTCTGCATCAATTAACTCCATGAAGTATTCATTAATTTCGAGTGATTTCTTTCGAATCTGTTCCATTCCCGCTTCTGCAAACATTTCGAGCGAGCCTAAAAGCGGTGCCATGCTCAATACATGCGGAGTTCCGATTTGATAGGCGCCAGCAGTGTCTGCAGGAGTAAATGTATGCAAAAGGTCAAATTGAACATCTTTTCTTGAACCAAACCATCCAGCCAAGCCAGGCTCTGCACCGAAATGTTTCCGATTTACATACAAACCGCCCACACCCCCAGGTCCACCATTCAAGTATTTATAATTACACCAGTAGGCAAAATCCACATCCCAGTCACTAAAAGCATGCGGAATCGAGCCAACTGAATGACAACCGTCAAAGCCAATTAAAATCCCTCGTTTATGCGCTTCATCTGTCAATCGTTTCATATCCAATAGTTGACCACTGCGATACTGTACAGTTGGAAGAATCACCAATGCCACTTCATCGCTCATTGCAGCAATAATATCGTCTTCTTCAATTGTACGGCCATCCCTGCTTTTCACTTCGATTAAATGATGTTCAGGATCAAAGCCATGAATGCGAAGCTGGCTTTTCAGGGCATATATGTCTGTTGGGAAATTCAGTTCATCCGCAATAATTTTTGTGCGTTTCCCCTCAGGCTGATAAAAAGTTGCTACTAATTGATGCAGATTGACCGTTGTTGAACCGGTGACAATCACTTCATCTGCTCTCGCCCCTACTAGCGGCGCCAGCATTTCTGCTAATCTCTCAGATAGTTCAAACCACGGATGTTGGCCTTGTGTCCATCCGTCGATACCGTATTTTTTCCAATCCTCCACTGACTCGAAAAGCGTACGCTCCGCCCTTTTTGAAAGTAAACCCAAAGAGTTCCCATCCATATAAATAGTACCTGGTTGAAGATAGAATTCTTCTCGGAATCTTCTTAATGTATCTCTTTCATCTAGTTGTTTCGCGTATTCTAAAGTTGACTTTGTCATTGTAAATCCTCCCTCTTGTCATCTTTTTAAAAGACTATACCAATAAATATGACATCACGTCAATAATATATTCTGAAAATTTATACTATTATACATCTTTCCTTTTAAAGTATTTCTTTATATGCTAATGTGAAAGAATATGAGGAGGCATAACTGATGACTAACAAAGAAGAGGTTCAAGACAAACGCCATTTACGTTCTATCAAAACAAAACAAAAGCTCCTCCAAGCTGCTCGCGAAATATTTCTGACGGAAGGCTTTCAAAAAGCAACCATCTCCCAAATTATTAAAAAGGCAGAGGTTGGCTATGGCACTGCCTATGTCCATTTCAGCGGGAAAGAAGAAATCCTCATCGTCTTAATGGACCATGTAATGGAAAAGTTCTATCAAATAGCGGAAGTTTCATTTTCACCCTCTTCAAAGGAAGAAGCACGCGATATTATCCTTTCACAGGCAATGGATTTTTTGAAAATGGCCGAAACGGAACGTAACATGCTGCAATTGTTCGAGCAAGCCATTGGCATTTCGTCCTCCATTTCAACAAAGTGGAATGCTATCCGCGAAAAGTTCATCCAACGAATTTCAGAGGATATTGCATACGCTCAAAAATACGGACTAGCCAAAGCAGAACTCAACCACAAGCTTGTAGCCCGCAGCTGGTTCTATACAAATGAAATGTACCTGTGGGAAATTGTCCGCAATGAACAGCAAGGTACAGTGGAAGAGATCGCAAAAACTATCACGGCTGTTTATACAGGAGGACTCTACCAAACGAATGAATAAAGAAAAGTGTCCCTGCGTAATCAGCACGTCTGGGACACTGGGTTATCTCGTTATTCTGTTAAGATGACGCCAGAAAAGCTGCCACTCAAAACTTGTTTCTCCAACTGATTGGTACAAAGAAAACTCGCCAATATAGCGATTCTATTTGCATGATCCGGCTCTGCTTTCTCAATCTTTACCTGGCACTGAATCGTATCCTCAGTAAAGACAGGCCTGAAAAACTCAAAGTTCATCGTGCGTGCCAGTACATTATATTCTCCACCTATTTTTGTGGGCATAGTAGCAGTCAGCAAACCTTGAACCACCACTCTTCCAAGTCCATCAGGCTGTGTATGATGGTCACCCTCATCCATGGATAACGCTGTGAACATCTCTACATCTCTCTTCGTAAAAGTCCGTTCAAAATGGATTATGTCCCCTGTCTTCAACAATGTAATTTCCCCTTTTTTAGATGCTGCAGACTATTCATAAACTTTACTGCACGTATTTCCTCCTTTAACTCGAGCAAATGAATTCCTGTATCTCCTGTATGAAATTGAAATTTCGACTGAAATGGCAGATTGAGAAAAGCACCCAGGAGATTTGAAATCAGTCCCCCATGGGATACAATGGCAATCCTTTCTGTCTCCTTAAAATCGTATATGATTTGTTGAAATATCTTCTCAGCCCGATAACGTAACTCGATTGCTGATTCCCCATCTTGTATTGGAATATGGGCTGGCCTTCCCCCTAATGGCAATGGATATTTCACGGCTGCTTCCTTCCTTAAAAGTCCTGCTAAAACGCCATTATCAAACTCTCTTAATTCATCAAAATACCTAATCTCACAACCAATCGCTTCTTGTAAAATTTCAGCTGTCCGACTGGCTCTTTTCAACGTGCTTGCCAAGATAATGTCCGGTGGAAAATGTTCCTGTACACGACTAGCCATTTTTCGAGCCTGATTTTGTCCCAGTTCGGTCAAGTGATAATCAGCTCTTCCTTCGTGCACCTCCAGAATATCCGCCTCTGATTGTCCATGCCTTATGACCAATAATTCCATTCCCATCCGCTCCCCTTACCACTTTACTAATTTTGTTATACACATTCAGTCTAACGTCTAATAATTTTTCAGTCTATTTTAAAATTTTTGTATTTACAATTTTCATCAGTCACATTATATTTAGATTAACGAATTATTAGAAAGGCGAATTATAGTATGTTGCGTGAATCTCTTACTTTTTTCAAGTCGTATAACCGAAATATTAAATTACTATTGTTAGGAAATATCTTTATCCAAATTGGTTTAGGCATTACAGCGATTATTTATAATTTCTATATTCGGTCACTAGGCTATGAAGATACGATGAACGGGCAGGTTATCTCTCTCACATCACTTGCCACGGCTTTATTTCTTTTGCCAGCCGGCATAATGGGCGATCGTAAAGGCAGAAAAAAGATACTTCTCTTTGGCCTTGCCACAGCAGGTATATTTATGCTACTACGATCCGTGTTAGAATCAGCGAGCCTTTTATTAAGCATCGCCTTTTTATTAGGTGGAGCTACAGCATTTTTTCAGGTTATGGTGATTCCCATGCTTGCAGAAAATTCAACAGCAGATCAGCGGGTACATCTATTCAGCTTTCACTTTGCCATTACCACAGCGGCGAATGTTATCGGCAACTTGTTAGGCGGTTTCTTAACAGATGTATTCAAACTACTTGTTGAAGATATTAGCGCTATTCGCTTGGCATTGTTGATTGGCTCCATCATTTTTGCAAGCGCCATGATTCCTTTCGCTAAATTAGCAGAGCCTTTAAAGGCTGCTGAACAGCCGCCTTTATTAAGAGAGCCGATAGGATCGGTAAGTCGCAAGATAATCTTAATTTTTTTCCTTTCCCAACTATTGATTGGAACAGGTTCTGGTCTTGTCATTCCCTATTTGAATCTATATTTTGCGGACCGTTTCCATGCATCCAACTCAGCGATTGGCCTAATTTTATCCGTTGGCCAAGCAGGAACTGCCATCGCTATGTTTGTAGGGCCCGCAGTGGTCAAAAGGTTCGGCGAGGTGAAAGCAGTTGTGCTTTTGCAAATGCTATCTCTACCTTTTTTACTCATCACAGCTTTCACCGGAAACCTATTTGTAGCATCGATTGCTTTTCTATTTCGGCAAGCCCTTATGAATGCAGGTAATCCCATTCAAATGTCTTTGATGATGTCGTTAGTGAACGATCGTTCTAAAGGCGTTGCTAATTCTGCAAACCAGATGGCCTTCAACCTAGGATGGGCTTTTATGGGCCCTGTTTCCACAACACTGGTTGTCACTTATGGCTCTTACTGGGGCTATGCAGCTGTTTTCAGTATTACATCCTTTATTTATTTCATCGCAACTCTATATTTCTTTTTTGTATTAAAAGCTTTTACAAAAAAGAATACTCAAGTTGCCATGAGCTGAGTTTTAAAAACACCTTATTGTTTTGCTTCAAAAGCCAAACAATAAGGTGTTTCATTTTTTTTCAAATATTTTATTTGTTTATAGGTTGTTTAATCTGAGAGATTGCAGCTTCCCTTCATATTCACAGACTGGAAGCGGTGGTGAGAAGTAATACCCTTGGATGTCATAGCAGGATAGGTCGCTTAAGAAATCAATTTGTTCCCTCGTTTCGACTCCTTCTGCAATCACATTCAGCTTCAGTTGTTTTGCCAGAGAGATAATCGTCGCAATAACCTCTGCATTTTCTTGGTAATCATCGATAAAGCTTTTATCAATTTTTAAACGGTTGATCGCCAATTTATGCAAGTAGCTGAGTGAACTGTAGCCTGTGCCAAAATCATCAATCGATAGTTCAAAGCCCATGTCAATGAGTTCATCAAAACGTTCATTTACGTTTACCCTGTCTCTTAGAATAATCGATTCTGTTAATTCAAACTCAATATACTCACTGCTTATTTGATATGTTTCCAATGCTTGTTGCAAAAAAGGAATTAAATCATCACGATAAAATTGCACTGATGATAAGTTAATTGACGTTCTCGGCACTTGGTTTCCTTCATCAAGCCATCTACGAATTTGTCCGAAGACTATCTTAATGATTTCTCTTTCTAATTCAATGATGAGCTGCGACTCCTCCGCTATTCTTATAAATATATTCGGTGGGATATAGCCGTATTTCGGATGCTGCCATCTTGCTAGGGCTTCTGCTCCAATCATACGATTGCTTTGGCTATTGTATTTTGGCTGATAATAAACCATAATCGAATGATTTGTTAACGCATCTCTCAAATCATTCTCAAGCTCGAGCCTATTTAACACATGCCCAGTCATTTCTTTGCTGTATCGAATATAGTTGTTAGCACCATTTTCTTTCGCCTGATACATGGCTAAATCTGCGAAAATGAATAAATCCTTTAGCGTAGTTGCATCTTCTGGGTAACAGGAAATGCCAATGCTACAGGTAATCTGGAATTCATTGTCATGTACCTTAATAGGCGAAGAAAAAGCCGATAGAATGTCTTTTGCAAGCTCTTCTATATCATGCTTTTGGGGAATGAAAGCTAAAAACTCATCTCCCCCAATTCTTGCAAGTAGGCTATCTGAAGGCATTAACTCATTTAAACGAGCAGACATTTTTTTTAATGCCATATCTCCGTACTTATGTCCATAATTATCATTAATTCGTTTAAATCGATCAAAATCAATATAGATTAAACCAAAATGTTCATTTTCTTCAATTGTCTGACCTACTCTTTTTTCCATGCTTCGTTTATTCGGAAGATCTGTTAGATCATCATGATAAGCAATATATGTAAGCTTCTCCTGTGCCCTTTTCTGCTCTGTAATATCTTGGACAATGCCATAGGCGCCAATGGTCATATGATCAATAATCATTCTGACCGCCGTTATGGAGACCTCTGCATAACTGCCATCCTTACGTAAGAGCTTTGATTCTGTCAGCGTCACTTTGCCATTAATCACTTCTTTAAATAATTTGGACATATTTTTTTCAGGTTCATTGATGAGTGCTTGAATGGACATACCTGATAATTCCTCAATACTGTATCCAGACAACCGAGATGCCTCTTCATTCACATCTTGAATATTGCCTGCTAAATCAACCGAAAAAACAGCATCCGGATTATGATTGAACAGCGATTTATATGACTCCACATTTTTTTTGAGAATTACTTCACCAAATAAATCTGGAATAAGAGTTAAAAAGATGTTAGCTCCAATTAATAAGATAAAAGGCAAAAGAATGAACTGTTGCTCTTGCTGTCCTGCATGTACACTTGAAAAATCAAAAAATGATATCAGTGTGAGATATGGAATAATCCCTAAGGATATACCAGCCATTAAACAACCGATATACTTCCATTTTGTGTATATACTATATATCTCTTCTCTCGTAATCTGAATTAAAAAACGTACTAAAGAAAAGGACATACCGAAAATCAGCAAGCAGGCCATTGCTACAAAAACAGGCTTCATTTCTATGTATTGATGATATAAAACAGTAAATGCACCATAGTCTGCAACTATAATAAACAATCCTAACGACAGACTTGTAGCAATGTATTGTATCTCTGTCTCCATTTCCCTTTGAGCCCCATATAAAGACACAAAGGCACCGATACAGCTAAACAAGAAATTCAATAAAAAGTAGTAGTATTGATTAGCTACCGGAGCACCAACCGAAAAGACTATTAACAGGTTCGCAGACCAAAAAGTAAAGCCTAAAATAAATGAGTAAAGAATCATTTTTTTAAATTTATGTATAGCGATTCTTAGTTTTCTGCTAAATTCAACGGCAAGGTAGCAGCCTAAAAAAGAAAGGCAAATGGTCAATAATACACTATAAACATTAAAAAAGTAGAACGAAGAATTTACCATGATATTTAAAATCCTCTATTTTTTATAAGTATATATAATTATACAATGACCTAATTTTAAATGTAAACAAATAACTTTATTACTATTTGAATTAATATACATAGAGACTATTTTCATAAAAATACTAGTTTACAGTTATCCTTTAACTAAAAAATACGTGTTTTATGTTTGTCACTTATCTTAAAGTGAACTTCATTTGAAGTCCCACTTTCTATGTACTCGGACAAGTCGGAAACATCAAGCAACTCTTTAAGATGAACTCTTTTTTTATGGTTGGGTTCTAGTACAATCCTAAAAGGTCCGTTTATATTCATTACTGATGACTCCATCGGTTCTGTATATTCATCTAAAAACTCTAATTCAATGATGACTCTTTTACTGCTGTGATTATACAGTGAGAGATCACACTTCCCTTTCAATAGCCCATTAATCGGGGATTCAAAATTACAGGTACCCTTTCCATCATATGAAACTGCAGCAATTCCGCTTGCGATTGTCTTCTGATAGACTGCAATCAAAGGCAATGGCAAAAGAGAATATATAATAACAACTACTAGAATTGTTCGTATATGATATTTTCTCAGAGACCGGGCGAACAAAATCATAGCTATAACGAATAAAATTGACCCTACAATGCCCATCAAAACATAACCATTTTCATTCTGAATAGGAAAAGACATAAAGACTGAACGAGCTCCAAGCTTTTTGTTATTTGGAAATGGAAAAAATAAACTCATACAAATTACTAAAAGAATACAGGAAGCGATGAAAGATTTTTTGTTTTTAATCATTTGGATTTTCTCCTTATTTATTATTAAATTGGTATGTACGTAACCTGTTATTTTTATGGTGCAAAGGGAAAAAATATAAAGAAAGGAGGCGGACAAGTTGATCCTACCTATTGAATTTTACCAAAAAAACACTCTGGAGCTCGCCCGAGATTTGCTTGGCTGCTTACTTGTAAAGGAAACAAATGAAGGAACCACTGCCGGCTATATTGTTGAGACCGAAGCCTATATGGGACCCGGTGATCGTGCAGCCCATAGCTTTGGCGGTAGACGCACCAAACGAACTGAAATCATGTATTCAGAAGCCGGCCATATTTATACGTACCAAATGCATACCCATACACTGGTAAACGTCGTAAGCTCCGGCACGGATAAGCCCGAAGCCATCCTCATTCGGGCAGTAGAACCTCATACGGGAATTGAATTAATGGAAGAACGGAGAGGAATGACAGATTTAAGAAAATTGACGAGCGGTCCAGGCAAATTAACAAAAGCTCTTGGCATAACTATGAATGACTATGGCGGGCTCTTTACTGAACCACCTCTCTATATTGCAGCAGGAATATTACCAGAGCATATCTCCTCTGGCCCACGTATCGGCATCGGCAATTCTGGAGAAGCCAAGGATTATCCATGGCGTTTTTGGATAACTGGGAATCCCTATGTATCCAAATAGATTGTAGAAAACTACAATTTTCTATTAAAAAAAACGGCGTTTATAGCCGTTTTTTTAATGGAGCATAAAATTTTTACTCCATGCTTTGCAATATACCTTGTACCTTATCTTGATTAGCAAAAAATGCGTTACGGAAATTATCATCACTCAAGATTTTATATTCTCCGTCTTTGTTCTTTTTAAGATTCAGTTTCTCTGTTCTTGATACTAAATCTATGTCCTTATCTTGCATATGCTTAATTAATAGTTCACTCACCATTTTATTCATTTCTTCTTGATCCGTAATTTTGCCGCTGCTAAGTTGAGGTTTCATTTCTTCTATCACCTTTTTAAAGACTTCACTTACATCAACTGATTTTACTTTGACAGATACAACAGCTTTATCTTTTTCGTTCGAAACCTCTTTCGGCTCTTCAAAAGAAAATCTTTTGGAGATCGCTTCTAACACTTTCTTATTCTCAGCCGCATCTCCGTTTCTAGTAAGATCTATATCGCCCTTCACATATGTACTAGCTTTCTTTAAATCTCCATCTTTAAAAGCAGTGAAAAAATCCTTTACCGTATCTTTTGGTTGTGCCGCTCCACATCCTACCATTAAAATACTGGTTAATAACAATAAACCAATCATGCTAAATACTTTTTACATCAATCTACCTCCTAATATATTTCCATTATAACAAATAAAAAGCTAAATTTTAGCATTAGTGGAATAAGGATGATGACAGATGAGTACTCCTGAAGGCTTTAATTCTTTAGACTTATACTTTTTCTTTCTATGATTAGACAAATAATGACTCATTCTTTCGAGAATAGACAATTTTTATACTGTAATCCCTTATACAACAAGCCGTAATTTAAGTTTCTAAACTTGCCATCACAATTATTTTCACCGCAAATATTTACTTCTTCACTATCTCACCATAATATAATAATCCTAATTAAGTTATGGTAAAGGTTTCTTCGATTATTTAAAGAGCAAGAAGAGAGATAGAAAAAATGAATAACAAGGATTATATTCTTTCACTCTATTTCAATGATAATTTACTTAAATACTTTTTGAAATTAGGTAATAAATAACTAAATATTCTTTAATACCAATTGTAAAAATTTTTTCATTCCTCTTATTTTAGATATGAGATTCTGACAAGAAAGAATTCTTAGGAATAAAAGCAAAAAAGCACATGATTATCTTAGATAATCATGTGCTTTAAAATTTATTGTTGCTTTTCGAAAAATTTTAGAATATCATCTTTTTTTAGCGACGTATTAATATCCTTTAAATAATTAATGAATTCTTGAACAACTCTTATATTTATAGTTTTTATCTCATAAAAACCATCTAGAAACTGTTGTAATATACTTTCGTCTACATTTTCTATGGGTGCAGGTAAATATTCTTCATTATCAAACTGATAAGCTCTCCAATTTGTAAAAGATATTGCATCTACAATACAACCCCAAACTAATCCTTTTAAAGCATTATCTTCATCTTGCATTTGCATAAATAACCCTGTAAATTCTGTACCATCGTCTAATAAAAAATATATATCATCTCCAGAGTACTCCTTATTTTCAAGCCATCCCCAACAAACTTCCAAAGCTTTACTTATATCCTTATACGCTGGTGAAGTATTTAACAAATCAACAATTGTTTCACTTAATCCTAATAAAAATGCAACTTGCTTATCTGCTTCTAACTTTACAAATTTTTCTAACATGAAATCCCTCATTTAATTAATTAATTTTCCATTCTTAAGAATAAAACTTTCCTTTCCAGATACCCTTATACCTTCTTTAACTTCAGTTGTTACTTCAATTGTTAAATTGGGATATTTTTTAGTCAACTGCATAAATATTCCTGCTTCTTTTTTTGGATTAGTCATTCCTTGAGTACATATCGAGCAAACACCTCTTGGATTTGATTGATGTATCGCAAGAGTTCCTTCTACCTTATTTGGATCAATGCCTAATTTTTTGATTTCAATATCAAATTCATTAATAACTCCTTCTTCAGCGTGCTTCATAAATTGTATATGACGCGGATTACTTCCATCATATGGAGCTCTTATATCTCTATTGGGCATTATCACATCTAAATCGGGTAATCCAGCTTCTCTTCGAACCTTAATTGAACTCCCCTCAAAAAGCTTGCCTTTTAATTCTGATATATCAGTTTTTCCCACAGCTATTGTATGTGTCTCAGGTACATTTAATTTTTTACGTAGAACATCTAAATCGGCCCTCCCGATTTCTATTTTACTTATATCCCTACCAGTACCCTTACCAGCCAATACCCCATCCTTCTCGGCCTGTTTGATAGCTAGATACTCATCCGCTTTCGCAGGGAGTTTGCCTGATGGAAGTCCTCGCTCTACACCAGTGACTAGATTCCCAGCGTTTGTTTGAACCGCACGGACTTCGATTGGACGGAGAGCATTGTCAATAAATTTGGCGGATTCACGGAGTGTTTGTTGGCCTGTCTTTGATGTGACTACAGCGAGAACGGGATGCTTTAGGGTGAATTTCAGCTGATCGCCATGGGCTTTCCCTAGATTCCTCGCATTTTTTAATGTTGATTTTAAGGCAGATCCCCCTGCATGCTCAACAGTTTTATAGGCTGATTTCATTACATTCGCAAGAGCTGGCATATTTTTTAATAAGGCTTTTCCCGCAGCTGCGCCAACTCCCGGCACAATCGCAAATGCCCCCCTTACTAGTCGTTCGTTATCAGAGAGTTTTCTGCCGGATATGAGATCTTCTCCCTTGATGGCTCCTCCGACATCAATAGCCGTATAGGCAGCGCCTGCCACGAGTCCAGCAGGTGGACAGACAATAGTTAAGCCCACCACAACCCCTGTAGCAATTAAATTAAACCAAAATTCCTTCTTCTCCTGCCCAGCACGGATTCCTTCATATTCAAACGCACCACTATTTAAAGCGGCTGTTTCGTAATCCTCTTGCGAAGCTTTGACATCTGGATTTTGCAGTTTCCACGCCTCATATTCTGCTTTCAGGTTATCAGAATACTCCGTGTCCGCTTCGTAAAGATCTGTTAGCTTGATTTCCTTTTTATCATGTCTATTATAAAAGGGACCTGTCTGAACGTTAATCGTATTCGCTGTTGTGTACGCAGAAACATTCATATCAGCCATCTTTTGCATATATTCATCGATGCTTTTATAGAAAGGATCGTCTACTTTTTCATCTATAATTTTACCAATTCCCTTGGCATAATCATATAATTTTTTGTACTTCTCGCGTATGGGTTTCGCTTCTGGTTGGTATGTCTGGGGGCTAAAAGAAATGGCTCTATCGATATCTTTGTCTGCTATTTCGCTCTTCGAGTCCTTAAATAGGTCATCTGCATGCTCATACTTATTGTCATACTTGTGCGCTTCATTCACTTTTTCAAGTGCTGAAGCTATACTCTTCCACTTGGCCTCTTCATAGAGAATCTTCACCTGCTACACCACCTTATAAAACAAATTAAGATTAATTCCTCAATTGTAAAAAATTTATAAATTAATTTTAAAAAAGGGGCATATAGGCGTCAATGAGCATTATAGGTTATACAGGACCTAAGCAAAGCACCTCATTTTTTTAATAAAAAATATAAAGTTATTAAAAATATGAAATAAAAATAAAAACATTCGCTTTCTCCCACTAAATAAGCCCTGTATTTGAAATTGCATCATAAGTTTATTGATATATATCTAATTACTCCTTCTGCTTCTTTTGGTAAATAGGCATTGCAAAAAATAGATCACTAAGTACTTTGCCATCTGAAGTTAAAGAGGTCATGTATTAGGTTTTACTTAATTAATCTTGCTTTTGGCTTTTTTTCTTTTCACTGCAGCCTCAAAAAGAACAATTAAGGTTGTGCCTGCTACCAAAAAGATAAAGCCGAGAGGACTATGCTTGATAAATATAATATACACACCGATAGGAAAAACAAGAATGAATATTAACCATTCAAACATAGAGTTTCCTAATAACTTTTTAGATAATAAATTCAATAGAATCACTCCTCTACTATGTATACTTTCAATAACTGCTTTATTATTTATAATATCAACAGTACTATACATCATACAAAAATTAACATACAAATGCATATTTGTTAAATACATAATGAAGCTAATTAAACCTATTGAAAATATTCACATAAAAAGAGAAGTGCTATAGCACTTCTCTGAACCTGTAATTGTTAAACTTTCACCCCAATAAACTGATTAAAGAACGAGAGAATCTTTTGGTATACGGCAATTTCATTTTCTTTTTTCGAGAATCCGTGTCCTTCATCCTCTAGCAACATATATTCCACATCGCGCCCTTTTTCCTGTAAGGCTTTGACGATTTGATCGGATTCTTCTTTTACGACGCGAGGATCGTTTGCACCTTGGATGACAAGCATCGGCTTGGTCATCGTGTCTAGATAGATGATTGGCGAGTATTCAATCAGCTTTTCTCTATCTTTCTCTGGATTCCCTACCCATTGATCCATAATTGGCTTCCAGTCTTCTGGCACTGATTGAATAAACGAGAATAAATCGGAGGGACCAAAAATGTCGACAACTGCCTTAAAGTAGTCCGCATGGCGTCCATGTAAAAGCAATGCCATATAACCGCCGTAGCTTCCGCCCATCAATAATATATTCCCTTTTTCTGTATACCCATTGTCGATGAGCCAATCCAAACCAGCGACATTATCGAGGCGTGGCCCGTAACCCCAATCTCCCTCCACCATCTTCATGAATTCTAATCCGTAACCCGAAGAACCGCGGAAGTTTGGCGCAAATATACTAAATCCTTGATTCAGCATGAATTGGAAAGAAGCTCTGAAAAATTTTCGCTCTGATGCTTGCGGCCCGCCATGCGGCCAGAAGATAATTTCACCATTATCATTTTCTTTTTTCGCCTTGAAAAATAATGCTTCGATTTCAAGCCCATCATAGGACGGGTATGTAATCACGTCAGGCTCGACCATATCATCCTTTTCTACACCCGGCACAGTGTAGTTTGTTAAAGATACCCACTCGTCCTCTACTTTTTTATAAATATTGCGAGGATTTGTGGCACCTCTTCCTAATAAATACAATGTCCCGGATTTCGCTACAACTAGCTTTTCAATGACACTAGCAGGAGCCTCGAGCTGATTCCATTCTCCATTTTCCAAATTGTATTCATACAGATGATCTTCTACACCTTTTTCGCTAGCAATATACAAAAGCTTTCGTTCCTTATCATATTGCAAGCTGTTAAATCCTTCGTTTTCTATTTCTTTTATTTTTTTAAATTCGTGCGTATCTAGATTATAAGAAGCCAGGTATGTGAAGTCCGCTTCATAATCCGTCAACAAATAGACCACTGAATCTGATACAAACACGCCATCACTTACAGTATGTTGCTTATCCGTTGGAGGCGTGAGCAAGATATCCTCATCACCACGTTTTGCATACATCAACATATACGTATTCGCAAACATTTTCAAATAAAGAAACGAAGACTCATCTGGACTTTGACTAATCAGATAGGTTGCTCCTCCATTCCCTTCTAAAACCTTTGTTTCTTCCCCTGTTTCTAAATGTAGACAATAGGAATTCAAGTAAGAAGGGTTTTCCTTAGATGATGTATAATAAAGTTTTTTCCCATCTTCAGATAAAAACGGTTGGAAATTACGCGTATTTTCATGATAGACGATTTCTTTCATTACCCCGCCTTTGAGCGGGATCCCATAGAATTGGGTATTTTCATTCCCGTCATAATCAAATCCAGCAATAATGAATTGGCTTTGTTTATCATACAAGAGTGCCTGGCAGCTTTGATCAATCGTTGTCAGAGGATAAGGAAATGTATTAGGCAAGTCCATCGCCCATAAATTATACTTTCCACTCAAGTTGGTACTGAAAACAATCTGCTTTTCATCAGGGCTGACCGCAAAATCTTCAATCGAAAACGTTCTTAAAAACTGAGAAACATCTGGTTTCGGAAAAGAAATCATTATTAAACACACTCCTCATTATTTATTCACAAAAATCAGTATATTCTTAATTATAGCAAACATTACTACTATGACCTTATAAAATTTAAATCTAAGAAAAAAGATATTAAAGGAGACTTTTCTGCATCATATCGTTATGCAAAACAATTAGTTAAAAAAGTAAGTTAAAATACAATGTACTGACTACTAATTGTATGCAAATGTCTTCGAATGATATATTAAAATCTAATGCCTTAACTAAGGTTCAAATAGAAAATATAAGAAATAAATAGAAAGGATAAAAGATATGTATATAAAACAATTATTTTTAGTGAATGTATTACCCTTATTTGTTCTACACTTATTATTATTTATCTTTTCTAAAGCAACAAATTCGGCAGAGTTAAAAAGTCTAGAATTTGATTTAATTTTAATAACACCTCTCATTTTATTTATAATTAATTATTCAATAAAAGTTGAAGAAGAAAATGCTCAGTTCTGGTGGATGAATATAATTTTTATTGTTTTAGGGAATGCTGTAGGCTTGTTTTTTTACTTTTTAAATACAGGAATAACCTTAAAACATGGCATGCCTGATAATCCTTCTGATTATGAGTCAGCAGGTATCGCCACATTAATATATTATTTAACGATTTTACAATGCATAATCGGTTCTATCTTCTGTCAGATTTCGTTATTTAGGAAATTCAAAAGAGAAAAACACGGAATTGTTTAACGTTATTAAATACTGGACAATGAAGCAATATGAGTAAAGTTGCAACAAAAAATTGGCCATCTGACTCTATTAACTGAAGATAAAACCTTATGTGTAAATGTGATTGTGGTAATCTGGTGACTCGAATTAGATCGCTACTTTATCATGGGACAGCAAGTTCTTCGTGTGGCTATTTAAAAGGAAAGGCTATCGCACAAGGCATATCAAGAAAATGATAATATAAAAAGACAAAATTCACTCGTAGCTGAAAGTGAATTTTGTCTTTTTTGTAGTTTTAAAATAAAGTTATCTTAAAAACAGCTTGCAGACCTGGATTTTACCTTACATTAAGAGAACCCTTTTTGCGAGAAAGGTTGTCCATTTTCTATTCTTATTCGTCCACAATCGCGTCAATTATGGAATAATTCATTCAAAGATACTGCCCTTTACAGTCTAAGTGTAATGTTGAGAAATTTTTTTCTAATGAATATCATTCTTTCTAAAATTACCGCCCTTCACTTCTGATACCTCATAAACAGTAACAAAAGATTTTGGATCAATTTCATTTATAATTTCCTTTAGTTTGGTTTCTTCTAAGCGATTAATGACACAGCTGATTTCTTTAAATTTTTCGTGGGAAAACCCTCCATAAACCTCGTTAAACGTTGCACTTCTACCTAAGCGGTCGCGTATAGTTTCTACCATTAATTCAGGTTGGCTTGTGATAATTTTAAAGGTTTTAGAACCACTCAAACCTTCCTCCACAATGTGAACTACTTTAGAAGCTATAAAGTATGCAATAGCCGAAAGAATCGCTCCTTGTAAACCAAATACGGTTGAAACGACTATAAATACAAACACGTTTAAGAAGAGAATGAAATCACTTGTCCCAAATGGTAATTTTCGCGATAGAAGTACGGCAAGCATGTCAATTCCATCTAATGCACCGCCATTACGTAAGGCTAGTCCCATCCCAAAACCAAGAATAATACCACCAACAACCGTAATCAACAAAGTATCCCCTTGAATAATTGCCGGCGTATGGTGAAATAGGATGGTGCCAAACGATAATGAAACAATGCCAATAATCGAAAATAGGGCAAAAGTTTTTCCGATTTGTTTATAACCCAACCAAATAAAAGGGATATTTATGATTGCAATGAGAGCTCCCAATGGTAGTCCAAAAAGCTCAGAACCCACGATGCTTAGCCCAGTCACCCCTCCATCTGATACGTGGTTTGGAATTAATACTGTTTCTAGTCCATAGGCAGCTATAAATCCCCCTAAAATAACTAATAATCCTCGAAAAAATATTTTTAGTTTATTGGTCCTTTGTTTCTTGCTTGTCTCCATAAGTTCCTCACTTCTAGTTTTTTTAAAAGTATAACATATTAAACAACGCTCATTCTTGTACTAGGATGAATAGGTTTACTGCAACGGAAGTTATCCCTTGGCATTCTAAATAAAATGCTCTCTTCGTTTCCTCTGAACCTTAGAATGGTTTTTTAGGCACTTTAATTCCCAATGCTTTTCTAGAAAGAACTCCTATTCTTCCCTATCTTCAGCCATACAATCCCAAATAACTGCTTTGCTTGCAATACGCCTGGCCTGTGCATATATATCAGCAATCTGGTCAAAGCAATTGCCCAGAGCATATCAAGAAAATGAGTATATAAAAAGATAAAAATCACTCAAAAATGAAAGTGAATTTTGTCCCTTTTGGGTTAAAAGCTGATTCAATAATAAAATCATTCATACTGCTCTGGAGCAGTTCTACGTGCGGCTTCATACACGGAAACAGCGGAAGCAGGTACCGCTATTAAGCGTTAGTTAATAAGGAGTACTTAACAATTATCTTCTAATTTTTGGAGCGTATTTATTACCTACTTTAAATATGAGCGGAGTTCCTATTATTGTAGGTAGAAACCAGAATAACAAAATAGGCAGTTCATTTAAAACTGGTATACTAGGAATATTAACTACTAAAGTTGCAGTTACAATACCTATATAAGAACCTAGCATTGCTCCAATATGAGCACCTATCCAATTTTCCCACTTCTTCTTGACCGCTAAATAGCCCAATAAAGCAAGCCCATAAGAAAACAGAGCGATGTAGAATAAATATTGGCTTTTTTCCCAATGAATTATCGACATAATCAAAGCTGTTATAAATACAAGAACATAAGACCAGTGATATATCTCACCAGATACAGAATGTTTCCCCCTCTTCTTTTTAGAAGACATTGCAAATATCCCGCTTATTAAACAAATCATCCCTGTAAGTATATGAGTTATTAAAAAAATGTTAAACAATTTTATCACCTCAATACTTATAACACATATATCTTAAATTTCCTTTTAGTGTAAAGTTAAATATTCTTTAAAGGAACAATATTTACGAAAACAGTGATAAAAAAGAGTAGACGTTTCCGCGTCTACTCTTCATTGCTAACAGTGTTAGTGTTGTCTTGTAATTATAATGAATTGGGTTTTTGGTGTCCATACTTAATAAGTACTCACATCATACCCTACTCTTTATTTTTCGCAATACTATAACGTTGGCATTTAAGATAAACATTCAACTTTAATAAGAATAGAGTAAGTAAGAAAGCTATGAAGCTAATTTTAACAAATTGCTTTAGGTTGTCCCAGTTCATATGAAATCCTCCTATGCATCACCCTGAAAACAGTATCAAGGATAATAATAGAAAGAAGGGGTTCCCCTTCTTTAGCATGTAGAGAAATCTGACCTCTTCAAAAACGGTTGTATGTAGGGAAAGGAAATGGTAACTTTTAAAAGTGGGAAAATTTTTAATTAATAGAAATAATGAAAGGAATCCCTATTTGTAAACATCATAGAATTGAGGGAATTACATATGAAATGGAAGGATTGGGACCGCAATTTGAAGGTCCGGCTTTACGGTGAATTTCTAACTAACATGTTGCTTTGGATGTTCTTGCCGTATATGGCCATTTATTTTTCAGACCGACTGGGAAAAGGGCTCGCAGGCATCTTACTTATCGTCTCTCAGCTTGTAGGCGTCTTCACCAATTTGATTGGCGGCTATTGCGCCGATAAATTTGGCCGAAAAAGAATGATGTTCATCTCGATGTTCGGCCAAGGGCTTGCTTTCATTGCCTTTGCTTTAGCCAATTCACCATGGCTTCAATCGGCTATGCTCAGCTTTATTTGCTTCTCCATACTTGGTTTCTTCGGTTCCTTTTATATGCCGGCCAGCCATGCGATGGTAGCCGATGTGGTTCCTGAAAAGCATCGCAGCGAGGTGTTCGCTGTCTTCTATACAGCTATCAATATCTCCGTGGTAATCGGCCCCATACTAGGCGGCATCTTTTTCTTCGATCATCGATTTGGACTCTTAATCACAAGTGCCGCAGCCAGCTTTTTTGTCGCTTTTTTAATTTATGCATTCATCAGAGAAACAACGCCGGCATCTCTAGAAGGGGCATCCACATCCAATGAGCAAGCTAGTAATTGGCTCACTGTGATAAAAGAGCAATTGAAGGATTATCAGGTCATTATTAAGGATAAGGTCTTTTTGTTATTTATCATAGGCGGCATATTCGCAGCGCAAGCTTTTATGCAAATGGATCTATTGCTCGCCGTTTATATGAAAGAAATGGTTCCAGTACAGAATCTGTTTTCTTTCGGTGATTGGTCCCTTAAAGCTTCAGGAGAGAAGGCATTCGGTTGGGTTGTTGCCGAAAATGGACTGCTCGTTGCCCTCTTTACCGTATTTATTTCAAAATGGATGACGAAATATAAGGAACGCAATGTATTTATCATGTCTTCCTGCTTATACGGCGTTGCTATGCTGATCTTCGGATATACGGCCAGTATTTGGGTGATCATTTTAGGCATGTTTGTTTTCACAACTGCGGAACTAATTGTCGTAGGTATTCAAGATAGCTTTATCGCCAAAATCTCACCGGAGCATATGAGAGGTCAATACTTTGCGGCAGGCAGCCTTCGCTTCACGATTGGTCGAGCGCTTGCACCTATTGCTATTCCGCTGTCTGCTTGGATTGGCTACACATGGACTTTTAATCTATTGGCTTTTTCTACCCTCATCGGTGCATTCGCGTATTTGCTGACTTTTCAGTTGAGTGGAAAAGTGAAGCGAAGTGTGTCATAGAAGGACCCTTGGAGTCTGAGTTCAAAATTTAATAAATGATTGATTGGAGGAAAGGTATGAATTTTAAAGGAAATCTGATCGCTACCGGTAATACTGCCAATCTATATCTATGGAATAATAAAATAGTAAAGGTTTTCAAAGAAAATCTACCACCTACTGAATCATTATATGAAGCTCAGAAACAAGAGTTTGCCTATTCACGTGGGCTGAATGTTCCAAAAGTATTAGAGGTTAGAAAGATAAACGGAATACAGGCAATAATAATGGAATACATCAACGGTGAAACCTTAGGGCATCGTCTATTAAAAAATCAAAATGAGGCTGAGCAATATATTAATGTCCTTGTAAATATTCAAAAAAGAATACATGAAGTCAAGGTAGAATCAGATGAAATTGAACGTATCGATATAAAAGTTAGCCGTAAGATTGAATCAGCTCCATCCCTAAATCAAAGTCAAAAAAAGGTGTTATTTAGTAGGTTAAACTCTTTAAAGTATGAACCCAGATTATGCCATGGAGATCTGCATCCATTTAATCTAATTATGAACGAAGATGTAGTGAGTATCATTGATTGGGTAGATGCTAGTGCTGGGGATATCCGTGCAGACGTATGTCGTACTTATTTATTATTATCTCAGCATTCCATTGAATTAGCTGAGCTATATTTACACTTATATTGTTGTAATATAAACATATCCAAAAGCGAAATACTCCAATGGTTGCCAATAATTGCAGGAGCCATGTTAGACGAAAACGTATCTTCTGAAGAAAATAAACGGCTAATGAGCATTGTCAATCAATTTTGTGATGGATATAGCTCGAATGACTTACTCTAATAACTAAAGCTACTTTTTAAAACTAACGTTGTAAGTGAGTAGAATAGTATGTAGTAGGAAGTTTAATTTGTAGTAGTAATTGTAGTCATGTTATACAAAAAGGATAGAAGGTATAAATCCTGTTCATCTATCCTTTTCACAATACATTATTTAATGTTCATTATAATTTTGATTATGTTTTGACTTTTAATAAAAAATAGTCAGCTACTTTTTTCATAAACTATCGTGTCAAAATAACGGTAATTTCAGTCCCTTTTCCGAGTTCACTATGCACATGAATTTCACCATTGTGCAAATCAATTACTTTTTTGACAATCGAGAGTCCAAGACCATTTCCCCCAATATTTCGATTTCTCGATTTATCCGCTTTATAGAAACGTTCAAAAATATGCATGATTGCTTCTTTATCCATCCCCATCCCTGTATCTTTTATTTTTACAAGCATTCTTTCCCCGTCTGCTTGGTATGCTTTTATCATAATTGTCCCTTTTTCTGGTGTGAACTTTATACTATTATGAAGCAAATTGATCCATACTTGATCCAGCATACCTTCATCCGCAGTAACTGTTAAAGGGACAAGGAAAATGTCCATATTTATTTCTTTTTCCATCCATTGCGGTTCATTTGCAAGAATAATACGACGCAATTGATAATCCAATCGATACGGTTTAAGCTCCAAAGGCACGTGTTCAGCTTCAAGAGATGTGAGCTTTAATAGGTTTTCACTTAATTTGGATAGCCTGACACTTTCCATTTCAATAATTTCTAAATAATGCTTTCGCTCTTCTATATTTAAATCATCATTCTTTAACGCATGAGCAAAACCAGCAATGGAGGTCAACGGAGACTGGATTTCATGTGATACATTCGAGATGAACTCTTGACGCATTTCCTCCATCTCTCCTAATTTCCCGGCCATATGTGTCATGCTTTTTAAAATTTTTGAATAAGGATGATCATCATTTTCATGAAACTGAGCTCTATAAACAGAAAGATCAATATTAAAGTTTCCTTCTGACATCATTTTCATTGCTTGAATTATGGGGAGGAGAAATTTATCTTTTTTTCTCTTTATCCAAGGCAAATGTTGTAGTAGAGATATTAAGCAGCCAAAGATGAAGAATCCTACAAGTGAACAGATTAATTGTTTAGTTAATTCATGCGGAGTAAATTGTATCCACTTAAAAAAATACGTTACGCCCCAATAAGCAAAACTCCAGCATATGAGTAAAAATGTTGTTACAGCAAGAACTCCTAGGATACGTTTCATGATCTCTATCCCCTTCACGATTCGACCTCCAAGCGATATCCAAGTCCTCGAATTGTTGTAATTTTAAACGGGCAGTTCTCATAAGAGAATCGTTGCCTCAGGCGTTTAATATGAACGTCAACTGTCCTTTCATCTCCCTCATAGTCAAACCCCCATATATCTTCAATCAATTGTTCTCTAGAGAATGTTTTCTTTTGATGCGTTGCAAGCTTAAACAATAACTCAAACTCTTTTAACGGCAACGTGATATTCTCTTCTCCAACTGATACCCTATAGAATTCTCGGTCTATCACTACATTGCCAATCACAATTTGATTCGATAAGGTGATTTGATAGCGTTTTAGAAGCGCTTTTACTCTTGCGGCCAACTCAGCTGGTGCAAACGGCTTTACTAAATAATCATCGGCCCCAAGTTCAAAGCCTTTTACTTTTTGAGTTGTTTCCCCTTTTGCCGTTAACATAAGAATGGGCAAAGTGTCCGTATAATAATGTCTGACTTCCCGACAGAATGACCAGCCATCCATATTAGGCATCATGATATCAAGAATGATTAAATCAATTTTATTTTCCTCTAGCATAGAAAGGGCCATTTTTCCATCTGCCGCCTCTTCAATTGAGAAGCCATCCTTTGCTAAGATGACATGTATTAATTCACGAATATTAGGATCATCATCTACAATTAATAATTTCGCCATATAGATCATTCCTTTGGATATATAATTAGAACTCCCCCGTTAATACATGAGGGGGAGTTCTTTATTTCTATGCACGTTTCATATAAGCACGTACAGTTAGTGGTGCAAATATAGCCACAATTACGGCTGCTCCAATAAGTGAAATAGTAAAGTCCCAGCCTATTGTACCAGAATTGGTAAGATTCCTTACAGCTGTAACTAGATGTGAGATAGGATTAAACTTTACAAACCATTGAATTAACTTTGGCATAGTGTCTGCAGGTACAAACGCGTTAGAGAGAAATGTCAGTGGGAATAGGACAATCATCGATATCCCTTGTACACTTGAAGCTGTACGTGAAATGACACCGAGGAAAGCAAAAATCCAGCTAATAGCCCACGAACAAATAATCACAAGAAGTGCTGCTAGGAATACAAAAGCTAAACCGCCTTCTGGACGATATCCCATGATATAGCCCATTGTAAATGTCATTGTTGTGGCTATCGTATAGCGAATCGTATCAGCCAGCAAAGCACCAGCCAGTGGTGCTATCCTGGCAATCGGCAGTGACTTAAACCTGTCAAATACCCCTTTATCCATATCTTCTCGTAACTGAACTCCTGTTACTACAGAAGTTGTAATGACAGTTTGGACGAGGATTCCAGGAATAATAACTGGCAAATAACTATGAACATTACCAGAAATAGCCCCTCCAAAAATATACGTAAACATTAGTGTAAAGATAATCGGCTGTAATGTAACATCAAATAATTGCTCAGGTGTCCGTTTAACTTTAAGCAGTCCTCGATGTGCCATTGTTAATGAATTTCTTACTGTCTGCCGGAAACTAGTTTTATTACTAAGCTTTCGTCTATTTGAAACTTTGATCGTTGTATTACTCATTCCATTTCCTCCTATTTATTTATAATTTCCTTAGTGTTCTTTTCACTGCCCTTTTGACTGGTAATGGACAGAAAAACTTCATCTAAAGTTGGTTTTTGAACACTCAATTCGGCTAATTGAATGTCAGCCTCTTTCAGTGTAATTAACAAGTCAGTCACTTTGTCTGGCTCAGCCATCGGGGCAGTAATTCTTCCACCCTCTGGAGATACGGCTGATTGGACTTTCAGTACTCGCTCTACAATACGTTGTGCTTCTTGAATTGATTGTTCGTTTTGAATCCTTAAATGTAAGGAACTCGTGCCGACAGATTCTTTCAGTTCATTCACAGTCCCTTCTGCAACAACTTGACCATGGTCAATAACAGCAACCCGGTCTGCCAGCTCATCCGCTTCTTGAAGATATTGCGTCGTTAATAGAACGGTCGAACCCCCATCCACTAATCTGCGAATTGTGTCCCACATCTGATTACGCGTACGTGGGTCTAGCCCTGTCGTTGGTTCATCCAAAAAGATTAGCGGTGGCTGTGCTATAAGGCTCGTAGCTAAGTCTAATCTCCTTCGCATACCGCCTGAAAAATTTTTAAGCGGGCGTTTAGCCGCTTCTGATAAGCCGAATTCCTCCAGCAATTCAGCTGCCTTTCGCTTTGCATCATTCCGTCCCAAGCCTAACAATCGGGAAAAGATAATCAGGTTTTCTGTTGCGCTAAGTGACTCGTCAACAGATGCATATTGTCCTGTGACACCAATTAATTGACGAACAAGCTGTGCATCCTTTGCCACATCGTATCCAAAAATCTTTGCTGAACCAGCATCCGCTTTTAGTAACGTTGCCAGCATTTTAATCGTAGTCGTTTTCCCAGCTCCATTCGGGCCAAGCACACCATATATCGTTCCCGTTCGAACATTTAAGTCCACGCCATCAACGGCCCGATGATTCCCAAACGTTTTAACTAAACCTTTGGCCTCTACAGCCCACTCACTATTATCATTCATCATTTTTTTATTAGTAAATTGATCCAATTTATTTCCTCCTTCTTCTTTCCTCTTGTTGATATGTACAGAGCATAAACCCCAAATGTGAACTGAATATGAACTAAGCAGCATATTGTTTTACAGAGGTGATGTTTTCTTTAAAGAAAGAGCATGGTTGGAAAGATTTTAGTTAATGAAAAAAACGAACAAATGGGATAGTTTGTTCGTTTTTTGTTTATCTATTAATTTCATTCTTAATTGAAGCTGCCTCTTCACTTCTTTCGATGAGTATCGCTTGTCTCGCTAAACTCTGAAGATTTAACATTCAATATAGTATCGAGTATTAAATAAGCCTTTCTATCAATTCAATTTTTCAGTGTTCTCATCCCACCTAAGTTCTTTCTAATCATCCTTTCCTTTTATGTGTAAGGAAGATGCTTGGAATAAAAATGACTATAAGGACAAGGGCGGAAACCAAAAAACCAGCATGATATCCTTTTAATTCATTATTGAGTGTTGGTTGCAAACCTTGTACGGTCGTTGCCACAACTGTTGCAATTAATGCCGAACCAAACTTGAACCAATATTTTCAATCATATTGATGCCAACGCCTGCTTCTGGAAGTTCCTTATCGTCGAGACCCGTATAAGCGTCACTCATTAATGGAAGCATTATTCCACCAACGCTAGTTCCACGAATAAATAATATAATAGAAATCCAAACCAGGCTTGTTTGACCCGTAATAGAGAGAAGCGGAAAGGTTCCAAATAGAGAAAGAACAAGACTAACGATAACAACGTTTCTAGCTCCAATCCTATCAATCATTTTCCCGATTATTGGACGCGCAACAAGCATTCCCACTCCTTGTGGGATTAATGCAAGCGCTGCTTCCATTGCGGTAAAATGCAATATTCGTTGAAAAAACAATGGCAGTATTAACATGGGTCCCATAATAGCAATATTCGCCAAAAACAGTCCAGTGCTAGAGGCTAAGAAACTCTTATGTGTAAATAAATTCAGCGGTAGCACAGTTTGATTTTTATTTATTCGATTATATAAGAGATAAATTCCACCAAAAACAAAACCTATCCCAATCCAAAAGATAGTTTTCTCATTGGAGAATGATGCATAGGCTGCTGCTTTTGTTACACCGTAAATCAATGTCGCACTCATGACAGACAAATTGATAATTCCCCATGCATCCAGTTTGCTCTCTTTATTGAATGGCTCGAAATCGGGAATTGTTTTCAGCATAAACGGAACAGAAATCAAAATGATAAACACATTAATAAAGAAAATCCAATGCCATGATGCTCCTTGGACTATAAAACCGCCAATCACAGGACCTAAAATTGGACCTAAAATCATTGGTGTACTGACGATGGCCATTACTTTCCCTAAATTTTCTGAGCCGGCTGTTTTGACCAATAATGTTGACATAAGCGTTGTAATAATCCCTGCACTGAACCCTTGCAGTAATCGAAAGATGATAAAGCTGGAAATATTCCAACTCAGCCCTGCACAAACAGAAATAAGACCAAAGGCAATAACTGCCCCGATGAAGATTTTCTTTCCGTTAAATTTGTTCATAAGCCAGCCAGATACGGGAACGGCAATTGCAAGAGCCAGTATATATCCTGTAATCCCCCACTGGATAGTATCAAGTGTTGTATGAAAATCATTTGTTAGTTTGTCAATTGCAATGTTTACCATGGTAGAGTCAAGCATTGGAGCAATCGCACCAAGCGCAATTGCCCAAGCAGCTGTAAGAATTTCTCTAGGTATTCCTGCTTTCTGTGATATGTTTTTGTTCATATATTAAGCCCCTTTAAATTATTTTAGTTTCCGCAGAAACAAAAATAACATTATTTTGTTTCCCGGTCAACAAAAATATAATTTAAAAAAACAGTCTTGATCGATGGATCAGACTGTTACAATAAGATTTATGAATAAGTATTTAGTGATGAGGTACGTCTTGTTTCTTTATTTCTTCGTCCAAATGCCTGCTATAGGTTTCCAAAAAACCGAGCATGTTATCAAATTGCGTCTCGGTTAGTTGTTCAAATACAACTTTATCTCGCTCTCGAAATTCATTGTGTAACTCTTCATGTATTGTAAAAATTTCTTTCCCAGATTCAGTAAGTCTAAAATAAATTTCTTTTTTATTATCAAGCTTTTGGTAGCTTTCGATTAGGCCCTTTTCTAATAGCTTCTTCGTTAATTTGCTTATGGCACCTCTCGTCATATAAAGGGATTCTGCAAGCTGCGTTACATTTGCACTGCCGTTTTTTCCAATTGATTCAATACAATGCACTTCAGAAGGCTTATGCCCCTTCAGGCTCTCTTCCATCTTTGGCTTATTAAGCATCACGATTTTGTTGTATACATCATTGAAATTCATTAAGAGCTGTTTTTCTTTGTTCATTGCCTGCCCCCCGTTAAATTGGTACATCACTTCTATTATAGCTTTTTTTCGTTTTTATTTTTATAATTCAACATTATATTAGTGCAGAATGGCGATTATTTCCTCATTTATAAGCTTTCACTCTATAGATAATATACATAAATACTTATAATCCAAAACTAAATATTTCGTAGAGTAGATGAATCAGTTTATTGAGAAGTTAGTCGATTGTTAATTGGTGACGTTATGATAGGATTTAACTTTAAATCTTAAATTACTATACATTACTCCTCTCATATAATCTCACGATTGTTTCAATATAACAAAAAAGAGAAGGCATATGCCCTCCCTTTTCCTTATGAAGTTACGACTTCCTCAGCCGGTTTTTCACGATGTTGAATATGGCTTGCCACCCATGCAATCAAAATAGCTGCAGCAAGGTAAATGACTAAGTAAAGTAATTGAGATTGCAGTTCATGCCAATTTCCTAGAGAAATGACCTCCTGCATACTCTTGAGCGAATGAGCCATAGGCATCCATTGCCCTACCTTGCTTAACAGTGGAGTTCCAAGCTCCATTGGGAATGTCCCACCACAGGTTGCTAGTTGGAAAACAAGGAAAGTAACGGCTAGGAACTTCCCTACTAAACCAAATACAGTAACCAGCATTAAAATAAATGTCATAAAGGTAAAGGAGACAATTACGCTAGAAAGCATAAATAGTGGAACACTTGCCACCTCTAGCTTAATGACGCCTAATACAATCGCGTCCACAATCATTGCCTGTATAAAACCAATCGTATATACAAGCCCCAATTTGTTGATCAAATGATGCGTACCATTTACAATGCGTTCTTTTCTTCTGCCAAGCGGCAGGATGTTTGATGCCATAATACCACCCACATAGAAAGCAAGTGATAGGAAGTAAGGTGCTATGCCCGATCCATAGTTAGGCACGTTAGAAAGACTTGTTTCCTTCAAAATTACTGGCTCAGAAAACATATCCGTCAACGCATCATTATTAGAGATGCCACTTGTTTTTGAAGCAGCAACTTTTAATTTGGAAGAAAGGGTACTAGAGCCATCAGATAATTGGCCCATTCCATCCATTAATTTAGCTGTGCCTTCTTTAAACGGTTTTGTTCCTTCGGCCGCTTTATCGATGGCACTATTTAATGTCGTATAGCCTTTGCTCCATTCTTCGAAGCCATTACTAAATTTAGTTGTGCCTGCTGCTAATTCACTCGCTCCAGATGCTGCTTTGTCCAAATTAGCAGAAAAACTTTCCATTCCTGCATGAACACTTTCCTGTCCAGCAGTTATCTTTTCAGCTCCCTGTGCAAGCTGTGTTTGTCCTGTTTCAAGCTGTTCAGTTGCCTGAACAAGTCCAGTTGCCATTGCTTGCATCTTTAGAAATGCTGGGTCCTTCTTCGCATCAGGATGCGATTTTGTATAGGCATCCATTTGCTGCTGCAAAAGCTTTGCCGTGTCATTTGCTTTTGATTGTCCTTGAAGCAGTTTTCCATTGCTAGAGGACCATTGCTTTGCCCCGTTAGCAACCTGCTGTTCACCAGACTTCAGCGTATTCATGCCTGCCGACAGTTTTTTGGTGCCATCCGCTAATGAAAGTGAACCCTTTTCCAAGTTGGCTGCACCAGCTGAAAGTGTCTCTTCCCCATTGAGAAGCTTATGGCTACCTGTGGACAATTGATTCATGCCTTGATCAAGCTGGCCAAATCCATTATTCAATTTTGCAACGGCATCTTTAGCATTCGTTATGCCTGTGTGAAGTTCATCTGCTCCGTCTCCAGCTTTCTTTAAACCTTTGCCGAGTGTTTGGAATTTATCAAACACACCTTTTGCATATGTTTTGGTAATACTGTTTGAAATCTTCTCGTTTATTTTTTCTATTGCAGTTATACTGATCTGCGAAGCTACAAAATTTCCGCCTGGATTTGTCTTTGACAAAAGTTGTGCAGGAACTGGATGTTTATCCATTAGGGTACTAATGTGTTTTGAGAAATCTTCGGGAACGGTAATCACCATATAATAATCCCCATCTTTCAGCCCCTTATTGGCCTTCTCCTCCGACATAAAGTGGAAGTCCAATTCCTTGTTCTCTTTTAATTCCTTTACAAAGTCTTTACCTGCTTTGATATGTTCTTTGCCCATCATAGCACCAGTATCTTTGTTTACTACCGCTACGGGCAAGTTATCTAATTTGCCATAGGGATTCCAATATCCTGCTAAGAAGAATCCGGCATAGATTAAAGGTACAATTAGAAGAAAAATTAATGCAATACGTCCATGAGAATGCTTCCACATTGCCATAAAATCGCGCTTAATCAATTGTAAGCCCTTCAAGTATTATCACATCCTCAATTTTTTTCACCTTACTTATAGTAATTACTTTTATGCATGTTGTATAATACATTATTAATTATCAAATGATAGCTTCAAATCTATATATGAAAGGACTACCATCTTTGGAACTATTACAGCTACATTATTTCCAGACTGTTGCAAGGCTAGAGCATATGACAAAAGCGGCCAAAAAGCTGCAGATTGCCCAGCCCTCTCTCAGTAAAACGATATCAAGATTGGAAGAAGATTTGGGTGCACCTCTATTTAACAGAGAACATCGTCAGATCAAATTAAATGAGTTTGGGAAGTTGTTTTTAAAACGGGTTGATAGAGTATTTTTGGAGTTAAATGAAGGGAGGAAGGAAATTTTAGAGCTCTCCAATCAGCAGGAAAGCAAGATTACACTGGCTGTTACCATTCCACGCGTTCTACCTGATCTTCTAAAGAGCTTTTTATCTCAGTATCCGAATGTAAAATTCCAGCAGTTTCTACAGCCCTCTTCTTTCGTAAAGGGACAATTAGTGGAAGGGAAAATCGATTATTGCCTATCTTCCATTCCTATCGACGCCCCAGATATCGTATGGGAACCGCTGATTACGGAAGAAGTCTATCTCATCGTACCACCTGGGCATCCTTTTTCAAATCGAGATATGATTAAACTAGAGGAAGCAAAAAATGAATCCTTTATTCAAATGCATACTGGCTATGGATTCCGTAATTTAACGGACCAGTTTTGCTACGAAGCAGGGTTCACTCCTCATATCGCATTTGAAGGTGATGATCCTACGGTCATTGGTGACTTGGTGAAACAAGGATTAGGCATTGCCTTTATTCCAGAAATGACTTTGCTTCATCAATTTGGTCAATTCCCACATAGCCTTCGCATTACAGAGCCTCATTGTCTACGGACAATCGGGCTAGCTTGGTCTAAAAGCAACTATCTGTCAGAGACTGCACTGCAATTTAGAGAATTTGTGAAAGACTATTTTAAAGTTTTGTCTACTAGACTAAAAAAAGATTAAAATTTCATAATTATACTATACAAAAAAGCCCCCATTCGAATTGGGGGCTACAGAATAATTATTTGAGTGTGGAATTTGGTATATTAACCTTTATAATTGGCAAAGGCGCTACGTATAGTCGAATTGATTTTGTTTATTAATTAGCTTCTTTCAACCCAGACTCATTTGATACTTCTTCGTTGCTCTTGCTTTTCCATATCAACGTAAAACCTAAGCCTATCAGCATAAATATGCCGGCGATAATATATGGAAAGTTGATGTTGATGTCGAATAAGAAACCACCTAGCGCGGGGCCAAATATATTTCCTAGACTTGTATATGTCGAGTTCATCCCAGCGACAAATCCTTGTTGATTGCCCGCTGCTTTAGATAAAGATGTAGTTAGTGCTGGACGCAATAAATCAAAGGCTAGGAATATGATACAAGTGACAATCAGGACGGTTATAAATCCAGAAATCATAGTAGAAACGAAGGCTAAAATAGCACCTACGATTAAACAAAGCTGGATCAGCCCTTTTTCTCCGAGTTTCTCAACCAGTTTTCCAAATAGCATAATTTGAACGATGACAGCGACAATTGAGCTAAGCGTAATAATCGTTGCAATATCCTTAGCTGTAAAACCAAATTTATGATCTGAGAACAAGCTAAAAATGGTTTCATAGGCAGATAAGCCAAACGCCAAAACGAAGACAATAATAAATGCAACTAAGTAGATAGGCTTGACTGATTCCTTTAAATCTTTAAAGAATGTAGTCTCTTTACCCTTTGATAAATTTATTTTGCGTTCTTCTTTAGATATGGGTTCCTTTAATATGAAGGTTGAAGAAACGGCTGCAAGGAGTGCGATCGCTGCAGCAAAGAAGAATGGCATACGAATGCCCATATCAGCAATAAACCCACCAATACCCGGTCCAATAATAAATCCAGTACTAATCGCAGCAGACACATAGCCCATTGCTTTTGGTCTTTCCTCAAGACTTGTAATATCTGCTATATATGCTGTAACAGCAGGCATAATAAATGCCGCACTAATCCCGCCCAATGCTCTCGATATATATAAAATGAAAATGTTCGTACCTAATCCAAAAATAAGCTCTGATAAACTGAAAATAAATAATCCTGAGACAATCATGACTTTTCTTCCCAGATTATCAACCCACCTACCTGCAAAAGGCGAAACAATCAATTGCGATACCGCAAATACAGCTACAAGGGTCCCCATAGAACCACCCGACAAATGCATATAATTCATGAATGATGGCATGACTGGAATAATCAATCCAACTCCGAGAAATGCTATAAAAATATTACTTAACAATATAACAATAACCATTTTTTGATCTTTCATTGATTTCACCATAAAATTTCCTCTTCTATCTCCTTTTTCATTCAATTTCTAAAATGTTTGTTGCTTTTAAAATAGCCAAGCCATTTTCCTAGTTACTTATTATTCTCCTTACTTATATCCTAAGGTGTATAGTAACCATATAGTCAAACATATATTTCATTCATTAGGTAATTTATTTCATCAAAAAAGGCAGTGCAGATTTTTCTGCATTGCCTTTTATTATCTTGCTATGTTTTTATCCCTTTTTATTCAGCATCGGGATACATTTTTTCTTTCGCCGTTTCGATGGCGATATCGTAACCCGCATCTGCGTGGCGAACAACGCCCATGCCAGGATCTTAGCTCAATTCCCCATTCGTAACCCTTTCATTTACTTTTAAAGCAAAGACGATCGCCATATTCTAGCCAGCAAATACGGGAATCCCAAGAAAATTACGATTGACCCGATTAAGCCTTTTTAGATAATCGAAATTTTCTTTTACAAATAAGCTCCCACAAGCTGCACAAACACAACAAAAAACCAAAGATTGTAATATATACAACGGGAGAAATTATTTTAACAAGGGTAAAACCGATCATCATGAACCCGACGATTAAATAATGGTGAACAGCATGTAAATGATATGTTTCTTGTTCGGAATGCCATGCACGAAAGTAACCTTGTAATACACCAAGAAAAACTTGCAACAGCACTACCGCATAAGGAAGGCTTTCAGACCACTGATTGATACTGCTCACTAGAAGGTACACAGCGCCCATTCCTGCATACACCAAAATGATAAAAGACTGTTCCTTATTCTTTTTCGACTGAAAGATTTGGTACCCCCAAGCAGCCGCAAACGAAAATGCAGCAAAGAACCAGGCAAATAAAGTGAATGTCAACGATACTTCCTTCAGCCAAATAATATAATAAGGAAAAATAATGACCTGTCCTACTGTTGCCACAAGCGGAATTACGCCTGCATTTTTATGATTCATGTTCTACTCCTTCACTTTATATAGTGCTCATAAAACAAATTCTGGAAGACGTGATTTGGATCCCTCTTCTGCTTTTCGTCAGCAAACTTTTGCCACTTAGGATAAGACTTCCTAAATTGTTTCTTTGTTTGATACCGGTAATAAGGCAGGTAATAGGTCCCTCCATATTTGAGCGTTAAGTTTGTCCACTTCTGGATGAGCGATATGGCATTTTCTATCTCTTTTTCCTTTAATCCATGCTGTATTAGTACTACAAGACCAAACATATCTTCTTTAGCGTAATTTAACGACGTTAAGTTGTCATTCGCCGCATATCGAACCGTAATGTTATGAACTTTGAAATCCTCTTTTTTGTCGTTCATTGGAATCACCTGCTTCAACTCATTTATATAGTCTTCGTAGGCTTGAACTGGTACAAAGAATTCTTGAAGCACTTCCACCCGACCAGGTTTCGTATATTCCATGAATGTAGATTCCGAGCGCATGGCATTATTCCGCGTAATCTCTTTTCCATCAAGTGAGCTGATATATATTTGTTGTGATTTCCAAAATAAATCCTCTAAAGCACCGCCTCTTCGTCCCAAATCAAGGGCTAGTTTGGATAGACGTATACCTTGTTCTTTTTTCAGTGAAGTTTTCTGCGCCTGTTTACCAGTGTAGTTATAATCGATGACGTACATTTCGTCTAAAAAGGAGCTTGGCGCCACACTCACTCGGGCATAATGCATTGCTGTATTACTTTGATTCATTAACCGATTGAAATAGGATTCATACTCGCTAGTCTTTAACTTTTGTGTATGTATGGTGTATAGATCATCTTCCGTCAATTCCAATGTCACATCTAAAATTACACCGAATAATCCATATCCGCCAAATACATACTTCATCCATTCACCTGGATCATCTCGAGTAATTTTCTTTATCTCACCTTTTGGGGTTAATAACGTCATTTCTATGACTGTTTCTGCTAAAGGACCGAAGCGGATATCCCGCCCATGCGCATTTACTGAAAGGGAACCGCCGATTGTAAAAATGGACTGAGACTGTGTCACTTTCAAGGCTAAACCATATGGGAGTATTGCCTCTTGGACATTTTCCCAAGTAGCTCCTGCTTCTACTCGAATCTTTTTTTCCTGCTTGTTAATTTCTAGGATCCTGTTGAAAGTCCGCATGTCGAGAACAACACCATCTTTATAATATGTATGACCCCCTTGCGAATGCTGCAACCCAGCAATTGAGATCTTCTGGCCGTTCTTATTTGCCTCTTTTACAATCCTTTGCAAATCATTTCGGTTTTCCGCAGTCACGACCTTTTCCACACGTTCAGGAAGAAGGCCCGTGTAGTCTGTTACTAAACCGCTTTGGGAAAGCCCATACTTTCTTTTCTCAATAGGGATGTTCCAGCATATGGCACCCACGAACAGAACAACTAAACTCCCTAGAAACCACGGTTTTTTGAGTAGCTCGGTTATCTTTGGCATAGCAACTCCTCCCTGTCGTACTGTGAGCTGGAATAATAATACGTTCATTATACAATGTCAGCTACAGAAAAAAACCGGTTATTTTCATAACATGCGCCAGATATCCAAACAATAGTTTATAAATTCATTGAAAATATACTAAAACATCATATAATCAAAAATCAGTTTATGAAACTTGCAATTTTACATTAATTTAACATCTTCTAAAAACGTTGACTTCAGATAAACCCCTAGAAAAAGCGTTAGTCCTCGCAAAGCGACTAGGAAAAAAAAACGGCCTCAGCCGTTTTTTATTGTCCAATTGATTTGATCATACGGATCCAAGATTAACTCGCTAGCCTATACAGTCACTTCCAATTTTTTAAGCTCTCCACCTAAATACTTAGCTATTTCAAGCATTCCATAAATACCTCTGTTGGCTTCCGCTTCACTGTTGTAATTGGTATTTGTATTAATATCATATGTGTAAATATGACCTTCTTTATCTTGGATAAACTCTATACCTGCGATTTTTATATCATTGGCTGCTAGCAGACGTTCATATTTCTCAAAAATAGGATGTTCAAAGCCTTCTCTAATCTGGAATTTTGCAGGTTTGGCGCTTTCTTCTCCAACAGGGCAGAAAAGATCATCAATTGCACATGCATCGGCAGGACATAATTCAAAGCCTTCAGAAGTATCCACCCGAACAGCATAAAAATACTTTCCACCAATAAATTCACTACGTGTAATAATAGACTCAGGAGACTCGATATATTCCTGCAGCAATGTAATTCCATCGACTGGTTCCTCAAAGCTATCACTATCAATATAGTTTTGCAGGGCCTCTACAGACGTAAAAAGTTGTACCCCAAGCCCTTTTCCAGCTCGGTTATGCTTTGTTATAAATTTCTTTGAGCCAAATGCCTCTGCTGCTTTCAGAATTTCTTCTCTTCCTACTGCAGCAATTGTTTTCGGTGTTTTGATGCCGTACTTCTCTAGTTCTAAGTACTGTAAGACCTTACTTACCTCTAGCTGAAGGGCACGGCTTCCATTGATCACTACTCTGCCATGGTGCTCCAACCAAGAGAGAACAGCACTTGTTAACTCTGGAGCAAATCGGTTGCCTCGTGTATGAGATGAAGCACTCATGCGATTGTAAAAAATCCCTTCAGGTGGAACAGATGTAAGATCAACTGTCCCTTTTACAAGATTCCAATCTTCATAAGGAAGTTCTAACTCTTCTAATCTTTTAAATAGATGTTCTGTCCATTCACTATTCTCATGAATTACGTATATTTTAGACATGATATTCCTGCCCCCTGCTTTTGTTTTCTATGATTGTGGACCTTAATTCTTCCACTTTCGGCATAACCTGTTTCGAAAAGCGCTCCAGTTCCTCTAGCTGTGGAGAACATTGTAATAGTAGCAAATTAACTCCTGCTTCCTCAAAGGCTATGATTTGATTCGCAATGTGCTCAGGTGTGCCAACTAAATTTGGTCGGATTCCGCGATTAGATACTGAATAATCCTGTAACTGAATTTGATGTTCAAGCTCTGACTTAGATGTAAAGTCTTTAAAGCCTACATATCCACTTAGATTGTTCACCGTTGTAATTCGCTTTAATTCTTCTTGCGCTTCTTCTTCCGTATCACGGCAAATCACATAGGCTGCCATTCAAATGGTTTTAAAGGGCTCACGACCAGCTTCTTTTCTACGCGACTTCATATCAGAAATCTTAGCCTTCGCTTCCCCTACTGTATGACCATGAATGACATAGGCATCACATAGCGATGAAATGATTTGTTTACCTTTTTCACTTTCCCCGCCAGCATATAAAATTGGATGAGGACATTGCACTGGTTTAGGCGAAAGCTTTGCTTGCTCTATTTGATAAAACTTCCCCTGATAAGAAAATGTATCTTCCGACCATAAGCCTTTCAATATTTCAATAAACTCGGCCGTTCTATCATAGCGCTCGTCATGTTCGGTAAAATCGCCGCCATATTGTTTCGCCTCTTCTGCCCACCAGCCCGAAACTACATTTAATGTGAAACGTCCCTTGCTAATATGATCAATAGTTGCCGCCATTTTTGCAGTTACAGCAGGATTATGAAATACGGGGCGAACGGCTGCCATGATCTCAATTTTTTCTGTTACTGCTGCCAAAGCTGCCGCCGTAGACCATGCCTCTAACGAATCTTGGTCAGTGCCTTTAATATCATTTAAATATAGTTCTGCGATTAATGTTGTATCATATCCCCATTTTTCTGCTGATTGAATGATTGTTTTCGCATACTCATACGTGGGTGGCATATTTTCTTCCTCTACATTTCTTAACCAACCACCAAAAATAGGCAACCAAAATCCGTACTTCATTTCTCCACTCCTTTTCCCCCTGCTATTTATACAAATAAAAAAGTCTCCTCCCGAGATAGGGAAAGAGACTTTTAACAAAACAAGTTTGTCTTCTCCTATCTTCCAAGCTATATGCCTGATGGAATTAGCACAGTATTCTACTACATTAGTAGAACCTGTTGCTGAGGTTTCAAAGGGCCATGTCCCTCCACCTCTCTGGATAGATCGAATTATTTGATTTTTGAAATTTCAACTTAAAATGAATATTACCCATAATATGAACCATTGTCAATAGATTATGCCATTAATTCTTACTAAGTTAATAAGAAAAGGAGGTTTATTAAATTTTCTTAGCCTTTGAACGATGTTAATCCCTATAGTAAGTGGGTAGTATTAGGATATACTACCATGGGCTACTGAAAAATTGTCAGTACAGCATACTGTATTTTTATCAGAATCACATGCTATTAGAAAAGAGGAATTACATTGAAACTTTCAGGAAATACAATCCTTATCACAGGCGGAAGTTCTGGAATTGGCTTAGCTTTTGCAGAACGATTTTTAAAAGCAGGAAACAAAGTCATCGTTACAGGACGGAGAGAAAATGTTCTTCAGCAGGCAAAAGAAAAGTTCCCAGAGCTGATCATTCATCAAAGCGATGTAAGCATGGAATCTGAGCGCATTTCCCTATTCGAATGGGTAACAGAAAACTATCCCGAAGTGAATGTGTTAGTGAACAACGCAGGAATGCAACAACGCTTTAACATATTAAAGGCAGATGCAAAGAACGATTGGGCTTATTTCAATCAAGAAATCACCACCAACATTGAAGCGCCATTCCATATGACCATGCTTTTTGTACCCTATTTCGCTAAAAAAGAAGAAGCTACTTTTATCAACATTACATCTGGGTTAGCTTTTACCCCGATGGTCATCGCGCCAATCTATTCAGCTACGAAGGCAGCATTCCACTCCTTTACGATGAGCTTGCGTCACCAGCTTGCCGAAACAGGTATAGAAGTGATTGAAGTTGCCCCTCCAGCAGTCAACACAGATCTAGGCGGTGCCGGACTGCATACAAATGGTGAGCCATTAGATGAATTCGCAGATGGCATTTTCAAGGGCTTACGAGAAGGCAAACAAGAAATCGGGTACGGCTCTTCCGTTGAACGGCTCCGCATGCCACGAGATAAGTCAGATGAGCATGTAGCCAATATGTATAATGCCATGAAACATACAATTGAATAACATGCTTGAATAAAAAAACTCGCCACAATCGGCGAGTTTTTTTCTGTACCATTGGTAAACCAATCCTTCAAATTATTTTAAGAATCACGGACATGAGTACAGATCGAAAACCGTTTACTTCATAGAATACTAATGTGTGAGATACACAATAACAAAAGAGCGGTAAACAGCACGACAAACAAGATGCTCTAGCGAAAACAAAAATAGTTACTACTGGAGAAGCATTATCTAATCGCATTCAATACGTAGTAAATGATTTTGTAAGAATTAAAGCAGTATCTAATAAAATACGTGGTCGTGATAACGCTCTTGCACAAAACATTTAAAAAAATGTATAAACAATGTCAACCCATTCATTCAAATACCATCTCATCCCATTCAGATTATCATCTTATGTAAAATAAATTCGCATCTCACACATTAAATTGAGGAATGTACAACAAATTGTTGTACATTCTTCTTTATATTGTAAACAAAAATATTTTTTATTTTATGTCCCCTTTTCCCTACTTTCTTCTATTTACTTTATAAAAGCAGAAAGAAGGAAAAAACATGGCACGTTTTGAATATTTAGCACCTTATACATCTTTTACAACTGTACAAGAAATGGACGAGCAAGTGGAACAACACATCCGCAAGCATTACTACAATTTGACCCCATCCGATAAGGCCGTTCTCTATAAAATGGCTTCGCATGCATTGGATTATCCAGGTGCCTGCCACTTAAAGGCACAAACAATTTCAAGTGCTTTAGGCATTTCTGTAAGAACTGTGTTCCGCACGCTCAAACGTTTAGAAGAGTTACAGATTATCAAACGCATCCAAACAAAAAAGATGAATGGCATCAAAGGCGCCAACATCTTTTCTATTTTACCTTGTGATGACACATTGGTCGTGGCACATCAAGAAGAAGCTGAAACCCCTTGCGAGAGTAAGGTAGAAGCAGTGCAACTGGAACAGGAACCATCTTTTTCTTCTAATCCTAAACATCAATACGGTAAACATACATACCCGATGTTAAATACATCTCTTCGTAATAGAATTTTTCATTATCTTTCATCAACAACTGGCAACACCTCAGAAACAAAGAAGTTTGTAGATGTCGTGTACAAGCAACTAAAACCGTTGCTGGAATGGGAAATCTACCAAGTCCGCAAACAACAGCTCGAAGACATCAGCTTTACAGCCTTCAAAGAAACCATTCAGCAGACCAAGAAGCAATTCATCCGCAACCCCTTTGGCTATATGTATAAAAAGCTAGATAGAAAACTGGATCGGTTTATGGTGGAAGTGATGGAGTTTTATGAGGAGGAGAGTCGGAATGGGAGTGAGGTTAGAATGGAATATCTATAGAAATCAAAAAAGATTGTTATCACTTACCTAGATAACAATCTTTAGATAATTTTTTGTATCATACTATTTATTCAATTCTTTACCCAAAGCATTAATTGCATTCATTACTTCCTTAATATTTTCTCCGCTATTCATGTTGTTGCGAGCATGAAGTAGCACAGGTCTGACAGATTCTACTGAACGCCCAAATTGATACATCCATTCATACCGCGGAACCATCCAGGTATGAAAATGGTGAGTTGTGTCTTCATTGTAAAAGTAATAAACATTTTCTATTCCTAACACTTCCCTTTGAGCTTTTCTTATTTTTGTCAGTAAGTTTATGTAATCCAATTTTTCTGCTTCAGTTAATTCATCAAAGCATTTAATATGTCGTTTAGACGCTAATATGATTAATCCTTTTATTGGATATGCAACATCTTGATGGGCATGAAAATGTTCGGTTTCAATTACGACACCACCATCCGGCTCAATAAGTCCACTGATTAATGCACAGCTTAGACATTCAACTTTTACAGTTTTTCCGTTTGATAAAGTTATTTCTCTCATACATTTCCCCCTTGTTATTTTTAGTTCTGTTAATCTGTTCTGCTTTTGGTTTTCTATATTAGCTATTTGACATAAAAATAGCAATGCACATACTCGTTAAGTGAGAGGAGTTCACCTTTAGATTGCTTTTTACGTAGTAATAAATTTAGATTGACAACACCAAACGACACTTTTATTATTATATAGACCGTTCGTTATAATTTGATGGAGGTATGATCTATGTCTAGTAAAGAAACATCCCGTGAGAAAATCTTAGAAGCAGCTACCTTGCTTTTTCATTTGAAAGGTTATCATGCTACGGGGTTAAGTGAAATACTTAAAGAGAGTGGAGCTCCTAAAGGTTCGTTATATTATCATTTCCCTAATGGTAAGGAGCAATTAGCGATTGAAGCGATTAACTTATCTGCAAAGACGATTTCAACAGCCATTAAAGAAAATCTTGCCACTTACGATGACCCAGTCGAAGCATTTCAATATCATATTGGAACTATTGCGGAAAGATTTAAAGACATAGAACGAAAAACACAATTTAAAAATGTCCCGCTCGGATTGCTCGCGATGGAAACCGTATTTGTCAATGAGAATTTACGCCAGGCCTGTGAAGAAACCTTTATAATTTGGGAAAAACTTTTTTACGATAAATTAAGAATGAGTGGCTATAGTGAAGATCGTGCTTGTTTGATTAGTGGAACAATTAGTGCCTTAATTGAAGGGGGCGTTACGCTATGTTTTACAAAAAAATCGAGTGAGCCATTACATCACGTGAATAAGATGATCCCTTTACTACTGTCTCAGTAAAAAGGGACTTTATTTATCGTAAAATTATATAGACCGGTCTAATTATTTTTTTTATGAAAGAAAGGAGTATTTTATGTCTTCATCTCAAGTTGTGCCAGTACGTAGCCCTAAAGCTATGGCTTCTGTACTAATGTTTGCCGCATTTATCGGACTCTTTAGTGAGACCGCCTTGAATATGGCACTAACTAATATTATGTCAGATTTTAGTGTGTCACCAGCGACTGCCCAGTGGCTTACGACGGGCTATCTATTAACAATTGGTATTCTCGTACCTGTTTCATCACTACTCATTCAATGGTTTACAACAAAACAATTAGTAGTTGGTTCATTAACCTTCTCTATTGTAGGAACCATTTTAGCTGCAGTAGCACCTAGTTTTACAGTTTTACTAATAGGTCGTATCGTGCAAGCTCTTGGAACAGGCATTATTTTACCATTAATGATGAATGTTATTTTACTTATTTTCCCTATCTATAAACGTGGAGCTGTGATGGGATTAATGGGACTTGTCATTACAACAGCACCTGCTGTTGGCCCTGTTTTAGCTGGTCTTATTGTTGATTCGTTGGATTGGGCTTATATCTTCTGGATTAGTCTTATCTTTTATGTAGCTTTAATTATTATCGGGCTTAAACAGATTGATAATGTATCCAAGATTACAAAACCTGCTATTGATTTGCTTTCTATCCTGTTATCCACACTTGGATTTGGCGGTTTAATGTATAGCTTAAGTAATATTGCGGAAAAATCATTTAACTCCGTTTCGGTATATGCACCATTTATTGTAGGTGCCGTGTCCATTATATTATTTAGTATCCGTCAAATGAAAATGAAGCAGCCAATGATTAATTTGAGAGTGTTTAAATTCCCGATGTTTACATTAGGAGCATTGTTATTATTCAGCGGTATGCTTCTCATATTATCATCAGCCATTTTATTACCGATGTATTTAAAAGGATCTTTACTATTTAGTGCGACAGTAGCTGGGATGATTCTTTTACCTGGTAGTGCACTGAACGCTTTTTGTTCTCCTTTTGTAGGAAAGCTATTTGATAAGTATGGTGCAAAGAAATTTTTGCCACTTGGATATCTTTTAGCGTTTATTTCAAGCTTACTTTTTGTTTTTACGATCTCTGCAGATACACCAATTTGGCAAGTAATTTTGGCACATTCTATCTTTTTCATCGGTATTTCAATGATTATCATGCCTGCGCAAACAAATGGATTAAACCAATTACCGCGCAAATTATATGGTGATGGTGCCGCAGTCATGAGTACATTACAACAAATTGCTGGTGGTATCGGAACAGCGTTGGCAATTACATTATTGGTAAATGGCCAAACATTGCATATGGAGAAATTTCCGAACGCTACACCAGGTGAATTAATGGCAGAAGGAACAAAGCATGCGTACATCTTTATCCTTGGACTTTCAATCATCGGGCTTATTTTATCGCTTTTTGTGAAGCGAGAGCATGTGGAATAGGGTAAGTAATTTATACAAAGCAAATCTACTAAACCTTTTAAAATGTAAGCTTGGAAATATTTCAAACAGCGGCAAGCACTATTAATCTAGTGTTTGTCGCTGTTTTTATTAGAAAATAACGATCTGAGACACAGTGAGCAATTATTTTAAAGAAGAATTTTTTTGGTGGTTTCGTCTGCTTGAAACCGACAAAGGAACAAGAAAAGATAATTTAAATCACCGTAAAAACACTATTAACACTGCTATAAGAGGTATATTAATGGACTAAATCATAAGGTATTATAACTTGTTTATAAAGATTCCTAACATCATACATTTTACATCCATAAATGGAATGTTATACTAATTGTATATTTGTTTAAGGGGTGATTATATGCAATACATTGTAGAAAACTATTTAGAGATGATTCGTTCCAATTTGTCTAAAAAGACAAATGAATTGGTGGAGAAAATAGGCAGTTTAGTAGAGATGAGTTTTGCGGAAGAGGTAAACGCTATATTTATCGAGAGTAGTATAGGTGAACCTACTCTCTACTTCAGATTATCTACTCGAGAAGATATGTTTGATGAGGTTTTTGAAGAAGAGGTAGATGAAGGTTTCGCGGGTTCTATCGATTTACTTGATGAATTTTTAGTAGATGAATGGTTGGAGGAAGAGTGGTCAGATACATTAGAAGAGTTCTATGAAAAAGAGGGAGTGGAGGAAGCCTGTATTGCAGAAATCGGTCGTTGGGTTTATCAATGCTTCAACCAAGCGAACGGTAAAGAAATTGGTATTCCTTCATATTTTGAAATCCATGATGCAGGAAATGCACTTGATTTGCTTACTGGTGAATGGGTTGATCCAGAAGATGTGGAGCTTTGATACCACATCAAGTCATAACAAAAGCATGCTGTTCTACTCAAAACAGCATGCTCCTCTATTTTCTCCGGTTCACCTTTTTATTCCTCACCATCTTGCTAGAAGGCTGCTTTCGAATCCATTTGATGAAACGTCTTATCGCTGGATCTGCACGTAATTCTGGTAATGTGGATAATCGAGCTGCAATTTCGCTATTTGTATAAAGGGCATGTATTTGTTTGTGACATGGTATGCAGAGTTTGGCAGTATCACCAAAAGTACCGCCCATCTCTTTCGGAAGTAAATGATGGATGGTCACTTCCACTCCATCTCGCCCACATAGCTCACATATTGCCACCATTCTATCGCCCTTTTCTAAAGAATTTCCCTGTTACAGTTTTAATTAGTATAACTGTTGATTAGACATCTATACCCCACAAACATACTCCTTAGCTATCCTAAATAACGATAATAAAATGATTTAGCTTCCTCAATATTCTTCGTGCCATGTATCAATGCCCGTCCGTCTTTAAATAGGACGAGACGAAAATCGCCCATTTTAAAAGAAACAAGATATGGATTTCGTACGACTGAGTCCGCTTGCTTAGATAGTAGGTTTGCTACATTTTCTAAGTCCACTGTGATTCTATGAGACGGTCGAATTTGAACCGTGTCGCGTCCACACAATACAGCTACTTTTGATTGGCTTTGATGTTCTAGGTAAGGATAAGTTGTATGATCGCCACAGGATGGACAACTCTGTTTCTTTAACTGATCGACCTTGATAGAAGTATGTTGATTCTTCCATAAATCAAAGGATATAAGCTGATTCCTTAAAGAACAATCATCCTCAACCAAAATCTTTAGCGCTTCAGTGATTTGATAAGCCACTACCATTTGGACAGCGGGACTGATTATACCTGCCGTATCACACGTTAATCCACCAATCGGCACTGTCTCCAGCAAACAATTTAAACAAGGCGTTTTCCCCGGGATAATGGAATAGCTTATGCCATAGCTTCCGACACAAGCACCATAAATCCATGGAATGTTATATTTTTGTGCTACATCATTTAGGATCATGCGCGTGTCAAAATTATCTGTGGCATCCATTATAAGATCCACATCCCTTATAAGATGCTCTGCTTCAGTTGCTGAAACATCTTGAACAAGGCCATGGATTTCTACTTCACTATTTAACTGTGATAATCGTTTATGAGCTGCAATAGCTTTAGGTACGCGTTGCTTGGCATCTTCCTCATCGTATAATTGTTGCCTTTGAAGATTACTCCACTCTACGTAATCTCGATCAACTATGGTCAGCTTACCAACCCCCATACGTACGAGACTTTCTGCACTTCCCGTTCCGAGCGCCCCTGCACCAATTACAAGTACATGCTTTTGCCTGATTTTCTTCTGGCCTTCTTTGCCGATAGGCGCAAATAATTCTTGCCTTGAATAACGCTCACTCACCCGATGCTCATTCCTTCGGTTGGACTGCTAGCCGTTGCATAGGTTTTTTTCGCTATTCTACCTGCTTCATAGCCTAAGCGTCCTGCTTCAATGGCAAGCTTTATTGCTTTCGCCATTTTCACGGGATCACCAGCACCAGAAACAGCAGTATTCAAGAGGACGCCATCCGCTCCTGCCTCCATAGCAATAGCCGCATCAGATGGCGCACCAATACCTGCATCTACAATAACGGGTACAGTTGCCTGCTCAATAATAAAGCTTAAATTAAGCGGGTTGATAATGCCTTGACCAGAGCCTATTGGAGAAGCGCCAGGCATGATTGCATGGACGCCTAATTCTTGCAATCTTTTAGCTAGCAATACATCATCCGAGATATAAGGAAGGACAATAAATCCTTCTTTCAATAATTCTTCAGATGCCTTATATGTTTCGAACGGGTCAGGCAACAGTGTTTTTTGGCAACCGATGACTTCGACTTTAATCATGTCACATAAGCCAGATGCCTTTGCCAGCTTGGCGATGCGAACCGCTTCTTCAGCCGTAGTGGCTCCTGCAGTATTGGGTAGCAGTTTATACCTCGCTAAATCTATTTTTTCCAGGAAATTCGGCTGGCTCGCCTCAAAAATATTCATTCTTCTAACGGCAAACGTAAGGATGTCCGTTCCTGAAGCTTCCACGGCTTCTTTCTGAATATCAAAGTTTGGGTACTTTCCTGTTCCTAATAATAGTCTTGATTGAAATTCATATGGCCCAATTTTCAACATTTCATCCACCTCCAACAAAGTGTACAATCTCTATTTTGTCGCCATCTGATATGGCTGTTTCGAAATAGCTGCTTTTGTCTAAAATGTTATGATTTAATTCCATAATGAAAACCTTAGATTCTAACCCAAAGTGATGAATCACATCTGACACTACCCTTATTTGCTCGGGAACATTTAGAAATTCGCCGTTTATTTGGAGTCTCATCCGCTCACTTCCTTTTACGTTTGCTAATCAATTTATTTTGATAAAGGACTTTCCGTTAACCTCAATTTTGCAGAATACTTTTTCACTGCCTGTACAGGATTGTTTGCCAACATCACTCCTGACAAGACCGCAATCCCTTGCGCTCCCACTTCCAACACTTTCTCTACATTCTTAAATTGGATTCCGCCAATCGCAATCACTGGAATCTTTACGTTCATAGTTAATTCCTTTAATTTTTCTAGGCCTCGCGGTTCTTTGTTCGGCTTGGATTGTGAATGGAAAATATGTCCATATATCACATAATCTGCACTGCATTCACTCGCATATATCGCTTCTTCTACGGTATGAACGGAACATCCTAGCCGCAATCCTGGAAATACATCCTTCACAACTGCGATATCCAAGCTATGATTAGCTAGTTGAACGCCCTTCACCCTTGTGACCGCTCCGACATCCAGTCGATCATTGATGACGATTTTATCCGATGGGACACCTTCCGCTTTCAGTTGATTTACGATTTCCATTAATTCTCTCGCAGTTTTTTGTTTTTCACGGATATGGAAAGCGTCGATGTATGGATGAATTTCCTTGGCGATTCCAATCATTTCAGGAATGGGCTGTCTGCCTGTCGAAACAATGTGTAGCTCTCGATTCATTAGCCTCTCACCATCGAATCCTTATTCACGATTGGCCATTCTTCATGCTGATAAGCCATCTCCCAAAATGAATATTCGTACTGGCTGCTGATCATAAAATGCTCGAGCATTTGCATGCGATCTGATTCTGTTACCCTCTCAGCAATCTCATCGATTCGCTGAATTTGCTCCACCACTTTTTCATGAAACCAATCGCCACCGTATGCAGCAATCCACTCTTGATAAATTGGTTGATTTGGCGTATTTCCCATTAAACGCTGACCGATTTCATCGTATAACCAATAACATGGAAGAAGCGCTGCAATAATATCACCGATATGACCGGTAAATGCCGCTCGATATAGATGAGATGTGTACGCATACGCCGTAGGGGAAGGCTTAAACTCAGCGATTTCAGCTTCAGTAATTCCTAATTGCTTTGAAAAATTAGCATGCAGACTCAATTCTGCTTCAGCTGTACCTTGTACATGAACAGCCATGCGAGCCGTTGTGTGCAAATCGGGTGCCTTTGCTCCCGCCAATGCCTGCACTCTGGCAAAATGAGAAAGATAATAAGAATCCTGCAACACGTAATAGCGGAAGCTTTCTAATGGCAAGCTGCCATCAGCTATACCTGTCACAAAAGGATGCTGAAAGCTTGCTTCCCAAATAGAATCTGCCTCAAGTCGTAACTGCTCTGAAAATTTCATCATAATCCCTCCAAAAATAGTGTTAGGAAAATGGAATAAAAAAATCCCACTTTCCTTTACGCAAAGAAAGTGGGTATTAGAAATTATATGTACAAAAAATAAAATTTCTGCCGTGCCACTTCCCTACGTTGGTATAAACCAAATCAGGTTCCAAGAGTCTCAAAGTCACACTTTGATCTCAGCCATTCTAATGGCACCCCTAGTGGTAAATCATATGAAGTTTTAGCAACATTCGATATTATCTTAACATTATTGAATGGATTGTCAAGAACATATATGGTGAAATTTAGTAACATCCCTTTCCCCAGAATTGATTGCTGTTGGGCTTCCTAGTCTAGTATGAAGTTTTCAAAAACATTCGTTTTATTATGGTTCTTATAAGTCTTTAACTCTTTCAATAAATGGCTTTCCATCTATTAATCCATGTTGAAATAACTCTTCTGCTGATTTAAATGCTTGAGTATGAGAATCTTTGGAACGTGTAAGAAGAAAGCTCTTTTCTTCAGGTACCCTACTAATCCACCATTCTTCATTCTTATAATCAAATGATAATTCTTGCCCCTCTTCAATGGCTACTTTAAATTCTTTCCATACATTTTCATCCATATGTAAACCCCCTTATATTAATCCTAATATAGTTTAGTTTCTCTAGGAAACGTTATAACTAAAAAAAGATTATCTCAATCACGGGTTGAGATAATCTTTTTCCTTTTTTAGGTTTGGGTTTTACTTTCTAATCAACATTCTTTATTTCAAAACCATCAATCAACCCACGCACTTCATCCGTAGATTTCGTGTGCATCAATTGATTTCGCAATTCACCAGCACCAGGGAATCCTTTGACATAGATTTTGAAGAAACGATGAAGACCCGAAATGGAACGAGGCACTACTTCTTGATATTGATCGTGCAGATCCAACTGATATCTTAAAAGATCCAGAAGCTCCTGGCTGCTATGCTCTCGCGGTTCTTTTTCAAATGCAAACGGATTTTTAAAGATACCGCGGCCAATCATGATGCCATCTATTCCGTATTGTTCAGCGAGCTCAAGGCCTTTTTGGCGGTCTGGGATATCTCCATTGATGGTAAGCATTGTGTCAGGTGCAATACGGTCACGTAATTCCTTGATTGCCGGAATCATCTCCCAGTGGGCATCTACTTTGCTCATTTCTTTTCTTGTTCGCAGGTGTATTGAAAGGTTGGCAATATCCTGCTTCAATATATGCGTTAGCCAATCCTCCCACTCATTTAGCTCTGTGTAGCCTAACCGTGTTTTCACACTGACAGGCAGTCCCCCTGCTTTTGCAGCTTGGATGATTTCTGCAGCTGCATCTGGTCGAAGGATAAGACCGCTTCCCTTTCCTCTAGAGGCTACATTAGGTACAGGACAGCCCATATTGATATCGATGCCTTTGTAACCCATTTCAGCCATTCCGATACTCATTTCACGGAAATACTCGGGCTTGTCTCCCCAAATATGTGCCACCATTGGCTGTTCGTCCTCTGTAAAAGTCAAACGTCCACGCAGACTGTTCTTTCCTTCTGGATGGCAATAGCTATCCGTGTTTGTAAACTCGGTGAAAAATACATCCGGACGTCCTGCTTTGCTCACGACATGGCGAAATACAACATCTGTCACATCTTCCATTGGAGCCAGTACAAAGAATGGTCGTGGCAAGTCACGCCAAAAATTTTCTTTCATATTCATACAAATCCTTTCATCTATATCCTGTATATCCTATTTACATTGTTTATGAATTTAACACATTTTATTTCTAGAGTATAACCTAGCTTTTCTATTTTATCTTTAATCCATTTTTTCTTAAACTCTTTTTTAAAAGAAACCACTAAATACAAACATTTTGTTTTCCTCAAAACTTTTCATAGTGCTGGTAAGTCATATTAATAAAGGTAAATGCATAATAGCGCAAAAATCAGGTTCAATCCAGCATACAAAACACACTAAGAAAGAGAGGTTGCTCGGAAGATGAAACGACAAGGAAAAAAGAGAGCGAAAGGGAAAGTCAGCATAGGCTTAGGAGTTATACTCGCAGTAATCCTGCTGGGCGTTTATTTGATTGGCCCTATTGGATCCTCAGCAGATAATGATAATCCTGCGGTTAAAAAAAAGCAGGCCGCAACACCAAAAGAAAAGAAAAGCCAGAAATCGCCGACTGCCTCTTCAAATGTAACCGGACAAGCCGGAAAGAAGAATTCGGATAAAAACCGGAAAATAACGCAAAAAGAAAGGAAAAAGGAAACCGCACATGAGGAAGTTGTACATAAAAAAGCAATCAATCATCTAAAAAAAGAACACAGGAAGAAAACCGTTTATCTGACTTTTGATGACGGCCCTACTCTTGAATCCGGCCATTTGCTTGATATACTTGACCGCTATCATGCTAAAGCAACTTTCTTCATGATTGGCTCTAATATTAAGGCCCATCCTAAAGTAATTAAAAGAATGGTGAATGAAGGGTTTGGGGTCGGGTTGCACAGTATGTCACACGATGCCAATAAACTATACAGCGCAGCAGCCAGTGCACCGCTAAACGAAATGTTGAAAGCTCAAGAAATCCTACAAAATGTTGCGGCAGTACATTCTCAACTCATCCGTTTGCCATATGGAAGCATCCCATATCTAACAATCGATATGCGACTTTTATTAGGGGAACAACACTTTAAAATTTGGGACTGGACTGTGGATTCGGAAGATTGGTCATTGAAAGACCAGCGCTACGTCCAAAAAACAATCCGCGATATCCAATCATGGGACAAATTGGGCCAGGCCCCAATTGTTCTGATGCATGATAAACCAGAGACCATCCGCCATTTGCCAAAACTATTAACCTATCTGAATAACAATGGCTATCACACAAAAACCCTAGCCAACAACATGGCGCCATATACCTTTCAATGCAGTAATCGTTGCAGCTCATTTAAATAATCCAGTAGAATAGTGAATAAAGTAGACGTCCATCATATTGGGCGTCTACTTTATTCGTTAAAAATTAGCAGAATTATAAAGCTATTTCATTTTAGAACCTTATTGATTGAATTTTTACAAAACTAGTATAAAAGTAAAAATAGATTTGTTACTATTAAAATAAACCATTTTAACAGTTAAAGGAGATGTGTGTTTTGAAGAGAATCCTAGCTATAAGTGATATTCATGGGGATTTAGAGAAATTCGAGCGACTCTTAGAGCTTGTACAATATGACAAAAACCTAGATCAATTGCTGTTATTAGGTGATTATGTAGATCGAGGCCCTCATTCGAGAGCCGTTTTGGATAAAGTGATTCAGTTAAAAAGTGAGGGAGCTATTGCTTTAATTGGCAATCATGAAATGATGATGATGGATGCTTTTGATGGTATTCCGATGCATTTGAAAAGATGGCTTTATAACGGTGGCATAAAAACCCTTCAAAACTATGGATATACGATTGAAAAAGACAATGCAGAATATTGGTATACGACTACTGAAATGCCTGAGCCCATTAAATTAAACGATGACATCCGCAAACACATTGAAATATTAAAAGAATTTCCATACTACTATGAAACAGACACCCATATTTTTGTTCATGCAGGGGTTCACCCTGAAACACCAATAGAGTCAACAGAACCTTATACATTAGTGTGGATTCGCGAGGAATTCCATAACGGATATAACGGCGACAAGACTATTGTGTTTGGACATACACCAACCAATTATTTGCACGAAAGCAACGATGTTTATTTTGGAGATAATCGCATTATTGGAATTGATGGTGGCTGTGCATATGGTGGAAGGTTGAATTGTCTAGACGTTTTAAATACTAAAGTTTACTACGTTGATTAATCTAATTATAAATGGAAAAAATGGATAATTAAAAATAGAAACGGTGGAATCAGTAATGATGGCAACAGATTTAACGTATTAAATTTCTTAATGCCCAAAATGCTTAAACCAGAAGCCAATATCAAGAAACCACCTACAATTGATACTTCATTCAGAAGGCTATTATTAATAGTGCTCTCCATTAACAACGCGATCAAATAAATAGACCCTTGCCATAGAAATAAAACAATCCCTGCAAAAGCGATCCCTATTCCAAATGTAGAGGCTAAAACAATTGATGTGATTCCATCCAGCATTCCATTCGCAAGCAGGTATGTATAATTGCCCTTTAATGCGGCCTCTATAGGGCCAATGATAGACAATGTACCAATACAAAATAATAAGATAGCAGTCGATAACCCTTCAGCTAAATTGCCCTTAGAATATTTATTTACTAAAGCATTGAATCTCCCTTCTAAATCAAGTCTTTGGCCGAGCAAACCCCCTATCGCTAAACTAACAATAAAAAGTACGGGATATTGGCTGGAAGGCAAATGCTGCACGATGGCATTGATGCCTAATCCCATGGCAACTAACCCCATGGCCTGCATCAGAATCGTATGATATTCATCCTTGATTCCCTTCTTAAAGACACTTCCCACAATACTTCCGATGATAATCATGAGTGTATTAAAGATTGTACCGTACATATTCCTTCTCCTTATCTCTATGTTCTTACTAAAAATATAAACCCTCCTGTAAGGGAAGGGTCAATACTTTATTGGAATTTGAATTTCTGTCAGGTAGTCCTCTTTACTTCCCGAAATAAAATGGTTAATGATAGTTCTTTCTATGGCATCCCCTATAATATGAAAACGCTGGTCTTGTATGTAATTCAACAGGATGTTGTAATAATGGGGAGAATCGCTGTGATTCCCCCTGTAAAAGATGCATGCATACTGCCCTTCAGGGATAGTGGTCTCTAATGAATTTTGCTTATCTTCTTCCCGGAGAATAAATATGGAGTTATATACATCGAATTTGTTATTTTTAATATGATCGAGACTCACTGTGAGCCCTACACCACCGATAAATATAGAAGAATTCATATTGGCTATGTTCTCTAATTGGCGTAAGGATACTTCTAACTCTGGCTCCGACTGAATCTTCTCCATTAACCTTACGACTTTTCTCTCTTTTATATGCTTTATCGAGGCAACTTCCAATTCCCTAATTTTTCTGGCTGAATGGATCTCTTCTATTCGGGTTTCAAATCTACGGTTTATCCGTTCTAACTCTTTTATTTTCATTTCAGTTAGTTGTTTCTGTTTCTGCAGCAATTCCAGGAATCCATCAATATCCCGATGCTCCAAATGTTTACTGATTTCTTTTAAAGAAAAACCTAACTGCTTTAAATAATGGATGGTGTTGAGTTGCTCAAATTGTTCGGTTGAATAATATCTATACCCGTTGTGCGAATCAGTTTGAATCGGCTTCAACAACCCAATATCATCATAGTATCTCAAGGTTTTGATGGTCGTATTATGAAGCTTCGCCATTTCACCTATTGAAAATTTATTCTTCATCTCCATCCCCCTTTAGCCATGCACATTTTCCTTAAGGATGAATGCAGTTCCTTCACACTGTCAAGGGACTCTAGTTTAAACAGTTTGGTTATTTAGTCTTTCAAGCTCTTTTTTAATCTGTACTGGGTCTATTCGTTGGAACAATGGATAGACTTTAGACAATTGCTGTGATGGTACAAAAAATGCTCTCCATTTGCTCTCTGTTATATTTATCATCTCTTTCACTTTCTCGCTTGAAAAAGGAAGAAATGGCGTAAGTATATGAGCTAAATTAGCAATAAGATAAACACAAACTGCTAAGGTGTGCTTACAGCTCTCAACATCCTCTCTGACTTGTATCCATGGTTGCTGTTCATCGAAATATTTATTTGAAAATCGAACAAGCTCAAATATTTTCTCCAATGCTTCTTTGAATGAGGTTCTTTCAATACATTCTCCGACATCCTTGTATAAATGATTTACTTTATCTTGGATCGTTGAATTGATGACTTTTTCGGGAAGTCTTCCATCAAATGAATTTTCAATAAACTTCAAAGTACGATTTACTAAGTTACCATACGCCCCTAACAGCTCGCTATTATGGCTATAAATAAATTCCTTCCACGAGAAATCAGCATCTCGATTCTCTGGTGCATTGATTGTTAGAAAATAGCGTATAGAATCAGGTTCATACCTTTCTAAAATTTCTGGAACCCAAACAGCCCAATTTTTACTTGTGGATAATTTCTTCTTTTCTAATGTTAGATACTCGTTCGATACTATATGTGTTGGTAATGATTCTTTTCCTAGCCCAGCTAAAATGCCCGGCCATATGATTGAGTGAAATGGTATATTGTCTTTCCCATGAACGTAATAGGACTGAGTGGAAGAGTTCCAAAATGGTGAATCATCCTGATTGGTATCTTTTGCCCAAAGTTTACTAGCTGTATAATAGCCTGATACCGCTTCAATCCATACATAGATTTTCTTATCCTTATATCCCTCTACCGGCACGCTTACTCCAATCGGCAAATCTCTTGAAACGGCTCTATCCTGCAAGCCTTCCTTTAGATAACGTTTGGTAAGAGAAATAGCATTCTCCCGCCAAAGCTTCTGATCTTCCGCTTCTTGTGTATAGTTCTCCAAAATGCTTTGGAAAGAACTCAAAGAAAAGTAAAAGTGCTCTGTGGACCTTATCGTAGGTGCATTGCTGCAAATTTTACACTTTCTTTCTAGTAGTTCAAGAGGTTCTAATATAGTTGAACAATTGTCGCATTGATCTCCACGAGAAGGCTCTTTACAAACCGGGCAGATTCCTTCGACATATCGGTCCGGCAAAAATTGTTGGCAATGCTCGCAATAGGTTTGTTCGATTTCCTTTTTATAAATTAACCCATTATGTAGCAACTCGAGAAATATCTCTTGAACAATTCGATGATGATGCAATGTATCTGTTCTTGTATAAATATCATATGAGAATCCCAACCGTGCAAAACATTCTTCAAATTCCTTATGATAACGGTCAGCAATTACTTTCGGAGAAACTCCTTCCTGTCTTGCACTAACGGTGATAGGTGTACCATTACAATCACTGCCCGAAACATATAAAACGTTCTCTCCTTTTAAACGGTAATATCTTGCAAGAATATCCCCAGGCAACAAACTGGAAATGTGCCCTAAATGTAATGAGCCGTTCGCATAAGCCCAAGCTCCACCAATAAAAATACTCATCATCAGAACCTCCTCATTTTAAAAAAACAAAAAAACCCCGCCCTAACTAAATAGTTAAGGACGAGGTTTGAATATCCACGTGATACCACCTTATTTTACAAACGGCTCACACCATTTGTCTCATCAAGTACGGAGTATAAACTCTACTCTTATACTGTGACATTAATAACGAGTGCCAAATCCCGTCGTATCCTACTAATACCGAAGTACGTTCAGTACGAAGCTCAGAGACCATTGTTCAAATGAGTGTTTTTGCTTCTTTTCAGCTACCGAAGCTCTCTACTAAAAAACACTTTCACTTTACTTTTTCTCTTCATTGCCTTTGTTGAATTATCACTAGTTTATTCAAATATTTTCCTGAAGTCAATGATAATTTTCTGAATTAAATGATTTTATGAGCCTTTACTTCACTTGCTCCTCTATCACACGCTCTACACCAAATAGAATGAGCTTTAACCCAAAATCAAATGCTTCATCCGTCCCCATCAGCTCAAACAAACCATTCGTGAACATTCTTCGAAACAGTCCTGCATCGCTATCGCTCATTGAATTAAGAAGATTAATCATCTGCTCTCCAGGAAGCTCACTCTGTTCCTTCAGCATAACGGAGATATTGCGCTCATGTTGATAATCATCTAGCACGAAGTAGAAAACAAAGTTCACAAGCGTGGTCACTACCTGCATTTTTTGCTCTTGCTTAAGCGGAGTAGATTCCACGCAAAGTAGCATACGGTTCGTAAATCGAATGATGTCTGGCTCGTGAGGCAGTGTCATCATCATGAGCTGCGTAGAACAAGGATATCGGCTCAGCACACTTCGCACAGTTACCGCAAGCTCTGTTAGCTGCTCCTTCCAATCCCCTTCTGAATGGAACTCATCTAAAATGATTTTGGATATCTGATTCGCTAAACGCTGGTAGAGATTCTGTTTGCTCTTGAAGTACCAGTATAGTGAGGGCGCCTGTATTCCTAAGCGATCTGCCAATCGTCTCATGCTGAATTTTTCAATGCCGTTTTCCCCAAGAAGCTCCCATGAAGTTTCTAAAATTTTATCTTCTGAAATTTGAGGCTGCTGTTTTTTCATCATCATCCACCCTTTTATCTAACAGTGTAAGTTTTTTCTTTACAGATTATTAAACCCATGATAACATCTAACACTGTAAGGCTCAACCTTACACCGTTAGATTAAGATATCAAAATACTTACAGAAAGCAGTGATCCACTATGGATAAAGATAATATCTATTATTTTGAAGAAGCACCAGTCGCAAAAACTGTAGCTCATTTTGCGGTGCCGATGATGCTTGGCACTTCGATGAGTGTCATCTATTCCATCTTAAATGCTTACTTTCTAGGTACACTTCACGACACGGCCATGTTGACTGCACTCGCATTAACTTTGCCATTATTTGCATTCATTATGGCGCTAGGCAACTTAATTGGCATAGGTAGCGGCACATTCATCTCCCGCTTACTCGGAGAGAAAAAATATGACTCTGTAAAGCATGTATCATCTTTCGCTTTTTACAGCAGTTTAGTTCTCGGACTTGTTGTAATCATGGCGGGTCTCCCGTTCATTAATTCTATTGTGCACGGCCTTGGGGCAACATCTGAATCATTCAAATTTACTAAGGACTATGTCATGATCATGATTCTTGGTTCACCCTTTGTCATTTTATTCTTCACGTTAGAAAATATCGTGCGCTCAGAGGGTGCAGCTATCACCTCGATGATCGGTATGATTCTCAGTGTTGTTGTAAATATCATTCTCGATGCGTTCGTCATCTTCGTGTTGCACTGGGGTGTAATTGGCGTCGCTTCTGCTACTGTCATTTCGAATATAGTTGCGAGTGCATTTTATGCCGTCCATCTGAGTAATAAAAGCCAATTTTTAACTATCTCCGTAAAATGGTTTAAAGCGAACAAAGAGATTCTGAGTAATGTATTAAAAATTGGGGTCCCCGTCTTTATAATGAGTATCTTTTTAGGTGCCATGTCACTCATTCTGAACCATTTTCTTGTTGAATATGGCGATCAGGCCGTAGCGGCTTATGGCATATCATCGCGCTTATTACAATTTCCAGAGTTTATTCTGATGGGATTATGTGAGGGTGTTGTACCGTTGATTGCCTTCTCTTTTACAGCGAATAAATTACGCATGAAGCAAACGATTGGTTTTACTATTAAAGCGATTGTCGCGTTAGCAGTCCTGTTCGGCATCATTGTCTATTTGATTTCCGATCACTTAATTGGCCTATTTACAAATGACCCGCAATTAATTGATATGGGCAGCTACATTTTGCATGTGACATTTTTATCCTTGTTCATTACAGGCATTACGACCTTGTTTACGGGGATTTTTCAAGCAACAGCTCAAGGAACAGCCGCGTTTATCATGTCAATAATTCAAGGAATTACACTGATTCCAGTATTATTTATCGCCAATAAAACAAACGGCTTCCATGGGGTTGTCTGGTCACTAGTCATTGCAGAAGCCGTCGCATTCCTTGTTGGTGCCATTATGCTGTATGTTTTGCGAAATAAGTTGCAACCAGAGATTGATAGCTTAGTACAGTAAAATCATGTATATAAGGCAGAGTAAGAGTAACCTCCAACCCTGCCTTTTTTATAGTTTAAAACAGCTTCAACAATCCAATTTAGCATTTTAATAGATACTCTTTATGAGTCTCTGTCATTTCTATTAATCCAAATTCTTTATCCTTTATTATACTTGCTAGCTTTTTGGCCATAATTTTTGAGGAAAATAAATACTGCTGTTAATACCAACGATAACAATCCCACTAGTACAACGTATTGCGTACCCATTTTTGTTATAAACACCCCACCTGCTGCAGCACCTATAGTCGTTCCTATATTACATGCCGATAAAAACAAACCGTTAGCAAAATCCGGAGCTTCACTTGCTGCAGTTGTAATTATATATTGATTAATGTTAGCGGCCAGTCCAGCTAATACTCCCCACATTAAAATGAGTAGAGCCATCGGCAACGTAAATTGGCCTGCGAAAAATAATATGAGGTAAGTAGCTCCCATTAGAAAAGGGAGGGCTACGATTGTTTTAACCGGTTTATCAACGAGTAATCTTCCAGCTAGAATGTTTCCTATAATATTGGCCGCACCGTAAATAAATAAAAGAAGACTTGTGAAAGTAGATGATACATGTGTTACTGATTGCAAGAAATCAGCTAGATAACTGTAAACCCCAAAGATTGCTGCGTTTAACAAAATAACAATTATAACTGCAAGCCATGTGTTCGAATGTTTAAGTACATTTAATTGCGCTCCATAGGAGATTTTTTCTTGGACAGGTATCGATGGCACAAATAGTAATGTAGCGATTAATACTACGATATTGACGATTGCAAAAATTGCCAATGCCATCTGTAAATTCGATATCCCAGCGACAAAGCTAACAATGGGCACACCGACGACCATCCCCGCCGACACGCCTATAAAAACTTTTGCGACAGCTTTAGGTGCTTCTTCCTTATCGACTGAATCAGCGGCAACTGAAAATGCCAATGAACAATAAACGGGATGAAAAAGAGCAGGAATAAGTCGAGCTATTAATAGAATGTTAAAGTTAGATGTAAATATAGATACGATATTTCCTATAACAAAAACTATCAGAACTAGTACCATCACTTTTTTTCGATCAATTCCCGAAAACAATAAAGGCATCGTTGGGCCAGATACTGCAACTCCTATTGCAAATATACTCACCAACCACCCTGCTGCTGACACACTAACATTAAAATGTTCAGCAATCTCAGGTAATATCCCAATAACCCCCATCTCCGTATTCAAAATACCAAAAACTCCTATAGTCAATATAAGAATGAGTAGTCTTTTTTGTTTAGCCAAGAATATACCTCCAACAATCTGTTTAAAATGATTTCTTAAGTCTTCTCAATACTATTCTAACTTTCCTCTCTTCATATAGAAAATACCTATATTTAATATCAAAGTATGCTTTATAGGCATATCAAAATTATATATACTAAATCAATAAAGTAGGAGGCGGATTAGATGGAATTTAGAGTTTTGCGCTATTTTCTAACAGTTGCAAGAGAAGGAAGTATCACCGGTGCTGCAAATTTTTTAAACGTCACACAACCAACACTGTCAAGACAACTAAAAGATCTTGAAGAAGAATTAGGAAAAAAGCTATTTACTCGCAGTAGTCACAGTATCATTCTTACTGATGAAGGGATGCTCTTACGAAAGAGAGCAGAAGAAATCGTTGATATGGTGGATAAAGTAGCAGAAGAATTTGGTTCTATGGAAGAAACATTAAAGGGAGACATTTACATAGGTGGCGGAGAGACAGACGCCATGAAGCAGATTGCAAGGGTAGTAAGAGATTTGCAGATACGTTACCCTAACATACGTTATCACCTATATAGTGGTAATGAAGACGACGTGGCTGAACGTCTTGACAAGGGCTTGCTGGATTTTGGAATACTCATACAACCAGCTGATTTATCAAAATATAATTATCTCAATATGCCCGCAAAAGATGTTTGGGGTGTTGTCATGAGGAAAGATAGCCCTCTTGCTTCTAAAGATACCATTCAAGCAGCTGATTTATTAGATGTTCCTTTAATCTGTTCACGACAGGCTCTAAAACAGACATTTTCTAAAAATGAATTTGCGGATTGGTTTGGCGAAGACTTTGATAAACTCAACATCATTACGACGTACAATCTTGCATTTAATGCTGCCATTATGGTGGAAGAAGGTATTGGTTATGCTGTCACTATTGATAAAATAGTGAATACATCAAACGATAGTAACCTTTGCTTTAGACCACTTAACCCACGACTAGAATCTGGTTTAAATATTGTGTGGAAAAAGCATCAAGTTCTCTCTGCTGCTGCTGATATGTTTTTAAAAGAATTTCAAAGCAAATTTTCTACCGTTTAAATATTACTCAACAATATGGGTCGTGGTCGTATTGAATATACAGCTTTATAACCTTTAAAAAAGGGTGACCAAACTAAAAATTTGAGTCACCCTTTTTATGCTTGTACCTCTTTACACAGTGCTTATCATGATGAGATATCTCCCTCCCCTAGTATTCATCCTATTAAATCCTCTTTGATAATAGATAAAACTAATTTACATTACGTAAATTAAATTAGATGAGATATTTTATTTACTTTCTCTAATCCATCCCCTTCAATTGAATCTATTATCGGTTCAATTAAAAGATCTATATTTTAATTGAACAACGAGATATTGTTTATATTTACCATTTACTTTTTATACTTGATACACTAAAATGTATCTCATAAATCAAAACTAATTTACAATATGTAAATTAGTTTTGAAAGGAAAGTATTAAGCTTTAGCTTTATTACAATCCAAAAAATTATAAATAAAGAGGGTATGGAAAATGAGATTACAAGGAAAAGTAGCGATTATTACAGGGGCAGCAAATGGTATGGGTGCAGCAGAAGCTCGTTTGTTTGCAAAAGAAGGCGCAAAAGTAGTAGCGACAGACTTAAACGAAGAAAAATTAAATGAAGTAGTTGCAGATGTGAAAGCAGCTGGTGGAGAAATCACTGGTATAAAACAAAATGTAGTCTCTGAAGATGAGTGGAAAGCTGTTGTAGCTAAAACAGTTGAGCTATACGGAAAAGTAGACGTACTTGTTAATAATGCAGGCGTTGCGATGAGCAAAAACTTTGCAACTATGGAAATGGACGAGTGGAACCGGGTAATGGATATTAACTTAAACGGTTGTGTTTTAGGCATGAAATACGCTATTCCTGAAATGCAAAAAGTTGGTGGCGGTTCTGTCATTAACATCTCTTCTATCGGAGGCATTGTAGGGATGGCAGGCTCAAGCCCATACACAGCAGCAAAAGGTGCATTACGCTCTTTATCAAAATCCGCTGCTGTTGAATACGGTAAAGACAAAATCCGTGTAAACTCTGTACATCCAGGAATTATTGTTACACCAATGACTGCTCCATCAATGGAAGGTGCAATGCCATATTATAAAATGCATACACAATTACCTTACTTTGGTAATCCAGAAGATGTGGCACATGGGGTAGTATTCTTAGCGAGTGACGAATCACGCTTTATGACAGGTGCAGAGCTTGTGATTGATGGTGGTTGGACTGCTCTTTAATGTATAGGTGGTTAGTCCAAATTAAATCGTGATACAATTGTATTGGGTGATAAATAAATGAAACGTATAGATCCAAGACAATTGAAATCAAAAGAAAAATTGCATGAAGCGTATTTAACAATGCAATTAAAAGGACAAGGCCAGTTTACGATTCAGCAACTGTGTGATACAGCTGAAGTAACTAGGCCTACCTTTTATAAATTATACAAAGATATCCAAGAACTTCGCTTGGATATCCATGAAAGTGTTTTAGCTGAATTAAAAAAAGCATTAACAATTAAAAATCCGAGGCGTTTATCTGAGATTCCTAAGAAAGAAATTCCCGAAAACCTAATGCTGTTGTTTCAACATATTCAAGCGAAGCATATTGCATATGAGACATTCTTTGTTTATCAACCCGATGCAATCTTTATCAATGGCGTAAAAGAAATTATGAAACAATATATAACAGAGGGTATTTATTACGCGCTACAGGATAAAAAGCTGCGTGTAAAGATAGACTTAATTATCTCTTATGTAACCGGAGCTTATGTTGAAAGCATCGTCTTTTGGATCAAAGAAAATTATGAAACAAGCCCAGAAGAAATGGCGAACAGTTTAATTGAAATTTCTATATATGGTCCTTATATTGACTAACACTCTATAGAAGGTTAAACAAAGAGCTAGTACCAAAGAGTTATCCAACAGACTCTTCGTACTAGCTCTTTTATTTTTATCTTTTTTCCATTACAGCAAAGTAATTATTTTCACTATCTGCGAAATTAAATACTCTACCTGAAGGCATATTTACGATTTCTCCGACTGTCACATGTTTGTTTGATAAATCGCTATATAGACCTTCGAAGTTGTTTGAAAAGAACATCAAAGAAGGTGTTCCAAGGTTTAACTCAGGCGACATTTTCGCAATAAGCTCCTTGTTATGGAGGATAATACTTGTTTCAGCTTCTTTGGTTGGAGCAATCTCAATCCATTTCATACCTTGTCCATTATCTTCCTCCGAAATCACACTAAACCCTACTTTTTCTGTCCAAAACTCCTTTGCCTTGTCTTGGTCGTCTACATACAACATGATTTGACCTACATTGTTAATCATGAATAACACCCCTTTTGTTCGTTTGTTATGCGTTAAACTAGAAGTCTTTGAATTCTACCATTTCCTGAGTATCTCTTCAATAAAGTTATGAATATTCTGAAATATATTGAATAAACTAATCATCCTACAAATGTATTGGCGAAATCACTCAAAATTTTTATCCAACAATAGATCCGTTTGTTCAGCCATAACATGAGTTGAGTAACTATTTAATTTCTCTTATCTCGCTCTGAATCTACTTATTTCTAACACGTAATAACTTAGAGGGAGTATTTTTCACAAAATGCTTTTCAATAAAAGTAAGAACTTCATCGTTTCCTGGTAAGGTGACCTGTTCAATTGCTTCATTAAAACTTAGCCATTTATACTCACTATGTTCATAGTTTAAGTTTACTTTCTGGTCGTCATTCACATACCCTACAAACACCGGTGCCATATAAATATAGTTTTCATAAGGTGAGTAAAATTGATCCAATTTATTTGAAGTATATAATAAAACCTCTGTGATCCCAGTCTCCTCTTCAATTTCCCTAAAAGCAGATTGCCAAGCACTCTCGCCTTCTTCAATACTCCCGCCAATATAACACCATGCATCTTTCAAAATAGAAGTCGCTCGTTTTAGCAAAAGCACTTTATATTCCTCACCAAACATCTTCAATAAAACCACTGCAATCCCCTTACAGCGTACAGGTATTTCGAAATTTTCTTTACTCATTCCAACACCCCTTGTTGAATTTTATTGGTCTCCTTCACAGAACCTCAAACTGCTTATTTTTTCATTAGATATATCAAGTCTATAACCAAATCCGATTAAGGTGAACTTCTTTAGCTTATAAAACACATCAAGATAGATTTAAAATACTGTAAATGAGAATTTATAATGGATTCATATCGTTATTTACAGTCCCTCATTAATTGATGAAACTAACAAAAAAATAGTCTCAAAACATTTTTATTGTAACAAATGAATTTTTATATTAAAGTATTACACATAGATTATCGATAATCTATAATTTATAATCCATAATCAATAACACTCTTAGTTAGCTACTCTATACATTAAACTATGTTAAAATAAAAGGATTAAATTTATTGGAGTGGTTTGATGGGGTTCAATGAAAATCCAATTTCAAAAAAAACAATTTCAGAACAAATAGCTGAACAATTATTATTCCGCATATTTTCAGGCTATTATGAGCAAGGTCAGCGATTGATAGAAGCAGAAATAGCAAAAGAGCTGCAAGTAAGTCATGCGCCTGTCCGTGAGGCTCTTTATCTTTTGCAAAAAGATGGTGTGGTTGAAAAAGTACAACATAAAGGTGTAAGAGTTAAGACTATTTCAGATCAGGAATTGAAGGATTATTTGGAAGCCCTTTATTCTCTTTTGAATTTTGCTCTTACCAGTTGTGAACCGAAATGGAATACCGATTTGCAAAATGAATTAATGCTTCGTTTTGAATCGATGAAGCAAAAAAAGTCAGCTGAGAATATTTATGAATACGTTGTTTCATTTGCTCACTTGTTAGAAGTGTTTTTTGAGGTTTCAGGAAATATTGCGATGCTGCGGTTCTTTAAAGAAACTATATTTGTTACAAATGTAGCAGCTCAAACAAAATGGAAAATGAATCTACTTGAATCCTATCATGAATCCATTTATACCTTTATTAAGTGTATAGAATTGTCGGATTTCGAAAAGGCCCGAATGGCTATTAAAGATGTTATATTATGGCACCATTTTAATTAATTTATGGGGGTAATATATATGAAAGCGGCAGTTTGGCACGGTGTAAAAGATATTAGAGTTGAAGAGGTTGAATTAAGAGCTTTAAGAGAAGATGAAGTGAAAGTAAAAGTAGCATGGGCAGGCATTTGTGGAAGTGACTTACATGAGTATCAAGAAGGACCTGTCTTCATTCCTGTTGATGCGAAAGCTGACTTAACAGGTGAAATGGCCCCAATCACAATGGGTCATGAATTTGCTGGTATTATTGAAGAAGTCGGCTCTAAAGTGACTGACTTTAAATCTGGAGACCGTGTAGTAATTAACCCTACATTAACATATAGAAAAAAACATGAAGATGTCGATCGTTATGATGGGTTTAACTTCATTGGATTGCATGGAGACGGTGGATTTGCGGAATATGCCAATGTTCCTGTCACATCGTTACATCGTTTACCAGAAAACCTAACATTACAAGATGGCGCGTTAGTAGAACCAATGGCTGTTGCAGTCCAAGCTGTGAAAGATGCAGGCGTTACTTTAGGAGATTCAGTTGCAGTGTTCGGTGCTGGACCAATTGGGTTATTTACAGTAATTGCTGCTAAAGCTTCAGGTGCAAGCAAAATTATCGTATTGGATTTATCTGATAGCCGATTAGAAAAAGCAAAAGAATTAGGTGCAACACATGTTATTAACTCAGGCAAAGAAGACCCTGTAGAAGCAGTTCGTACAATTGCTGCTGACGGGGTGGATGTATCCTTTGAAGTGGCGGGCGTTGCTCCTACTTTTAAACAAGCAATTGATGTAACTAAACCACGTGGTAACATGATGATAGTCTCAATTTTTGCAAGACCAATCGAATGGAATCCAATTCAACTTACAAACACCGGTGTAAATATCTTATCTTCCATTGTTTACACACCTTCAATTTTCCAAAGAACAATTGATGCAATGAGTACTGGTCAACTAAATCCACAAGGTATCATCACAAGTCAAATTAAACTAGATGAAATTGTTGATAATGGATTCGTAACGTTAACGAACGACAAAACTCAATCAAAAATCCTAGTTGCGATGAGTGGCGAAAAATAATATATTGAGAGATTAATATATATCTAAGCTAAAAAAGAGCACAGCTGAAATAGCTATGCTCTTTTTATATTTCCTGTGCAAATATTCACATTCTAATGATGATATGATATTTACCATAGAAGTGGGGATTCTTTAATTTACTTTTTTCTTATATTAATATTCCATGTTTCTATTTAATCACAATGCTACCATCTTCCGTTACAGTTAAAAGTATAATAGTACCATCGCAAATAATATGGGTTTTCTTATCATACCTTGGTAGCTCAATTTTAATATCACCAGCACTTGAAGGTACTGGATTAGATATGGAAATTGTGTAGAAGTGTACTAAAAGAAGGAACTAAATTTACTATAACATTTCCTCTTTTAACTAGTTGCCAACAAAAAATAAATAACTATAGAAATACTATATAATAAAACATATAAACGGATTGAATAATTTAGACATAAGAAGGTGACATTCAAATGCTTTTATCTGCAACAATTACTAAACAGCCCATTTCAGGAAAATATCCAGAACAAATTTTTGTTGCCCCTTTCTCGACTGCAGAGTGGACTTGGGTGAAATTCGAAGATGAGAATTACAATGAGTTTTATGGTCAATTTCAAGGCAAACCTAACACTGTCGCCCTTTCTCCTAAAAACAAATTTTGTTATGTTCTTACAGATACATTTTTATATGAGATTAATTGTGAAACCCTATCAAATTATCAAGTACTTGACTTCTGCGAAAGGGGTCTTTCAATTACCAATGTAACCTTTTCTCCAGATGGAAAGCCGCTATTTTCAGACTACTATACAATTTTTACAATCACTAAATCAATAGATGAATTAGTTCAACGAGAGAATTCTAAACTTATAGAGAACTCTATACCTGTAGGTTATATTCAATTTAATAATTGGGAAGGTCATTTACTTCACATAAACGCTGAAACATTTCTTGAAGGACAACCTATAAAATTGATTTTAGATGCTACCACTACGCGTATCTTTGAAAATAAGGAAAACCTTTAAAACGTATTCTCTTAACATTTTAAAGATTTTTTCGTTAACCGCACTTACTTTTATAACGGTTTATCAATGTAAGTAAATGCGGTTTTAAATTATTTTTTTAGCGTAATTGTGCTACCTCTTCTAACAAATGAATAAATTTTTTCTTCCCTTTTTCACTATTTTGTAGACGTGAAACGAAAATATGACTTTGAAGATACTTTCTTACTTTTAAATTTACATAAAAACTTTTGTGATGACGTTCATCTATATATAACTCATTAAACCATGCTAATTCTCTGAGCTTTTCTATGTTTCTATCGATTTTCCTTGTATTTAAGCTGCTATTAGACGAACTAACTAAATCCATTGAAGTGAATAAACTTATAATTATTCCAAACAAATTAATGATTGCTAACTAAACCTATCCAATGAAGAATTTCTTCATACTATTCGATCTTCAATCTTTTTTCTCATTGTATTATAAAACCAACTAAAAAAGGAGTCTTAATATGAGTAACTTATATTGGTACACTTCTAGCTGCAAACAGCATGTCCATTTTTCTAGAATCGTTATTTCATCAAAAGGCTTTTTCTTAGCGGAAGAAAAAGTTTTACTGCCGAACTTTAAACAGTTTATTTTCAAAAGAAATTCAGAGTTTATTCAGGTTATCTTGTATGAGAGTGAAATACATCAAGAAATATATTTATTCGTACAGGAATGTTCTTTAAAGAATCGGTTTATAGATAAACTACAGTCAAAGGACTTTTCTTCGTTTCACCAAGACATGTTTATTACGGACAATGAACCTTTGAAAATGATTGCGCAAATCGAAGCATCAATAAAATATTTTGAAGAAGAAGAAACTTTACACATTTATGGTCAAAAAATGTGGCATGATAACGCATATATCGTTGGTAATCGAGCTGCTCTTCAAAGACTACGAGATCAAATTACGCAAGCGCTTCAATACGGAGAGAAAAAAGATGTGTTTTTCCCAAATGATGGTGAAGGCTATGATTTATATGTAGCATGCGTTAATGATCAATTCAATTGGGAGAACCTAGAAGCTCCTTACCATGACACCGAAATCTTTGAAAAGCGTAAACATCCCATTAAAGCGTTTAACAAATATAAGATAGATGGGTAACACAAAAAAATACAAAAAAATCATATTAAAATATCCAATTGAAAACTGTATAGACTCCAACTAATGTAAAAGTAATTATTAAAATTATTATGGATAGGCAACCAAAAATCACCGGTTTATGATTATCTTCTTTTGGTTCATCTGATTCTTCTATTATTTTTTCTTTTACTTTATGTTGTATTGATAATAGTTCTGGGTCTAATTCCAGTCCTCTTAAAATTTCAATGTCACCTTTATACTTCAAGGCTCTGGCTATTTTATTAATGTCCTTCCCCATGGAGTTTTCGAATACAATACACGCTTCTATCATTCTTGGAGTCTTATTCTTTTCTAAATACCAGTATCGACCAGCCATTGCAGGGTACTTTAATTTAAAATAAATGTCTCCTAACATTTTACGGAGATCTAATTCATTAGGGAAAGTTGATATTAAACCATGTAATCTATCCCTTGCTTTCCCCAAATCATCATTTTCAATATCTTCTTCTATTCGTTTTAAAGTCTTAGCTATTTTCTTTTCTATTATGAACGCCCTCTTTTATGGAAATTACTCTTTTTCTAATTAGTTCATGATGGTATTTTTATATATTATACTATTGCATTATTTTAAGTTTAATCTGCAAAAACTAAAATCAATTAAATAAATCCTAAAAAGGGTCAGCTGCCAATAAGCTGTCGTTTCATAGTGTTTCTAGAAAAGCGCCCTGTATTGGAATAACTGTAAAGCTATTAAAGCTTTTTAAAAGCTGCGTTTCCCTGCCCAGGCTCCTTGCATTTTACTGAGGAATACAATTTGCCCAATATGATATGCGTTGTGCATTGCTAAACTCTTCAGTTCAAGCATTAATGGATTGTCATCAGGAATCGGTCTATACAAGTCTTGTAGTTCTGATTTTGCTAGTATTTTTTCAAGTTCGCGATGAATAGAAAAGTATTCTTGTTTTGTTTTCTTCCAATTTTGAAAGGTCTCAGATGGTAATCGATAAGTAGCATCATTATTTTCTGCCTTTGGTTCATTTGCTGTTTCACCAAGAAAGCGTAACAGAATTCTCTTTTCATAGAAAAGTAAATGACAAACTAATTCCCAAATGGAATGTGCCCCTTCAACGGGTTTCCAAATTGCCTGTTCCAAAGTAATATTCTCTAGTACTTTTTCAAGTGTTGGAAACCATTCTTCTTTATCTAAGCAGCTTGCCCATTGTTGTAACAAAAGTGTCCTTACATCCATTTTCTATTACCTCCAATATTAATCCCTTTATATTGATAATCCCTTTTACCCTACCTTCATTTTCTGCCTGTTGTTTGGCATAACATACATTTCGAGATAAACCACAAGATTACCTCCCTTACAATTCCACCCTCAGGCCCGATTGTGGAATAACTCTTAATATGATTATTAAATTAAGCTACGCCATTAGTTCAATAAAAACGAATGAATTAATACTTAGAGTTTATTGTTAATACTTCTAAACTTACTTAATTTCATTACTATGCAGGTTGCAACGGCAATTCAGTTAATTACAACTTTAATCGCAGCAGTAATGTTAAAGAATTATCAATCTATAAAGCGCCAAGCAATCCAGCCTGAATATTGAATAAGAAAATCCGTCTAAAAAGGGTTTTTAATCATCTTTTTTCAAATTATCAATCTTTATTATAAACCATTAAAAGGAAAATTTAGTTAACATTCAATTGACTTCTACATAATCTTGATGCCATTGTTGTTAGAACAAAAAGGCTTGATCCAATCAATCGAACCAAGTCTTAGAAAATGATTGTTTTATCAAACCTACTTAGAACGCCTTTCGTTTGTATATAACAGTCGTAGTCCCCCAAGAAATTAAATAGAGTAACATGATAAGAAGTGTCGCTCCTATATATAAAAACGGGACGGATAAACTATTAATAAAATCAGTTATTGCTGTTAAATGTTCAGCTAAAAACAATACAATAGCCGGTCCAATAGCAGCTAAAAGGAGAAAGCTAATCATTACAACTGCTGAAATATAACCTGGTTTAAATATATGAAATAATGGAAAGGTAATTGCAGCAAATAATAAGAATAAGCTACTGCCAATCGCAATATCAATCATCGTGAATGGTTTATTGAAAGCAAATAATGCTAGACTTGTCACACCAATTGCTATAACCATATAAACAATAGCACCTAGATAACGTGATGCGATAATTTCCGTTCGTGTATAAGGTAAGGAATTTAATAATATGTTTGTCTCTACTTTTTCATCGTATGCATACGTATTAAAGGGAATAAAAATACTGGCAATGAGAAAAATCAAAGCTGGATGTGAGTCCATAATTATAAAGAATAAGATAAAAGGAATAAATATTAATAATTGCCTTTTCTGTAGGATGACATCACGCCTGATTAAATTAAACATGATGGATACCACCTTTCAAGTAATACATGATATCTTCCAGAGAGGCGCGTTCAATGACAACTGTGTCTCCGAAAGTATTTTTCACTTCTTTAATATTATCAGTTAATGCTTCAAAACCCATTGATGAGCGATGAATATGAACAAGGACCTTTTCAGTGTCTCTATCCAGAAGATTCACTCCACCTTTAACAAGTGCATAGTTTTCAGCTACGTTGTGAATGGACTGATTAAATACTAATTCCCCATTCTGCATAAAAGCTATATAATCTGCAATACGGTCTAAATCTGTTGTAATATGCGTAGAGAAGAAAATGGTACGATTATCTTCAATCATTAATTCCTGTAAAAGATCCAATAGCTCTCTTCTGAAAATTGGGTCTAAGCCTGCTGTTGGTTCGTCCATGATAATCAGCTCTGCATGATGTGAAAGTGCTATAGCCAATGAAGCTTTCATTTGCATTCCTTTTGAGAAAGTTTTGATTGGTTTATTAAGCGGTAATTTGAATTGATCAACATAACGATAAAATAACGTATCATCCCATTGTTTATAAGCTGGTGCAACTATGCGCTTTATATCTTTTATATTTAGCCCTTCAAAAAAAATATTACTATCGTAGACAAAACCAATTCTTTCTTTGATAGCTTTCTCATGTGACTTGTAATCCAACCCGAAAAGCTTAACTTCTCCGGCATCTGGCTTTAATAGATTCATCATCATCTTTATTGTGGTTGACTTACCAGCTCCATTTTCTCCAATGAATCCAGTCACAAAACCTTGCTTCACTTGTAAATTAATATTTTTAACGGAAAACTCTTTAAATTGCTTTGTTACATTTTTTAATTCAACCACATTTTCCATTCATTTCACTCCTCATATAAAATCTTCAATAATTGCTGCAATTCATCAAATGACAAGCCAATTTCTCTGCTATTCGTTATGACCGCACTTAGCTGCTCCTCAATGACCTTTAGCTTCTTCTCTCTTATAACCTCTAAATTTTGCTCTGAGACAAAAGAACCTTTCCCGACAATGGAATAGATAAAGCCCGCCTTCTCCAATTCCTCATAGGCGCGTTTCGTCGTTATAACACTAATTTGTAAATCCTTTGCGAGGTTACGCATGGAAGGTATTGCTGAACCCTCCATAAGTTCACCTGTTAAAATAGCCGACTTTATTTGATTCGTAATTTGTTCATAAATTGGCTCCTTTGAACTGTTGGAAATAATAATTTGCATGCTAATCCCTCTTCTTTATTTTTCTGAAAACATACTAGAAATAATGTCATGAACTGCTTGAATCAGTATAACAATAACGTGAATTGTCATGAACATATTAAAAAATGGAAAGGAATAAGGGGCAATCCATTTAGTAAAGAGCTTCAAGTCCAAAATCCATCTTGCTAACCTAGCAAATAAGTTATCACTATCGTTTATGTTTGGTTCCAGGAAAGTACCGTCAACGACGATAAAAATCAGTTGAACAATAAAAAATATACCAATGGTGATTATCCAGCGTTTTCCTAGATTAATTTTATGAGTTTTTTCTATGCCTTCTATTCGAAACACATCTCCTCTCTTAAAATGTTAGTGTGTTGGTTGTTACTCCTTCATTAATTGTCATTGATGAACGAGTACACATAATTAGCCATATCCCTATATAATGTATATATAATATATACACATTATATACATATATGAGATGTTATGCAATTCATTATTTGAAAAGAAAGAAAATTCCGTTTCTATCAAGGGCCTGTTTATTTTTTGTTCGATATGCATTACGTTTTACCTGAAAAGCAAAACAATATAAGGGGATTGTGAAATCTTCATATTCGATATTACAAGAGGAGGACCTACTCGAAAAAGCTCAATAAGAAAAAGCATCAAATTCAAAAAGAGCTTGAATAAACTCAATTTGAAATTGACGCTTTAAAACAAAGACTCAGCTACATGAAAAAGTATCCGAAAGCGAAGAAGGAATATCCATATTACACCTTCGTGAACCTCTTACAAATAGAATAAAAACTATATAGAAGGGCAACTAGCCATGGTTAATTGTCTTCTTTTAAAATAAGTGTGCTACACAATCTACATACGTGGAGTGTAAGTCGCAACACATTAATGCTGGTGGGTTTATAAAGAATAATCCATTTTTATGATCCTAATTAAAATTCTATTTTATTTTACCACTTCGATTTTGCCATTATTAGATTTTAAATCAACAAGATTTTCGCCCTTTCCAATGACTGTATTCCCCTCATATTTATCGAGGATGTTGATACTTCCATTGTCGGAGGATACTTTAAAAGTGGTATTAGTCGGTTCCTTCTCCGTTTTAATTGAAATTTTTCCATTGTTGCTTTCTAATTGTATGTTCCGATCTAAGTCCTTTGTAGCGAGCAATATTTTACCATTATTTGCTGAGCCCTTAATATTTCCTTCCACTTCATTAAGATTTAACTTGCCATTTGCACTTCTTACGTCAACGTTTTCTGATTCAATTTTATTTAATTCGATGCGGCCATTATCTGTTTGCACATTCAGATTCTTTACATTCAGCTCCGACATTTTTACTTTTCCATTATCATTATCGATCATAATGGAGTGATACAACTTTTGTGGGACATATACGTATAAATGAGATGATTGTATGTTAAATCCAATATAGAAGGTCCTTTTATCTTTTAACCTAATAATCAATTTCTTTCCTTCTACTTTGGCGGTAAAATCCAACTTAGAAACGTCCACACCTTTTGTTACAAGCTGTACTTTAGTCTCTGTATCCGAAGTGGGGAGAACTTCTACACTTGCATTATCAGCGGAAATTTGGATTTCCTCTAACAAATCAGAACTCACCTTTTTCTCTGACGTAATTTCTTCCTGAGAATATTGTGACAATGTAAAGTAACTGCCTACACCACCAATTAATAATAAAAGCAGGGCAAGAATTGATAACTTTTTATTCATACTTTATCCCTCTTTTCACAAAAGTAATGTTATATTTCAAGTAACGAATAAATCCATTAGTTATAGCTTTAGTCGCAACAAACATCCCCATCGCTATGAATATTCCAATCCCACAAAGACAAAGCGATAAGAACATATCAGCTACTCTAAATTGACCAATAAATAGATTAATTATGATTCCGAGTGGTGAAAGAATGAATGCTGCAGAAACTAACCACCCTGAAATGACAAGGCATACCAAAGTTAAAAAAGGTGCGAAGACAATAAGGAAATTGAAGAATCCCAATCCAATCACAGCCCAAACTGCGCTTGTAATATTTCTTGCAGAAGTCTTTTGTTCGACCATATCAAGATGATAGGAAGCCAGCAGCTCCTTCGCAATTTTTTTTGGTTGGCCAAGGGATGTTGCGATTTCTTGCTCCGATTTCCCCTTTTCGATTCCTATTGAGAAGTACTCCTCATAATCTTGCAGTATATCCTGTCTTTCTTCTAAAGAAAGCTTTTTTAGAGAACTTTCTAACTGCTTTAAAAAATGCTCTTTGTTCATTTGCGTACCCCTTCCTCAATTAATTGATTTACGCCATTAGAAAACTCTTTCCAATCTGTCAGCAATTCGTAAAGATATTCCCGCCCTTTATCGGTTAGTTTATAATACTTACGTGGTGGCCCTTCTGATGACTCTTGTAAATATGTCGTAAAGTATTCCTCTTTTGTCAATCTTCGTAACAGCGGATAAACGGACCCTTCCGATATTTCAATCTGATCAGAAATTTCTTGAACAAGCTCGTATCCATACCGGTCTTTCTTATCAAGCAACACAAGCACGCATAGTTCCAAGATGCCTTTCTTAAATTGTACATTCAATAAACCGCAGCTCCTTTATGGTATATGTAAGTACTACTACACATTAAACAGTACTGAACAAAAAATAATAACTCCTGTAATGTAATTTACTACACGCTACTGTACATTGCAAGGTACTAAAATAAAAAAACACTTAAAACTGTAAATAAATTTCAGACTGATTGAAAGCAAAATTCATCTTCTTGTTATTTGCGTTTTACAATTGTGGCTCAGTTCACGTTTGGTAACTTTTCATAAAAGAAGCGTACTCCATATTATGGACCGATTGTTAATCAAGCCTAAATACCGCTATAAAACTGGAGCTGTTCCGATAGTTCAATAAATTCAACAAATCCTTTTCTACGCAACAAAAAACGGATTTCAAAATCAGAAACCGTTTTTCGTAAATTATTATACTAACTCCAACCAAACGACTGCTTCAGAATGTGCGAGGTGCATGTGGAAATACATTGATGCTAATGGGAATTATATAGACTCGGTTCTTGTTTTAGTGGGATTTAGCCTATTTCCCCTTATACTTTTGTAACTGAAATAATCTATAGTTGTAGAAGGAAACAAACTCTTATTTCGCAATTGCGCCCGATTATTTAAGATTACTATCCTCAAAACCGATTCATAAATCATATGAATGTATATTAACGAAATAAATATTCGTAATGTTATTTCTTTCAATGATTTCCTTCACTTTTTCTGTCACAATGATATTTCCTTCCCAATTATCATAGTAAAACATGTCTGAACCATCCCATTTATCCCATTTGTCTAAGTTGATTGATAATCCTTTTTGTCCTTCAAGGTTTTCGGGAGTGACTCTATGACAGACTGGACAATTAGGTATTTCATCTCCATTTAAATCTGTTAGAAGTCCACTTCTTCCATAAACATCTAATTGTTTTAAATCTGTAGTTAGTAAATTTCCCTTTTCATCATCTATTAAAATATCTTTAAATCGAATACCTGTTATCTTGTTATCTACAAGAACTTGCATGAGTTTTGGACTTACAGTATGCCATTTTACAATTCGATAATAGTCAGCCATATCCCCTTTTCCATCAAAAGAGATAACAAGCGGACCATTATTTTCGCTATTATTTCCTTCACAAACTTCACATGTATAGTTAGTAATATTCTTGTTGTTCCAATAAGCTGTTGTAAATCCTTCATCAAAATTATCTTTTAATGCATAAAATCCCATTTTTCTTTCTCCTCTAAAACTAAAAGTGTTTATTCAAATTTATTAAGAGCTAATTTATTAAGAGCTTGATAAGTATTATTAAAAAAATATTTTTTTGATTGATCCCCGAAACCTGTAATTAAAAGTAACAGATGTTGCATTTGCCCCGGTCTTGAAATCTAATATCTTTTTAACCCACTCTTCATTATCGCTTGTGGGGCATATGGGAATTTAACCGGCCTTAATAGCTTCAGTATATCTTTACAATCTCACCTGAATTTTAACATAAACATCCTTATTTCTTTAAAGGTGTTGTTCAATTATAAGGCTCTTTAATGAAAAGAAGCGCTTATCCTTTTTCAAGGATAGCGCCCGATTGTTTAATAGAGTATCCAAAGCAATACCCACTACTTTTGAGCAGAATTCCTTTTTTTAATTACTAAATCCGAGACTACAAATGATATTGAGGGGACTAATGGCAACCAAATTATCCAATGTCTGAAACCCAAATAAAGCAAAGGGGCTCACAACGAATGCCCTAAACTAGAAGGCTTTAAGTGATTTCCTGACTGTATCAAGTATTCTTTTAATTTTTCTGTATTAAATCCGTTCATATCAATATCACCAAAAAATCGCAATAAAAGATTGTATTGAAAACAATATGTTTTTAATGTAAGTGTTGAATATCCCTCGATTTTTTTAACTTGTTGGTATTTTTTCCACGCTTCGGATAATAACATTTATCTTTCACTCTCCTACTAAGGTTTATCTAGTATTCTATATTCTAATATGTTCAGAGAGAGGCTTTTTCATACAGAAGTTATTCAATAATCTAAGACATTGATAAATTCCTAACTATTAGTATCCAGTTAAAAATACAAGAGAGGCACTTACCTTGTTTCCAGGAAAGCGCCCGATTGTTGAAGATCTTAAGTATTTAACTTCACATTTAGCATACCAATCAGTAGTTAATCTTATTGATTACTTGGTATAGTAACTTCCTTTATAATATTTACTTTCCAGGAAATTATGGTAGTGCTATCTCGTACATTGTTTTCTCGGATGTTTTGAAACATTGTTTTAATGCTTTCCTCATCCTTAGAATTAACGAATGAATTATAAATGTTTTTTGGTTTTGAATATGGTTCATTAGGACATTCAATTAGACCATCTGTGGTTAGAAAAAGGCGATTTTCTCCTTGTCTTAATTCTTTTATACCCACACTGTAACAAGGTACTTCTTGCTCAAAAGTATTGACTTGTCCAATCCATTCATAGAATTGTCTTTGATTTATTTGGTATTGACCTAACGCAGATAATTCTGGGTGAAATAAAAAAAGAACGCAGTCCCCAACAGAAAACCACCAAATATATTTATCTTTTCTGGCAACAATTAAACAAGCAGTTTCTCCTTTTATATTTCTACAAGTAGATAAGAATTCCCTAGATTGAAACATACTTAATATCTTTTCTTCTAGCATCTTAAAAGTGTTTTGAGTTGTCTCCATTGATAATAAATGCTTTATTTGAGCCTTTTCATTTTCAAACAATCCTAATACTCTTTCGGCACTCTCAGCTGTGTTATGTGCATCTAAAGCAATAACGAACTCCCAATCTTCTTTTTCGTTAAACCATACAAGACATCCATCTTCATTCTTATATTGCCCTGCATTCGAATTTCCACCATATCGTCCCACAATTATATGATTTAAATACTGGATTTTTACTTTATCCACGAAGTTTTCTTGACTTCCAACCCAACTAAAATCTTTGAAATTATTATTCATATTGATTATTCTCTAAATATGTTTTAAGACGATTACAAAGTTCAATAACCTCATTATTTTCACCCATAGGTGCATCTTCCCAATCGTAAACCTCCATTGGTCCCCAATGTTCTTTTGGTGTATTAGGATAACGAGCAACTAGGTGCATATGAAGGTGCGGAATAGAATTCCCCGAAACAAGAGAGTAGATATGCTCAGCGTTTTCTGAATCTTTTAGTGCTTTACTAACTCTAGCCATAATAACACCGAATGCTTTTGCTTCTTCTACTGTCATTTCAGCAAGTGTCGGTATGTGTCTTTTTAGGTCAATCATAATATGACCTAAATAATTGGATTTACCATTTCTATCAATCTGTCCCACATACACATATTCATCTTCATAAATCATAACTCCAGAAGTTTCAATATTTCCAGCGTGTTTATTACAAATAAAACAGTCATTCATTTGAATTATCCCCCTTTTAAGTATTTATAGAATTATAATATAAACATTATAGTATTTGTATAATTTCCTAAATATTACTATTCAACTTAGAAGTCTTCTTCAACAATATGGCCCTATTGTTGAAGAAGTCTAATATGATTATTAAACTAAGTTACTTCGTTAGTTCAATAAAAAAGAACGAATTCCTTTTACAGAATTCGTTCTTTATTTAATAACTTATACTTTTTCAAATCACGCAAACACTTCACATTACTTCTTGTCTGTAGCAACCTGGAGTATTAATAATTCTAACTATAATTTTGCTCTTAAAAGTGTAGAAAAACAACAATTTGCAAAGCTATCATCTAGAGAGGTTCATCCCAAACATTTATAATCTTTACTAACCCTTTCAAAACACATTTTCCCAGTGAAGTAGTATTAAACTAACTCTAAAACCGCCACACATTCAACATGTAGTGCGTGCGGACTGTAGACAATAAAATAAAGAGACATGGTAGAAACACGCAGCTTAATCGTTATAGATTATTTTTATTCTGTATCTGGTAATTTAATGATTTTCTGATCAATTTCACTTATAAATGAATTTAAAACACCAATTTGCTCTTCTAGTTTTTTCTTATGCTGGATTAGTATAGCTTGCGTATTAATCTCTTCTTGTTCTAATCTCAACGTTGAAATATTTACTTTTATACCCTCAATTGACATCCCTAGACTTCGAAAACACTTAATTAGTTTTAAAAGTTCAATATCTTGTTCGTCAAATATTCGATGCCCTTGTTCATTTCTTTTAATTGGTGGAATTAAATCTATCTTTTCGTAGTATCGAATTGAACTTGCAGGAATTTCAATTAAGAGGCTCGCTTGTTGAATTGTATACACGAAGTGTCCTCCTTGACTTAAAGTATGGTTTAACCTTTAAGCTTGATAGTATCAAACATAAAGGAGCTTGTATAATGAAAAAGATCTTATTAGTCGTAACGAATATATCTAAGTATCCCAATTTAGAACGTGCAACAGGTTTATGGTTAGGGGAAGCTGTTCACTTTGCAGATGAAATTGAAAAAGAAGGATATCAAATTGATTACGTGAGCCCTAAAGGTGGTTATACGCCACTTGACCCACACAGTTTACAAGCTGATCAAATGACCGAATTAGATTGGAAATATTACGCAAATCCTGATTTCTTAAATAAACTAAGCACTACTTTATCGGCTGACTCTATTAACCCGAATGATTATGATGCTATCTATTATGCAGGTGGTCATGGAGTTATGTGGGATTTCGCAGAAGATGAAAGCCTACAAAACATTGCAAGTACTATTTACGCTAACGGTGGCGTTGTTTCTGCTGTTTGTCACGGAGTTGTTGGATTATTAAACATTAAAAATGGTGACGGAGAATATTTAATTAAAAATACTAAAGTGACTGGTTTTACTAACACAGAAGAAATTGCTGTGGGGCTAGATAAAGCAGTTCCATTTTTAACTGAAGATGAACTTATTCGTAAAGGGGCTAATTATGTAAAAGGCGCTGATTGGTCAGTTTTCACTGTAACTGATAATCGTATCGTCACAGGACAAAACCCCGCATCAGGTGGCGCAGTTGCCAAAGAAGTAATTAAAGTATTAAAATCACTTGAATTTTCACCTATGTAGATGTCAGTTTAATTTCTATGCATAACGTATTTTTAGCGAAAGATCTAAACTATTAAACAATAATAACGGGTTATTTATCCAAAAATATCAGATTCCTGCACACGAACTGACGCACCTGTATGTAATCCTAAAAAGTTATTAACTGAACTGACACCCAAAATTTTGGCTCAGTTCATTCATAAGATAATAATAAAAGCAGACGGCCAATTAGAGGTGCATAATGCACTTCTAAAACGTCTGCTTTTTATTTTATTATTATACTAACTCCATCCAAGCGACCGCTTCGCAATGTCCCGTATGAGGGAACATATCCACAGGCTGCACTTCTTTTGTTTTGTAGCCGCCGTCTTCTAGAATTCTTAAATCCCTTGCCAATGTAGATGGATTGCATGAGACATAGACCACGCGTTTTGGACGTTGCTCTAAAATGGTTTTAAGCAATGCTTCATCGCAGCCTTTTCTTGGTGGGTCTACCATTAGAACGTCGGCCGTTTTGCCTTCTTTGTACCAGCGAGGAATGACTTCTTCGGCTGGGCCAGCTTCAAAGTAAGTGTTGGCCAAGCCGTTTAGTTTAGCATTTCGTTTGGCGTCTTCAATCGCTTGCGGTACAATTTCAACCCCCATCACAAATTTAGCTTTTTTAGCCATAAATAAGGATATCGTTCCAATACCACAGTATGCGTCTATGACTGTTTCTTCGCCTGTTAGGTTTGCATAATCTAAGGCTTGCTTGTACAGCACTTCAGTTTGGATTGGGTTCACTTGGTAGAAGGAACGTGCTGAGATTTCAAAGCGTACGTCACCGATATGGTCCTCAATCGTGTCTTGCCCCCATAGGTTGATGGTTTCGTTGCCAAAGATGACATTAGTGTTTTCCCCATTGATGTTTTGCATAATCGATTTAACATTCGGAATAAGCTTACGGATAAGTGCCACTGCTTCTTCTGCCTGCGGGAATTTACGTTTCTTTGTGACAAGGACAACCATGACTTCCTCTGTCGCGCGCGCTTTTCGAACTACCACGTGTCGCAGCATGCCTTGTTCCGTTTCTTCGTTATAAGGTTTGATGCCGAGCTTCCAAAGCTGCGGTTTTAACCCTTCTAATATGGCGTCCGCTTCCGGTGTTTGAATCAAGCAGCGTTCTGTGTCGACGATGGAATGGGATTTTGTTTTATAAAATCCAGCGATCGGTGCTTCCCCATTTACGCCAAATGGAATCTGCGCTTTGTTTCGATAATTCCATGGGTTTTCCATACCTTTTACCGGAAGGACAGGTACATCAATTTTGCCGATGCGTTCCATCACATCGCGCACCATTTTTTCCTTCCATTTCAGTTGCCCCGCATAGGATAGGTGTTGTAACTGGCATCCGCCACATTGATCATACACTGGGCATGTTGCATCGACCCGGTCAGGTGAAGGAATTTCTATATTTATAATTTTGGCAAAGCCATAGTTTTTCAATGTTTTTAAAACATGGATTTCTACTCGCTCATCGGGCAACGCGCCTTGAACAAAGAGCGGATAACCGTTTATCTTTGCGACGCCTGCTCCATCATGTGTTAAATCCTCTATATCAACCGTTAAACGATCATTTTTTTTAACTGGTGCTGTCATTCTGCATCCTCCGTTTCAGTTCCTCTATTGTATCACGGGAGCGAAAAAGAAAAAATCCAAGAGCTTAGAAAAAGAATCCCTACAACCTCCTGAAGATAAAAGGAATTAGCTGGGTATCGATAGAACAATATATAACATAAAATTGGCCGAAAAAGGAGAAAATATGATGGCGGAAAAATTACAAAGAGTTGGCACTATTTATATACCAGTTTCAGATGTTGGACTCTCAAGTGAATGGTATGTAAATAAACTTGGTGCGATATTAAATTATAAAGACGAGGAAAAGGCGATTCTTGACTTAGCTAATCAAAGTGTTTTCCTCGTTCGATCTTCAGCAGACGAAAGACTCAACTTTCATGATTCACATGGCAATGAATGCCTTTCTCTGACATTTGAAGTCAACGGGATGCATGCATTAGAAACCATTCATCGTAAATTTATTGAAAAAGAAGTACATGTAGGAGAGGTTGAAAACAGAGGACATGCCGGAAGAAATTTTGTGTTTTATGATTTGGATGGCAATAAATTTGATATTTGGAGTGAACTAAGTCCGGTTTTCAAAGAAAAATATGATATATAACTCGAGTGGCAAAAGCCACTCGAATGTTACCTCTTTTTCTTGAATCGTTATCTCGTGGTTTCTGCAGGAAAACGCCATTCTCCCTTCTCATCAAACTCCTCTGCTAATGAGTTTGCCAAAGCTGTAACAGAAGAAGGATAGTCCATAACCTCTAGCAGCTTAATCGCATTTTTCGTGGTGGATGGACCCTTATGAATTTGATAGTCGAAATAGACACCATCATCTTGGACTGTTTCTCGGAAATGATAGTTATCGAATCCAGCGATGGTTGTCAATTCGATATCATGTGATGCGATCATAATCATGCCCGGATGCTTTGTCAGCCAGTCCATCATAGAGGCAGATGCGGCAATTCGTTCCACTGTATTCGTCCCACGAAGAATTTCATCGATAAATACTAAGCAAGGAACACCTGATTCGATTTTTTTGATGATACGTTTTAACGATTTGATTTCCGCTTTGAAATAACTGTCCCCGTCGATGACATTATCCTGAATAGCCATGGAGGAAAGGACATAGCTAGGCTTCATGCTCCAAGATTTAGCATGGACGGTATGAATGGTTTGAGCCAATATAGAGTTGATTGCGACAGCCTTCATAAAGGTGGATTTTCCTGAAGCATTGGAACCTGTAATCAATGTCTGTTTGTGTACCTCTGATGAATTTTTTACAGGGTTTTTAATGAGCGGATGATACAAATCAGTAAACGTTACTTCTTCTTTCTCAGTAAAATCAGGTGTACAGTAGCCCTCTGTAGAATGTCGATAGAATGCTACAGCAATGCCTGCATCTATCTCCCCTATTGTTTTCCAAAGCATTTCGTATTCTTCCTTATATTTTGAGATCATGCGAATCATAAAATAATACGAAATATAATCCAGCAAAAAAATGATTCGTATGTATTCAAACAGACCATCTAGTTCGCCTTTACCCTTGCCGATTGAAATAACCTTCTCGAAATGTAATAGATTGCGAATGGGCTTAATGCATTTACGAATACCTGTAGCGTAGGGCTGAAACGCGACATTTTTTACCTTGGCAAGACGCTTGCCTGCACGGATAATTCCCGCAATATAAGATGTTTCGTATAAGCTACTGTCTAGATGTAGCTTTTTATTATAGTAAATCAGGATATTCAAGACCATGGATAGAACAAGAGCCCCTATGCCCACCTTTAGGTTAAAAAAAGCTGTAATAATGCTTGCTACTGGTAAAAAGCCACAGAGGATATAAAACCAAATATGAGTAATGTTCCCGTAGTTTTTATAAAAAAAAGAGGATGAATTAGAGTAATTTTCTTTCCCTAGCTTTTTAAGAATATAAATCAGCTTGTTCCGAAGCTCATGGTCTTGTCCCATTAACTCATATAAGGGTTCATTGGCATCTTGATTTTCAAGTTGGACGGTGTGCAACTGATTATATAAATATTCAGAGCCAATCGAGGTCTGCGTATAATTAATTTTTTGAAAAACCTCATTCATGGAAAGATCATTCCAGGTAATCGAGTCGATATGATGAACGTTTGGCTGTTTGGGGGTTGACTCCCAGTATGACTTCACAGATTCCAAAGGCTCTGTGGGTGGTATAAATCGTTTCTCTTCCCATTCAACTTCCACTCTCTTTTTCGTTTCCACCGATCTGGTGTATTTAAAGTAAGGCAGCAATAGGATACATACGGCTATTCCAAGGATATAGAACATACTTGTCCCTCATTTTCAGATAATCAGTTATTAACCTTATGTTAGGTTATTTTCCTTTTTATTTCAATTAATCCCCTGAAAGGGAGAGCCTCTATAAAAAAAGACCTTAATCTTTAAAGATTAGGTCTAGCAGATATAAGTTACTCCTCTTTATCTTGATTCATTGCTCTAATTAGCTCATCGAGTTTTTCATTTCTCTCTTTGTCCAATTTTATTTTGGCATTCATAAACTTAATGACTTTCACTACAATATAAACTCCGACTATAATTAGCACTAAATATATAATTACAGGTCCTAAAAGAAGCCAATCCACCCAACTTGAAGATGAAACTTCCATCATAATCCCTCCTTCTTAATTTTATTCACTAAGTCCTTCAAATCTCTTAAAAGCCCATTCCTTTATAGGCGCATATTCCATTTTCAAAGGATAAGGCAGCTCTATATATTGCTCATTCACATGTTCTATATAATCAACAAAGTCTGAAAACACTTCCGTACATGCAGTGCTCAATATATCCTTCTCATCCTCAGTATAGGGGCCGTCAAAATATACTTTCCAAGAGAGTATTCCTTTATCATACCTACAAATAATACCTCGTACATTATGTGGAATAGCCTCGCATAATGCTCTATGTGTCGATAAAATCAAATTATTTCATTTGGTGAATAATCCATTATTTGATTTTTACTTTCCGCATCATAATCATCATTGTTCAATAAAGTTCTTCTAAATAAATTAAGTAGTTTACTCTTTTTCAAATACTTTCTTCTCTCTTTTCTAATAGCTTTTTCTGAATTAGATAGATAGTACTCGATTCACTTTTATATTGTCCCACATTAAATTCATTCAGATTTATTACCTCTTTTAAATATGTTGGAATCGTGCAGTTTCTGTTTACGTTATCTATTTTAAAGGGGAAATTGTTTTCATTAGGGTTTGAGGTATGTAGGTAAATAGCATCTAAGCTTGCATCTTCTTCCACTATTTCAATCCATAGTTGATAAGGCATTTCAAGTTCTTGAAGTGTTTCTTGAAAGTCCTTATATAGCGCTATATTTGCTTTCATATGTTCTTTTCTTATCTTCAAACTATTATTTCCATACCCATAAAAGTTGAGGTGCGTATGCCATAAGTCGAACCAACTATCCTTCTCAATCTTCAAATCATAATTATTAACTTTTGTCTCTCTCCATAAATTACGAAAGTAACGTCTCTTCCCTCGGAATTTTTTCAAATGAAATTTCCTCCTGCTATGTAAAGTCTTCTCTTATCATTACAGAAAAGTATGGTTTAATGGCAATATCAATAATCATACAGAAACGATCGCTATCCTCATGTAAAAACAATCTAAAGGCTGCTTCATGTTTTGTATCCTTCAGAATCTCAATTTTACTTAGCCTTTTGTAAGAAGACTCAAATATTGTGGCGCCTATTGATACATTCTTAACTTTCATAGAAAACTCATCAACACTTGGAAAAAGAGTTACCTTATACTGTAATTCATGAATAGTAAACTCGTAAAAGCTTTCTCTATAATGATAAGGTAGATGATTGTTAGTTGTTTTTGCATCAACACAAAATAAAGAAATGAAATCTAATTCATCCGGATATATTTCCATCATTTCCCCCTCAAAGTAGTGAGATCTTAAAAATCTCCTATATCCTTTTTTAACTCTTTGATTCTTTTTCTTACTTTTTCTCTTGTTTGAAAATCCTGTGGCTTCAATAAAGAGCTGTCTGGTAAAGTCGACACTTCCCCATTAAAATCTATTTCTTTATCTAACTTTTCAAGGTTAATAGTATCTATACTTTGATCATTAATATCTCCATAAGCAGCTATAACTCTAATATCTTTATCGTCATCCAGAATAAAGCTTAACTTAGAATTGTACGTTCCCCAACTAATTTTTTCTTCTAGATAATCATTTACTATACTTAACACATCATCGGCGCTAAGCTTAAAGTATGCTTGTGATTTTTTCTTCATATTCACCTTACCTTATCCTTATACCTAAGCTAACTTTATTTAAAAGTATCTTTTTGTCTACTTTACCATAAACCTCTTATTGATTTATCGAACATCCAAATAAATAAAAAAACCCAAGGGTCATATAAACCCTTGGATAATGTATAGCTATTAAGACTGGCTCTCCTCTTCCTCCCTGACAGCTCCATCCTTAGAAGCAACGAAAAAGCCGATTAGTATGGACAGGATGACGACGATAAATGGTGCATAAAATATTAGAAAATGTTCCATCGGGCTTTCCTCCTCTACGCATGATGGTTTCCTTTGCCGCGAACATAGTCCTTATCAAATAAAAATAATTTGAGGACAAGATAGAGTGAAGGGACAAGCAGCAATAGCCCCAGTACAAAGGCGATGACTAAGGAAATGGCCATGGCTTCGTTTGTGAATGAGTCATAGATTGTCAAATGAGGATACAGCAAATATGGATAATGTGATATGCCGTAGCCAAAGAATGCTAAAGCGAATTGACCGACCAATAGCCATAGCGCTAATCCATAGTTGCGCTTCATCCAGATACATCCGACAGTCACGATAAACATAAGAGCCGATATAGCAAATAAATACCACATATCTACCATCCGCGCATAATGAGCTTCATTGTGCTTGCGCAACTCTACCATGATACCAACTACAGTGATGGCTAGTGGAATGGACCAGATGAGCGCGTATTTACGCAATAGCCTTGTCGCATCTGCATCTCCTGCCGCATTCGCATACCATGTAAGGAAGACGGCCGATATATAGAGAACCGCGGCAATGGCGAGCAATACGATGCTCCATGTTAATGGGCTGGTGAATAATGCTTGGTAATCGAGCACAGGGTTATTGCCATGCATTCGGATAAAGCCGCCCTCTGAAATGGTCAGGACCACCGAGAGAGATGCAGGAAGCAATAGCCCTGATGCACCGTACATAAAGGAATAGCCAACATGTCCTCTCGAACCATAGGATTCAAACGCGTAATAGCTCCCTCGAATTGCTAACAGAGCAAGCGCGATACTCGCAGGCACAAGCAGTGTAGTGCCGTAGTAAAAGGCCGTTTTCGGGAAAAATCCTACGATGCCGACGAAGAAAAAGACTAAAAACACATTAGTGATCTCCCACACAGGCGACAGATAGCGTTGAATAATATTGGTCAGAATATGCTTTTTCCCTGTAATGACGCTATAGGCATTGAAAAAGCCTGCTCCAAAATCAATAGAGCCAATCATCACATAGCCAAACAAAAACAACCATAGGACAGAGATGCCGAGGATTTCTAAACTCATGATAAATCACCGCCTTTTTCCGCTTTCCGATCGGCAATCTCCCGCTCAATCGGATTCCGTTTGAACATTCGGCGAAGAACAACTACGCTGCCGACGCCAAGAATGAGATAGATAATGCAGAACAGCAATAGCATAAGATCCACATGATTGCTTGATGTCGCAGCCTCGGCGACTTTCATATAATTCACTAAAATCCACGGTTGGCGCCCTACCTCTGCCATCCACCAGCCTGCTTCGATTGCAATGACTGCCAGTGGTCCTCCTAATACCATAATCCATCTAAACCACTTCGAATGAATCCAACGCCAGCTCCTCAGCTTACCAATGATATAAATCGCTGAAACAGCCACCATGAAGAAGCCAATTGACACCATCAAGTCAAAAAGGAAGTGTATATACAGTGGCGGAATTTCATCTTCAGGGAATTGATCAAGCCCTGTTACCTCAGCATTCGGGTTGTAATGCGCCAGGATACTTAAACCATAAGGAATCCGAATAGCATACTTTACATCCTCCCCGTCACGCAGACCAAACACCAAGAGTGATGCGCCTTTTTCTGTTTTGAAATGCCACTCTGCCGCAGCAAGTTTTTCCGGTTGATATTCAACGAGATACTTCGCAGAGAAGTCACCGAGCATGGCCGTTGCAATAGAGAAAACGAGACCAAGCTTCATAAATAGATATAAGGACTTTTTATAATAGATATGATTAGACCCTTTTAACAAACGGAAAGCAGCAATGGAAGCTAGGATAAAGGCAGAAGTCATATAAGCTGTCACCAGTACATGCCCTACCTTTGTCGGCATGGCTGGGTTAAACATAGCAACAAGCGGCTGGATATTCACAAGCTCTCCATCTACCAGTTCAAATCCTTGAGGGGCATTCATAAATGCGTTAACAATGGTGATAAATACGGCTGAGGCACTAGCGCCTAAGGCAACCGGCACTAGCAGTAGAAAGTGTTTCTTTTGGTTTTCAAAGCGATCCCATGTGTATAAATAAATGCCCAGGAAAATCGCTTCAAAGAAAAATGCAAATGTCTCCATAAAGAGCGGCAAAGCAATGACATTCCCTGCAAGCTGCATAAAGTTCGGCCATAACAGCGACAGCTGAAGTCCAATGGCGGTTCCTGTCACGACACCGACTGCTACTGTAATGACGAAACCGCGCGCTACCCTTCTCGCAAGCAATATGTAGTGCTCATCATTTTTCTGAATGCCAATCCATTGAGCAATCATGATAAGAAGCGGCACGCCAACGCCAATCGTGGCATAAATAATATGAAAAGTTAAAGTAAATTCTGTCAGCAACCTGCTGTAAAAGACGGCATGTTCATTTACCATCTATTTCCCTCCCTAATGACCAAAAATTCTGCCCAGAATCGAGAGCAGCATAATACCCGCCACGATGAAACTTGCAATGATTAACTTTCGCTCCTGCTGTTTATACATGCTCTTTCCTCCCTTCTAGGACGTATACCCTCTTACCAATAATTTTTTAACTATTCTAACTAAATACTTTTTAAATCTCCCCAATTAGGTATGATACTCGCATTATGCGTCTTTTATTCATGTTTCAAACGAGAATTTGAAGTGAGGTGAACTTTTGATGCTGGAGAATGTATGAAGTAGCCTTACATTAGTCGACTAAGTTGAAAAACATAAAAAAAGACTAGAAAGCATCTTTGCTCTCTAGTCCTTTATTAATCTTGTGGTCGGTCGATTTCTTTCATTTTTTCGATTGGGACTAATAATTCTATGTGGCGTTTTAAGTTGGTGAACTCAGCCGGCACGTCCCCGCCATACTCTCCGTCCAAGTTTAGCTGCACTTTTTCGTCTGAAGTGATTTTCAAGTGGCTTGCCTTTGTGTAGATAATATGAGGATCTCGCAAATGTTCGCCTCTACTTGCAAGTGTAACAAGCTTGACGAAATCAGCTATATTGCACTTTTTAAGAATGAACACAGAGAACAGCCCATCATTTAGGCTTGCATCAGGCGCAAGTTTTTCAAAGCCGCCGACGGAATTAGTCAAGGCAATTAACACCATCATTACTTCGTCATCAAATACTTCTCCATCATATTCAATCCGCATTTTTGTAGCTTTGATGGATGGCAGCATCTCGATGCCTTTTAGATAGTAAGCTAGCTGTCCTAAAACTGTCTTTAATTTACTTGGTACTTCATATGTCAGCTCAGTAATTCTGCCAAGGCCTGCAATATTGATAAAGTGACGATCATTGGCACATCCAACATCTACTGGGATGCTGTTGCCTTCAATAATAATATCAAGTGCTTTATCAATGTCGCGCGGGATTTGGACTGCTCGCGCAAAGTCATTGGTCGTGCCCATTGGGATTAGCCCAATTAATGGTTTGTTTTCAAAACCACTTACACCTGCAACCACTTCATTTAACGTGCCATCGCCTCCCACAGCGATGATGACATCAAAGCCTCTTTCTACTGCAGCTTTGGCCGCGTTCGTAGCGTCACCCTCACATGTAGTCGCGTGACAAGATGTCTCATAGCCTGCCACTTCCAGTCTAGCTAATACGTCAGGCAAGTGCTTTTTAAAAGCTTCACGGCCTGATGTGGGGTTATAAATGATACGTGCTCGCTTCATCATTCTACCTTCCTACTTTACAAAATTTCTCTATAAAGAGAACGAATCCTTCATGCTTAAGTTCCAGCAAAGGGGCCATGAAGCCCCCATTTACTGGATAGCCAACCTCTATTTTATAACGAATAGGCACCTTCTGCAAATAGCCCCATTACGATAGGGCTAAGATGAGCGCGCGGCTTAGGCTTTCATAAACATAACTCCAGAACTTCTCATTTGTAGCATATTCCCTTGTAATATGTGCAAATAGCTCTTCTTGTTTTTCCTCAAAAGCAGGATCCTCAGCATCTGGCAATTCACTTTTACCCTTGGTCATATACTCCTGAATCTGTGGCGCACGCGGTCCCCATTTACCAATAACATCTCCTTGTTCGTTTAGGAAAATATAGATAGGAATCGCGCGTCCGCCATTCGTTAGATACTGGTCAATCAACTCTTCATTTTCATCACGGAGTACTGTGCGCACTTCGATGTCGCCCTCTTCAGCAATGCGTCTTAATATGGCGTTGTTCATCATCGCATCTCCGCACCAGTCTTCTGTAATCGCTAAAATATGGGGTTTCTTTTCTTTGAGCAGTGAGATAAATGGACCGTCCTCAGGCAGCTCGAATTCATTGTACACATGCATGCTCGCTTCCTGATGGGTATCCATTTGATCCATATAGTCTTTGATCGGTGTTCCTTCTGCAAAATACTGTTCTTCTGTTTTCATGAAAATCCCCTCCTTCTCTTTAGTGTAATCACTTTACCTCTTTTTCGCAAAAAGACACTCTCCATTCATTGAAATTCCTGCTATAATGGGATTTCTACCTCGCTGTAGTATGTTACAGGAGGTTAGTATAGAAGGAGGTTATTTTTTGAGTGTTCAACGTCTTTTAAAGGCGCACAATTTTTTATTTTTCGGTATGCTTGCATTGTTTATTCCATTCTTGCCTGTCTTCTTAGATGGACAAGGGCTCGAAACAAATGAAGTTGGATTGATTATCGGTGCTGGCGGAATTGTGACGATTATTGCACAGCCACTATGGGGCATGATTAGCGACCGCAGGAAAACGCTGCGGAAAGTGTTGCTGCTTCTAATCTTTATGGCAGCGATTAGCGGATTTCTTTTATTTCATATGAATAGCTTTGTAGGTTTGATCATAGCGGCAATGGTTGTTTATTTCTTCTTAATGCCAATCGATCCCTTAACTGAAAGTTTGTCATTCACCATGACTGAAACCATCGGCACCAACTATGGTTCTGTACGTACATATGGGGCTCTCGGCTATGCGGTCCTATCACTGGTTGTCGGCTATGTGATGAAATGGTTCGGCATGAGCAGCGTGTCTATTCTTTTCGTTGTGATTGGGTTTATTAGCTTTGCTGTTATGTGGAAAATGCCTGATGTCCCGACTAGCTCTGCCCCTGTGACAATCGATGGGCTGAAAAAAGTATTAAAAAATAGAGAAATGCAGCTGTTTTTACTGTTAGTCTTCCTCAGCTCTATTCCGGCTCGGATGAATGATACGTTTTTAGGCATACATATTCGCTCACTTGGCGGCGACCCTTCACTTGTCGGCATAGCCTTTTTTATCTCTGCTGGTAGTGAAATCGTGATCTTTGCCCTCAGTGTTTGGTGGCTACGACAAGGAAAAGAACTGCTAATCATGACGATCGCTATATTCTTTTATGCGCTTCGCTTTTTCTTATCAGGTATTGTGGAGAGCGCATTATTGCTAGCGATCATTCAGCTCTTCCAAGCGCTTACATTCCCAATATACTATACGGCTGCCATCCAGAATTTATACAGAATCGTTCCACGGGAATGGCGTGCCACAGGCCAAACTGTATTAGCGCTATTGTTCTTTGGTCTTTCCGGCATCGTATCATCCTCTGTTGGCGGTTTTATTTACCATGAATGGGGTGGGCATCTCTTTTATTATCTCCTTGGTTCCATTTCGTTTCTTGCAGGATTATTTGGCGTTTACTTGTTAATAAGAAAAAGAAAGTAAAGGTTGGGGTTAAATATGAATGAAACATCACAACTATACTGGAATACGTTTTGGGATAAGCAAAAGAAAGAAAAGCCATCGAAGGTCAGTGCCTGGCAATTCGGCGGTAATCCAGATTACTTGGCGCAATTGGTCATCGATGGGGTGAAGACAGCTACTTGTTCTGGTCATATTTTGTATGAAATAGAACAGGAGCCACTTCCTGCTGTTAATGACTACAGCATTATTTTAAATAGCAAAAACGAGCCCTTGGCTATTATCAAAACAGTGGATGTCAAGATTATGCCGATGAATGAGGTGCCAGAAGAATTTGCTATTGCTGAAGGTGAAGGCGACCGGACATATCGCTATTGGAAAGAGGTTCATGTAGAATTCTTTACAGAAGCGTTAAGTAAAGTTGGCTTAGAGTTTTCAGAAGATATGCTGCTCGTATGTGAACGTTTTGAATTAGTGGATGAAAAAAAATAAATAAAAAAACGCTTGGAGATCATTTCATCTCCAAGCGTTTTTTATTAGAATTAGCGTTTTTGAATTTCTTCAAGTAGCATTTTATTCACCATTTGAGGGTTAGCTTGTCCACGTGAAGCTTTCATGATTTGACCTACTAAGAAGCCAATTGCACGGTCTTTACCGTTTTTGAAGTCTTCAATAGATTGTGCGTTTTGATCAAGCACCTCAGTGACCATTTTAAGCAATGCGCCTTCGTCTGAAATTTGGACAAGTCCTTTTTCTTTGACGATTTTCTCTGCTTCGCCACCGTTTTCAACCAGCTCTTTAAATACTTTTTTCGCGATTTTTGAAGAGATCGTGCCAGCTGTGATCAGTTTGATCATGCCGCCAAGTCCTTCCGGTGTAAGAGCTGTATCAGAAAGCTCTTTTTGCTCTGCATTTAAGTATGCTGATACTTCACCCATTAACCAGTTAGATGAAAGTTTTGCATCCGCTCCTGTTGCAACAGTTGCTTCAAAGAAATCAGCAGTTTCTTTTGATAGCGTCAATACATGCGCATCATACGCAGGCACGCCGTATTCAGAAACATAGCGCTCTTTACGTGCATCCGGCAATTCAGGGATAGCAGCTTTTTCACGTTCTAGCCATTCATCATCAATGACAATATCCACTAAATCAGGTTCAGGGAAGTAACGGTAATCATCTGTTCCTTCTTTGACACGCATAAGGATTGTTTTGCCTGTTTTCTCATCGAATCGGCGAGTCTCTTGCTTGATTTCACCGCCTGCGTTTAATACAGCTGCTTGGCGTTGTTCCTCATACTCAAGGCCTTTTTTCACAAAGCTGAATGAGTTTAAGTTTTTCAATTCTGTTTTAACGCCAAACTCATCTTGGCCATATGGACGGATAGAGATGTTGGCGTCACAGCGCAATGAGCCTTCTTCCATACGCACGTCTGAAACGCCTGTATATTGGATGATTGCTTTTAATTTTTCTAGATATGCATATGCTTCTTCCGGTGTGCGGATATCTGGTTCAGATACAATTTCAACCAATGGTGTTCCTTGGCGGTTGTAGTCTACAAGTGAAGCATTTTTGCCATGCGTTAATTTACCAGCATCTTCTTCCATGTGAAGACGTGTGATACCGATACGTTTTTTCTCGCCGCCTACTTCGATTTCAATCCAGCCATTTTCGCCGATTGGCACATCAAATTGTGAAATTTGGTACGCTTTCGGATTATCCGGATAGAAATAGTTTTTGCGGTCGAATTTAGTGTGTTGGTTGATATCCATGTTTAACGCCAATGATGCGCGCATAGCATAGTTAACTACCTCTTTGTTCACAACTGGAAGCACGCCAGGATACCCAAGGTCGATCACAGATGTATTGGTATTTGGTTCTGAACCAAATTGGTTTGGTGATGGTGAGAAGATTTTTGAATTCGTCTTTAACTCCACATGCACTTCTAAACCAATGACTGTTTCGTAATTCATGTTATTTTACCTCCCAAGTTTGAGGTGTTTTTTCGTGGTAATCTGTTGCTTTTTCAAAAGCATCAGCCACGCGGTATACAGTACCTTCTTCAAAGTATTTACCGATGATTTGAAGACCAAGAGGAAGACCATTATCAAATCCACATGGAATTGAGATGGCTGGTACGCCAGCTAAGTTGATTGGCACTGTCAAAATGTCATTTGCATAGACAGTCATCGGATCATCCAAGTTTTCTCCTAGTTTGAATGCTGCAGTTGGAGAAGTTGGACCAACGATCACATCGTACTCTTCAAATACTTTATCGAAGTCTTGTTTGATTAATGTGCGGACTTGTTGCGCTTTTTTGTAATACGCATCATATGTACCCGCTGATAGTGAGTATGTGCCAAGCATGATACGGCGTTTAACTTCATCGCCAAAGCCTTCTGCACGAGTTTTTGTATACAGATCATCCAAGTTGTCTGCTTCTGCTCTAAAGCCGTAACGAATACCGTCAAAGCGAGAAAGGTTAGATGATGCTTCAGATGAAGACAGAATATAGTAAGCTGCTAGAGCATATTTTGAGTGAGGAAGGGATACTTCATCAACAGTTGCACCTAGTTCTTTTAATTTTTCAATTGCTTCTAGTACAGATTTGCGTGCTGCTTCGCCTACCCCTTCGCCGAGGTATTCTTTTGGCACTGCGATTTTAAGGCCTTTAATATCGCCAGTTAATTGATCTACATAGTGAGGCACTTCTACATTAGCAGATGTAGAGTCATGCGCATCCACTCCTGCAATAGCTTCTAATAGTAGCGCATTGTCGCGTACATTACGTGTAATCGGTCCAATTTGGTCAAGAGATGAAGCGAATGCTACAAGACCAAAACGAGAAACACGGCCGTATGTTGGTTTCATACCAACCACACCGCAGTAAGCCGCTGGTTGGCGGATAGAGCCGCCTGTATCAGAGCCCAATGAGAATGGTACTTCGCCTGCTGCGACAGCTGCTGCTGAACCACCTGAAGAACCACCTGGTACATGTTCAAAATTCCATGGATTATGCACAGGTTTGATCGATGAGTTTTCGTTGGCAGAACCCATTGCAAATTCGTCCATGTTGATTTTGCCGACGTTCACCATGCCTGCTTCTTTCAATTTATTGACAACGGTTGCATTGTAGATTGGATTAAAGCCTTCTAGAATTTTAGAAGCGCATGTTGTTTCCAAACCTTCTGTTACAATATTGTCTTTCACGCCGATTGGCATACCAAATAGCGGTCCGCGTTCTTCAAATGGAACTTTATCCATTTCTTCCGCTTCTTTTAGTGCTTGTTCTTTATTTAATGCTAAAAATGCGCCTACTTCACCGTCTAATGCATCAATGCGGTCATAAGCTTCTTTTGTTAAGTCAGCAATGGTGATTTCTTTGCTATGTAATAGCTCTTGCAATTCTTTCGCTGATTTTTTGAATAGAGACACGGGATTCCCTCCTTAATCTTTAATAATTGGTGGTACCTTAACTAGTCCATCTTGTTGTTCTTTCACGTTTTTCATCATCACATCGCGGTCTAAACCTTTAACTGCTACGTCCTCACGGAATACGTTAACAAGCGGCAATACATGCGTTGTTGGTTGAACATTTGTTGTATCGAGTTCATTTAGTTGCACAGCAAAATCAGTAATCGCGCCCAATTGCTCCGCGAACATTTCTGCCTCTTCTTCTGTAATCGCAAGTCTCGCAAGTTTCGCGACATGCTTTACTTCTTCCTTTGAAAGTTTCGCCATTTTTTACACCTCCGAATTCAATAACCATACCGATAATAATATCATTATACCAAAGGAATGTGCAACACACTTCCCTTCGCTAAAGCACTGTCTGAACGCTTGCTGGCAAAGGTTTTTCAGTTTGTTGTATCGCAAACAGAATGTAAAAGCTTCCTGCCAGATTTTTTAAGCGCATGAAGAATGTAGCTTACCCATCAAGCAAGTATACAAAAAGGGTTGGAAGTCGACATGATTTCCAGCCCTTTTGGGTTTTCAGCTTCTAAATCCGTATAGGCGAAACCGATCGTTGATTTCCGTTCCTGGCGGACGCTTTCCGGGGGCTTGCCCTCAGCCTCCTCGTCGCGTTGCTCCTGCGGGGTCTTCGCGCTGCGCTGATTCCCCAGGAGTCGCCACCACGCACTCCAATCAACTAGGTGTCCCAATGGATACTCGATTTGGACAGGTGGCTCCATGTCCACCTGGCAGGTTTTTTTACATTTTGTTGGGCAGCTAAAGACAGCATCATCTGCATGGACAATTTTTTAAGACCTTTCAGGGTTGTCCATCGCATTCCGTGCCTCTCTTCCACATCCGCAAAGCTACATTCAACCGTTTCTCTCCATTCCTCACAGATTTCTTTGATCTCATATTGGTGTCTCAAGTCTTCTCCAACGTCCAGGTAATCCCGTCAAATATGCCGCTGGATCATCTTTTGCTTGTTTTTACTTTGCGTACATTGATCAATTATCGAGCACGCAGCCCTTTTCATCGATGGCAGTGTAGGAGAAATAGGCAAACTGTTTTGTCGCTCGTCCTATAAATAATAGCGTCTCCGGATCTATTTCTTTGAGCACACGTTAGAAAATCTTTTCTACAGAGTATAAGTTCTCAACCAACTGATAAATGAATGAAAAATCAAGCGCCGCATCTAGCTTACGAACAGAAGTGTTCTTGCGGATTCAATTGCTCAATGGTCAAAATCGCCATCTGTTTTACGTTCGTTGACTAGATAGACACTTGTTGATTGGAGAGGAGAGCGGCGACTCCTGGGGGATTAGCACGAGCTGAAGCCCCTGGACGGAGCAAAGCGAAGGAAGCGGCTGAAGCCGTGCCTCCCGGAAAGCGTCCGCTCGAGCGGAAATCAACAGTTTTCCTGTTGGTTCCGTTTTAAAAGAAAAAAGACTGCACGCAAACTCCAAATCCTTAGAGTTTGTCTACAGTCTGAAGAGCTTAAAGGATAAACCCCCTTTAAGCTCTTCTTTCTAATGCATCTATTAATCATTGTAAATATGAATATACGGTTCGTCCGCATTGGCTTCTTTCACGACAAGCGCTTCTGGACCATTGACGGATGTTACGTTCACTTCAATTTCTAGACCTTTAGGGAATTGGTCCATGACTTCTCCCGCCATATATTGAGTAAACCCGATGATTTCGGAAGTCCCGTAAAACTTAATAGGAATCTGGATTTCTAGCTTTTTGATTTTGTTATTTTGATAGAAACCAGTGCCTACGATATTAGTGTAGTTTGAGAAATACTTATCAATATCCTGCTTAAAGTAATTGAAGTTTTCATTGATATCCCGATACTTGTTTGTTGAATCACTTGTTGGGAATAGCACATATTTTTCATTTACTTTTTTCCAGCTTTTAATTGAGGCGCTACCTTTATCTACATCTGTATAGGCAAAGTATGTGCCTGGCGTAATAGCTGATTTGCTTTGTTGTTTAAATAACCCGACTGTAATCGGCACTTCAGACAAGCCGTCGATTTGACGCAGTCGTTTGACTACTTGCGAAGCCATCCTTTTTCCCTGAGATTCAATCATGGACACTGGAATTTCTTCGTCATATGTAGCGCCATATTCTTCTTTTTGATAATAATAGGTTGAATTGAGCGCAAGGCCGATGGAAATGCCTGCAAGCTTCACTTTGTTTTTCCCCGTTTTTTGCAGATAATTCTGCTCTACAATATGGGCCAAATAGATTGGCGCTTTTTTGGCACGCTCATCTGGCGTCATATTTTTTGTTTCTTTCGGGTTTAACCCCTCAGGGTCTTGGTTACCCCGTGCCAACCACGAAGTAACCGTATCCTTATCTAGGTATTGTCCTTCTTGGAAAAAGTACTTATCCGGATCAAATGCCTGTTGCGATAAACGTAAAAGCCCGCTTTCTGCTTCCTTCACGTCGTACTTTGTATTGATATTGGAAACAATCAAACCTCTACTTGCGCTTTCTTTATACGGTAAAAGTGTACGGTAGTATTGGTCATCGATTTGCATACTTGGAATGATAGTCGTTTCTTCTTTATCTTTTGTGGTGGTTTGAACAACGGATGAATCTTTCGATAAAGAAGGCAAACTACAGCCCGCAAGCATTGCTGTAACAAGCATTGCGGGTATAAAGCGAAGTCGGTTCATTGCCTGTGAAAACTCCTTTACTCTCTTAATTCTACAAGCAGGCGGTCCTCATCCCACACTTCAATGCCCAAATCTTCGGCTTTTGCGAGTTTAGAGCCTGCCTCTGTTCCGGCAATGACCAGGTCCGTCTTTTTGCTGACGCTGCCTGTGACTTTGCCGCCTAACTCTTCTATTTTCACTTTTGCATCGTCTCTTGTCAATTGTTCTAATTTACCGGTCAGGACAATTGTTTTTCCTGAAAATGGACTGTCGATTTCCGCTGCGTTCACCTTCTTGCCAAGGTAATTCATGTTGACGCCAGCTTCTTTTAAACGTGAGATCAAGGCCAACACGTCTTCATTATCGAAATACGTTACGACTGAATCCGCCATTTTATCGCCAATTTCAAAGACGTTCACTAATTCTGTTTCTGTCGCACCGATTAGGCGATCCATCGTTTCAAATTCTTCAGCCAGTAGCCTTGCTGCTTTGGCCCCGACATGTCGGATGCCTAAGCCGAACAATAAGCGCTCTAATGAATTCCCCTTAGAGGCTGCAATCGCGCTCACTAGATTGGTTGCAGATTTCTCACCCATGCGATCAAGCTGTACCAATTCATCAACAGTAAGGCGGTATAAATCAGATACATCTTTAACCAGCCCAGACCTTAACAATTGTTCTACAACTTTCTCACCCAAACCATCGATATTCATGGCATTGCGTGAGACGAAGTGTGCCATTCCTTCTGATATTTGGGCAAAGCATTGCGGATTGACGCAGCGCAAGGCTACTTCCCCTTCAATGCGAACAAGTTCACTGTCGCATACCGGACAATGTGTCGGCATAACGAAAGGTTCGCTATCCTCTTTTCGTTGATCAAACAGTACAGATACCACTTCAGGAATAATGTCACCCGCTTTTCGGATGATGACCTGATCGCCGATGCGCACATCTTTTTCACGAATGATATCTTCATTATGAAGCGTTGCACGTCCAACAGTTGTCCCTGCTACTTGGACAGGATGCAAGATGGCAGTCGGTGTCACAACCCCCGTGCGCCCCACTGTTAAGTCAATGTCTAACACAGTTGTTACAACTTCCTCAGCTGGGAATTTATACGCGATAGACCAACGAGGAACTTTTACGGTATTCCCTAGTTCTTCTTGCTGGTTGTAGCTGTCTACTTTGATGACAATGCCATCAATCTCATACGGCAGTGTTGGGCGTTGCTCTGTCCATTCCTCGATATACGCCATTACTTCTTTCATATTAGTGAACTTTCTTCTCTCATGGTTTGTTTGAAAGCCCAAATGGTCCATATAATCAAGTGCTTCACTATGGCTTTCAAGGCCATATGCTTCGCCGCTGCCACCCATCGCATAAATGAATGTCGATAAATTTCTGCTCGCTGCTACCTTTGGATCAAGCTGACGAAGCGAACCAGCTGCAGCATTTCGCGGATTAGCAAAGAGCTCATCGCCTTTTTCTGCCCTCATCTTATTCAAATTAGTAAATGAACGCTTTGGCATATAGCATTCGCCGCGTGCTTCAATACTGACAGGTTCTTTTAAACGCAGCGGAATGGAATGAACAGTTTTCAGGTTTTCTGTGATATCCTCGCCAACTGTCCCATTCCCGCGCGTGGCACCTTGTACAAAAAGCCCGTCTTCATAACGGAGTGAAATCGCAAGACCGTCAATTTTCAGCTCACATACATATGTGACCTGATCTCCAACCACCTGGCGTACACGGCGGTCAAAATCGTTTAGATCTTCTTCATTAAACGCATTTCCTAAACTCAACATCGGATATTGATGCATCACTTTGTTAAACCCTGTCAGTATTTCTCCGCCCACTCGTCTTGTTGGTGAATCCGGAAAAATAAGGTCAGGATTTTCTTCTTCGATAGCAATCAATTCATGCATCAATTGATCATAGATAGCATCAGGTACGATGGGCTGATCCAATACATAGTAAGCGTGCCCGTATTCATGAAGAAGTTTGTTTAACTCCGCCACTCTGTTTTCCAATTGAACTCGGTCCATTCTGTTTCCTCCACATTTTTAAACTTTTTCGATTGGCGCAAATTTTGCAAGTAACCGTTTAATGCCGGTTGGACTAGCAAAAGCAATATCCAATTCAGTATTTTCGCCTTCTCCGCGTACTGCTACTACCGTGCCTACGCCCCATTTCTTATGAGAGGCTTTGTCGCCAGCCTTCCAGCCAATCTGATCGCCACCTGTTTGTTTATAGGTAGGTGTAATCACAGTTTGACGTGGCTGTGCATAGCCTGATGGACGGCGTCTTGGCGCATTAAAGTTAGTATGCCCATTTGTTTGATCGCGCAAAGCTATTTCTTCCAGTATTTCAGAGCCAATTTCCTGCAAGAAGCGTGAAGGCGTATTGAAGCTGCTGCGGCCAAAGATTGTCCGGCATTGAGCACATGTTAAATAAAGGCGCTGTTCAGCCCTTGTTATACCCACATAAGCGAGCCTTCTTTCTTCCTCCATCTCATCATCATCCTGCAATGAACGGGAATGCGGGAAGATATTTTCTTCCATACCGATAATGAACACGACAGGGAACTCTAGCCCTTTCGCCGAATGCATCGTCATCAAAACAATAGAGCCTTTCGTTTCATCTTCTTTATCCAATGTGTCAATATCAGCGATTAACGCTAGATCAGTTAAGAAGGCAACCAAAGATTTGTCCTCACTTTGATCCTCAAATGCTTTAGTAACAGATATAAACTCATCAATGTTTTCTAAACGGCTTTCCGCTTCAATTGTTTTTTCATTCTTCAACATATCGCGGTAGCCGGATTTAGTTAAGATTTCTTCCACTAATTCTGTGACCGGCAAAAACTCCTGCATTTTTGTCAGATTTAATATCATCTCACGGAATTCGATTGCTGCCTTCGTTGCACGTGCAGATAAACCCATAAAATCAGCTTCAGCCAATGCATCGAATATGGAACGATCTTGATCAATAGCAAATTGAGCCATGCGTTCAAATGACGTAGCGCCAATGCTCCGTTTTGGCTCATTGATAATACGTGCGAGCGATAAATCATCATCATTATTGGCGATGAGACGCAAATAGGCAAGCAAGTCTTTAATTTCTTTTCGATCATAGAACTTTGTACCGCCGACAATGGTATAGTTCATGTTTGATTTGACAAGCATTTCTTCCATTACCCGCGATTGGGCATTTGTACGGTAAAGAATAGCAAAATCATCTGCAGAACGATTCTCTGTCTCCATCAATTCTTGAATAGTCTTAACGACGAACTGTGCTTCCTGCTTTTCGTCATAGGAGCGGTACAGATAGATTTTTTCTCCATCTTCGTTTTCCGTACGGAGCTTCTTCGGATAACGGCTCGTATTATTTTCTATGACGTCATTAGCCGCCTGTAGTATGCGCGATGTAGAACGATAATTTTGCTCAAGCATAATAACCTTGGCATTCGGATAATCCTTCTCAAATGATAAGATGTTCTGAATATCTGCACCGCGCCAGCGATAAATTGATTGATCTGAGTCACCTACAACACAAAGATTTTTAAATCTCTTTGCAAGCATTTTGACTAACAGGTACTGAGATTTATTGGTATCTTGGTACTCGTCCACGTGAATGTATTGGAAACGGTTTTGATAATATTCCAAGACTTCAGGTACTTCTTCAAAAAGACGGATTGTAAGCATAATCAAATCATCGAAGTCGCATGATTGATTCTTTCTCAAGCGTTTTTGATAGTTCTCATATACTTGCGCGACAGTCCGTTCATATGGGTTAGATTCATTGATTTGAGCTTTGTACGAGGCAGCATCAATGCACTCGTTCTTGGCAGAGCTAATCGCATTCAGCATGGAACGCGGATCAAATCGTTTTGGATCGATGTTTAGCTCTTTTAGAGCATTTTTAATTACGGTCAGTTGGTCAGAGGTATCGAGGATGGTAAAGCTCTTGCTATAGCCAATGCGGTCGATATCTCGTCTTAATATGCGCACGCACATCGAGTGGAACGTAGATACCCACATCCGTTCGCTTGTTCCTTGGCCAAGCAAGTTGTTGATCCGCTCCTTCATTTCGCGGCCCGCTTTATTAGTGAAGGTGATCGCTAATATTTTGGAAGGATAGACTTGCTTTTCGATGACCAAATAAGCAATTCGATGCGTTAATACTCTCGTTTTTCCTGAACCTGCTCCCGCCATGATGAGGAGAGGGCCTTCTGTTGTTTTAACTGCTTCTTCTTGTTCTTTATTCATGCCACTCAGCAAATTTCTTGTCAGCTGTTCCATATGCACTCTCCTTTACAAACATTTGTTCTTATTATACATTTTTTACTGTCTCTTTAACAGCCTTTACTGTCTTCAGGGCTGTTTTCAAATTATCATACACTACATTGCCTACGACAACTGTATCAGCGTAAGAAGCCATTTCTGCCGCTTGTTCCTCTGAAGCAATACCGCCTCCATAAAAGAGCTTAGTTGTTGAAAGTTCTTCCCCAATGGATTTTACAAGTTCAGGGTCACCGTATGTGCCGCTGTATTCCATATAAAAGACCGGCAAACGGAAAAAGTTCTCTGCCATTCTTGCATAAGCCATGACATCATCTGGATCACAGTCCGTTTTAGCTTTGGATAATTTTGCAGCTTTGCAATCAGCGTTTAAGATACAATAGCCTTCTGCTACAAGCTCCTCCCACATCATCACATCGCCAAATGCCTTAATCGCTTCGTGATGAAGATCCTTCACCCATAATGTATCACTGCTATTTAACACCGTTGGAATGAAGTAATAGTCATATCCCGGCGAAATACTATCTATATTTGAAATCTCTAATGCTACAGGCACAGTAAAGCGCCGAATTCTCGCTAGCAGGTCGAGCACTCCATCTATCGTTACATCGTCTGAACCTCCTACTATAATCGCATCGGTACCAGATTCGCAAATTGCTTCTAATGCGTTATCTGAAATCTCCTTTGCTGGGTCCAGCTTAAATACATGCCGCCAATCCATCATTTTTTCAAAAGCCCCCTATTCACTTTCTATCATACCTAGTATACACAAACTATTTCACATGCTAAATCTACAAATGCATTCTTTTGTTGATCAACATCTTTATAAAAAGAAAAAACTGAACACTTGGTCCAGTCTTTTCTTTGTGGTCCCTATTTAGGCGCTTGATAAGGCGATTCGTCTGGGTAAAGACGCCCTAGCATTTCATCGTACGTGTCATTGCCATAATCGAAGCAGCGGCGTACTCTTGAAATGGTAGCAGTAGAGGCGCCTGTTTCTTTTTTGATTGTTTCGTATGTCTTTTTCAACCGTAAAAGGTGAGCGACCTCAAAACGCTGTGCCAATGATTGAATCTCGCTGATTGTACATAAATCATCGAAAAACTCATAGCATTCTTCTATATTTTTCAATGATAAAACGGCTTTAAATAATTGTTCTGTTTGATGGCCTTTAATTTTATCAATTTGCATAACCGTTTTCCCCCTCCCTTGCTTGTGTACTAGCCTTTGTGACTAGGCTTTAGAAGGCATACACCCTAAAGGGCAAAGTACAGCAAGAAGACAACTTTCTTCTACTCTATTTTACCACCATTATAGGATATATATCAATTTCACGCTTTAGTGCACTACTACCTCATAAGGGATGGGAATAGTACCTTTTTCTTCATGACTTCATAAATTCCCTGCTGTGTAATTCGAACATATGGCAAGTGTGTAGATTGCAAGAATAATAGAGTATAAATCGCATCGCCATGCGCATAGCCTCGTTCAGCCAATGCATTAGCCAAAGCGTTTTGCTGCTGGATTAAATGCTCAACCGGTTCTACAGATAATCCACCGCAAAGCGGCAATGGAATGGTTTCAATAACCTCTCCACTTTCTACTAGGACGATGCCACCGTTCATTTCTTTCATCACATTAAACGCATGTAGCATTTCTTTTATATCTTTCCCAATTAAAATAATGTCACCAGTAGAAGAATAAGAAGATGCGAAGCCTTGGAGCTTATTCGCAAACCCTTTGATGAGTGTATTCACGCGCCATTGCCCTTTTCGGTCTACGAGCATTAAGAAACATTCATCATGTTCTTCGCTTAAATGTCCATGATTTGGGTGAACAGATACTTTATATGGTTTGGTAATTACATCATTCAGCATCTCAATCCCAAACGGCATGGAGAACTGGCAATCTTCCTCTGTTAAATCAAATGACAGATTTAATGGCGGCAATGCTGAAAAGTCGACACCTTCTAATGTTCTTACTTTTTGCCCATCGCGTTTTAACCATACGCCTTTTGATAACACGCTTTCTGGAACAGGATGGTATTCATCCTCTAATATATTAAGTGTAGCGAAACGGCCCGTTGCAATGAATCCATGCACATCAGACATATTATAATATCTAGCAATGTTATAAGAGGCCATTTGATACGCATCAATTGGATCTACTCCTGCATCGAGCGCTACTTGAATGCATTGATCCATGATGCCCTTTTTATAGAATGATGGTGTCGCTCCATCAGTTGTCATCATCAAATGATCAAAGAGGTTCAAATCCTTTTCTAAAATACCTTTCAATAAGTCAGGTAAATCCGGGCGTATAGATGAATGGCGTAAAGTGACACCATAGCCGTGAAGAACCCTGTTTTCCACTTCTTCTACTGTCATGGCCTCATGATCGCCGTCCGCACCAAATAATTTTAATCTTGCAAGGGTCCGAGAAGAGGATCCTGGTAAATGTGCTTCTATTTTTTTGCCGTACATATGAGCTTCTTGCAATGAATACAGCATTTGGTCATCGCCTGCTACTAGCTTGGGCCATCCAGTTAGCTCGCCGCCCATAAGGACATCGCTTCTTTCCAACCAATCATGGATAGCTATTGGCGTAAAGAGCTTGTGTTCATCATGTAATTCGGTTTGCGAATCAAAGCGAGCCCACCAATAAAATGAAAATGGCAATTTTTTTAATTGGTCTAACATTGAAAACGCTTTCTCATTTGTGGTATGCAAAAAGAATGTTAAGTTATCCGAAATTAACGTAGTTGTCCCTAATTGTGCCGCATAATCCGCTAAAGTTTGGGGATTATAAAGTTGAAATGGATGTACATGCGGTTCAATATAGCCGGGTACAATCGTCTTGCCACTTGCATCTACAATTTCTGTTCCTTCTATATTTACAGGCATTTTAGGGCCGGCATATACAATTCGGTCGCCTAAAATCCATATATTCCCCTCCACCCATTTTTTGTACATGCTATGTAGATAACGTGCATTTGTAATAACAATCGTGGGTGCTGTTTTACCATCAATTACTGCCACTTGCTTTCTAAGTTCAGTAATTTTCCAATTCGGCTCAAGCATTACATCCATCTCCTTTCTAAGTTTGTGCTTATGTTATGGTTGGGATACGCCCAAAAGTAATTTGAATATTTTGGATGGTAAAATAATCGTATCATAGCGCTTCTGGAAAGCAAAGAAATAAAATTTGAATGATAACTGGAGGTTAAATTGATGACGACAACAGGTGGAAATATCAGTGTAAAAAGTGCTTATATGCGTTTTGCATGCGGTGCTACTATGACTGCATTAGGTGTCGGTAGACTAGCCCATAAACCTGATTGTATGCGCGCGAAGGCTATGATTATGATTGGTGCGATGAAGATGGGTGAAGGGGTCGCGAAATTCTGTCCAACTAAATCCTTCTTAAGCAACTATCTGTCCACCATGGTTAGTGAATTGCAATCAGGCAATTCCGGAAGCTCAGGAAACTCTGGAGGCTTCGGCACATCAGGAAGCACAAGTAACTCTGGATACTCAGGCAATTCAGGAGGCTCAAGCAATTCTGGATCAGGATCATCTCTTGCCAGTATAGCTTCAGCTGCTATGGGCCTAGGTGGCAAATCCAAGTCAAACAGCAATAACGGAGGTTCAGGTGGGTCAAGCGGTTCTAGCTCAAATGCCAATGCTTCATCCAACTCTTCCGTCATTCCTGATATTGAGCAACTAATGCAAGATTTCTCTTCATTATCCGGTACAGGCAAGCAAGGAAACAGCCAACAATCGAATAATAGTGGACAATCAAGCAATAACCAACAATCGAATATTAGCCAGCAATCGAACAATTCTCAACAACAATCAAACATGAGCCAGTCATCGAACTCATCGAATCAATCATCAAAAAACCAACAAAATAAAAATAACCAGTCCTCTAATTCAAATCAATCTTCACAAAAACAGTAAGACAGAAACAGTATGATGCAAAAAAAACTGCCCAAAGTTGGGCAGTTTTTTTAGTTTAAGCCAAGACGTTCAAAAATTAAGTCCACATTTTTTAAGTGATATTGGTAATTAAAGCAATCAGCAATCTCTTCTTCAGAAAGATGTGAACTAATGACTGGATTCCCTTCCACAAGCTCGCGGAACTGAATTTGTTCGTCCCATGCTTTAGCTGTTAAAGGTTGTACAGTATCATACGCCTCTTCACGAGATAGTCCTTTGTCGATCAATGCAAGAAGCACGCGTTGTGAGTAGATTAGCCCAAATGTGCTATCCATATTGCGTTTCATATTGTCTTCTAAAACCGTTAAGTTTTTCACGATGTTGCCGAAGCGGTTCAACATATAATTTAAACCAATAGTTGTATCAGGCAAAATGATGCGTTCAGCAGACGAATGAGAAATATCACGTTCATGCCAAAGTGATACATTTTCATAAGCAGTCACCATATGGCCACGAATTACTCTCGCTAGGCCAACCATATTTTCTGATCCAATTGGATTTCTCTTATGCGGCATAGCAGAAGAACCTTTTTGTCCCTTCGCAAAGAATTCTTCTACTTCTCGTATTTCAGATTTTTGCAAGCCACGAATCTCTGTAGCAAATTTATCAATAGAAGTAGCAATCAATGCCAATGTTGCAATATAATCAGCATGGCGATCTCGTTGTAATGTTTGAGTGGAAATAGGTGCTGCTTGAAGACCTAATTTACTGCAAACATACTCTTCCACGAATGGATCGATATTTGCGTAAGTTCCTACTGCTCCAGAAATTTTCCCTGTTTCAATCGTTTTAGCGGCTGCTTCAAAGCGTTCCATATTGCGTTTCATCTCTTCATACCATAAAGCAAGCTTTAGACCAAATGTTGTGGGTTCTGCATGTACGCCATGTGTACGGCCCATCATGACCGTATATTTATGTTCTTTTGCTTTTACTGCCAAAATATCAATGAAACGTTTAATATCTTCACGTAATATTGCATTTGCTTGTTTTAATTGGTAAGACAGTGCAGTATCTACGACGTCTGTTGAAGTAAGACCATAATGCACCCATTTGCGTTCATCGCCAAGTGTTTCAGATACAGCTCGAGTAAAAGCCACAACATCATGACGAGTTTCTTTTTCAATTTCTAAAATCCGATTGATATCAAATGAAGCATGCTCGCGAATCTTTGCTACATCTTCTTTTGGAATATCACCAAGCTCTGCCCATGCTTCTGCAGCTAATATCTCAACTTCCAACCAATTATTGTACTTATTTTCATCTGTCCAAATGGCGCCCATTTCCGGACGAGTATAACGTTCGATCATCGTTTTCCCGCTGTCAAAATCCGTAAAAGCCACAGCTTATTCACTCTAGGCTTTTTAGATGTCACATATTTGACTCTACGGTTCCCTCCTCATTATCATTGATTTTTACGCTGTAACCGACGCAATTTTTACTTTCCTAACGAAGACTTTTTCAATTTCATTTTATCAATGCAAAAGTAGTAAGTCAACGCAATATCCGAACGTTACTTCAACTAAAATAAAATAAAGTTCGATTTTGAACAGTCAGTCTATTCTTGTTCAAAGGGCATACCTTTAAATTTTATGATTTGGCGAATCGGTACAGGTTCTCCATTGATAATTTGAAAAAGAGGCTCCTCTTTTCTGCCGACCGGCATATAGCCATCCTTTTTCATTCTCTCCAAGCACTGTTCTATTGTTTCCGATTCTTCGACTTCATACCAAATTTGTTTTTTTGCCACATTGCCACTTCCTTATAAGATTCGCAACGCTTTATACGCCGCCTATGCATTTTGTTTTTTGTAAAAGGCCATTTGCTCTCTTTTATAGTTTACCTAAGTTTGACGTCTGGTGCTAGAAACAATAGACTTCCGAGAAACAAAAAAAAGACACTACTGATTGAATCAGCAGTGTCTTAATATGCCTAGCAACGTCCTACTCTCACAGGGGGAAGCCCCCAACTACCATCGGCGCTAAAGAGCTTAACTTCCGTGTTCGGCATGGGAACGGGTGTGACCTCTTTGCCATCATTACTAGACTTACGGC
>NZ_JAVGCV010000004.1:0-136379 GCF_052928305.1 Rummeliibacillus sp. BSL5
AGCAAGCTCCTCGTCATTCGCTCGACTTGCATGTATTAGGCACGCCGCCAGCGTTCGTCCTGAGCCAGGATCAAACTCTCCATAAAAGTGTTTGATTGCTCAAAATTTCACTAGCGCATCATCTTTAAGATGATGTCTTTAAAACTAACAGTTGTTAGTAAGTTTAAATGATTAACATCTTGCTTGTTCAGTTTTCAAGGTTCATATAATGGAGCGGGTGAGGAGAATCGAACTCCCGACAACAGCTTGGAAGGCTGTGGTTTTACCACTAAACTACACCCGCGTAGTTAATATATTTTTTTGAATAAATGGTGCGCCCAGCAGAAGTCGAATCCACAACCTTCTGATCCGTAGTCAGACGCTCTATCCAATTGAGCTATGGGCGCATATATAATTTTTGGTGCGATCGAGAGGACTTGAACCTCCACCGAGTTGCCCCGACTAGGCCCTCAACCTAGCGCGTCTGCCATTCCGCCACGACCGCATTTCGACTTAACGAACAATAACTATTTTAGCATGTTCAACTTAATGTGTCAAGAAGAAAAATGGTGAGTCATGTAGGATTCGAACCTACGACCCTCTGATTAAAAGTCAGATGCTCTACCAACTGAGCTAATGACTCGTAGCTATTAATAAGAATGGCTGGGGTACCTGGATTCGAACCAGGGCATGACGGAATCAAAATCCGTTGCCTTACCGCTTGGCTATACCCCATTCATAATGGCGGTCCGGACGGGACTCGAACCCGCGACCTCCTGCGTGACAGGCAGGCATTCTAACCAGCTGAACTACCGGACCGTTATGAAAATGACCCCTACGGGATTCGAACCCGTGTTACCGCCGTGAAAGGGCGGTGTCTTAACCGCTTGACCAAGGGGCCATGGCTCCGAAGGCAGGACTCGAACCTGCGACCCTCTGATTAACAGTCAGATGCTGCTACCAACTGAGCTACTTCGGAAAAGTATTATTTTGTCGTGTCAGTGTGTTATCACCCTGTCGACTTTTATAAGTATAATGGGTTGTCCATAAAACGTCAACCCTTATTTCAAAAAAAGTTTATTTAATTATCTTTAGCTTCCCTAAACACTTGCCGCATCTATATCGATCTGTGTTCATACGTATCTTACGACTATACCTTAACCCGCATTCTGTGCATACATAAATATATTGAGCACGCTTTACCGGTCTCTTCTTTTGTTCTAAATTCGAACAAAATCGAGGAGCATTTGTTTCTTTTAAAAGTGTCCGAAAATCTGCATCACGATGTTTATATCCCTTTCCTTCTATATGAAGATGATAATGGCATAACTCATGACGGATGATTCCTTCTACTTCTTTCAAACCAAATTGCACATAAGCTTTCGGGTTAACCTCTATATCATGAGATTTAAGCAAATAGCGTCCACCTGTTGTTCGGAGGCGAGAATTAAAATATGCCCGATGGCGGAATGGTTTATGAAATACTTCTCTGGAGATTTGGCGGACGAGCTCTTGTAGTTCGCAATCTGTCATATTATGTCCCTCCTTATAAATAAGTATACTCTCGTTTTGAATATTGTTGTTTTTTAATTTAGCAAGAAAAAACAAAGAGACTAGCGGTGGAAGCCAAGATTTTAAATGGACAGATGGCTGTACTTACCTCATAACAAACCACCGCTAATTTTCTTTGCCTCTTTAAATATGAAAACTAATCATTATTGATTAGGTGGAAGCATCGTTAGAGCAATTCTACCTTTATCCTTCTCTACATTGTCTACCCAAACAGTGACAATGTCCCCCAATGAAACTACATCTAATGGATGTTTAACAAAACCTTTTTTCAGCTTTGAGATATGGACAAGTCCATCTTGCTTTACGCCAATGTCGACAAACGCCCCGAAGTCGACTACATTGCGGACTGTTCCTTGAAGTTCCATGCCTGGCTGTAAATCCTCCATTTTTAAAACATCTTTTTTAAGCAAGGGCTGTGGAAAAGCATCTCGCGGATCTCGAGAAGGTTTCATTAATGAATCAATCACATCTTTCAATGTAACCTCGCCAATCTCCCATTCTTTACTTAGCTCTTTTATATTTAAATTTGAAATTGCTTGTTCTGCCTCAGCCGTGCCTATTTGTTTTTTATCCAACCCTACCGCTTCTAATATGCGGTTTGCTAAATCGTAGCTCTCTGGATGTATAGCAGTTGAATCTAATGGATTCTTTGCATTTGGGATTCTTAAAAATCCAATGGCTTGCTCATATGTCTTAGCACCAAGTCGAGGTATTTTCTTTAACTGCGTGCGGGCAGTAAATTTCCCTTGTTCTCCTCTTGTTTTGACGATATTTTCTGCTACTGTTTTTGATAGCCCTGAAACATATTGAAGCAATGAAGAAGAAGCTGTATTCACATCTACCCCCACTTGGTTTACTGCTGTTTCTACAATAAAGGTGAGTTGTTGTGCTAGTTTCTTTTGAGATACATCGTGTTGGTACTGGCCAACACCTACTGCTTTTGGTTCAATTTTTACCAACTCAGCTAGCGGGTCTTGCAATCGCCTTGCAATAGAGACAGCACTCCGCTGTTCTACCTGTAAATCCGGGAATTCCTCTCTAGCAATTGGCGAGGCAGAGTAAACACTTGCACCTGCTTCATTAACGATTACATAAGCTGCACTCGCATTGGATTCATTCAAACATTCCGAAACAAATTGTTCTGTCTCTCTGGATGCAGTACCGTTCCCTATCGCAATAATAGAAATAGGATAGCGATTCAACAAATCATTAAATATAGATTTGGATTTGTTAATGTCTGCTTTTGCTGTATGTGGATAAATAACCGATATCTCAAGCATTTTACCAGTATCATCAACTACAGCTAATTTACAGCCCGTCCTATATGCAGGGTCTACACCTAAAACATACTTTCCTTTCATTGGAGGCTGCAATAGAAGATTTCTGAGATTTTCAGAAAAAATATGGATAGCCTGTGTTTCGGCTTTATCTGTCAATTCATTGCGTATCTCACGCTCAATTGATGGCTGGATTAATCGTTTATATGCATCCTCCATAGCCACTTCAACTAGTTTGGAAGAAGGTGATGAGGTAGATACAATCCATTTTTTCCGCATGAGTTGATAGATAGATTCAGTCGGCACTTCAATGCCGATCTTTAATATATCTTCTTTTTCTCCACGATTAATAGCTAAAATTCGGTGGGGAACAATTTTATTTACCGGTTCTTGATAGTCGTAATACATTTCAAATACACTTTTTTCATCGAGTTCTTTAGCTTTCACAGTGGATTGAATGACTCCCTGTTTCCAAGAAATCTGACGAATGTTCTCTCTTATCGCTGCATCATCAGCAAATCTCTCAGCTAAAATGTCACTCGCTCCCTGCAAGGCCTCTTCAACACTTTCTACATTTTCATTAATAAAAGGCTGAGCTAGAGATTCTACTTCTGTTTGGTTAAATTGCAATAGGCTATCGGCCAATGGTTCAAGTCCTTTATCCTTTGCAATCGTCGCCTTTGTTCTTCTTTTTTGTTTGTATGGTCGGTATAAATCTTCTACACGTTTCAAAACAGTAGCTTCATTAATATCTTTTGTAAGTTCTTCAGTTAACTTCCCTTGTTCTTCGATAATACGAAGAACCTCTTGTTTACGTTGCTCTAACTGCATTACATAATGATAGCGATCTTCAATCGCTTTAATTTGGACTTCATCTAGTGATCCTGTAGCTTCTTTTCGATAGCGAGCTATAAAGGGTACAGTATTTGATGCTTCTAACAATTGAATTACTTGGTCTACTTGTTGTGTGCGAATGCCGATTTCTTTCGCAATAAGTTGATGCATTTTTTGAGTGTCCATATATTCACTATCCTTCCTTTGACTTCCCTATTTTAACATAGAGCAGCTATTGCTTATTCGCAACAAAAAAGAACAGTTCAACAAAAGTTGAACTGTCCTTCTTTTAAATACCACCTGATGCAACAATAATTTGCTGCAGTTTCTTGATAGCTTTACGCTGCAATCTTGAGACATGCATTTGGGATATACCCAGCATCTCCCCAGCTTCTTTCTGGCTAAGCTGTTGAAGGTATGTAAGCTGAATAATTTGACGTTCTCTTTCTGACAATTCCTTCATTGCGTTTTCTACAATAATACGGCGGTTTGTCTTTTCGAATTCATCATCCTGCTTGCCTACTATATCAAATAACGTTGCAGTGCTACCATCGCCATCAGAATCAATAGGTCTGTCCATTGAAAGTGCTTGATAACTTTGGCTCATTTCCATCGCTTCCAACACTTCATCTTCTTCTACTTCAAGATATTCTGCAATTTCTGCAACTTGGGGTGAACGTTGCGTTTCGGTTGTTAAAAACTCAACAGCTGCTTTAATTTTGGGGCCAAGTTCTTTAATACGCCTTGGCACATGGACATCCCATGTTTTATCTCTTAAGTAGCGTTTGATTTCACCGATAATCGTCGGTACCGCAAAAGCCTCAAAACTACGACCAAAGGAAGAATCAAACCTTCTAATAGCACCAAGCAGGCCTAACATGCCAACTTGTACTATGTCATCATGATAAGAGCGCCCATTAGAATACTTTCTTGCGATGGATTCAACCAAGTATTGATAATGCAAAACTAAATTCGTTTGCGCCTCGTCGTCTTCAGTTTGTTGAAAACGCTGGATCCATTCTAATACTTGCTCTTTTGATGCCGAACTAGAAGGAGATTGTTTCCGCATGGTCATTCACCTGCTCTCGTGATACAAATTTTGTCATGAAAACAGTCACGCCATTGTCGTTGAGTACTTTCACTTCATCCATAAGGCTTTCAATAAGGTATAGACCTAATCCTCCTTCACGAATAAATTGTACATCTTCTTCTTCGTGATAAGGACCGACCTTTTCTTTTACCTCTTCGAATTTAAAACTGCGTCCATAGTCGGCCACCATGATTTCCATTTTGTCCTTATACAAGGCACAGCCGATTACAACTTCTCCATCTTCTTTGTCTGCATATGCGTGCTGAATCGCATTGGTGATTGCTTCACTCGCTGCAATTTTCACATCTTCAATATCATCATATGAAAAACCTACACGGTTCGCCAATCCTGAAATAGCAAGTCGAGCAACACCAACATATTGCGTTTTAGCAGGAACGCGCATCTCCATATAATCAAATTCTCTCATTGTTTGAAATCACCTTCCTAACTTCGATGTTCATAATATCCGTTAAACCTGTGATGTCAAATAAGCGTTTTAAGCGTTCAGATAGGCAAGTAAGTACGATTTCCCCACCATTTGCTACAACGCTTTTATAAAAAGCAACGATAACACTTAAACCTGTGCTATCCATATAATTTACATTTGAAAAGTTCAATTCTACTTGAGTGCCTTCTGATATAGAAATACCATCCAATTGCTCTCTTAAAACAGGAGCAGTATAAGCATCTATTTCTCCTTGAAGAATTGCTTGAACCTTTCCTGTTTCTTCTACTACGTCTAATTTAAAGTCCATCTCTATCCCTCCTGTATTGTTCTCTATAAAAATGCATAAAAAACCGATGCATTATCTAAAATACTACAAGTTATTGTTCCTGTTTGAAAGTATGTATATCGTTTATTGCTTTCAATTTTTAGACCAACATATATGAAATACCCGCATTATATAAGGGTTAAACCTAAAAATAAAACTTTTTTTATTTTTTTTATTCTTTTTTGTTGATTGATAGCCATTTTTTAATTTTCACGGTTGTTCCTATAGTAAGTTGTGAATCTAACTGAAACTCGTCCATGATTCTTTTTACACCAGGCAGCCCAAACCCAATGCCTTTTGTTGTGGCCAAATCCTTTTGTAACAATTCATCGATTTGTGGAATACCTGGTCCATTATCAGATGCTATTACATAAATACCAACTGATTTTTCCTGTATTAATTTTTTCACTTCAATCTTCCCACTCTCTGCATATAAGTGAATGTTTCTAGCTAGTTCACTGATCGCTGTAGCAATGAGTGCTTGGTCAATGATATCAAATCCAATCGACTTAGCTTCCTTGCGGCCAACCTGCCGTGCAGTGACAATATCCCACTCCGTTAAAATATCTATCGAAGAACCTTCCATGAGCGCCTACCTCCAAATCCTTATTTAATAACAATCTATTTTAATGTCAGATGAAGATTTTCCCTTTTTCACACACACAAATCAGGCATCATATAAAAATATGATGGTTAGGGACTTAATAGTTTATACGTTAAATAAACTGAAAATATTTAATTTTTCTATAATGGATTCTTTTTCTAATTGTATAATATAGTTACAAATATTACACTCCATTTTTTGAATATTCATTGTAAATAAGTTGTAAAGAGACAAAGAAAAACACCAGATGACTAGCATCTGGTGTTTCAATATGTATGCTTAAAATTTTAAAAGCCCTAAACTTATTTCCAAAGCTTCTTCTACCTTTACCATTAAAGGGCCATCTAGCTGCGTGATTTTATCTGTTAATCGTGATTTATCGATCGTCCGCAATTGTTCCAACAAAATAACTGAATCCCGTTCAAATCCATATTTCTTAGCGTCAATTTCCACATGAGTTGGGAGTTTCGCCTTTTGAATTTGAGCTGTAATTGCTGCGATAATAACAGTTGGACTAAACCGATTTCCGATATCATTTTGAATAACCAGTACGGGTCTGGTGCCACCTTGCTCAGACCCGACTACTGGTGATAAATCTGCAAAAAAAACGTCTCCACGTTTTACGTTCAAGTTTTCATCCTCCGCTTACGAGTCGCTCCACCATATGTTCCGCTTCATACTCAACATGTAAGCATTCACTACATATAGATAAGTTAATCTGTGACATTTCTACATATCCTTTAACCATTGCTTCTCGCATGTGATTTTTTTGTTTCGTATGAATAGATCTTTTTGTCGGAATATATACTAAATCATTTGCGTCTTTTATTACTATTTGTCTATATGCTTGTTCTATACTTTCAGAAACCAATCGTTCTGGCATCTGAATCAGAACGTTTTCGAGTCCTTTGTGGTTCACAGCCAACACCTCCAGAAACAAATCGCCAATATGTTCTCAACTATCATAATCCTAACATTAAAATATAATATTGAAAAGACAATATCAGTAAGCATTTGACATTATCGCGGTTTTTTTTCTGAATTTGTCGACTACTAGGAAACTCTGTTGCTCTTTATCGCTATTTATATTCCACTTCAAGTTGGCGCGAGGCCAGAAAAAATGATTATTGCTCTTTATATACCCGCGGAACCCGCTCTGAAATCATACATGGTATTTCATAGACGATTGTATGAAGACGCTCTGCCCACTCTTGTATATGAATTTCATTTCCATGTTGTTTGCCAATTAGTGTCACTTTCTCACCAATCTCATACTTTTTAGGCAGGCGCACCATACATTGATCCATACAGATCCTTCCTACAATTGGTACCCTTTTACCCTCTATTAAAACTTCTTGACCAGAAAGACAGCGCAGCAAACCATCGGCATAGCCTATTGGCAACGTACCAATCCACTCGTCTTCTTTTGCTATATATGTACCTCCATAGCCGACTCTGTCGCCCTTTTGAATTTTCTTCACATGTACTAATTCACTTTCTAATGCAAGCGCTTCTTTTAAAGGGTATGGAAGATTTTCTTCAATATAAGTAGATGGTGCAAGTCCGTACATAGAAATCCCAAAACGCACAGCGTCAAATTGGGCACTTTCTTTAACTAATGCAGCAGCTGTATTTGCAGCATGCACTAAGCGTGGTTTTTCAGGCAAGCTGGCGATCATCTTTTGGAATATCGCCAATTGCATTTCATACTGCTCTTGATTCTCTTCATCCGCTGTAGCGAAATGTGTGAAAATACCATCCACTTCTATATTATTAACCATTTTAGCCGCATCATATACAGCCTGTAATTCTTTTTCTTGGCGCACACCAATACGATTCATCCCGCTATCAACTTTTATATGAACCTTAAGCGGCTGTTCGAAATCTTTGGCTAATGGAGCCACTTTGCGTATCCAATCCTCTGAAAAAACCGTTAGGATAATGGCTTCTTTGGCTGCGATAGGCGCAAAAACAATTGGAGAAGCACCTAAAATCATGATTGGAGTATGCGGAATTTCCTGCCGTAAATGCAATGCTTCTTCAGGAGTGGCTACTGCCAAAATAGTAGCACCTGCTTTTAGTGCCTCTTTGGCCACCTGTACATCGCCATGACCGTAAGCATTTGCTTTTACTACTGCGATAACAGAGACATCTGAATGCAAATGCTTACGCAAGTTTACAATATTATGGCGAATAGCTGATAAATTAATAATTGCCTTAGTGGGTCGAAATATTTCATTTTCTTGCATGTCTATACCCTCTTATTAGTTTTTATCTATTATCGTCCCAACCATGGATTTGGTCAAACATAATGATGTAATAATATAGCCCATCATTCATGATCAGAAGATCAATTTCTGCAGCAAAAAGGGACTATCACTCAGTAAGAAATTCTACAATCTTACCGAGTGATGCTTCCCTTACTATTTCATTTCTCCATTTACCATTGAGGATGCTACTTCTACTAACTCCGTCTTACTTAGATCGTTTGAGGCGATAAAGTATGATACACCATCCGCTTCCCAGCTAATAGAGTTGTCCGTGATCGCTCCTACTGTAAATCCTAGATCAGCAGGGTCTCCCGGAGAGAATACTGGAATATACAGTTGTTCCGCTCTAGTTGTTTTTTCTTGGATAATAGTGAAGTTCTTATCTCCCTCGAATGATAAAATTTTACGAGTACCAGCAGTTGTGTTCATTGATTTCTCATCCGTTAATTTTAAATTCCAATCCACTACCGGATAGTGCGTTTCGAAATCTGTATTGGTAGCTTCTTCACCGGAGGCATCTGCATCTGCTGAAGTTGCCACTTTTTCACCGTTTTCATCAGCTGTGCTTTCTTCATTAGAAGCATTATCTTCCGTAGCCTCTTCTTGAGCTGTTTCGCCTGCTGCTTCCTCTTCATTTACAGCTGCTTTATCATCTGTTCCTTCTGTTTTTCCTTCTGTATTACCTTCTTTATTTTCCTCTGCAGTAGCTTCTCCGTCTGCATCTTTAGCTGCATCTTCTGCGGCTTTCTCATCTACATTAGCTTTATCTTTGTTTGCCTCATCTGAGTCGCTTGGTTTTGTGAAATCTTGCAAGTCATAATCCCCAGCTTTTTTAGCAACGCCTAACGTGATTTTTTTGAAGGTGATTTTGATTTGCTCTTCACTTGCTTCGTTTAACACAACTACTTTCGTAGGTAGCAAGGTCTTTTTATTAATGTAGACCTGTTGTGTTGGCAACATCTTCGAATGTGTATTACGTGTCTTCGCTTTAAAGATGTATGAATCCTTTGTTTCTTTCATTGTAGCCTGTGAATCAGAAGCTAAATCTTTCGCCAAAGAATTGATTAAGTAGCCTTGGCTGTTTTGCTTTGGCCAATCACTTTGGAACTTGTACGTCTTTTTCATCGAAGGGGTAACTACAAATACTCCTTCTTCATTGCGGATAATCATTTGAGATGTTTCTTGTCCTTCTTCTGAAACAGCTACACGGTAAAATTCTGGCTTCGTATGCCATACATCAACGTTATACTTTTTAGTATCTCCTGTTGTTTTAATTTCCATATTTGCTTTGACTTCATAACCCTTTGAATCCGCCCATTTCTTGCTTGTCTTTTTGACAATATCCTCCTTTGAATCTGATCCACATGCTGCTAACATCAATACTGCTGCGAAACAAAGCAATCCTAGTGTGAGAAGTTTTCGCAAAACCCCATCCTTTCTCATTTTCCATAAGACATCCTATGAACGAGCTCTACGTTTTATGCAAGCAGTACAACTTGAGCGGCCGCATACTCCTTTGAATGCGTAATACTTACAAAGCCTTGGACAATTTCTTGTTTAAAATATAATATCGGCTGGCCTTTGTCGTTTGGCAAAATTTCAATATCCTGCAATGAACACTCCTTTCCAATCCCTGTGCCGTTTGCCTTTGAATATGCTTCTTTAGCTGAAAACCTGCCTGCAAGAAATTCTAGTTGGCGTCTTGTTTTTAACTGATTGAAAATCGCTAATTCATTTTTTGTGAGGATTCTTTCTTTGAAATGTGGATTGAGATCGTTCGCTTTCATTATTCGAGAGATTTCTACTATATCTAGTCCTATTCCTTTGATCAACTTGGTTTCTCCTTTCATTCAGCCATTAAAACAATGTATAATAATCATATTAAAGTTGAGGTGAATACATGTTTAATCGGACAGAAAAACTTTCACAATACATATTATTATATCCGATGATTTCGATAATAATAGGTATTAATATCGCAGTCTATTTAATTGGGCTCATTCCTCCGTTAGGCCTCAATATTGTTATTAAAGGCGCAGCAGCAAATTATTTAATTGCTGATGGCGAGTATTGGCGGCTGCTCACTTCTATGTTTATCCACGGAGGATTTTTCCACTTGCTCTTTAATATGTTTTCATTGTACGTTTTCGGTCCTGAGTTAGAGCGTCTTGCCGGAAAACTCCGATTCTTCACTATTTATTTTGTATCTGGTTTCATGGGGAATGTCGTTTCGTATTTAATCCAGCCAGCAAATTATGTGAGCTATGGGGCAAGCGGTGCGGTTTTTGGTTTGTTCGGCGCCTTTTTGGCATTGGTGTACTATACGAGAAAGACCATGCCGCAGCTTAAACAAATAATTATGCCAATTGTTGTGATCTCTGTTATTATGACTTTCTTGCAGCCCAATGTGAACGCAACTGCACATATTGCAGGATTAGTAACTGGATTGATTATCGGATTATTTGACTTTCATCCCAAACGTGTCCTTCGCTGGATTAAAAAAAATTAATATACATAAAAGCTGGTGAGGTTTCTAAGAAACTCTACCAGCTTTTTGTATGTTCACTTTCTCTGTCATTCGGCTTATACCATTCAAAAATATCTTTTACTCTCTCATCATCAAAATGTCTAACCTTCGCATGACTTCCCGTCTTTCCTGACATCATCACAACTTTAGCAGAAGCGACATGCTTTTTTTTCGCATAGTAGCTTTGGGACATCGTGAGAGATTGAATTCTCTTTTTCCACACAACAAGCGTTGTTCGGCTAAGTCCTCTTTCAACAATCGTAAGCTGCTGGGAGGTTATGTTAAACCCTGCAGTGCGATATTGCCAATACCCTAGCAACACAGCAATCGGTATTAAAATTAAAGACCATGCCCCGTAAGGAAATAGGAAGAAACATAAAGCTGCTGCCAGCGGGATAGACCAATAAAGATGGATTTTTATATAACGAAATAAAGCTCTTTGTGGAGCTTTTATTAATTGAGGCTCCGTCCAAATACCATTCGGAAAAATTTCTCGTAAGATGAAAAAGCTATTTTTCTTTTTAATGAGTGGAAGCAGAACAATTTTCTTTTCATTTTTTTCACCAGAACTTCCAGCACTCTCAATAACAATCGAGACATACCCGAACAACTGTCTAAACGGCGACTCCACAATGCGAACCCCTTGTATCCTATTCAAAGGAATAGTGAGTCTTTTTTTCTCTAGTAACCCTTTCGACACGAAGAGCCGCTGCTCCTCTTTCTCTATACGAAAGCCAAAATTATTGATAAACGTAACAGCAACAGATAGCATCCACGATACAAATAAAATGAGAAGCGTTATAACACAAATAAGTACAACCCCAAATTTTATATAGTTTTTCACTTCTCCATAAATTTGATCATACGGAATCCAATCGTTTAATTGTGATAGCACAGCAGCCAAACCTGAAAATACAACACCAATACTGCTAGATGTTGTGGCCAGCACCAACAGATCTTTTTGGGACATTTGATGAACCAATGTACGGGTCGGTATCTGTTCTTCTTTATCATCCTTCGCAAGGATAGGTTTGTCATTTTCTGATGCCTTTTCAATATGGTGGTGTTCTTTTGCTCGCTTCATTTGTGCCTCAATCAGATCAGCTTGATTTCTAGTGATAGCAGTCAGGTCTGCTTCCGCCTCTCCGCTATCAGCCGCTGTTTCAATCTTTACTTTTACTAACCCAAATAGTCGATGAAGTAAGCTTTCTTTATAATTTAAGCTCTGTATTCGTTCCAGAGGGATATAGCGCTTCTTTTTTACGAATAAGCCATATTCTATTCTCAATTCTTCCTCTTCAAACCAATAAACAAACTTCTTCCACTTGATAAAAGAGAAAATCAAAATAAGGACTAATAGCAACAAGATACCTGAAAACAGCAAAAGGGTCACTATAAATTTCGGGCTACTTGGACTAAATGAATAGCGAAATCCATTTCCGACCAAGATTACAACCCCTGGAATCACCAAGCCTTTTAAGGTTTGAAGAAAACCCATTAGGATAGTAATTGGATGGAGATGATTCATTTTATTAGACATCGTCTTCTGCCACCCTTGCCAAATCTGAAATACTCGCTCGCAATCCATCTGCTTCCTCTACCGTTAAAGCAGGGATGGTATGTATAGTGGCAGCTGTGGAAATAGAAATGCTCGCCAAATGGTAATGCTTTAATATGGGACCCTGGGAAGAGTCGACATGCTGCACACGCACCATGGGAATCAATGTGCGCTTCACAATAAAAAGGCCGTGTTGAATTTCAATCTCTTGTTCTCTCACTTCATAACGCCAATGGTCCCAGCGAATATTTGGAAATAAATACATATTTAAAAAACTATAAATAATAACGACTGCAATGCTTACTGCATAGATCCAGTACGGACCCTCAAAATAATAAGTGAGTGCGCATGCAATGAGAGCGATTACTAATACAATGAGACTTTCAATCGCCGCATGGATACGCCAAACCGTTAACCCCTTCTTAGATAGTTGATATTTAGGTTGCAATCTTAGAACACGTCCCTTCTTTTAATCTTCGCGCTTTTTACCTACTTCTACTATACGGTATGATAGGTGCTTTTGTTTCATAAAAAAAACATCTTGCTTCGATTGCTCGAAACAAGATGTCTTGTATATTAGTCTTCGCTACGACGAGGTTGGCGACGTCCGCTATCACGGCGTCCACCTTCACGACGGCTACTGCTGCTACGATCGCTGCGGCGACCGCTGCCGCTGCGTTCTCCGCGTTCACCGCGAGAGCTACCGCTTCTATTGCCGCGGTAATTGCCACGACCTTGACTACGACCTCCACCATTACTATTGCCGCGAGAAGATGTGCGACGCATAGGTAATGGACGTTCTTCAGTAATTTTGATTGGTGTATCATCAGGTTCTTTTGTTAGAGATTTCAAAGCAGCAGCTATTAAATCAACTGCATCATGTGTAGTCAACAGTTCTTCTGCCATCGCTCTATAATCACTTAGATGATTTTTCTCTACTAGTTCTTTTAATTGCTCCACTGCAAGAGCTTGTTGGCCAACCAACGCTTCATCAGCAGTAGGTGGTTTTAGTGGCGTCATGCGTTTTTTCGTTGTTTCTTCAACGATGCGCAGATAACCCATTTCACGTGGTGTCACAAATGTAACAGCAAGGCCTGATTTGCCGGCACGGCCAGTACGTCCAATACGGTGAACATAGCTTTCAGGATCTTGTGGAATATCAAAGTTGTACACATGTGTTACGCCTGAGATATCCAAACCACGAGCAGCAACATCTGTTGCTACAAGAATGTCAATTTTGTTTTCTTTAAACTGGCGCAGTACAGATAGACGTTTTGCTTGGCTCAAGTCACCATGAATGCCTTCTGCTAAATAACCGCGGATATTTAAAGCATGTGCTAGCTCATCTACACGGCGTTTCGTACGTCCAAAGACAATAGCTAATTCCGGTTGATGCACATTCAAAAGACGAGATAAAACATCGAATTTTTCACGTTCTTGTGCTTTCACGAAGTATTGATCGATATTTTCAACTGTCATTTCTTTTGATTTGATTTTAACGATTTCTGGATCCTTCATGAAAGTTTCCGCAATTTTACGAATTGGTGCTGGCATTGTTGCAGAGAACAACAATGTTTGGCGTTCTGATGGCACGTTTTCTAAAATTGTGTTGATATCTTCAATGAAGCCCATGTTTAACATTTCGTCCGCTTCGTCTAAAACAAGTGTTTCAACGTTTTCTAGTTTTAGCGTACGGCGTTTGATATGGTCAAGAATACGACCAGGCGTACCTACAATAATTTGAGGTTTATTTTTAAGCGCGCGAATTTGGCGGCTGATATCTTGGCCTCCGTATACTGAAAGAATGCGAGCGCGTTTGTCATATCCAATTTTGTAAAGTTCTTCTGAGCTTTGAATCGCTAGTTCGCGAGTTGGGGCAATAATTAGAGCCTGTACGACTGGATTTTTAGGGTCAACTTTTTCAATAAGCGGAATCCCGAAAGCAGCAGTTTTACCAGTACCTGTTTGCGCTTGACCGATAATGTCGCGTCCTTCTAGGGCGTATGAAATAGTACCTTCTTGGATGGGTGTAGCTTCTTCAAATCCCATACGTTTAAGGGATCTTTGTGTAGAAGCGCTAATATTTAATTCTGAAAAATTTGTCAAACTTCTCATTCTCCTTCTTTGCTATGCAGTTGACAAATGGTTACATTTTCAGATGAATATAGGGCAAATCGAGCCTTTATGGTAGGAACGTTTCCGTTACATATACTATCTCTGCTTTTTGCAGAGGAATTTTATATAAAAAGGGAAAGCCCGGTCTTTGCCGAGCGGTTTAATTCTGAAACATTTCATAATAAATGTAGAATAAACCGTAATGTTCAAAAAAAAGTACTCTCCATCCATTTGGAGAGTCTCCGCACAAAATGTATCCATTGCTTTCAATATTCTAACACGGTAAATACTTTCTTGCAATTATAACGTACATGAAACTCTATATACTTTTTTTATTTATACACACCCTCTCATAAACTCTAACACCTTTGGAAACCACTCTTTTGTATCATCGCTGTAACAGATGAGATGTTTTCCTTCAGGGGAGAAGATTAATTCTTTCTTTTTGCTTGCTACAGTTTGGTATAGGTAAGTTGCTGTGCCATATGGAACAAGCTCATCTTTTTTACCTTGTACAAAACAAACCGGTGTATTTATTTTGTGATAATATGGCGACACTATACGTACTAGGCGCGTGAATTCTGTCACCGAATGTAAGGGAACCTCTATAACCTTTTTTTCATACAGCCGAAAAAAATCATTTTTTTCATAATCTCCATGAAGGGTATCCATAAATAATTTACTTAAATCAATCGCAAATTGTTTAGTGCGAATATATCTGGCTGCGGGACTCAATAGAACAAGAGCTTGAACTTTATAACGCAATGCCAAATACATAGCGATAATCCCACCCATAGAGAAGCCTACTATGTAGACCATATCTACTTTCTTATACAATCGTCTGTAGGCTATTTCTGCATCCATTAACCAATGCTCTGCTGTATAGTGACTAAGATTAAGTTTGTCGCCGTGTCCAGATAAAACGGGGACATGGAGAATCCAATCTGTTTGTTGTTCTAGATATTGAGTAAACGTCTTGATTTCATGTCGTCCACCTGTAAAACCGTGCAAGCATAAGACACCGATTTTCAAATTCGTTCCTCCTCATTGTTGAGACTTTTGTCCGCTGACAAGGAGGATATTCGGGGGTGGCAGTATTCCCTCCTCCTCAAATCCGTAAGGCGATGAATGACGGATGGAGGTTTTATTTCAGTGAACATAAGATAAAAAAAACGCCTAGGAAAATTAGTCTTCCCTAAACGCTTTCTCTTTAATCCTCTTTCGTAAATGCTTTTAATATATGCTCTAAAGCCATGCCACGTGAACCTTTTAGGAGAATGATCGAATGTTCGTCCGCTTGTGAGCGGATACTTTCGATAATTGGCTCATAATCCTGCTCTGTCCAGATGAGACGTTCTGCTGGCACCTGCGCTATCAGCTTTTCATAGAGATGTTTCATGCGAGGTCCATATAAACAAATATGATGTATGGCTTGCAAGTCTATCTCCACCGCTAAATCCTCATGGTATTGCTGTTCCAATTGGCCTAGCTCCAGCATGTCGCCAAGTACAATCCATTTGTCCTTGCGCATGGTGGTTGTCTTCATGAATTCTAGTGCAGCTTTCATTGAAGTAGGAGCAGCATTATAGGCATCGTTTACAAATAAAGTGCCCTGTTCTCCATTTACAAGTTGCATCCGCATATTCGTTAAAGAAACATTTTCTAAAGAATTGCGAATTTCTTCGTCAGTTAAACCAACCTGCTGCGCAATCAAGATTGCGGCTAACGTGTTCTTTACTTGGTGCTGGCCTAGAACAGGAATAAAGAACTCCCCTTCTACCATTCCTTTTACACAGAACACACTGCCTTCTTTTGTTGTCTCCATCCAGCTTACCTGAAGGTCATTGGATGGGCCGGTACCAAAGGATTTTGTATTTAGATGCGCCTCTTTTGCCACTAATTGCTGTAGCAAGGGCTCATCGCCATCATAATATAGCTTTCCTTCTGGCAAGAGACCTTGAATAATCTCAAATTTGGCTTTTGCGATACCTTCTCGAGAACCCAGCGCTTCCATATGCGCTTCACCAATATTGGTGATAACAGTGAACATTGGCTTTGCCATTTTTGATAAAAATTCAATCTGTCCGTAGCCATCCATACCCATTTCTAAAATAGCAAACTGTGTATCCTCATCTAAAGAAAGGATTGTTAATGGCAAGCCAAGTTGGTTATTAAAGTTACCTTCTGTCTTTTGAACTTTAAAGTAGGGAGAGAGCGTTCCAGCTAAAAGGTCTTTGGTAGATGTTTTCCCATTCGACCCAGTAATGCCGATGAATGTAGCCAGATGTTCTCCGCGATATTTAACCGCCATTTGCTGTAAAGCTTTCTCTGGATCTTCTACAAATAGCAATGGCACATCTTGCGGTGGATTCGGCTCATCTTTTTGCCAAAGAGAAGCTACTGCGCCATTTTCAAAGGCTTGAGCTACATATTTATGACCGTTTGTTTTTTCGCCACGAAACGGTATAAACAAGTCGCCTTCTTCTAATGTACGTGTATTGATGGATACCCCAGTCACCAGACGTTCATCCACTTTTTGGTCAAGTTCTAACCAATCTGCAATTTGCTGCAATGTTTTTTTCACAAGAAATCACACTCAATCTTTTTTATTGGTATTGAAGTTGTTGCTTTTCTTCATGGCGTTCAATGGCTAAAGAAATCAACTCTTCGATTAAATCGCTATAAGAGAGATTTGTATTTTGCCAAAGAATTGGATACATGCTGACAGGCGTAAAGCCGGGCATTGTATTTATTTCGTTAATATATATCTCATCCTCTGCTGTCACAAAGAAATCAGCACGGACAAGTCCAGAACAATCTATAATTTTGAATGCACGTTTAGCCATATCGGACATATTAGCAATCACGTTATCTGATACAGGTGCTGGAATCAATAAATCTGTTTGATTATCATTGTACTTGGAATCATAATCATAGAAATCTGTGACTGGTTTAATTTCACCTGGAACAGATACCTTTGGTTCGTCATTGCCCAGTACGGCCATCTCTACTTCACGTGCAGTAATGCCTGTTTCTACGACAATTTTACGGTCATATTTTAAAGCAAGGTCCACTGCTTTGATTAGCTCTTCATGATTAGTTGCCTTACTGATACCTACACTAGATCCTAAGTTAGCAGGTTTTACAAACATTGGCCAAGAGAGCTTATCTTCCATTTCTTTCAGCAGTTCTTCTTGCTTCTTCTGCCATTCTTTACGGATAAAGTACACATATGGCACTTGTTGCAGACCAGCTACTTCGAATAATTGTTTCATTACGACTTTATCCATACCCGCCGCTGAAGCCAAAACGCCATTGCCAACGTAAGGCAAATTCAATACTTCTAGCAATCCTTGAACAGTACCGTCTTCACCATTCGTACCGTGAAGCAAAGGGAAAATTACATCAAACGGTTTCTCATCTGATACTAAGAAACTTGATATATCATTGGGTTTTTCTTCGTTTCCATCCTTTTGGAATACTAAGTCATCCGTATTTTCTACAGGCATTGTTAGTTGTGCGCCTTTTCGCCATTCTCCCTCGCGCGTGATGTAAATTGGAAACACATCATATTGATCAAAATTCAATGCTTGAATGACAGCCTTGGCAGTTGATAATGACACATCATGTTCTGCTGATTTACCACCATATAACAAGCCTAATTTTCTTTTCATTCTTTATATTCCTCCAAGTTTTTTCTACTTCCCATTTTAACACGACTTATTTACATCATAAAATAATACAAATGATTTAATACGCCCTGTAATTTAATATTTCTATCATAGCACTTTGAAGTAATAATACAGTAAAAAAACAAAAGATTCCTACTTATGATATGTAGGAATCTCAAAAAAGCGATTTATAATGCAACGATTCATCCATTTTTACATGGGTGGAATGTGTGCGTTTTTAAAAACTGTCCAGGCAATTTCCTATTTGTGTATTTCTAATACCTTATCCGGAGTTCTCTTCAATAAATTATTTAAATCATCCCATATTTCATCAGGAAAGTACTCTTCAGAAAGTGAGCGTAATTCCAAAACATAGGAGAGCTTCGGTTTTTCAATTTTGTATAACGAAAACAATACGCCATCTTCTACATCTTCACGGAAATTCCCCATCAATTCTTCTCTAATAATCGGTATCAAATTCCCCGTTTTTCGTCTCCAAAAATTAGTCCGTTCTTTTTCCTGGATGATATTATTGAATACTTGCGTAACAAGTTTTCTTAAGTCTGACATGTCACGGAAATAAATTTTCGATGTTTTTGCATCTTGGGAAGATAAATAAACGTATTTATTTTGCAATTGGTGGTAGAAAGGAGAACGAATCGCTTCCTTTTTATGTCCAATATAAAGCAATTCAGCTTGTTCTTGTGGAGTTAGTAGATTTAGTTTACGTTCATCCGAGAAATCAATCCAGCACAAGTCTTTTTTAGAGTCCATCGCCTTCTTTACAAATTTCGGTATACTTTTCTCTTCCACAAACTCTAATCGCGTATGCATGTTGAACGAACCATCATCATACTCATTCTTCAGCAGCAAAATATTTTGAAGCGGACCGACTGCAGAGACAAATTCGCGGAAAGTCAAACCGCTCAACATCGCAAATTGGTTTATTTCATTCTTGTGTACATATAGATGATGTAAATAGTCATCAGCAGCTCGCATTTTTTTTGCCAAGTCGATCACCTCGTTTCCTATACTATTATAAGAGGAAATAAACATTTTTGAAACATTTGTGATGTATTTTCGTTTCACTTTATACAGGCCATGATACAATAAGAGAAGTGAGGCTTTTTTGGACATGCCAGATACTTAACAAAAGAAAGATTTCCACATTGAAAGATTGGTTAAAATTTGATAGGCTAGGGTAGTTTTTACTGGTAGGCTTAGTATAAATGACCAACTCAAATCGGTAACACAAGTATCAATGGTGGAAAAAGAAAGAAAAGCGCCCATTGATTGAAGCTTCACTATATTTTTTTGTATCAAATCTACTACTATAGGTGACTATCATGAATTCAAAAAGAAATTTTTCCGATCGTTTTGACTGGACGCTCGCTTTTATATTGATATTATTTTGTATTGTCAGCGTGATGGCAATCTCCTCTGCCCAAATGTCAGGCCAATATATCACTAACTTTGTGCCAAAGCAGCTTTTTTGGTATTTTGTCGGCGCTTGTATTGTCGCAGTCATGATGTACTTTGACCCAGACCAATACAAAAAGATGGCTTGGTATTTATATGGAGCCGGTATCCTCGTATTGATTGTCTTAATGGTAGCACCAGGGGGCGTTGGACAAATCGCTGAACCGCGAAACGGAGCGAAAAGCTGGTTCCATTTAGGTTTTGCAGATATCCAGCCATCCGAGTTTATGAAAACCTTCTATATCCTTGCACTAGCCAGGACCGTCAGCAAACACCATGACTCGCATCCCTTAAAGACTTTTAAAACAGATATGATTTTACTAGGGAAAATCTTCTTAGTTCTATTGGTGCCACTTGGTCTCATTATGAAACAGCCTGACCTTGGTACATCGCTTGTATTTTTGGCTATCACAAGCGCTGTTATCATCGTAGCCGGCATTCCGTGGAAAATCATACTACCTGTTGCCTCTATAGCAGCAGTTGTCGGTGGTTCACTCTTGTGGATGGCCATTAATATGCAGGACTTCTTAATCCACAAACTAAAATTTGACCCATACCAACTAGCACGTATCTATTCTTGGCTAGATCCTTACTCGTATTCATCCGGCGATGGTTACCATTTAATTGCATCGTTGAATGCGATTGGTTCTGGGGAAATCTTCGGTAAAGGGTTCAAGCATAAAGAAGTATATGTACCAGAGAATCATACCGATTTTATTTTTAGTGTCATCGGTGAAGAGTTTGGCTTTATCGGAGCAAGTGTTGTCATTTGCTTGTTCTTCTTCCTAATCTTCCACCTAACAAAACTCACACTACGAATGAAAGATCCGTTTTGTACGTATGTGTGTGCAGGCATTATTGCTATGATTACATTCCATGTCTTTGAAAATATCGGCATGACAACACAGGTACTGCCTATTACAGGGATACCTCTTCCATTCATTAGTTATGGAGGGAGTGCTATGATGGGGAATGCTTTAGCATTAGGTTTGGTCTTCAGCATGAAATTCCACCATCGCACATATATGTTTGGCAATCATGATGACGATGATGACTTTTAACTAAAAAAACGCCTAGAGAGCATCTAAAAGCTCTTTAGGCGTTTTTATGTATAATAAAACGCTATCGGTTGTTTGCGTTCGGTATACATGCATTTTGGACCGAAGCGTTTTAAAAAACTCCGACTAGTAATGGGGCCGAAGTTTGGGATGTCTCTTAAGTTAGCTTTGCGTTTGGGGAGATGATTTTGGTGGTGCTAATGCTTTTAATAATTCTAAGCGAGATTTTGTAGTAGTCGCCTTTACGCCAAGTTTTGATAAATTTGAAATAATTTTTGTGATATCTACATCTCTTGACATTCTTTCCACCTCTTCTTTTTACTTATATTCATTGACGAAGCTGTTTTTAAAAAGTTGCTTCTCCACTTTAAATTAACCAAATAAGCTTCTATATATTCATTTCTATAATACCATTTTTAAACCCTTTAAATTTTTCAATATTGTTACATAATTAATGATTTTTTTATAGGATACCTTCCCAACTTAGATACCCATCTCTATATGTATTATAATTATTCCCCTCTTAACTGTCTCTAAAACACATCTAGAAGAAAAAAGCTGTCTTAAATGGAGACAGCTTTTATCCCTCCCTTTATATCATTCCTTTTAACTCCTGCAGTTCAAAATACTGCCCATTTGCCCGCAAGGCATAGCTAAATGAAATCTCCGTTTGGTAAGACTCACCATTAAATACGCTTGTGGCCACATATTTATTCATTTCAAGCGACTGGGCTTTAATATCCGTATGGCCAAGATACTCTAAGGCATTTTTCACTTTGAATTCCCGTGCAGATTCCATTTCAACTAATACTGGCTCCTTTAAGTCTAAAATGCCTTCTGATCCGTCATTTGTTTTCATTTTTGCTACTACTGTGATATCCATTACTCTATTCCTCCTTAAATCTTCCTATTCTTATGATGTCTATTCCCGAAAGGAAAGGCCTCATAAACAATGAATTTAATTTGCAAATAGCACTTAACTGATAAATTTTCTTACTTCTCATGGCTAGGCTTAGCATTCATCCGTTGTTCACCTTATACTAGAAATTATAGGTGAAACGTTTCACTATTTATTCAATCTAATGGTTGGGTGATGAATCGAATGTCTTTAAAGAAAGTTGGGTTAACATGAAAAAATCGCTCTTCTTACTGATGTCTGTTCAGTTTTTTGTGTATTTTGGATTCGGCTTGATCATACCTGTCTTGCCTGAAGTAGTAGTAAATCAAGGCTTTGCCAAAATGCATGTTGGCGGACTTTTAACCATTTATTCACTTGCAAGCTTTTTTACCGCTCCCTTATGGGGGATGCTAAGCGACAAGATGGGACGAAAAAAACTAATTTTAATTGGTTTGCTTGGATTTAGTACAAGCTTTATATTAATTGCATTATTTATGAAATCGTTAACCATGCTTTATATTTCCCGAATTATAGGCGGTTTATTCTCAGGCGCTCTTTATACGGCCGTTACTGGTTTTATTGGCGATATGTCGACTGAAGAAAACCGCAACAAATATATGGGCTTTATGGGCATGTCTATTGGTCTTGGATTTATCTTTGGACCGGCTTTGGGCGGGTTGCTTGGACAGATTAGTTTAAGCACGCCATTCACTGTATCTAGCATCCTTCTCATCCTGTTACTTATTTACGCAAGCATTGTATTGCGTGAACCTGTTCGACAAGGTGAGGCTACAAAAAGAGCAATTATACCAAAAGGGACCTCTATGCTTTTTCAATATCGCGTGAGATATTTATTTATTTTCTCGTTTATTGTGACATTCCTGCTAGCAGGCGTTGAATCGACACTTCAATTATTCCAAATAGAAAAAATCCAAATTACTCCTGCTCAGTTAGGGTCACTCTTTTTGTTCAGTGGCTTTGTTGATTTCTTAATACAAGGCGGTCTTGTCCGCCACATCAAAGATGGAACAGAAACCAAATGGCTTATGGGTGCACAAGTCGTCACAGCAATCGGCTTATTGTTATTCCCGTTCACCAAGAGTCTTGCATTCGCAGGATTCGCGCTTTGTGTATTTACTGCTGGTAATGCTTTAGCTAGAACCTTGAATACGTCTCTCTCCTCTAAAGAATCGGGCGGGAAATATGGCACTGCTGCTGGTCTTTCTTATTCCATGGACAATATGGGAAGGATTATTGGCCCATTATTCTTCACATGGGTTTTAACAAAAGAAGCAAATTTCGTTTACGATATAGCCGGCGTGCTCGCACTAGTAAGTATACTCGTACTCCTTGTTTATCGTTCAAGCAAGAAAACATTGCGGGAACAAAAACAAAGTTAGTACATCAAGCCTTCAATCATTTGGTTGAAGGCTTTTATGCCAACAAAAAAAGCTGCTCTCCCCTATAAAGAGAAGGCAGCTTAATATCATTAAATTTCAGCTAAATCTTGTTGTTCTTTTGAATTGTAAACGTCTTTGTCTAGCTCACCAGTGATACGTGCTGTTGTTACACCAGCTACCATAGAGTCATTTACATTTAATGCTGTACGCCCCATGTCAATCAATGGTTCTACTGAAATTAAAACACCAGCTAATGCAACAGGCAAGTTCATAGCAGACAATACGATGATTGCTGCGAATGTTGCACCACCGCCGACACCAGCCACACCGAATGAACTAATGGCAACTACAAAGATTAGTGTAAGGATAAATCCAGGATCTAATGGATTAATTCCTGCACTAGGTGCAATCATGATGGCAAGCATCGCAGGATAAACACCAGCACAGCCATTTTGGCCAATAGAGATACCGAATGAACCCGCAAAGTTGGCAATCCCTTCAGAAACACCTAAACGTTTTGTTTGTGTTTGAATATTGAGGGGTAATGTACCAGCACTAGAGCGTGAACTAAAAGCAAACACTAATGTAGGCAATACCTTTTTGATATAAGTCACAGGACTCATACCTGTTAAAGTAATGATGATCATATGGATAATAAACATCACTGCTAACGCAACATACGAAGCGATAACAAATTTACCCATATTGTATATAGCACCAAAGTCAGATGTAGCAATAGTCGATGTCATAATTGCTAAAATCCCGAAAGGAGTTAAACGCAAGACAATTTTTACGACTTGCATGATAAGTGAATAGATTGTATCTATACCTGTTTTAATCATGTCAGCTGTTTTCTCATCTTTACGTCTTACAGCTAAATAGCCGAAGCCTAAGAATGCTGCAAAAATAACTACTGCAATCGTTGAAGAAGAACGAGCGCCTGTTAAATCTAAAAATGGATTAGCAGGAAGCAGATCAATGATTTGTTGTGGCATTGACTTATCGCCAAGGTCTTCTGATTTTTGAACAATTTCTGTCCCACGCGCTTGTTCCGCATCACCTTGTACAAGCTGTGTTGCATCAAGATGGAAACCAAGTGCTGAAGCTATTCCGACTGAAGCGGCGATAGCTGTAGTTCCAACTAATATAAATAAAATTAGAGCAGCAATTTTACCGAAGTTTTTACCAGCAACTACTTTTGTAAATGCTGAAATGATTGAAATAAATACTAATGGCATAGCGACCATTTGTAACAGTTTCACATAGCCTGTTCCGACAATGCTAAACCAGTCAACTGTTTTTACGACAACATCTGTCGTTGGACCATAAACAAAGTGCAAGAATAGCCCAAATACGATACCTATTCCTAAACCTGTAAATACACGTTTAGAAAATGAGACATGCTTTTTATTCATATAAATAAGCAAGCCAATCAGCAATAGCAGGACTATCACGTTTATTATTATTAAAAAGGTATTCAACCCTTCACAACCCCATTCTATAAAAATTGTATTCTTAGATTAAAACAAGAAAACCTATTAGTCAAGTAGGTTTACTCAAACTTTTTAAAACATCTTAATCTCCTGTTAAATAAAATGAAAATTGAATTTAACCGTTTCGAAACAGGAAAGTAATGTTTGTTTCTTTATCCAGTTGAATTCGGTATTATATAGGCTATACTAAAGAGAAGTACACGGAAGAAGGTGACTACTAAATGGATACAGCGAATTTAACTTCCCTAATTGTTTCCATTATTTTAGTATCCAACATCCTGCTAGCAGCTATTATCATTTTTTTAGAAAGAAAAGAGCCTACGTCAACTTGGGCGTGGATTCTTGTTCTTTTCTTTTTGCCTGTCGCTGGATTTATCCTTTATATATTATTGGGCAGGCAGCTCCGCAAGAAACATCTTTTCAGATGGGAAGGACGCAAGAAAATTGGGATTGATCAATTAATTGAATATCAAATGGAAGCGATCCAAGATAATACATTTGAGTTTCGTCTTGATGACGCAGCGCACTTCAAAGAGTTGATTTTTATGAATTTAACGACCAACCATGCGGTTTTGACGCAAGACAATGCTGTCACAATTTTTAATGATGGTGAGGAGAAATTCAAGGCATTGCTTGAAGACATAGAATCTGCAAAACATCATATTCATATTCAATATTATATTTTTCGCGTTGATCGGCTAGGCACCAAAATTGTAAAGGAGCTTACCAAGAAAGCGAAGCAAGGCGTGCATGTAAGGTTACTGTATGATGAAATGGGCTCTAGAGGTGTGCATGTAAAGCATTTCCAAGAACTTATCGATGCAGGCGGTGAGGTTGAGGTATTTTTCCCTTCCATCTTACCACTGATTAATCCGCGCATGAATTATCGGAATCACCGTAAGCTTGTAATTATTGATGGGCGCGTTGGTTATATCGGTGGTTTTAATGTGGGTGATGAATATCTTGGTTTAAAGAAGAAGTTTGGTTATTGGCGAGATACACATCTGCGACTTGAAGGTAGTTCTGTACATCCTATGCAAACAAGATTCCTTTTGGATTGGAATCAAGCCTCCAACACAAAAGATATTCAATATGCGGATCACTACTTCCCTGCTATTACGCGTAAAGGAGAAGTCAGTATTCAAATTGTTTCAAGCGGTCCCGACTCTGAATGGGAACAAATTAAGAATGCCTACCTTAAATTAATCGGCATGGCCCAAAAGTACATTTACATCCAAACACCCTATTTCATTCCGGATGACAGCTTTATGGATGCCGTCCGAATTGCTTGTTTATCAGGTATAGATGTCCGGATTATGATCCCTAACAAACCAGACCATATGTTTGTGTACTGGGCAACTTACTCCTATGTCGGACAGCTATTGAAAGCCGGAGCCAGAATATATATTTATGAAAATGGATTCTTGCACACTAAGATGATTGTGATTGATGATGAAGCATCGACAGTAGGAACAGCCAATATAGATTTCCGTAGCTTTAAGCTAAACTTTGAAGTAAATGCCTTTATCTATCACCGCGAGACATCTCATAAGCTTGCGGAGCTATTCGAAAAAGACATGCTACTTTCTACAGAGCTTACACAAGAGTTATACGATAACCGTTCACGGACTATTAAGATGAAAGAATCAATTTCACGATTATTATCTCCAATATTATAAAATGATAATCAGGATTTACGGGATACTCCCTATAGAAAAAGCTTAAAGCAAGTAACTTGCTTTAAGCTTTTTCTTTTACTATTTATTTAATACCAAGATATTCTTCTAAGGTCTCATTCTTTTTATAAATTTCTTTCGCAGCCTTCGGACCTACATAACGGAAATGCCATGATTCATGCATATAACCTGTAACAGTTTCTTTACCTTTTGGATAACGCATAATAAAACCATATTTATGTGCATTTTTTGCAAGCCATTTGCCTGCTTCTGTTTTACCGAATGCATTATCTGCATAGGCTGCTTCATTTCCTACTTCACCAATATCGAATGCTAAACCCGTTTGATGCTCTGAATAACCCGGTCGAGCACTATACCGATCGGCTGCTTTCTTACCATCGCGCTTAACATACGCATTATATAGCTCTACTTGACGATCATATGACCGATAAGTGCTGAATGCATCAAAATGAAAGCCATCCAATGAAGCTGCAGCATTTAGCTTATTAAATGCATCTCTAGCCTCCGGATTCTCTCCTGGCGCATAGCTTGCAGGCAAAGGATATTGCTTACTTGCGACCAAAAACCCTTGCATATACGTGGCTTTTTTAGGCAATTTCTTGCCAATGATATAGCCCCCTGCATCTACTTTCTCGTCTGTGATTTTAGTCTTTTTCTTTTCTGTTGCTGGATCATGAGATACTTCCTTTTGAACAGGTTTGTCAGATGGCTCTTGTTTTATATCATTGCATCCTGCTAATATACTGCCGGCAAGCGCCGCCATCGACAGGAATGCAAATGAAGATTTCTTAACATGTTTTTTAATCACTGCTTACACCTCTTATATTTAAAACTGCTGACTACATCATTTTAAAAAAGAATCAGCGCTAATACAACAAGCGTAGCGATTCCAAAAAATATAGCCGTCCCTTTCATCCACTTCGCTTCTTTTGTATACCCTTGCCTTGCCATATCCTTTGCACGGAAGGAGTTTGTAATCGTAAACATCAATGAAATGAAAAGAACTGCCAAATCAAAGTTTTGACGAATAATAAAAATAACAGCCAAAATACTTGTAAGCGCTACAAGTACACCTGTTAGTGCTTTCGAACTCAATATGTTGCCTCCCTTAACCAATTAAAAATCGAGGCAAAATTCGCCTCGATTTAGAAGTTTATACTGCATTCAAAAGTAGCAAGATCCATATCACAAAAGATAGAGCTTCTACCTGAAAATGCTTTGAATCGTTCACGAACACTCAAGTCGATGATTATAACTCTTGCATCGTTACTTTATTTTTTTGATTTTTTCTTTGCTGATTTCGCAGCCTGCTTTTCTGCAGGAGTCAATTTTCTATCCGAATCAGGGACAGCGGTTTTTTCAACTGCTTTCTCTGGATGTTGAGAGTAAAATTTACGTCCAAGATATGTTTGGAAAATCAATAAAGCACCACTGACAGACCAATATAAAGGAAGTGCAGCCATACTAGAGTACGAGATGAACATGATCATAATTGGAGAAATGTACATCATAATCTTCATCTGTGCTTTTTGTTGCTCAGGCACTGTCCATAATGAAACTTGTGCTTGTACAAAGTAAACAGCACCAGCAATAAGTGTCATAACAATATCTGGGTCTCCAAGCTTAAACCATAAAAAATGGTGCGCTTGTACTTCAGACGAATAACGAATGGAGTAGTATAAGCCCATAATAATCGGCATTTGGATAATGACAGGTAAACAGCCCATATTCAACGGGTTTACATTGTACTTTTTGTACAATCCCATCATTTCTTGTTGTAAAGCCATTTGTTCTTCTTTTGACTTGGTGGCTTTTAATTTTTTTTGGATCTCGTCCATTTCGGGTTTCAATTGATCCATTTTTTCTTTCATGCCTTGCTGATTTTTATAGTTCTTCAACATGAAAGGCATTAGTATAAAACGGATTAACACAGTAATTATGATAATCGCTGCGCCATAGTTCCCATTAAAAAGGGAGTTCCCAATAAAGTCTAGCAAGAAATCCATCGGTTTTACAAATGTACTATAGAAAAAGCCTTCTTTATTTTGCACTGAACTACAGCCAGCTAGCAAAAATGGAGCAAGACCGACCATTGAAACTAACCAAAGTTTCTTCTTCAATATATTCACCTACAATTTCTCAAGCTATAGTGAAGTATACATTATATAGAGGATACTAATCAAATCAAAATTGTGTTTATTCAATATATATGTAACGATTTCAAATTATAATAGTCTTTCTGGTAATTTATAACGGTAATATTCTTCTTCAGGCTTGTCTCTAAAATGCTTCGGTGTACAACCAACATATTTTTTAAAAATACGTGTGTAATAGCTTTGATTGCAAAAATGGAATTGATCTGATATTTCAGATATGCTTTTGTTCGTATGCCTTAGATAATATTGAGATTCTTCCACTCTTCGAACATTTAAATACTCTACTAAAGTAATGCCAACATGCTCTTTAAAAATACGTGATAAATGGCTTGTGCTAATTGAAAAATACATGGCGATGTCTTCGACTGAAAAGTCCGATTCGACTTCATCATCTATGTACATAATGACTTTATTTACTGTTTGGTGTCTATAGGATGGTTGTTTTCTTTCTGAGATGACATAGATATAAAATTCTATTAAATCATCCGCAAATTGCAGGAATTCTGCATCTTTCATCTGTTTATCGATCATTTGTATACATGCTGTGTTAAACGCAAACACTTTCTTTGATGGTGCTTGGTTTTCAAGTAATTTTCTTGTGACAACAGATGATAAAATGACAAAGTAATGCCTTACTGAACGGATGAAGTCTTTCCCAGCTCGTATAGCTAAAATATCTATTAGTTGGCGCAGTGATGCCCTTGCCTCATTTAACTCTAATTGGTAAATCTGCCTTAAAAGTTGTGCTTCTATTTCAAAAAACTCTTCTATGCCTTCGTAGTTTTCTATAATTTCAATTTCTTCAAAGTACTTTTTCGAGATTGTTTCTGAAATGGAATATTGTTTTTGCAGCATAAACTCCCCATCTTTCTATAAAATTACACAGTATTTTATCACGTTAATCTTACTATATAACGAAAATGGTAATATGAAAATAGTTTTATTACCCAATCTTAAAGAAAATTTGAGTAAATTGGTTCTTTTAAAAATTGGGTACTAGTTCTTATAAAAAATACATTTAAGGAAATTAGCCAAATTATAGCTATATTGGTGCAAGAGTCCCCCTTTGGGTGTTGTAGTTAAAAGAATTAAAAGTTCTGCCCTATTCATTACTATTTTTTATCTCGTTTTAATCGACTATAAATATACCGTTCTTATTTCTCCAATATAAGCAGTGTAAAAACCAACAATTTTTCGCGAAGGAGTATTTTCAAAAATAGAATTGTGTCATAATATGTGAAGAGAATAATTATAACAGTGCTTAATCATCCTATGTTTTATAGGGAGTACTGTATTATGATGAATGCAAAGAAACGAGGTAGGTATTCATGGATCCAAAGTCTATCGAGGAATTGATAGAAGTTATAAAGGAATTTTTCCCTGACAACACATCAATAGTTATTTCAGATACAGAAAAATATATCTATTATCAACCAAGCAAAAAGATTGATTTGAAAATTAAGCCGGGCGATGACATTCCTGAGGGCTCTGCTACTCGCAAGGCACTAAGCTACGGTCAAAAAATTAATTCTTTTATCGAATCAGACGTATTTGGCGTACCTTACTATGGCATGAGTATCCCTTTAATGGAAGAAGGGGAGACAAAAGGTGCAATTACAGCTATTTTCCCACAAAAACCTTCTCCTTTTTTAACTAATTACATTACCATTAAAGTTGATGATTGCTGGTATCCTGTCAAACATGAAAATGTGATCTACTTAGAAACACAGCTACGTAAAACATACGTTAAATCAATCCAAAAAGAAGGATACCATCGATTAAACTTAAGCGATTTGGAATTGTTCTTATCTCCTGATACTTTTATACGTTGCCATCGCTCTTATATTGTTAACATTGATTATATCGAAGAAATTCAACCCGATTCGCATTCCACTTTCTTATTAATAATGAAAGACGGAACTCGGATACCTGTGAGTCAGCGCTATGCTAGCTACTTCCGCCGGTCTTTAGGATTCTAAAAACACATAAAAAAGAGTTGTCACAAAGACAACTCTTTTTTTATTTATTTATTTTCTTCAGGAGGCTTAACGCCGTTTAATTTATCATCTTGTTCAGCATTTTCATAGTTGATGCTTGTCATTGTTGAACCTTCATATGTCATTTTGCTATCTTCTTCATCATACGTAAGTTCTGGATCTGTATGTCCATCACCAGTAGTTGTTCTTACAGCATCTTCTTTTACATCTGGGGAAGAAGAGAAGTTTTTGTCTACAAACTCATTTACTTTATCCTTTGTTGAGTTGAAGGCCTCCATTGCTTTGTCGCGGTTTTCTTTCTTACGGAAATAAGCGTACGCTCCTGCCGCTAATCCTGCTAGTAATAATGATTTACTTTTTCCCATGTTCATCATTTCCTCCCGTTATATCAATTTGTTCTAGGATAACTATACCCTTTTTTAAAAATCCTACACCTTTTCAATCATAATTTTTGAATGGCTTCTCCCCACATCATCTGCAACCATTGAAAAAACTATACATATTTCTTCTAAACTGACAGGCAAAAAACATACGCACTTTCCCTAACAGTTAAAGAGCCCTATCTGTTTGGATTGTGATAGGGCCTCCCATTAGTTAACAAGCGTTTGATTTTCTGTTTTCGGTTTGCGGACAAAGCAAATGATTGCTGCAATATAATAAGCGAAAGAAGTAAAGGAAATAATGCCCGCAAAGATAGCAGCCACGATAAAGAGCCACCCTGCCATATTGGCTTTTTTGTTCTTTGCTTTATATGCTTGAATACACGCTACAATTCCTAATACCAAGCTAATGACAAAGCAGATAATGAAAAACCAACCGAATGGTCCAAAACCATCGGTGAACGCTACTACCGTATCTGCAAAACTTTGTGGATCAATATCCTGTAGATTCGGATTATTAGCATAGTTTTTCTCCATCTCCGTTACAAGTTCATTCTGGAATTGCTCGTTGACTGAAACACTTGACATTGAGACGACGAGTAAGCCCACAAAAGAGATGGCAATCAAATTAAAGAGCGATCCAATAATGCCGAAAACTAATTCTCCTGTTCTTTTCATGTATACACCTCATATTTAGTTTCATTGACACTCAAGTAAGAAGAAAGCTTCTCACTAAGTGAAGTCTCACTTCATAGTAGTATACGTATCCAATTATGGAAAAGATTCATGTATGTTTAACTTTCCACGACGAAAAAGCCAATTTGCAGATAGTATCTACCCGCAAATCGGCTAATCAGTTATCGTATTCTTTTATGCTTTAATATCATCATACTTATCGGTTGAGCTGAAGGCCTTCAGTACGAATGAGCAAACAGCCTCGATTTTATAATCTTTCTCACGTGCATATTCTGCAGCACGATCCAGCAGCTTAACTGCCAAACCCTGTCCGCGCAAAGATGGATCTACAAATGTATGGTCAACTACCATAATATCTCCAAGCTGCGTCCATGTTAGCTCTGCTAACACTTGACCGTCTTCTTTATATTCAAATGCATATCCTTCACTTCCACGGTTGTTTAATTGGAAATCCATGAATAACACCCCCTGTAATAAATAGTGTAGCACACTCTTTCTATTACCCTTTGCTATTTTGCCCAAATCATACATCTCTCGTCCAATGGGGGGAATGTTCGACCAACAACCATTTTCTAACCAAATAGGCCGCTGATACCATCAATGATTTTTTTAAAGAAATTTTTAACACTTGCCCAGAATCCTGTGTCATTTTTTATATCATCATTGATTTTAGACAATTTATCTTTTATATTACCGCTTAAATCATTTAATTGAGATGACCATTTGCCAAAATTGATATCGAGATTACTAATTTTGTTCATCAAGTCGATTAGCAATTGACGGTCTTTATCGCTTAAACTGATTTCTAATTTTTTCAGTTGTTCATCGACAATTTTAGCTACATCTTCTTTTGTAGCTGGTTTTTGCTCTGCAATTTGCTTTTTGATTTCTGTTAATAATTCTCCAACCTTTTTATCGTCCACATTGGAATTTTGGGCAATATCCGTTGCTACAGAAAGTTCTTGGTTGGCTACATCTGTCCGTTCAGGATCTAATTTTTTACCTGTTGTAACTTCATACGCTTTGTAGATTCCAGCCAAAGCAGAGTGGCCTGTTACCTTTTTAGGTGCCGCTACTTCAACTGTTGCGTCTTCGATACCTGCAGTCAACATTGCGTTAGAATACATATCAGAAGTGACTTCAGTGATATTTTCTGGTGTTACAATATTAATAACTAGTCCGCTGCCCTCATTTTTAGGCGTAATTTTTGCAGAAGAATATAGGCGTGCACTTGCATTCCCATTTTCAATATATTTAGCAATATCCGCACCGGTAATTGTAATTTCTTTTATACCGGAATTGCCGGAAACCCCTAAACTACTCTTTACGCTCGCTTTTTCACTATCTGAAAGGCTCCCGCCATAAACGACAATAGGATCCCCTAATTTTTCATTGACAACTTCACCCGATGAATCTGTTGTACTTGTGCTGGCATAACTTTTAATCGGTGTTGCGATAGCAGTAGTCAAACAGAATGCTGCCAAAACAGCTACAAGTTGTTTTTTCATTATTGTTCCTCCTCCAATTGGTTTGTATCCACTTCTTACCCTCATTTTCTTACAATGAGGCCTACTAATAATACGCTAAAAAGAGCAAAAAGTTTCTGGGTTGGCCACCGAACCTTTTTGCTCTATTGCTATTACTTTATAATGGTCCAGCCATCTTCTTGTGTCACACGGCCACTTTTCATCAGTGTGCCTAATGCACGTTTAAATGCACCCTTGCTCATGTTAAACATTTCTTTGACTTCTTCAGGTGAAGATTTATCGCTAAATGGCATTTTCCCGCCTACTTCTTGCAGATATTTATAGACCTCTTCTGCATCCTCTGATAATCTTTCATGGACACGTGGCAGCATGGAAGCATTGATCGTCCCATCTTCTTTTACCTCAATCACACGAACAGAGATATCTGCTCCAAGGCGCGGCTCTTTCTTCCGTTCAGATTCATGAACAAAGATACGGTATGGCTTATCAACGCCAAGTAAAAATGTACCGACTGGTAATAAGCGATATGGACGTGCAAGGATATTTTGGTTGAATAGCTCTGGTTCAGCATCCTCATACATTTCCAATACTTTCTCTTCTGTGATCAAACGGCCAAAAAGCCCTCCTTCACGATCAGTTCGCAAAGTGATATATATATGATTGCCCGGCTCTGGCCATAATGGCTTTAACTTCGGCAAGTCTTCAGCAGGAACTAATACCTCTCGTGATGTGCCAATATCAACATAAGCCCCTTCACGGTCTTTAACATGTAGTACACGTGCCCATCCGTATTCTTCTTTGCGAATATGCGGAATGGCAAGCGTTGCAGCTAAATTCCCTCTTCGGTCAGCGAAAAGAAATACTTCTACCTTCTCATTTACCTTTAACTCTGTCGTTGTTTCAGATGCATTCAAAGGAATTTCTATTTCGTCATTAGTTAAGATATATTGAGATCCGCGCTGTTCTTTTACTACTAATTTTACAACGTCTCCAGATTGTAGTGATGCCACCTATTCTAACTCCTCTCTTTAATTAGGAAATCATTCTGCTGGGCTGGTCTTTAAGTCTTTCAGCTTTTGAATGAATTCAGGGTTTTCTTCTAATACTTGATTTAAATCTGCAATGCATTCGATTGAATTCCAGCTCAAATGATGTTCGATTCCCTCCACATCATCATAAATCCGTTCTTCCTCTACACCAATCAACCGCAAAAAATCTTCAAGCAAGCTATGCCTTTCCACTAGGCGCTTTCCTAGCTTTAACCCTTTCGGCGTCAAAGATAAGCCTCTATATCGTTCGTATATTAGATAACCATCTTTATCAAGTTTTTGAACCATTTTGGTAACAGAAGAAGGAAGAACTGACAATGCTTCCGCGATGTCCGATACACGCGCATATCCTTTTTGGTCAATTAGCAAATAGATTTGTTCGATGTGATCCTCCATACTCGGTGTCGGCATCCTTTTACCCTCTCTTTCAGTATCTATCTCTCTAGTTTACTACATGAAAGTCTAAAACGTAACTTGTAGAACTATTGCGAAAGGTTTTAACTCAATCTGCTGGAGTGGATTTTGGCATATACGCATGTATCGCGCAAACTCTTGCCATCAGCTGAGAAAGAATCCTGCTTCATAATGCCTTCCAACTCAAATCCTGCACGGCTAGCGACGGCACGGCTACGAGTATTATCTGAGTCACATCGTATTTCCAACCGATTAGCGCCTAACTCTTCAAAAGCGAATTGGACAATTCTTTGCACGGCTTCTGTCATATATCCTTTTCCCTCATATCGCATATCCAACCAGTATCCAATCTCAAACTTAGGGATTTGCCAATTAATATTATGCAATCCTGTAGAGCCGATATATTGGCCGCCGTCCTTTAAAAACACATGCAGTCGTAAGTCTTTTCTTGCGATAAAGTTTGCGATTGCTTCCCGTATATTTTCCTTTGTCTCTTCTTTTTTAGGTGCTTGCTGAGCCCATTCCATAAATGGCTTCAAGGTTTTTGCAGAGTAAGAGATTGCCTCCCAAACAGCATCTGCATCTTGCATACGGGGCATTCGAATGATCAATCGTTCAGATTCAAAACTGTCATCGAAATCCCATGTTTCTTTATAATCAACCTCATCACTTTTACCTTCGTCGTCCCAGCTTACTGGCGTTGTTTTGCCTTCTAAGTAATCCTGACGAGTAATGCCATATGTAATAGCATCATAATAGTCATCTTCTTTTGGGACATACCATGCCTTGCGAAGATGAGCTTCTTTTACGAAACCAGCATTTTCAAATGTTTTCCGCATAGCAATGTTATCTTGCCTAGTATGGCCTTCAAGTCGAATTTTATTGCCGGGCAACGAAAAAACATACTCGCTGACCAATCTCAATGCTTTAGTGCCATAACCATGGCCGCGCCACTTTTCTCCAATTCTTAGATCAAATAGTGGAATATCATCCTGCAAATCATATATTTTTACCATACCTACTTGGATATCTTCATCATTAACAAGCCAAAAGGTTTTTGATTCATCCGATTCGTAGCCGCCCTCGTCAATCGTCTTTTCGATTAACTCTCTTACTGGATGCGAATTGATATGATATGGCCATACATTTGTTGTCATAAATTCAATTAGTTGTTCTTGCTCTTCCATTGTCCACTCAATTAATTTCAACGCAACAACCCCCTAGGCTACTATTATAGCAGTGACAAATAGATTTAATAAATACCATGAAATAATTTGTTCTATTTACTGTTGACTATGGACATTTGGCATTAGCTAAATAGTCTTTTATCATTATGAAAAGGCATAAGAGAATTTTCTCTTTATGCCTTTTTTTCATGCACTATTCTGTAGTACGCTTAAAATCTTAGCCTATTTGCCAACCAAACGTTACGAAGGCAATTCCGGCAAGCAATGTAAGTGCAGGGTATAAAAACACCCCACGATGATTTCCTTCTTGCATCAAGCGAACTGTATCAAATGCGAATGTTGAGAATGTCGTGAAAGCCCCTAAAAAGCCTATTGCAAAGAAGGCGGAAAGCAATTGTTGGTCAGTTGCTATATGAAGAGCCAATCCCATTAAAAATGAGCCTAGGCTATTGACGATAAAAGTAGCCACATAATACGGCTGCGTCAACCTTCCCATCCATAATGTAACCATATATCTGCTTAGAGCCCCCAATGCTCCACCTGCAGCTAGTATAAGCCATATCATGAGCGTTCACCTGCTTTTTTACAACCTATTCCCATCAGATAGCCAAATGATGCGAGAATTACGCATAGAGCCGTCATCGACACTGCATAGATCACAGCGGTGAGTGCATGATGCTCCATCAACTTTAGCCAGCTTGCTGAAAAGGTGGAAAACGTAGTGAACGCTCCAAGCATTCCTGTTGTCAAAAAAAGCTTCCATCTTGCATATTTTGATGTGATGGCAAATAGCCCATTTAATGCACCCATGGCAAAACTGCCCACACCATTTACGATCCAAAGCAGCCACTCAGCAGGCACAGAAATCATGACACCATAACGCATCCATGTGCCAACAATGCCGCCAAGCATCACTGCCGCTATATTCTTAATCATTTTATACTCACTACTTCGCCTTTAAAATTAATGTTTGACCGTTTGGCACTTTGCCTTTTATCACCGTTTCATGATAAGTGCCATTTACCCAATCGTCTACTTGGTCATTATACCATACGGATTTGACGTGGCCACTTTGTCCTGGTCCCACAATATGATAGGCTTTGGATAAATCGCTTAAATCAGCTACAAAACGCCATGAAGCACCGTGATTGACGATACCGTTTTGGTCTGGCGCTGCTGCTCTAACTGTCACTTTTGACCCCGCCACAGGCACTTTCTTCGAATCGAGTACATACGCTAATACTTCAGAAGCGGAAGATATCGGATGCTTAAATTGTACCTGGTGCTCTTCTCCCCATTGCCATTTTGACATGTCATCCCCGTATGTTTCCTTTAAATCCTTCACTGACTTTTGCAGGGCCTTTGTAACAAGCTCATCTACTCCGCCTGCTTCATCGACAAATTCTCCTGGTTTCCCTTTATATGCCTGCCGCAATAATTCATCTGTGATATTATATTTCCCTGGCATCATAGCATACACATCTGCTGGCATTGCCTGTTTAAATAATCCTTCCTGTATAGCGATCATCCAATGTTGGAAAATAAGCGGCGCTGCTTGTGATACAGTATCGTTGTAATCCCATTTTTCTAACAGCTCTACCGCTTTGCTTTCCTTCCCTTGTTTCTTGACAGAAGAAATCATAGACGGCAAAAATTCTTTGGCATACAAATTTTTTGTATCCATCTGAATGTTTTGCATATCTTCTGCTGTAAAGTCATCTTTCTCTTCTAGCATCTCCACAATCCGTTCATACCGATACGGCTGTGCCCAAAAGTCTGTAATGTGATACGGATAGCCGCTGCCGACCACTTTATTATTGGCGGTTGCAATATAGCCTGAATCCGGATTGACAACCTTTGGCAACTTGTCATAGTCGATATAGCCCTTCCATCCATAATCCTTTGAGTAGCCAGGCACAGGGAACTGGCCATCCCCTCTTTTGCGAATAGGAATTAGCCCATTTGCTTTATAAGCAATCGTGCCGTCCTTTGCGGAAGCAAAAACAAAGTTTTGCGCAGGTGCTTTAAAGTCTTTCAGCGCTGTTTCAAATTGATGCCAATCCTTCGCTTTATCCATATTTAAGATGGCTTGCAATTCTTGCGTTGATTGCAATGCTGTCCACTGCATGGAAAAGACGGCAGTCGGCTTTTCCTTTTTAAAGGCGAGGTCAGAGATGATAGGTCCATGCCTCGTGACAACGACTTCATAGTCGACTGCCTTTTTCCCTTTTACTTTTATTTTTTCTTTACGTACTTCTGCCTGCTCCCATTTGTTTTCATACTTAAATTGTGTAGGATTGTCTGGGTTTGGCATTTCGATATATAAATCCTGCACATCTGGCCCTACATTTGTTACGCCCCAAGCAATGTCTTCATTATGTCCGAGGATAATACCTGGGATCCCTGCGAAAATAACACCGCTGACATTTTGTGATGGTGAGGACAGATGCATTTGATACCAAATCGAAGGCGTACTAAGTCCTAAGTGAGGGTCATCTGCCAACAATGGCTTGCCGCTCTTTGTTTTGTCCCCTGACACTACCCAGTTGTTACTGCCATTGAATTCATTGGGTATAAGTGATGTATCAAATTGATTCGATACCTTTACTGGATGTTCAATATTTTCTTCAATAATAGACTTGGCATTTTCAGGATAATGAATCATTAATTCTTGTACTTTTTCTGACGATAGCTTAGTTAGCGCCCAGTGCCGGAATGCCAGCATATCCCAATGACCGCCTAAATCATACGCCATATATTTCCCGATAGTTAATGAGTCTATTTCCGTCCACTGCTTTGGTTGGTAGCCAAGTAATTTAAATTCGTACGGCAGCTTCCCTTCCTTTTTTGCATACTGGATATAATCATTCACGCCTTCTGCATACCATGAGAGTACTTGCTTAGCTTCATCAGAGTAACCGTCTAATGATTTTTCAGCTGCATCTCTAAGACTGAATGTTCGGAAAAATTTATCCGTTTGTATAGCTTTTTCTCCTACCACTTCTGATAGCATGCCGCTCGCCTGTCTTCTAGAAAGATCCATTTGGAATAGGCGATCTTGTGCTTGCACATATCCTTGTGCCCGATACAGATCTTCATCGTTCTTTGCTTTAATATGAGGAACACCTTTATTATCTCTAGTGACTGTTACATCTTGTTTTAAACCTGCGACTTCTACTTTCCCTTCAATTTGCGGCTTCGATTTGTCCACAAAGGCATCTAATAACAATGCCGCCGCAATGATAAGAACAATGGCCATACCGCCAGCTATTAAAAGCCATTTCCATATACGTTTCCCTTTTTTCATACTTCATCCCCCTTATCTTCTCTATATTCCTTCCCCGTCCCCTATATCCCTTTAAATATGATGAAATTTTGCGTCTTTGAAACTGTAGTTAAAAGACTGTTATTGGCTATGTAAAAAACCAAAAATAAAACCGAACTATATGTGAAATTCAATATCACATTGGTTCGGTTTACTGTAAGTATTCTTTTATACAAAAAGTATAAGCATTTAATTTTTCGGTCTATTCCTGGGGGGATTCAGCTCAAGCTTTTCCCGCAAGAGAAGCCATAATCCACTGCATATCATTGTAAATATGTTCTCATTAAAGGAGGAACATTTTATTCTGTTCTAGTCTCAACCATTTGGTCAATATTCATTTCTAGAAGAACTGGACAGTGGTCACTTCCTGCTATTGCATGATGGATGTCTGCTTTTTTTATAGATTCCTCAAGTCTTTTAGAGATAATAAAATAGTCAATGCGCCAGCCAATATTTCTTTCTCTTACTTTGTTCATATATGACCACCATGTATAACGATCTGTTGCTTCAGGGTAAACCGAGCGGAATGAATCGACAAAGCCGCTGTTTAATAGTCTCGTCATTCTGCCTCTTTCTTCCTCTGTAAAACCAGAGTTCCCTATGTTGGCTTTAGGGTTTTTTAAATCGATTGATTGGTGTGCTACATTCAAGTCACCACAGTAAATGACAGGTTTCTTTTCATCTAACTCTTTTAAGTAAGCACGCAGTTCATCTTCCCACAGCAGCCTGTACTCTAAACGAGCCAGATCCCGCTTCGAATTCGGTGTATATACATTTACTAAGTAGAAGTTTTCATATTCCAATGTAATAATTCGGCCTTCGTCTTGTGTGTCTGCATCGCCAACACCATAACTGACTGATAAAGGTTCATGTTTAGTAAAAATGGCTGTTCCTGAATACCCTTTTTTCTCCGCATCATTCCAAAATTGATAATACCCAGGCAAATCGATCTCTACTTGCCCAGTTTGGCATTTTGTTTCCTGGATGCAGAAAAAATTTGGTTCTTCCTGATGAAAATAGTCAAGAAACCCTTTCTTCAAGCATGCGCGAATACCATTGACGTTCCATGATATAAATTTCATCCTATAAAACTCCTTCAAAAAATATAGATTTTGGAAGAATACAATATTCTTCACTAGAAAAGACATTTCCCCTGTTTATTTCATGCTAACCCATCTATAAAAATAGACGCCCTCCATGGTATAACGGAAGGCGTCTTCTTAACATTATATCTAGTCTTATTTTACATCCTCGCCGACAATTTTAACTTCTGTTTCAAGATCTATGTTGAATTTCTCTTTTACAGTACGCTGAACCATACGGATTGTCTCAATATAATCCGTTGCTGTCGCATTGCCTTTATTGATGATAAAGCCGGCATGTTTTGTGGATACTTCTGCTCCACCCACACCTTTACCTTGCAAGCCACTATCTTGAATTAGCTTGCCTGCAAAATGACCTGGGGGGCGTTTGAATACACTGCCTGCTGAAGGAAATTCAAGAGGCTGCTTCGACTCTCGCTTGTATGTTAAATCTGCAATCGTTTCATCAATAGTTGCTTGGTCGCCTTTCTTCAATTCAAAAATGGAAGAAAGCGCGTAATAACCCTTCTTCGCAATAATGCTTTGGCGATAGCCGAGCTCTAACTGTTCCTTTGTCAGGTTTAATATATCGCCACTTGGTGTCATGATCTTGCAGCTGACGATTACATCATTAATTTCACCGCCATATGCACCTGCATTCATTGCCATCGCTCCACCTACTGAGCCTGGAATACCACAAGAAAATTCAAGGCCACTCAATGATTGCGCCGCAGCTGCTCTTGATACATCGATGATCAGCGCTCCAGCTTGAGCATACACGGTAGTCCCTTCAATACGGATTTCATCCAATTTAGAGAGGTTTAGAACAATTCCACGAAGGCCTCCGTCACGGATGACCATGTTCGATCCATTTCCTAATAGAAATAGAGGTACGTCATGCTGGTGGGCATACTTGACAACTTCTGCCGCTTCTTCTTCAGTGGAAGGCATAACAAGCAAATCTGCATTGCCGCCTAGCTTTGTCATTGTGTATTTATTAAGTGGTTCATCTATTTTGATATCATCGGGATTTACAATCGTTTTTAAATCATTCATCCATTGTTCTTTCATCTCCGAAAGTCCATTCCCTTCATACTTATTCATAACTAAGTATGAATAACGAAGGCCCATTTTACAAGTAATATTCTTTGGATAAAGCAACAGGAACATGGGTTGAAACTTTCTCTAGGTCTATTCGTATAATAAATTGAAATACATATTATAGGATTATTGTAAGGGGTGGCAGGAATGATATTAGAAGAACAAGGATTTAGCTTATTTACGATTGTACCGGTTATCGTTGGCATTGGTTTTGTGATTGTAATCGGTATTTTAATTATCAGTGCAGCCAAGGGGCTGAACACGTGGACAACGAATAATAACTCACCTATCCTCACTGTTCCTGCTGCAATCGTAGCCAAACGCACCGAAGTTAGCGGCGGAGGACATGATACAAGTGCCAGCACAAGCTACTATGCGACATTTGAATTAGAAAACGGAGAACGAGTTGAATTGCGGGTGAGCGGTAAAGTATATGGTTCTTTTGTTGAAGGAGACAATGGGACGCTGACATATCAGGGAACGCGCTATCATCAATTTGAACGAAAACTATAATTTGGCCCTAACTATTTCAATAATAAGTAAAGCACCCCCAAAGCTAGAGTTATCTCTAACATAGGAGGTGCTTTTTATTGTTCTATTTCTAACTCGTTGCTTACGCTTTAACAGCCATCTCAACTAAACGATTTGCTGCTGCTTTAACTTCTTCTAAACCATCAGCGATGATTTCTTGTGCTTTAGCAGGCATTGCATTATGGCCTTCGATAACAACTTCTTCGATAATGTCCATACCGAAAACGCCGCCAAATACATTACGCATATAGTTAACAGCCATTTCCATAGATGCCATTTCTGGAGTAGAATAAATGCCACCGCGTGCGTTTAGCAAGATAGCTTTTTTCTCAGGCATTAGGCTAATCATATTGCCTGCTTCATCGTATTTGAATGCAAAACCAGCTGCATATACATAGTCGATGAAAGTTTGTAATTTAGCAGGAATAGTCAAGTTCCATAGAGGGAATGCAAATACGACTACATCAGCAGCTGTAAGTGCGTCCATTGCTTTTTGTTTAGCAGCAAGTGTACGTTGTTGTAGATCAGACAACTCTTCACCGTTTTGCAATTTACCAAAAGCATCTAGTAAATCTTGACCGAAATAAGGAGTATCTTCTTCATATACGTCATATACAGTCACATTTAAATCAGAACCTTTTAAAGTTTCCATAAATGTTTCATACATTTTGCTTGATATAGCTTGATCCGCTGGGCGGTTATTTGCTTTAACAACTAATACGTTTGTCATTAGTCACACACTCTCTTTTCGTGTAATATTTATATCTCAAATTCAAGATATTTTAATTTTAATGTAAAACCCATTCGAAGTCAACGAATGGGTTTTCATACTTTTGACTGAAATTTTTAGAAATCACAATGATCGTCTGTGCATATTCCCTGGCCATCTTGCCCCATCATCTTTAATGTAGGACGAAGGTTTTCTTCCTCTGCGACTTGTTGAATTGCTTTTTCAAACACTTCATTAGGTTGAGCTCCTGAAATCGCATACTTCCCATTCAACACAAAGAATGGAACCCCTCTCACGCCAATTTGGGCTGCTTCTTGTATATCTCGCAATACGTCATCAGCGAATGAGCCATTTGCCAAGATTTCCTCTGCGTCTTTGCGTTCGATACCTACTTCTGCGGCTAACTCAACTAATGTATCCGTTAAGCCAATTTCCTTCGCTTCAACAAAGTAGGCACGAAGCAAACGCTCGCTCATTTCGGCCCCTAACCCTTTGGTTGCTGCATATTTTGCAAGGCGATGCGCCTTAAATGTATTCGCAGGTTTTAAGTGGTCGTAATCATAATCCAAGCCCAATTCCTTCGCACGGGCAATGATGCCTTGTGATTGGATTTTTGCTTGTTCTACTGTCGTGCCATATTTCTTTGCAACGACTTCATACATGCTTTCATCTGATGTATCTTTCGATTCAGGACTAAGCTGGTAGCCTTTAAAGACAACTTCCACTTGATCCTTAAATCCTGTTTTATTCAATGCATTCTCTAATTCTCGTTTACCTATATAACAAAATGGACATACATAATCTGACCAAACTTCTATTTTCATCATGATCACCTCGCCTCTATTGTATCTACCACTTCATTCAAAAGGCAATTTTATTGCCCGGCCTTTCAATCCATGACAACTAAACGTTTAAACTTCATATGAATAACACAACCTAGGAAAAAACAGGAGATTATACATGTACAAATCACTTTGGCTACAACAACCAACAGAGCATTCAAAAGCTGCACTTGGCGAATCAATCGAAACAGATGTATGTATTATTGGTGGCGGATTAAGTGGCATAATGACTGCCTATCATCTGTCTAAAGCAGGAAAAGACGTAGTATTGCTAGAAGGAGATTCCGTATTGGGAGGTGCAACCGGCCATTCTACCGGGAAACTGACAGCTCAGCACGGTGCCATCTATCAAACACTGATCAAGCAATTCGGAAGTGATGGGGCTTCTCTTTACTATAAACTCAACCAAAAGGCAGTTTCCTCGGGATTCGATTTAGTAGGCTCAGATGTCATCCAGCCCTCTACATCTATCCTGTATACACAGGAAGAGTTTAATAGAAAAAAGCTGGAAGACGAATGGGATGCCTATAAACAGTTGAATATCTCTGGCACAATGAATCCGAAGAGTGAAATCCCTTACCCATTGAAATTGTCTGTTTCAATGTCAGAGCAAGCTCAAATCCATCCTGTTCGTTTCGGTCGTGAAATGCTTGCTAAAGCCATGGCTGCAGGAACGAAGGTTTATGAGCATACGCGAGTCCAGCATGTGGATATTCAAAATAAAAAGGCGACAACGCATACCGGACATACGGTTTCATGCAAAGATTTAGTCATTGCATCTCATTACCCCATTGAAGCACTTAGGGGACTTCATTTATTTAAATTAGAAATCAATCGTTCTTATATTATTGCTTTTAAAACACCCAACCCTTATAAAGGGCAATATCTTTCAGTTGATACCGCTGTAAGATCTATACGAACAGCACTGATTGACGGTGATAATTATTTGTTGCTTGCAGGGCCAAGTCATAAAGCAGGCACTAAATCGGATACGTATAAATATTATGATGAGATTGAAGCAGAGGGACATGACAGATTCGATGCAAAAGATATTCCTTTTAAATGGTCGGCGCAGGATCCTGAGACACCCGATTTACTTCCATATGTTGGACAGCTTGGCTCTGGGACTCCACATGTCTGGATTGCGACAGGTTTTAGAAAATGGGGAATCTCCAACTCTCTTGTCGCAGGACAGCTAATTAGCGATGGCATATTAGGTACCCCAAACAAGGGCTTAGATCTTTATTCGCCTAGCCATACAAAGCTAGGCACTGCACTCGCACAAGCTTTAAAAATTGGCAGCCAAGTAGCAGTTGATTTTGTAGGTGGCTATATCACTCGAACTTCTACACCCCGCTGTACACATATGGGCTGTAAAACCAGATGGAATGAAGCGGATGAAACGTGGGATTGTCCGTGCCATGGTTCCCGTTTTTCAAAAGAGGGCTTGGTCATTGAAGGTCCTGCCGTTGACCCGCTCGAATTGTGATGATTAATCTTATAAAAAAGAGCTGACTCCTTGTTCTAGGGAGCCAGCTCTTTGCTTTTTAGCCTAATACTTCAGTAAGTGTTGGGACGATTTGTTTTTTACGTGATACAACACCTTTTAATACAATACGATTATTTTCTAATACTGAACGGAATGCAGGAGCAGCTTTATCCGCAACCTTACCAACCGGTACAGCGACAGAGTCATTGTTTAGAATATCTGTGACTACAAAGAAGAATAAATCTAACTCTTTATCTTGCACTTCTTTTTCTAACAATTTTTCTAACTCTTCTTGGCGATCAAGTACATCATTGATATCTACTGCGTTTACTTGCGCAATCACAACTTTATGGTCGCCCATTGCGAATTCTTTCGCATCTAATGATAATAAGTCTTCCAATGTTTTATCGCTTAGGTCGGCACCTGCTTTCAACATAGCAAGTCCATATTCTTCTGCATTTACATTTGCTTTTTCTGCTAATTCTTTCGCTGCTTGCACATCTTCTTCTGTGCAGGTAGGTGATTTAAATAGCAATGTATCAGAAATGATAGCGGAAAGCATTAAACCTGCGTAGTTTGCAGGAACTTCTACATTTTTTTCTTTAAAAATTTTATTTAAGATGGTTGCCGTACATCCAACTGGCTCAGCACGGTAGTATAGCGGATCAGCCGTTTCGAAGTTCGCGATGCGGTGGTGATCGATTACTTCAAGTACTTGTACTTCTTCTATATCAGCTACAGATTGTTGACTCTCATTGTGGTCGACTAAAATGACCTGTTGTACTTCTGGTGTAGCTTTTTCAATCAAGCGGGGTGCATCAAAGCCGAATTTTTCTAGTGCATAAGCCGTTTCATTGTTTAGCTCTCCTAAGCGAACAGCTTCAGCATCGACGCCGATTTGTTGTTTTAAATATGCATACACTAATGCAGATGTAATTGTATCTGTATCAGGGTTTTTATGTCCGAATACTAGGACGTTACTCATGTATATATTCCTCCCAAAATGAATTACCGATTCTTTTTTTATTTTATCAAAAAGATAACATATAGTCGCTAGATTCGCACAAAAAAGATCTCCTCGTCCGTAACGAGGAAAACTGGAGCAATGCTACTTCTAAAGCAAGCTATCCTCTATTGGCACGATAAACCTTTTCCTTCACTGTATAACGTTCAATCGCAGAATGATTGATTTCATAGCCTATTCCCGGTTCTTTTGAAATGCTAATATAGCCATTTTCCACCGTAATTTCAGGTGTGATGATGTCCTCTTCCCAGTAATGGGTAGAGCCTGCTGTATCTCCAGGCAGCGCAAAATTAGCCAGCGTAGATAAGGCGATAGCGTGTGCCCTTCCGATCCCCGCCTCAAGCATACCACCGCACCATACTTCCATCTCATGTTTAGCACACAAATCATGGATACGTTTTGCTTCCGTCAGGCCGCCTACTCGGGCATATTTGATGTTCATCACTTTACAGCTCCCAAGATCAATCGCTGCCTCAGCATCTTCATATGAAGTGATGCTTTCATCTAGACAGATAGGTGTTTTTAACTGACTTTGAAGCTTCGCATGCTGCACAATATCATTTGCGCCTAGCGGCTGTTCAATCATCAACAAACCATATTGATCTAGTTCTTGAAGTAATGCTAAATCATTAAGCGTATAACATGAATTGGCATCCGCCATTAAAGGAACATCTGGATATTCATTTCTAATTGCATTAAGCAGTGCAATATCCTCGCCTGGTTTAATTTTCACCTTTATACGCTGATAGCCAGCTTCTAAAGCAACCTCAATTTTTTGATAAAGCTGTTGATGTGTAGGCTGTATACCGATACTCACTCCAACTGCCACCTTTTCTTTTTGACCGCCTAAAGCTGTTGCAAGAGGGAGGGATTGCTTCTTAGCATAAAGATCCCATATCGCGGTTTCCAACGTAGCCTTAGCCATGTTGTTACGACGGATACTGCTAAATATTTCACTGACCACATCCGGGTGATGAATCTCTTTACCCATAATAAGCGGTAGTAGAAAATCCTCGAGTACATGCCAGCTCGTTTTCATCGTCTCTTCCGTATACCAAGGCACTTCAAATGCGACGCCCTCTCCATATCCGATAAGACCATCTCGATCTCTTGCTTCAAGGATAAGAAATTGTTTATCCTGCACGCTACCAAAGCTGGTTTTAAAAGGAGATTTCATGCGCATCTTTAATTGGCGGATCTTAACTTGTTCTATATTCAACTTTAAACTCACCTATATTCGTTTCATTATTTGACTGTTGAACCAGTTGCTTTTAAAACTGATCTCGTTAGTATTTCAACTCCAGGCAAAAGCTGGTCATGGTTGAATGTCATATCAGGGTGATGTAGCCCAGGGGATAAACCACACCCTAATCCTAGCATAGTAGCTTTAATATGTGGCCTCAATTTGCTGTAAAAATGGAAGTCTTCCCCTCCAGGTGTAAAGAGGGCAGGCCTTAGTTTTTCTTCACCGACAGACTCTATAATCGCGTGTTTTAGAATCTCTTCCGCTTCCTCATTTACTTTCGCTGCCGCTATATCAGTCAAAACCTTTAACTCAATATTCGCTTCATATAAAGTACTAACGCCTTTAACAATGCGCTGGATATCTTTATATAACTCTTGCATGCCTTCGTTCGTTTGAGCTCTTACATCCACGTTAATGAATGCTTTGCCGGGTATGATATTGCCTGATCTTCCTCCAGCCTGGAAAACCGTCACCTTTGCGGAATAGGGAATCATCGAATCGATACGAATGGATTTTAAAGCTTCCACTAGGCTGCTCCCCACTTCGATTGCGTTCTTACCTAAATGCGGCCTAGCAGCATGGGCTTCAACACCATAAATTTCCGAGGAAATAGTCATGGATGCACCATGATGGATGGCCGGCGAAAAAGTGCCATCTTCGAGCTCCTGTATAGGACGCAGATGTACGCCAAACAAATAATCTACATCATCAATCAATCCCCATTCCACAAAGGAAAGAGCCCCTTGTCCCTTTTCCTCAGCCGGTTGGAATAAAACACGCAAGGTTCCCTTCCACTCGACTGACAACTTTTTCAAAAGAAGCAAGACACCAATAATCATGGTCATGTGCCCATCGTGGCCGCATGAATGATTAGCCCTCATTTCTCCGTCTACTTCCTGCCAAAGGGCATCCATATCTGTCCTTAAACCAACAACCGGCTTCCCTTCCCCGATCTCCACATACAAACCAGTACTTTCTTTTAATGTATGGACCTTATAACCTTCTGCTTGCAATAACGATTCAATATATTCTGTTGTGCGGTATTCCTCCCACGCGATTTCCGGAATAGCGTGCAAATGTTGAAATATTCTCTTGAGCTTCGATTCTATTTCCTTTAGCTTTTCTTTCATCATACCCCATCCTTTCTCGTTAAATAGCCTTTCAAGAAATTGAGATCATGCTTGTCAGATTATAAAAATATATCGTGTAAATTCATGAATTTAGATGTATTCGCTTTCAATAATCTATTACTCCTTAAAGAATTGTATTTGCATTTATCAGGATTTATGCCCTGCTGTTACATACGGCAAACCTATCGGAAAGTCTCGAGGGGATTGGGGTTACTCAACCGGCATCGCATGATTACGGTCACTTGGCTCTATTAGCGCCACTCATCTCCCTTTCACATTCACCTGCCCTATTCATACCACTTACCTTCTTAAGCAGAAAAAAGCTTGCTGACCCGCTATTCCTGATCAACAAGCTTTTCCTATTTATGAACTAAAACTTTCTTCTTGTAATTCTCTTTTTCTTTCCAATTTCTTCACGATATATATACTGATCTCATAAAGAAGAATCATCGGTACGAGTACCAACAATTGGCTCATAAAATCAGGCGGTGTTATAAGTGCTGAGAAAACGGCCATAATAACGTAAGACCATTTTCGAATATTCTTCATCGTAGCCGATGTTAGAACGCCTATTGTCGATAAAAACATGGCAATAATAGGTAATTCAAATAATAATCCAATTGGAACTGTCGTCATGATGAGATAGCTCATGTACTGAGCTGCTGAGATCATTACGTTGAAATTCGATTCGCCTATTCCTACAAGGAAATGGTAGCTAATTGGGTTGATAACAAAATAGCCGAAAGCCACCCCTAAGAGAAATAACAGAAGCATAACGGGCGAATATAAACCAAGAAAACCTTTTTCGTTTTCCTTCAAACCCGGTTTTATAAATGACCATATAAAGTGCATTAAGAATGGTAATGAAAGTCCTACAGCAACTGTTGTAGAGATGGACATATAAAATTTAACAACTTCAAGAGGCCCTAAGATGACTAAGTCGTGCCCTCTTGTTACATACGGAAGCCATTTGTTGACTGTCGCAAATACAAGAATAAAGAAAAAGAGAAAAACAGCTAACCCTTTGATAAGTTGTTTTCTAAGTTCCGCCAGATGTTCAACAAATGCTTCGCTCGTATCCCTAAAGGAGCTTTCCAACCCCAGCTCCTCTTCGATCTCGAGAGAGGCGGAAGGAGCTGGGGAGACGGGCTCAACAGCCGCAGCCTCTTCGCTCCCTTCGTATTCGCTTTCGTCTAATTTATCCAAAGGGCTAAGTACTTTCTTTTTATTTTCTTCATACGGATCCATACGAACACCCTCTAATTAAATTTCGTTTTTATCCTTTACTTTGACAGTTGTGATCGTTTCCTTTTTAGGTTCTTCATGTTCATCCATTAGGCCTTGAGTAGATTTTTTAAACTCAGAGAAAGTTTTGCCTACTGCAGAACCAATCTCCGGCAATTTTTTTGGACCGAAAACGATAAGTACAATGACTAAAATGATGATTAATCCAGGAATACCAATGGCGCCTATGCCCATGATGCATCACTCCTTTAATTGATTTTTGATTTAGCTTTAGTGAAGGTTATTGGTTAAACCAAAGATCCACCTTTTTTGCTATACTTGATAATCCCTTCAGAACAGCGAAGCGCTAAAGCGCCAACAGTGTCGGTTGGGTTATAACCTGAGTTATTCGGGAATGAACCAGCGCCCACTGCGAATAGATTTTCGCAATCCCAGTGTTGTAAGTAATTATTAACTACCCCATCCTCAGGTGTTTTACTCATTACAGTACCACCTGTGTTATGTGTTGATTGATAAGGGACGATGCTGTAATCCGTTAGATCTGCACGAACTTCTACTTTTTTGGCATCCATTTGTTTTAAGATATCGCCACATTTTTTTGAGATAAAGTGGTGCAATTTACGGTCTTGATCAGTAAAGTTATAGTTTACTTGCAATAAAGGCACGCCATACGCATCTTTATATTTCGGATCCAATGTTAAGTAATTCTCTTTATGAGCAATAGAAGCTCCTTGTCCACCTACAACTAGAGTACGCGTATAGTTTTCGATCGATTCTTTCTTAAATTCCGCACCCCATGTCGGTGTATCTTCATGTGTAGGGTTGTTACCGATCGGACGTAAACCGATTTGAGTTAAGGCAATATTCGCACCGTGAATAAAACCTAGTTTAGAGTGGTCAAAGTTATCGCCATTAAAGTCGTCTAAACATTCACCTAGTGCACCAGCACCCATAAATGTATTAAATTGCTCATCGTAGAAACCAGTTGCACCTGGCATAATTTGATAGCAATAATTACGCCCTAAAGTTCCTTTACCTGTATTCGGGTCATACATAGTACCAATTTTAGAAATCATCAGCAATTTAGCGTTATTCATCATAAATGCGCTGAGAACAACCACATCTGCTGGTTGAATATATTCTTCTCCTGTTACGGAATCAATATATCTTACGCCTGTTGCTTTATTTCCTTTAGTAAGAACTTCTACAACATTTGAGTTAAAGCGAATTTCATATTTACCCGTTTTTAATGCTGCTGGAATAACACTTACTTCCGGTGTTGCTTTCGCACCATACTCACAGCCAAAACGTTCGCAGAAACCACAATATTGGCATGCATTAATATTTTGGTCATATTGGTTTTTGTACGGTGCAGATAGGTTCGCAGATGGCATCATGTACGGGTGATACCCCATTTTTTTAGTTGCAGTCTCGAACTTTTTCAACAGAGGTGTCTTTTTCATCGGCTTTGTTGGATAATCATCTGATCGCTTGCCACCAAGTGGATTTTTTTCGCCACTAATACCGGCTATTTTTTCAAATTTATCGTAGTATGGCTCTATTTGATCATAATCCATCCCCCAATCTTGCAGGATGTAATCGGATCCTAAGAAATTCTTTCCATACTTTTTATCAGTAATAGATTTAATTTTAAAATCATACGGTAAGAAACGGAATGTTTGTCCATTCCAGTGTGTACCAGCGCCGCCTAGCCCTTCACCCAATAGGAATGAACCTAGTTGGCGCATCGGCAAAGCTTGTTGTTTACGGTTGTTACGGAAGGTAACTGTTTCTTTTGATAAGTCTTGCATCAATTCATATCGAATAGCATAACGGTATTCATCGTGGACGTTCGCAAAGTTTTTGGTTCCACGCTCTTTACCTCTTTCCAAGCCAACTACTTTCAATCCTGCTTTTGTACATTCTGCGGCTACAATTCCGCCTGTCCAGCCTACACCGACTGTTACTACATCAACCTTTGGCAATGTTTTCGCCATATTCCATACCCCCTATTAATGCATACCTAAAGATTTTGGTGCAATTTTTTGGAATCCCTCTTTTTCAATCACATTGATATAGGACATTTGATGTCCAGGGAAACCTTTCATCTTCCATCCTTCCATGTTGCGATTGCCTCCATATAGAGGATCGGCATACGCGCCCTCAATGGTTGCTGACCGGAGCAAATTAAAGAAGAATGCGGAAGATACGCCTTTCATCTTCACCTTGTCTTTTTGGAATGCTGTTAAAATCACGTCACGCTCTTTATCCGAAATATCAGTAAAACCTTTTTTATACCGTTTTTGCGCTTCTTGTTCCAGCTTAGAAACGCCTTCTGAGAAAATTTCTGCGCGCGTTAAACGTGTTTGATAACCTTGTGTTGGGGATCCATCATGGAAAGGTCCTTGCATATATTCTTTCGAATTACTGCCATATTGGCCTGCCAGCTGACGGTCAATAAAATAAGGGACGCCAAGATCAATAGCTCCGCCACCTAAATCATCCTTTGGAAAAATACGTTCCGTAGCAGCCGCTAAAACATTAAAATCTGCATCTGTTGTAAAGTACATTTTTCCTTGGCTAGTCTCAGATGTCTTGTTCGAATGTGACTGATTGGTTTTAGACGGTGCGGCAGTTTTTTTCGAATTGTAGCCGATCAAGCCACCGATTAAACCTCCGCCGATCAAAGTACCTGTTGCAATACCAGTTGTTTTCAAGAAATCCCGTCTTGAGATATCTTTTTGATTGTCATTGCTCAATTTGTTACCTCCCTTAAATATATAAAATTACATAGCAATTTATTGAATAAAAAATTGCTCTTTAAGGTAATTTGTTCCCTTTTTGTTTCGAATTTAATCTTTCTAAATAAAAATAATTACAAAAAAGGACTAGCAACCTATGCTAGTCCCTAAAAATTACTTTTTAATTAATAATTGTTTGCTTCGTTTCCTTCCCAAGTACTATTACAGCTAAAATACCGATTAATATAGCAAGGCAGAAGATAGAGAATATCCAACCAATCGATATGCCTCCTGCCATTAGTGATCCGACAAGCAAAGGTCCAAAGATGCCGCCTAACCTTCCTACAGATGCTGCCATGCCGACACCTGTGCCCCTTATCACGGTCGGATATTGTTCTGGTGTATAAGCATAGAGTGCACCCCACGCTCCGAGGTTAAAGAAAGAAAGTAGCATGCCCGAAACCATTAAAAGCCAAGTGCTATCAGCCAGACCAAATGCCAGCGAACTAAATGCCGTGCCGAGCAGGTACACAGAAAGCACCCATTTCCTTCCCCACTTTTCAATCAGCCAAGCAGCTGTAAAATAACCTGGCAATTGAGCTAATGTCATGATTAATACGTACTCAAAACTTTTTATCAGACTAAACCCTTTTACCACCATAACGCTCGGAAGCCATAAGAAAATACCATAATACGAGAATACAACCGTAAACCATACGATCCACAGCATGATTGTTTGCTTTGCATAAGGTTTAGACCAAACAGCCGCTAAATTTTGTAGCACGCTTCTTTTCTCTTTTTTCTCCTCATACTGTGGCGAATCTGGCAAACGGAGACGAAGATAAACTGCGTATAATGCTGGAAGCGCCGTTAACAACAATGCAACACGCCAGCCATAATGCGGAATGACAAAATATGAAATTACCGCTGCAAGTAGCCAGCCCACTGCCCAAAAGCTTTCCAGCAATACGACTACCCTTCCTCTTTCTTTCGCTTCCACACTTTCAGATACCAATGTGGATGCCACTGGGAGTTCTCCTCCTAGTCCCATACCAATCACAAAACGTAATGCCATAAAAATGGCTAGTGAAGAAGCAAATGCAGATATTCCGCTTCCTACTGAAAAAATGATTAATGTCCAAACAAAGACAGACTTACGGCCGACACGATCTGCAAAAATACCAAATACTAACGCTCCTACGGCCATGCCGATCGAGTTAATGCTACCAATCCACCCCATCTGTTCCGAGGTTAACCCCCAATCGCTTGCAAGTGCCGCAATAACGAAAGATAAAATACCTACATCGAGTGCATCAAATAACCATCCTACACCTGCAACGCCCAATAATTTATTGCGCGAAACAACTTGTGCATTTACTGCTTGTTTCATTCTATTCCCATCCCCCATTAAGTGTCTTTACACGTGTAAACATTCATATGTATTTACTATACAACATCAGTAAACATGTGACAATATCTTAAATATTTTACGAAATTTTAGAATATTGATAGGATAGCATTGAAAGCAGGTTCTTTTTTTGATAAAGTGTCTCTTATACATAAACAACTGTATTTTTAGAAAGTACACCACTTTGCATTTACTAAGGAGGAATTATCATCATGACCACTATATGGAATGGCTTGCTTCATCATTACAAGGAATTTTTGCCAATCAACAGCAATACACCGCTTCTAACACTTCACGAAGGAAATACACCATTAATCTATCTTGCCAAATTATCTGAAGAGCTGGGTATTGATTTGCACGTAAAGTTTGAAGGTTTAAATCCCACTGGTTCCTTCAAAGACAGAGGAATGGTGATGGCCGTGGCTAAAGCGGTAGAAGAGGGAAGCAAATGCGTGATCTGCGCCTCTACTGGCAATACTTCTGCGGCTGCGGCTGCCTATGCGGCACGAGCAGGCATTGAGGCTATTATCGTGATTCCAAAGGGTAAAGTTGCTGCAGGCAAATTAGCGCAAGCCTATATGTACGGCGCAAAAATCATTGAGATTGATGGCAATTTTGACGAGGCATTGCAACTTGTACGCCAAATCAGTGATACAACAGCCGTAACCTTAGTAAACTCGGTCAATCCCTATCGTTTAGAAGGCCAAAAAACAGCTGCTTTTGAGATTTGTGATGTATTAGGAGAGGCACCAGACATCCTAGCTATTCCGATTGGCAACGCAGGCAATATAAGCGCATATTGGAAAGGCTTTAGAGAATACGCACAGAAAAAAGGTACATCTCTTCCAAGAATGTTTGGTTATGAAGCGGAAGGGGCTGCCGCCATTGTCCGAGGCGAACCAATAGCACATCCTGAAACCATCGCTACTGCCATCCGCATTGGAAATCCAGCCAGTTGGCTATTGGCTGAAATGGCAAGCGATGAATCGGACGGTAAAATCAGTGCTGTAACTGATGAAGAAATTCTAAATGCCTATCGATTGATTGCCTCTAAAGAAGGCATTTTTGCTGAACCTGGATCAGCCGCATCTATTGCAGGTGTCTATCAATCTGTAGCGGATGGTTCTATCGCAAAAGGAAGCAAGGTTGTAGCAGTCCTTACAGGTAATGGATTGAAGGATCCTGACACAGCTGTCAGTGCATCCTCTGCCAATGTGGTAACACTTTCGAATAACGAACAGGAAATCCGTGAGTACATCGAGGGACTACTATGAGCAAAACATGGAACATACAAATACCGGGCAGCACAGCGAATCTAGGCCCAGGCTTTGATTCAATTGGAATTGCACTAGGACTATATTTAACTTTAGATGTAACATTAAGTGATCAATGGGCATTTGATCATCAATCAGTTCATTTACCTCAAGAAATAAATACGGAAGACCATTTAATCTATCAAAGCGCAAACTATGTAGCAACATGCTATGATGCCATACTCCCCTCCTGCAAGGTAATTGTACAAAGCGAATTGCCCTTGGCTCGTGGTATTGGGAGCAGTGCGGCTGCCATTGCTGCAGGGATTGAATTAGCTAATCAACTTTGCGAATTAAACTTATCATTAGAAGAAAAATGTCGTATTGCTACTGATTTAGAAGGACACCCAGATAATGCTACGGCGTCCATCTGCGGTGGACTGACAATCGGGGCTATGTTGCCGGATGGAGGACTAAGCCTGCTGAGTGTAAAAGAAATAGATATAGCCTTCGCCCTTTTCATCCCAAATGGAGAGCTTAAAACACAAGAAGCAAGGGATGCCTTGCCTTCTACTTTTGAACGAGGATATGCTGTACGAGCAAGTGCCTATGCCAATGTATTAACAGCCGCCCTATTAATGAATGATTGGAAACGTGTAGGTGAAATGATGGAGGCTGACTTGTTCCATGAACCTTTCAGGACAAATATAATTCCCTACTATAATGAAATTAAAAAATTGGCGAAGGAAAGCGGGGCTTACGGGACAGCGATCAGCGGAGCAGGTCCAACCATGATTTCTTTAGTTCAACCTGAAGAAGTAGATGAATTTGTTGAAAAGATGCGTCCTCACCTGCCGGATTATGAGATAAAAGCTGTTTCCATTGATCGAAATGGGATTCAACTAAAAGTATCAGAGTATATTTAGAATGTAGTAAGGGGCTAGCCATATTGGCAACCCCTTTTTTCGTTATTAATAAAATAACAGAATGACTCCGAATAAAAAGCAGGAAACAACAAAGATAGCATAGAGACTATAATTATCAAACACAATATTGAATATGACAAAAAAGATAGATCTAAACAAACTAGCGCTATCTTTTTTATATTCTTTTATGATTATGTAAATAATCCAAATTAAGTTTGCTACAAATATAACCATTAATAAACTGCCAAGCAACTTGTCCATTTTCTTCCCCTAATTTCCCATGATGAAATATTCTTTGGTGTGATTCTTCGCCATTATAGTTGGAAACTGCTCAACATGCAATGTAGTGCCAATCCCATTTGCACCAAGAAAGAGGATTGCCGACAAGCAATCCTCTTAAGGCACCAACAACACTAAACTAATGGCCATAACAATCATGCCAAGAACAACGCCATAAATTGACGAGTGAGCTTCATCGTATTTGCGGGCCGCCGGCAATAATTCGTCTAGTGAGATAAAAACCATAATTCCTGCCACCCCAGCAAATATCATACCAAACATAATATCATTCAAAAATGGCATCAATAACAAATAAGCAACGAATGCTCCAACCGGCTCAGCTAAGCCTGATAAAAAAGAAAGCTTAAAAGCTTTTTTCCGGTCGCCTGTTGCAAAGAAAATAGGAACAGATACAGCAATACCTTCAGGGATATTGTGAATTGCGACAGCAATGGCAATCGCTAATCCTAAATTTGGATCACTCAATGCGGAAACAAACGTGGCAATCCCTTCAGGAAAGTTGTGTATGCCAATGGCAAGTGCAGTAAAAACGCCCATCTTCATTAAGCTCGAATAATCTTGTTGTGACGGGCCTTTCTTCAAATCTTCTACCATTTTGACTTCATGCGGATTTCCCTGTTTTGGGATCAGTTTATCTATCAAGGCGATAAGCAGCATGCCTGAAAAGAATCCGATAATTGTAAAAAGATAGCCTTGTTTTTCTCCTAGCTCCCCCACTAGTGCCACTTTAGCTTTGACAAATATCTCAACAAGGGAAACATATATCATAACACCAGCTGAGAAACCTAAAGAAAATGATAAAAATTTAGTATTCGTTCTTGAGGTGAAAAAGGCGATTAAGCTGCCGACTCCTGTTGCCAATCCTGCAAAAAGAGTTAACCCCAATGCATATAATACACTTGCATCCATTTACATACTCCTTTATGAACTGACTTTTTATTTACTATATGCTTAATGTTTCCTTTATGAAACAATTTTCTTTAAAACCAAAACAAGAGATGAACCACTTCCCTCTTTCCGGGAATAAACAGGAAAATGTATTTCTTTATTATTGCGTTTTATAATAAGGGTATCGAGGTGAAAAATATGGAGGAATACATCAAAAGAGGAACATTAGATTTTCGCAAAGCCAACTTGGCATTATTCGCTGGCGCGTTTAGTACTTATGCTAATTTATATATGACGCAGCCAGTGATGCCGACATTAACGAAATTTTTCCATATATCGCCGGCTGCGGCTAGTCTTTCCCTCTCATTTACTACAGCATCACTTGCCATTTGTATGTTAATAGTAGGTTCTCTTTCAGAAGCATGGGGCCGCAAACCTATTATGACATTTTCTATGATTGCGGTAGCTATTTTAACTTTTCTTATTGCTTTTTCGCCTAACTACCACGTCTTGCTGATCTTGAGAGTTGTCCAAGGCGCTGTTTTTGCAGGTCTACCAGCTATTGCGATGGCTTATTTAGGTGAGGAAATCGATCCAAAAAGCTTAGGAGCGGCAATGGGGCTCTATATAAGTGGAAATTCCATTGGCGGTCTTGCCGGACGGATTGTGATGGGTTCTGTGAGCGATTATTCGAATTGGCGCGTCGGAATGATTGTGATTGGCATTATTAGCTTGCTTCTTGCTATAGCATTTTACTTTTTATTGCCAAAATCTCGACATTTTGAGCCAGATAAGCTTGCATTAAAGCCACTCTTCCAATCTCTTCTTATGCATTTGAAGGATCCTGCATTATTAAGTTTATTTGGTGTTGGATTCTTGCTAATGGGATCTTTTGTAACGATGTACAACTATATAGGTTTCCAACTGATAGAACCGCCTTATTCTCTTAGCCAAACAATTGTTGGCTGGATTTTTTTAATTTATCTTGTAGGGACATTCAGTTCGGCATGGATGGGTAATTTAGCGGACCATCACGGGCGTTACAAAATTCTTTTGAGCGGGATAGGGCTTATGCTTGCCGGTGCTCTCTTATCATTAACGGATAACCTATTTATCAAGATTGCAGGAATAGCGATTCTTACTTTCGGTTTTTTTGGAGCTCATTCCATTGCAAGTGGATGGGTTGGAAAAAGAGCAACACATGAAAAAGCACAAGCTTCTTCGCTGTACCTCTTTTTCTACTACGTAGGATCCAGTGTCGGCGGAACAACCGGCGGGCTCTTTTGGTCTAAGTTCGGCTGGAGCGGTGTCGTAGGTATTGTTTTAGTCTTTTTAATCGCAGCGAGCATCCTTGCTTTTGCAATCCATAAGATTACAGTGCGCCAATCGCTCAATGCTCATCAATAAGGAACAAGACACAATAAAAGGCTTCTGTCATCCCAAACGATGACGAAGCCTTTTTGGTGTTATTCTAGTGTATTTAACAAAACGTATCCGTAGATTTTGGATTTTTCAATCCAAAGAGCGGACGTATAAAGAGTGCTACATATGTGCCGAAAAAGGCCATTACTGCCCACACCCAACCATGAAGGCTGAAGGAAGCTATACCGCTGAAATATGCACCAATGTTACAGCCGAATGCAAGACGGGCACCATAACCCATCATAAGACCGCCTACTACTGCAGCTGCCGCTACTTTCGGTTGAAGTTTCTTCGGTTTAAATGTACCTTGGAATGCAGCTGATATAAATGCGCCAAGGATAATACCGAAATTCATGACACTCGTTGCATCAAGGAGCACTGATTGGCTTAAGGCATTGCCTTTAGCTCCTGCGAAAAAGCCCCAGCTTGACACGTCTACGCCCATTGCCATTAATGCTTTGCCGCCCCATAGAGCAAAAGCAGAAGTAATACCCCAAGGACTGCCTTTTACTGCTAGAGTCAACGCATTTAACAATGCAAGAATAATAGCAGCTGCGAATAATGGCCAAGAACCGCGAATCATTTTTTTAAAGCCTTTAGTTGTTGGTAGAGGCTTCATCATCGGCGGGCGTTTCTTTTTCGCAATCTGTACAGTAATCCAGTAGATGACAGCAAATGCGATGAGTTGGACGATTAGTGCGCCCACATAACCGAGACCTGTTGATTCAGCTAACGAAATGGCTGGCAATGAAGGTGTGTCCTCCATCCAAAATGTGAAATTATATGCACCTAGAACAGATCCCGCAATGAATGCAATGAGCGTTAAAAGCATGGAAGATGTTCCTCCACCCACTTGGTAAAGTGTTCCTGATGCACATCCATTTCCAAGTTGCATACCAATCCCGAAAAGAAATGCACCGACAAGCAAGCTTGTGCCTACAGGTGATACATTGCCCTCAGGAGCGACTCCAGTAAAACTAAAGCCCGTTCCGAGTATTATCGCGAACAAGATAGATGCAATTGCAAGCATAAGCATATGCGCTTGCAACCCTTGCACATTACCGACTGATGCCAGACGACGGAAGGCAGAGGTAAAACCAAAGCGTGCATGCAGTAACGTCATGCCAAGGGCAATGCCGATAATAAATAGTACACCTTGGGTCCAATTTGCCACGTAAACAATTGAAATCAAAAGAATAATTGCTATAAGAATCCCTGCTGAAGCTAGCGGTTTTTGCATAGGGTTCAGCTTGGCAACCACTGTAGTTGATTTGTGGTCCCAATTTGAGACAGTTTTTTGAGTCATACTTTTCCCCTCTTATCCTATTAGAATACTTGGTTTTATGTTCTTTATAATAGTCTCTTTTCGATAAAAAGTAAAGAAGTTTGCTATTCATTTGATCTGTAATACATAAAATTTTATTATTTACTAGATAAAAATGGAGAATAAGACTTCATTTGAATTATTGAAACCTCTATAAATAAACAATCCCCTTTGAGCTTTTCTGTTAGGGGATTGTTATGGACTACGTGTTTTGCCATTTTTTGCGGCGTACATACCATGCCCAAACTATAACAAACCAAGTGAACCCCAATGCCCACCCAGCTGCTACATCTGAAGCGAAGTGCCTGCCTTCCGCGATACGTGACAAGCCAATTAATAAAGACAATAGTATTGCTACTAGCCATACAATTATTGAACTAGCGCTCTTCCTTTTATCCTCAGTCATAAAATAAGCGAGGGTGAATAAAAAGAGGACACTCATCATCGCATGATTAGATGGAAAACTAAAGGATGCCAATTGATTAGGAATGTCTGGTCTAGCACGATGCACCCATTCTTTAATAAATTGATTAATCATATTTCCTCCGCCGATCGTCAGCAGTGTAAACATCATGCCACGATAATTGCGATCGCGTAGCCATAACCAAACTAGCAGCAAAACAGCGATCATTAAGATAAATGTTTGTTCGCCAATATAATGGAAAGGAATAATAAATGCATTGCCCTTAAGTAAATGAGCTGCTACTAAATCGATTGTCGTTACCCATTCATTCTTTAAACTAATCCTTAAAAAAATAAAAATAGCAAAAGCAAGAATGCCTAAGGAATACATGATTTTTGACATGCCCAATCCCCCCTTGTTTATTAGCATACCCTTTTATACACAAACCTACTTCATCTAACGCAAGCTACTCCAGAGTAGTTTCACTATCATACACAACAAAAAACACCTAGCCATCTTGGGCTAGGTGTTAACAGTGATTATAAAGCTTTTTCTACTTCTTTGACCATTTCTTTAACAGATTGGATACCTCCACCTGATAAGTACCATACTTCTGGGTTTAAGTAGATCATTTTTCCATCTTTATAAGCAGTTGTTTTCTTTACAATATCGTTTTCGATATCTTTTTTCGCTGAAGCGCCTTCTGTTACAACAGCATCGCGGTCTACTACGAAAATGATATCTGGATTTTTCTCTAATACATATTCATACGAAACGTTTTGTCCATGAGTTGATACTTCAATGCCTTTATCTACTGGTTTAAAACCAAATACATCGTGAATAAGGCCGAAGCGTGAAGCAGGACCGTAAGCGCTGATTTTACCTTCAGAGCCTAGGATAATTAGTGATTTTTTATCTAAACCTTTTGTTTCGCCTTGAACTTTTGCGATAGTTTCATCTACACTAGCAAGTTCAGTTTTCACTTGATCTTCTTTGCCGAAAATTTTGCCTGCTAATTCTGTGTTTTCTTTAAATGATTCCATATAGCGAGATGTATCTAAACCAACATAAACAGTTGGCGCAATTTTGCTGAATTCTTTATAAAGGCTAGCTTGACGTCCAGAAATAAAGATAACATCAGGATTCAATGAAGCTAATTTTTCAAAATCTGGCTCTTTTAATGAACCAACGTTTTCGTAATCGCTACCTTCATATTTTTTCAAGTAACCAGGAATCGAATCTTGTGGAATACCTGCAACTTTTACACCAAGTGTATCAAGTGTATCTAAGAAGCCCATATCAAATACAACTACTTTTTTCGGGTTTTTCGGAACATCAACTTTATCTTTTACAGAATCAGATGAACCATCTTCATTTTGTACTCCAAAATCGTTTGTTACGGCAATTGTTTCTTTAGAACCGCTATTAGAATTCCCTTTATCTTTGCTAGAATCTTTTGAATTACAAGCACCTAGCACAAATAGTACTGCAAATACTAATGTTAGTAATGACCACTTTTTCATTTGTTTTTCCCCTTTATCATGAATTAAAATACACACAGATTCGGCAGCTATTCATCTCTTGAATAGGTATATCCATATCGTATATTTCTTTGAGTGACGCGGAATTAATGATTTCACTGGTTGGTCCTTCTTTTACGACTTTCCCATCTCTGAGCGCCACAATAAAATCTGAATAAACGGATGCGAAGTTGATATCATGAAGTACAATCACTACAGTCTTGCCCAATTCATCAACAAGTTTACGCAAAATCTTCATGATTTGAACAGAATGTTTCATATCCAGATTATTTAATGGTTCGTCTAGCAAAACATATTCGGTATCTTGAGCAATAACCATCGCAATAAATGCGCGTTGTCGTTGCCCACCAGACAATTCATCTAAATAATCATGTTGGATATCCTCTAAGTTCATATAATGAATGGCTTCATCAACTTTTTTTTGGTCCTCTTCAGTAAGATGGCCTTGCGAATATGGGAAGCGTCCAAAAGAAACGAGTTCACGAATGCTTAATCTAACATTCATAAAATTGGATTGTTTTAGAATAGATACGCGTTTTGCGAAATCATTGGACTTCACTCTCTTTACATCAGTGCTGTCTAACAATACTTCACCGGTATCCGCATCAAGTAAACGGCTTACCATCGACAATAGCGTCGATTTTCCGGCGCCATTTGGGCCAATAAAGGAAGTGATTTTACCTCTTTGTATATCAACACTTACCTTATCAACGACCATTTTCTTTCCAAAATACTTGGAAATCTCTTTTACTTGGATCATGCAGATCGACTCTCCTTCAATAATAAGTAAATAAAGTAGATACCACCGATGAAATTGACGATAACACTTAATGTTGTTGAGAATGTAAATACTCGCTCAACTATCCATTGGCCTCCGATTAATGCAACTAAACTCATAAATGACGCACCCGTAATCAAAATGGAATGCTTATACGTTTTGAAAAATTGATAAGATAAATTGGCTACTATCAAACCGAAGAATGTAATAGGCCCAACAAGTGCCGTTGATACTGAAATAAGTATCGCTGAGATGATCAGCATGCGCTTGACCACTTTATCATAAGGCACACCTAAATTAATCGCTGTATCTCGGCCGAGTGATAGAACGTCTAGTTGATTGATCATTCTAACACCATAGATCATGACAATCACAACTACCACTAATGCCAGCCATACGAGATCACCGTTGACATTATTGAAACTAGCAAACATTTTGTCTTGTACGCGGGTAAATTCATTTGGATCAATCAAAACTTCCATAAAAGTTGTGATACTTCCTAAGAACGTCCCCACAATTATGCCCACTAAAAGCAAAAAGTAAATCGGTCTCCCGCCAGCGCGAAATAAAAATTGGTATAGGATTAGCGCAAAGCCTATCATAACGACAACTGACACAAAGAAGTTCACTTGCGCGTTCATAATGACAATATGGCCAGATCCAAAAAAGAAAATAATAAACGTTTGCAAAAGCAAATATAGAGAATCTAACCCCATAATACTTGGAGTCAAAATACGGTTATGCGTAATCGTTTGGAAAATGACCGTTGAATAAGCGATAGAAACACCTGTCAAAGCCATTGCCAAAATCTTAATTACTCTCCGAGGCAATATGTAATCATAATTGCCGTTCAAGCCTTGGAAAATATACAGTGCGCTAAATATAAACGCAACGCCTAGCAATATTGCTAATTTAATACTATTACGCATACGCCTTCCCCCTAAACAACAAGAATAGGAAGACTGCACTGCCTATGACGCCTACCATTAAGCTGATAGAAATCTCATATGGATAGATAAGGACACGGCCTAATATATCGCAGAATAAGAGGAATATAGCCCCTAAAAGCGCAGTATGTGGCAGTGTTTTTTGCAAGTGGTCTCCTTTAAAAATGGAGACAATATTGGGAATGATCAATCCTAAAAATGGAATCATACCAACTGTTAAAACAACAGTAGTAGTAACTAAAGCAACAAGGATTAAGCCGAAATTAACGATACGTTTATAAGCAAGCCCTAGGTTTTTTGCGAAATCTTCACCCATTCCAGCCACTGTAAAACGGTTGGCATAGAAGTAGGCGATAATCAATACAGGCACACTAATATAAAGCAGTTCGTAGCGACCTTTCATGATCATCGAGAAGTCACCTTGTAGCCATGTGGAGATATTTTGGATGACATTGGACTTATAAGCAAAGAACGTCGTGATAGAAGACAATATATTCCCAAACATCAATCCGACAAGCGGTATGAAAATCGCATCTTTAAATTTAATGCGGTCCAATATTTGCATAAATAATAATGTGCCGGCAAGCGCAAATACGAAGGATACCGCCATTTTTTCAAGCATCGAAGCGTTTGCAAATAACAGCATCGATACAAGAATCCCTAAACGAGTAGCATCTAGTGTACCAGCCGTTGTAGGCGATACGAATTTATTGCGGCTCAAACTTTGCATAATTAAGCCTGCAATACTCATCCCAAAGCCCGCCAAAATAATCGCAACCAATCTTGGTACGCGACTGATGAGGAAAATTTGTGTCTTTTCTGAATGTAAGTTTAATAAGTCCTTTGGTGTGATATCACTTACCCCCACAAAGAGAGAGATAAGAGACAACACAACAAGTGCTATCAATAAATATCGTTTTTTCATGGCAATCCCGTCTACTTCCTCTTCCTTTATTAGGTGATACATCTGCAAATGAAAATCATTATCACTTGCTCCTACTTAATTATAGCATCTGAATATTATATTTCAACCGTTAATTGAAAATGATTATCAAAAGGATTTATATAGTATAGATTAGTATTTCTTTCGTTATCTTAGTACGTAAAGTAATACTTAAACCTCTACGAATTGAAAAATCTCTTTATTCGACAATATGTTTATTCTTAGTAGACAAGGGTAATAAAGTCGATATCAACAGGAATATTTTATATTTGGAGGTAAAAAGATGGTCAATCGATTTACAGGTGAATTTCATGACATGTGGTACAGAATAGCAAACTTTATTCCCAATATATTAGGAGCTATTCTGCTACTGGTCGTAGCTTGGCTTGTTGCAACTCTTATCCAAGCTATTTTTACAAAAGGCCTCAAAAAAATCGGCGCATCACGAGCAATGACGAGAGCTCATATGGCTACTGATGATAGGGACGCCTACAATAAGCTCAATTCTATTGGTAAAATACTTTACTATCTTGTGTTCATATTGTTCTTGCCGAGCGTATTAGATCAGTTGAGAATGAATTCAGTAGCGAATCCTATTTCTAATATGATGGATAAAACGCTCGATTTCCTACCTAACTTATTCATGGCTACTATTATTTTAGTGATTGGTTATTTTGTAGCCAAATTTGTTCGCAATATCGTTTCTATGATTTTAGGAACAATCAATATTGATAAATGGTTCAATAAATTGACCAAACGTGGAAACGGAGAAGTAATGTCTCCTGATAGTAAAACTACGCTTACCAATGTACTGTCCAACGTTGTTTTCATTTTAATCCTGATTCCGATTGTCACTGTTGCACTTGAAACACTTGGAATCGACTCCATTACACGTCCAGTTACTGCTATGTTAAATGAAGTGCTCAATATGATTCCAAATATTTTTGTAGCGGTTATATTAATTCTTATAGGTATCGTTCTAGCACGTTTTATCGGAGAATTGCTTAGCAATCTATTAAAAGGTACAGGCATCGACGATGTATCAAAATATTTAAATCAAAAACAACAATCATCTATGCCATCATTTGATATTGCCACAATCATTGGTAAAGTCGTGCAAGTACTTATTATTATATTCTTTACAGTTGAAGGACTCAATGTTTTGCATCTAGAAGTTCTACAAGATATCGGTATGGCTGTTATTAGCTACTTGCCACTTCTATTAAGTGCACTCGTTATTATTTTGCTTGGCTTTATTGGCTCTACCCTTCTTGGCAACTATATTCGCCAAGCTACAGGCAATCGTTTATTTGGCGGCATCGTTAAGTATGCCATTCTTATCATGGCAATCTTTATGGCCCTTTCACAATTGCACTTCGGTACAAGCATTGTCAATCTAGCCTTCTTGTTCGTCATAGCTGGCCTTTCAGTGGCATTTGCCCTATCATTTGGGCTTGGCGGTCGAGAATTTGCTAGTCGCCAACTGCAAAAGTTTGAAGCGAAAATGGAGAAAGAAAGTAAGAATTCAAAAGACGAATAAACGCTCCCTCAATAAAGCCTAATTTCTAAATAAGGAAATTAGGCTTTAATATTGTCTTAATGGAAACAAAATAAAAAGCTTGCCTGCAAACCATATAAACTGATTTACAAGCAAGCTTATTTTAAAATCGCTATAAAGCGAATTTCGATTTTATTTAATATCGCCCATTTTTTTAGAGATCCATGGACTTAGTATTAACATGATGATAAATAATGCAACGGAAGCACCACCAAGGAATCCGAAGTATTGTACCTCAGAAATTTTATCAAACAACTTAGCTAATTGAGCATTCAATGCTTGTGCTGCAGTACTAGTCAAGAACCATAGTGACATTGTTTGCGCAGCAAATGCAGCCGGAGCTAATTTTGTTGTTGCCGATAAACCAACCGGTGACATTAATAACTCACCTACTACTACTAAGAAGAACGAAATAACGATCCACCATGGGCTAATTAACTCTGTACCACCTGAAGAGATTGCTGGAATAATCATAATCAAGAAAGATGCCCCTGCAAATAACAAAGAGAATGAGAATTTAATCGGCGTAGATGGTTGACGATTGCCAAGCTTCATCCAAATAGCTGCAAAGATTGGTGCCATTGTAATAATGAATAATGGGTTCAATGATTGGAACCATGGTGCCGGGATATTATAAGAGCCAATTGATAAGTCTGTACGCTGTTTAATATAAGTAGCAAGTATAGTAGAACCTTGCTCTTGAATAACCCAGAACATTGTACCAGTAATAAACAAAGGGATGTATGCAAGAAGATGAGACTTTTCTTTCGCTTCTGTTTTCTTACTAGTAAACATCCAAATGAAAACACAAATTGGTGCTAATAAACCAATGACTGTAAAGAAGTTTACAACATTGTTAATTGTAATGAGGCCAACCATTGCCGCAATCACAACTAAAATTGCTATAATTACTAGGGAAATTATGAAATTCTTAATGATTTTCCCACGTTCAACATCAGTCAATGGATTTTTAGGTTCCATACCTGCTAGTCCTAATTTTTGCTTTTGATTATGTGTATAGAAGAACAATCCAATTGCCATACCAATAGCAGCAACACTAAAACCAACGTGATAGTTGTATTCTTCTTTTACAGCACCTACAACTAACGGAGCGATAAATGCCCCCGCATTAATTCCCATGTAGAAAATATTAAAGCCTGCATCACGACGATTGTCATCTTCGGCATAAATTTCACCAACAATTGAAGATACGTTTGGTTTCAATAAACCTGTACCTAGAATAATAAATACCATTGAAGTGAATAAGAATGGCAAACCTCCTGGAATCGCCAGACAGATATGTCCAACAATAATTAATATACCACCCCAGAATGAAGTTCTTCTTGTTCCTAATAAGCGGTCAGCAACCCATCCGCCAATAATACCTGACATATAAACTAATGAGCCATAGATTGCCATAATGGAAGAGGCAGTAGTTTCACTAAGGCCTAAACCGCCGTTTTTCACGGTATCATACATGAAATAAATCAGAATTGCTTTCATTCCGTAATATGAGAAACGCTCCCAGAATTCAGTAAAGAATAAACTAAACAGGCCTTTTGGATGACCAAAGAATCCCTTTTGAGGGACTGATTTAACGATTTCCTCTCTTGTTGCCATAAGAAACTCTCCTTCTTTCAATATAAAAAATAGTCCAACAATTCTAACTATAAACTATATCTCTTTTCATAACTTTAAAGTTTAGTGAAGTATGTTGTCCATTATACATGCACACTTGTGTTATGTCAAAAAAATTTTTCATGGTGGAAAATTTTATATTTTCTGATTTCATATGGAGTAACCGCACGTTTTTCCCTATTATTCAATAGCATTATTAATTATTAAATAAATATGTATATTTAAAAATAAAATATTAAAAAAACAATAGAGTTTTACGTGTATGCTCTATAAATACAAATAACCTTGTCCGACTTAGTAGCATAATCCCTATTCCACAGGAAAGACTGTAAGCATGCTTTATAATACCTGCACGTTTACAGTCTCATTATATTTCTATTATGGAGTGTCCCTTGTGAATTTGCTAAGCATGAGGACTAAATTAAGTATTGCTTGTACTTTTGCATAATAGCTTCCTTAACTTCTGCTTTGACGACTGTCCCTGATTCCTCATAGGATGTCTCCAGTATATGGGCATGCTCATTTAAATAAGATACGATCTCTCCCTTTTCATACGGGATGCAGAGTGTGCAGGTAACATAATCTTTAAAAATATGGCTGCGAATGAGCTGCAGCAATTCATCTATGCCTTTTCTTTCCTTAGCTGACATCCATATCTGATTGTGATTGGTGTATGGGTAGGCCAAGTTTGCAAGATCTGCTTTGTTGAAGACATTGATTGTTGGAACATCTACTACACCAACTGCTTCAAGCGTATCATTGGTGACTTCCATCATATATTGATTTTCCGGATTAGAGGCATCTACCACATGAAGCAACAAATCCGCATCTCTCGCTTCTTCCAATGTTGAACGGAAAGCCTTTACTAAATGGTGAGGTAATTTGCTGACAAAGCCAACTGTATCCGTCAGCAAAAAGCTCTTGTTATCAGGCAATGAAATCTGTCTCACAGAAGTCTCTAATGTAGCAAAGAGCATATTTTTTTCAAATACTTGCTTGTGCTCTTCCTGGCTTGAGTTTTGAAGCAGCTGATTCATGATAGTCGATTTACCAGCGTTTGTATAGCCGACAATGGAGACAATAGGAATTTCGCTTTTCCGTCGTTGCTTCCTTTGCGTTTCTCGCTGTTCTTTTACACTCTCCAGCTCTTTATGAAGCTTAGCAATTTGATCTTCAATTTTACGTCGATCCAGCTCCAGCTTTGTTTCGCCGGCGCCTCTGTTTTTGAAACCACCGCCTGTACCGCCACCCTGCCTACTTAATGAATCGCGAAGACCGACTAATCGTGGCAGCATATATTGCAATTGTGCGAGTTCCACTTGCATTTGCGCTTCCTTCGACTTGGCGCGCCTTGCAAAAATATCCAGGATGAGCATAGTTCGATCAATGACTTTGCATTCCAGGTCTCTTTCAAGATTTCGTATTTGAGATGGTGATAATTCATCATCGAAGATGACTAAGTTTGCATCGACTGCTTCATAATATCTTTTGATTTCTTCTATTTTACCAGTCCCTACATAGTGTGAAGGATTGACTCGTTCCAAATTTTGCGTAACCACACCCACTACTTCTACATTCAATGCTTCCGCTAAATTTCCAAGCTCTTCAATTGAGTAGTCAAAGTGCAAATCATTATGTAGATTGACTCCAACTAATACCGCCTTTTCTTGCAATTCTTCCATGTATGTTCCTCCTTCGTGCGACTGGATGCTAAAAGAAAGGAGAGCAGATAGACCACTCTCCTTTTCCTTTTCTTCTATATATTATGTCCATCCTATCACAAGAAATGTTTACGATTCAAATTTTCCCTAATTCAATATTGTGCAAACGTTCTTTCTGTTCATTAGAAGCTTGGAATATAAATGTTGTGTTAGGAAGTTTTAATGTGTTGCCGTTTACCGGCAAAGATAAAAGTCTCGACCATTGAGTAATTTTTTGATCAGTGTTTCTTACATTGAACAGACAGCGTTCAATAATTAAATCCTCATTTCCCTCTTGTACCATCCCAGTTGCTTTTAGATTTTCATATCTTACTGCTAAAGGCTGCTCCCATTGGATGAAAAATGGATATGGTAGATCATCCCCTATCCTCTGCTCAATAAACAGCATTTTCCATCTTAATAGCTCACCATCTTGTGTTTTTCTTTCTGCCGGAATGACACCAGTTGTCCGGTACCCCAGTTTCCGGAAGTAACTATTTTTCTCTTCTATACTATCTGTTCTTAGACATAACGTATAAAAACCTTCACCGCCAGGCAAATCATAGAGCAGTTGTTGCACTAACGGCTGGGAAGATTTTCGAGCCACTGATTCATCTTCCACTGCTAAATACTCGATATAACTATCTCTTGTGTATAATAATGCATTGTGAGTTCCCCACTGAAGGTGTTGTCCGCCAATAACAGGATGTAGACTTTCAATCGTCACTTCTTTTGTAATTTCTTCTGGCGTTTTTTTCGTAAAATAAACCACATGATCGAGTTCAAACATATTTAGACACCCCTTAGAAAAAATGCCTGCAGCTTTACAGATACTACAGGCAATTTTTTAGTTTATTTTCTTTTCTCTTCCGCTAATAGATCAACTGTACTATCAAATTCTTCTTCAATCTCTTGATTTGGTCTATATGTCAATAAACTGACTATAACTGCAACGATCAGACAAACAAGGAATCCTGGAACAATTTCATACAGACTATTGTGCAAGGTTTTAATAGAACCCCAGACATAAGCGGTGATGGCACCAGTGACCATACCCGCAAGTGCTCCCCAGTTCGTAATCTTCCTCCAATACAATGTAAGCAATATTACTGGACCAAACGCTGACCCAAAGCCCGCCCAGGCAAATGATACCAAGTCTAATATTTTATTATCTTGATTCCAAGCAAGAGCAATCGCTAGAAGGGATACAATCAATACAGCCATTCTGCCTAAAAATACATAATGTTTATCAGTTGCATTGGTTTTAAACACAGCTTTATAGATATCTTCTACTAAAGCAGAAGACGTTACAATCAATTGAGAAGAAATCGTACTCATAATCGCAGCCAGTATCGCTGCTAACATAATTCCTGCGATAAATGGATGGAACAGTATTTGGCCTAAAGCAATAAATACGGTTTCAGGATTTTTCAGTTCTAAACCATTTTGTTGATAATAAGCAATCCCAATTAAAGCAGTGGCGATAGCTCCAAACAAACTTAAGAACATCCATCCAATGCCGATTCGTCTCGCTTGTTTTGTTTCTTTCACACTGCTAATTGCCATAAAACGTACGATAATATGTGGCTGACCAAAATAGCCTAACCCCCATGCTACTGCTGAGATGACCCCTGTTACGGTCGCTCCCGTTAGAAAGCTTAATCGATTTGGATCTACTTCACGTATCGATTGAGCAGTGTCTGAAAACCCACCTGTGAGGAACAATCCGAAAATTGGGACTATAATAAGTGCTAAGAACATGACAAGCCCTTGAATAAAATCTGTATAACTCACAGCTAAGAAACCGCCAAACAATGTATAGGCTATCACAACTCCTGAAGTTACCAATAACCCTGTATGGTAATTAAAGCCGAATGAGCTTTCAAAGAAGACGCCGCCTGTTACCATTCCAGAAGAAACATAGAAAGTAAAAAAGACTAAGATAATTAATCCAGAAGCAATACGAAGCAACTTTGTTTTATCTTTCAAACGGTTATCCAAATAACTCGGTATCGTAATAGAATTATTCGCTACTTGTGTATACATCCTAAGTCTAGGAGCAACAAATAGCCAGTTTAGATAAGCACCTACTGTCAGCCCTATTGCCATCCAAGCTTCCATCAAACCGCCTACGTAGATGGCGCCCGGCAATCCCATTAAAAGCCATCCCGACATATCCGCAGCACCTGCACTTAAAGCGGTAACTGCCGGACCTAGTGAGCGCCCTCCTAACATATAGTCTGTTAAACTGGACGTTTTACGAAACGCATACCAGCCAATCACCAGCATGGCAATCATATAAATCAATATTGCCAGCAATTGATACATATGATCCGACATAGAAATTCCTCCTTTTTCTCTACTATATTCATTCTTTCTTCCATTTACATCTTGCTCTATGGAATATGTAAAAAGAATTCATTGAATCTACTAAAAATTGATTCAATTTCATTTATCTTAACATATTACTTTATCCAATAAAAATACGAAAACACGCTTCCACACTAGGTTTATCTGTACTTTACTTTTTTTATTTTAACTCCTTTCTGAGCTCGAATTTTTCCATCTTATTCTTTTTCTCTAAATCTTATTGACGTAAGCAAATAAAGTGGTAAAATACTTTATAACTTCAACGCGTTGAATCGAAAAAGTGAACAAGTGCAAGTGATGGAATTAAAGTAGCATTGGTAAGTACAGCAAAAAGAAACTTGGCGGGTGATGTAAGCCAAGGTTTTACCAATCGTGAATTACACCATGGATGCTTGTATTTCCGAGAGTGGCCAAGAAAGCTTTGGCAATAAGGGTGGTACCGCGGAGTTTCCCTTCGTCCCTTACTAAGATTTTTTTATTAAGAGATTAGGAGGAACGATGAGATGTTTCGTATAGAAGCAAAAATGATGCCGCGTTTTCTAGAGGCAGTTAGTTTAATTGTTGTTATTATTGCCATTATGGCTCTATGTATCGCAAAATTGGATGCCCCACCGCATATGCCGATTCTCATATCAATTATGTTATTAATGGTGTATGGGCTGTTTAAAAAAGTAGCTTATAAAGATTTAGAAAAAGGGCTGATTGAGGGAGCTTCCGCAGGACTTGGCGCTATCTTTATATTTTTCTTTATTGGTGTGCTAATTAGCAGCTGGTTGATGAGCGGCACAATTCCTACTTTTATCTACCTGGGCTTTGAATTAATCACGCCCCACTTCTTTTATGCCATTGTTTTCCTTGTGACCTGTATGGTTGGCGTTGCTATCGGCAGCTCACTTACGACAACAGCAACAGTCGGTGTAGCGTTTATTGGCATGGCAAGCGCAATGGATATTTCACTTGCTGTCACTGCTGGTGCTATTGTTTCCGGCGCGTTTTTCGGGGATAAGATGTCTCCCCTATCTGATACTACCAATTTGTCTTCGGCAATATTGGGCGTTGACTTGTTTGTTCATATAAAGAATATGTGCTGGACAACAGTTCCCGCATTTATCCTATCATTCATACTGTATGCAATAATGTCACCTACGGCAACGCTGCATAACAAATCCAAAATCGCATCATTCCAGCAAGGCTTATTGGATACAGGAATGATCCATTGGTACACATTCATACCACTGGTTGTCCTTATTCTATTAACATTAAAAAAGGCACCGGCCATTATGACCTTAGCAGCCAGTTCTGCAGTTGCCATTGTCATCACATACTTCCATCATACTTACGGAGCGGGAGATGTAATGAATATTCTATTCAATGGTTATACCTCTGAAACAGGTATTCAAGATATTGACTCATTATTAACACGTGGTGGCATTAACAGCATGATGTTTACTATTGGGCTTGTTATATTGGCTCTCAGTATGGGCGGCTTGTTATTTACATTAGGCATTGTCCAAACAATCCTTCTGAAGGTAGAAACCATTTTCAGGAGTGTCGGTTCCGTCATTACTGGAGCTGCCCTTACTGCTGTATCAATCAATACGCTAATTGGGGAACAATATTTGTCCATCCTGCTTACGAGTGAAGCATTCCAGTCGCAATTTCAAAAAGTTGGCTTACAAAATAAGAACTTAGCACGGGTAGCAGAGGATGCCGGCACGGTCGTGAACCCACTGATCCCTTGGAGCGTGTGCGGTATTTTTATTACAAAGGTATTGGGTGTACCGACAATTGATTACTTGCCATTCGCATTGTTCTGTTTGCTGTCACCTATTCTTACCATCGTATTTGGCTGGACTGGCAAGACACTCAGTTATCTGCCAAAGGAGCAGGTGAAAAATTAAAAATATGGTACAATACATGGAGCAATTAAATCATAAAGAAGGCGATATTATTGGACTTTAATGAAATGAAACAACAGCTCCTCGAGCAATTAACGGATGAATTGCTAGTGACTGCAACGATCAGCCAGCCACGCGCAAAATCAAATGAACTAAAGCGCGTGAAGCTAAAGCCTTTAATGCTCAAAGGGATTTACCATATCCAGCTTGAATACCAGACGGCACAGACCATTAAGCATGAAAATATAACGAAGGATCAAATCGCTTCATACCTAGACAGCTTATTTGATCAATTCCGCCAATTCCAAGGCGAAATGACGACTGAAAAAATACATGTACAGCTTTCGAAGAAAAACAAAGTGTTATGGAAAGCAGAAAAAACAGAAGCCAAATCAGTTGATTTACAACATAACCGAAAGAAAAATTATTTGTTAAACCCTGATACTCCCTACCCTTTCCTGATTCGGCTAGGTGTTCAATCGCCTGAAGGAAAAGTAAAAAACCAAAAATACGATAAGTTCAAACAAATCAATCGCTTCATTGAATTTATTCATGATTCTCTGGATTACTTGCCAAAGGATCGCACCATTCGAATTTTAGACTTCGGTTCCGGCAAATCTTATTTAACATTCGCTTTATACCATTATTTAAAGATTGAGCAGGGCTTAGATATTCGTGTCACGGGCTTAGATCTAAAAAAAGATGTAATTGAAGAATGCAGCCAAATTGCCAAGGATCTTCAATATGATGGGCTAGAATTTTTAGTTGGCGATATCAATGATTATAACGATGAAAATACAGTTGATATGGTCGTCACACTGCATGCATGCGATGTAGCAACAGATATGGCATTAGCACGCGCTGTAAAATGGGGAGCAAGCGTTATCTTAAGCGTCCCTTGTTGCCAGCATGAATTAAATCGCCAACTCCAATCACCTCAGTTGGACATCATGATGCAGCATGGCCTAATCAAAGAACGATTCGCATCCCTTGCCACAGACTCAATTCGTGCCGAAATTCTAAAGCTTGTTGGCTATGATGCGCAACTGCTCGAATTCATCGATATGGAACATACGCCTAAAAACATTTTGATTCGTGCGTACTATACTGGTGCGAAGCCAAAGCAAGAACAGCGGAAACGTTATGAAGACTTTACAGCTTTTTTATCTGCCGAACCGTTCTTGGAAAAAGAATTGAAAGAATACCTTAAATAATAAAAACCGTAGCTTAACAGGTGATCCTGGTTATGCTACGGTTTTTTGCATCACTTAATATATTTATTGCTCACTAAATCTTTTTCAATCACATGCGTTGGGATAGTAAATTTCACAACACCCATATATCCAGGAGCTACTTCATATTCATCGAAGGCAATCACCAATTGATGTTTTTTATTGATATAGAAGTTTTGATTCGTTTTAATGCTTTCGAATAGTTCATCCTCTGTCAAATCATCAACTGGCACACCTGCACCGCGTACCCAATATACTTTTTCTTGGTTGGATTCTTTGATTTCTTTAATCATTTCATCTTTTATATAACTTGAAATGTGATCAACATAAGCTTTGTCTTTAAATAACATTGGTAATGATAATACAATCTTGTTTTCTTTATCAATCGTATCGTATTTCATTGTAGTCGAAGAAGAAGCTGCAGTTTGTTCCTCATAGCGTTCAATCGTAAGTAGTTGTTGATCGTTCAAGAGTACTTTATAGCCGCTGTCTACGCTATAATGTCCCCCGCCTTTTTTCTCTAAATCTTTTACTGTTTTCTCATAATGGCTATAAAGCTTTTGTCCATCTGCAATGTAACGCTCGTTTAGTGTTTGTTCTAATTTTTTATTATCTAAGCCTTTTACGTTAGCAACTTTAATATCCGCTCCATAGTTCTTGTCATTTTCCTTATATTCACGGAACGTTAGAACCTGCGTAACCTTGCCAATCACCGGTATATCGTTAACCGTTTGTGCTAAAGCAGGACTTGTATTTAATCCAACTGTAAAGATGGCTGCTGCTGCTGCAACACTTCCCACCCATTTCGTTACGACCGTTGGCATTTTTTTATGATTCTTCATCTTTTCTTTCTTCCCTTTCATTATTGCTGCCTCGACAATATCATCCAGTTCATCTGGAATGCGGGCATTCTGATATTGTTTTTTCAATTCATTTAGCTTTTTGTCCATCATCTCATCCTTCTTCCTGTTCCATATCGATACGCAAAATTTTTAAAGCTTTATATAAACGAGTTTTAATGGTATTTGAATTTTCATTTAAGATATAGGCAACTTCCTCAATCTTGAGATCTTCAAAATAGCGAAGGATCACAATCTCCCGATACTTTGTCGGAAGTCGTTCTAATGCGCCAGCTAAATCTAGATTTTCATACTGGTCTTCACTAGACGATGAGAGATAGAGCAATGTCTCGTCATCTGTCACTTGAACTCTGCGAAATTTTTTTAGGAAATCGAGCGATGTATTTATAACAATTCGATAAAACCAACTTTTCAATTTTTCCTTGTTCAGCAGTTGCTGATAGTTTTGCATTGCTTTTTGAATACTGTCTTGAACAATATCCAACGCATCTTGCTCGTTTTTAACATAACTGTATGCAAGCCAGTATAATTGTTTTTTATTTTGCCTGATCCACTCTACTAGATCATCGTCATAGAACAATTGCTTTTTTCTTTTCATTTTAGGAGCTCCTTTAGATCATCACGTGTATACATTAAAAAGACGTCGCACATGTAGTAGAAAGTTTTAATAACTTTTTAATTCATCCTTATATATTGTTTCTTTAAAAGAGAAATATATGAACTGCTATTATATAAGAAGAAACACTGTTTTAATATTTATAAAAAAAACCAAAATAATGTTATTTTATCTAATGAATTCTAATTATCTTTCTAAATATTTTTGCCCCTATTAATTTTTATTAAAAGTTCAGAAAAACAACTATTGCTTTTTCTTTTGATAATGATTATCATTACTAACAGAAAACAGATTCGTGCTTAATTTTTATTCCCCTCCCCTTATATAGCCGCTCCAAATTGGGCAGGGATTTTTTAGCTATTATTCCATATGAGAAAGAAGGATTATTTTAATGAAAGCAACTCCATTCGCAGCGGTCCTGCTTGCAGGAAGCATTTTAATGACAGGGTGCAATAATTCAGATGATACGAAGACTAGCTCTGCCGCAAAAAAAGAGGAAACAACTACTTCTTCTACAAATTTACAAAAGGAAGTGGATGCATATAAAGAGTTTGCGCTTGGCCAAATGGACCATTTCATCGTTGAAACAGATAAGTTTGTGAAAGCCGTAAAAGCAGGCGATATAAAAAAAGCGAAGGAAATTTACCCTGTGGCTCGTATGTATTTTGAACGCTCTGAACCAATTGCAGAGAGCTTCGGTGACCTTGATCCTCGGATTGATGCACGTTTGGCAGATTTAAAAGAGGAAGGACAAGGAGTAGAAGATTGGACTGGTTACCATAAGATTGAATATGGCTTATGGAAAGAAAATAAAACAAAAGGCTATGAAAAAACAGCTGATCAGCTGTTAGCAGACTCTAAGGAATTGCGCGCACGTGTGGAAACAGTTGAAGTAACCCCTGATACAATGCTAACTGGTGCAGTGGACTTGCTAAATGAAGTATCTACATCGAAGATTACCGGCGAAGAAGAAATCTATTCTCACACAGATTTATACGACTTCAAAGCAAACGTCGAAGGTGCTGAAAAAATCTTCACTATCTTGAAAGACCAAATTGAAAATAAAGACCCTAAATTAGTCAAAGATTTAACTGAAAAATTCAAAGCAGTCAATGATCTATTAGCTAAATATCAAACAAAAGATGGCGGCTATATCTCTTATACCAAACTTACAAAAGAAGATACCAAGGCTTTATCTGAAGCAGTGAACCACTTAGGTGAACCATTAAGCCAAATGGGCATTATTATGGAGTGATTAAGCAATGACTAAAACAAATGATGAACGTTTACTAGATAAAAAAATCACACGCAGACAAATGATGAAAATGACTGGCGCAGGTGCAGTAGGATTAGCAATCGGTGCTTCAGGCATGGGCGGTGTTCTAAAAGCCTTTGGGAAAGATATCTTAGAGGATCAATCTACTGTAGCCAATAAAGTTGATTTTTACGGGAAACATCAGTCAGGCATCGCGACTGCTGTACAGACAAGTATCTATTTCGCATCATTAAATGTTTTAGTAACCTCTAAATCCCAACTGCAAGAGCTGTTCCAAATGTGGACACCCCTCGCAGTCCAAATGATGAATGGCGATTTAATTGGCACAGCTTCAGAAAATGCGCTTATCCCACCTAAGGATACAGGAGAAGCAAAAGGGCTAGATGCCAATAACCTTACTATCACATTTGGAGTGGGGCCCTCTCTATTTGAGAAAAAAGAGTTAGGTCTCTCACATCTGAAACCTAAAGAATTACAAGACCTGCCCCACTTTCCAAAGGACCAGTTAGAGGAAACATTTACGGGTGGAGATATTTGTATTCAAGCTTGTGCTGATGACCCGCAAGTAGCTTTCCATGCGGTCCGCAACTTGATTCGTGCGGCGTCAGGCAAAGTATCATTGAAATGGTCGCAAGCCGGATTTAATTCTATCCCCATGAAAAATGGAAAAAAAGAAACACCACGCAACTTATTTGCTTTTAAAGATGGCACAGAAAATCCTATAACTGATAATGAAAAAGATATGAACGAAGTCGTATGGGTACAGTCCGGTGATTCGAAGCCATGGATGGCAGGTGGCACTTATTTAGTAGCACGCCGTATACAAATGCATTTAGAAACTTGGGACCGTACAGCTTTAAGAGAGCAAGAAGCAACATTTGGGCGGCATCGCGACAGTGGTGCACCTCTTGGCAAGAAGGGCGAATTTGAAGCGATGGATATCGACCGTAAAGATGCAAACGGCAATCCAATCGTACCTGAAACTTCACATACGTTCCTGGTGAAGAAGGCAAATGCGCGTTTATTACGCAGATCATTTTCCTATTCTTCTGGCGTGATGGATGCTACGGGCACGTTTGATGCCGGATTGCTTTTTATCTCGTTTCAAAAAAATCCTAAACAATTTATCAAGATACAGAACAGTTTAGGCCGCTTAGACAAAATGAATGAATACATTACCCATCGTGGGAGCGCATTATTTGCATGCTTCCCAGGTATAAAAAAAGGAAGTTATATAGGTGAAGCATTATTTAATACGCTGTAGTCAAATTCTTATACTATGTACTTTAACTGCTTTTATTGCCATGAAACCCGTATCAGCAGCCGCATCCTATAGCAACCTGTATATTTCAATCAGCGATGCGATTATGGACAGCAAACAAGGCGATGATAAAAAGGCTGAAAAGGCGCTCTCTGCTTTTGCACAAGATTGGAAGAAAGTACGTTCACAAGATTCCAAGGAAACGAAAGCAGTTGACCAAGCATTGAAAGAAGCCCAAGCAGCTTCTTCAACTGACCAACGTCTTGATGCCCTATCTACTCTTTCTAAGGCTCTAACAGCTTTAGAAAAAGCAGAAAACCCTATCGATGGGAAAGCGGAAAGACAGGCCTTCCTGACAGCGATGAATCCTGCGCTAGAACAGCTTCAAGCTGCCATTAAAGAAGGCGATGTACCCAAGATGACAGCAGCATATACTACATTCAACGCTTATTGGAAGAAGAAAGAAACACCTGTTAGAGAGCAAGACATTGCTACTTACGGCAAGATTGAAACACAAATGTCGTTCATCCGAATTGCGCTAGCTGATGAGCATCCCAACTTTGATACCATGCAAGACCAGTTTAACGTATTAAAACAAACAGTGAATGACTTTGGACTAGGGAAAAAAGTGGCCTCTTCTACTAAAGGAGACACATATTCACTGCAATCGCTCATTGATTTAATTGATAAAGCCAACGGGCAAATCGTTGCCAATGATTATTCAAAGGCTTCCGCCACTATCAAACAGTTCATCGTCACTTGGCCAAATGTAGAAGGCGATATACGCACTAAAAATGCTGGCCTTTATACAAAAATCGAAAGCGAAATGCCCATTATTGCTGGTGATTTGATGAAAGATCAGGTGGATGCAAAAGGTATTCAAACAAAGCTCGGAGACCTAAAACAACAAATCCAATTAATTCAGGGCGACCAAAATTATACACTCTGGGATTCTGCACTTATTTTACTGCGTGAAGGTTTAGAAGCACTTTTAATTATGATCGCATTAATTGCATTTCTTAAGAAATCTGACCAACGTCATATGGAAAAATGGATTTATATTGGAGCAGGACTCGGGATTGCATGTAGTGCAGTGGCAGCTATTTTAATGTCAACGCTGTTCAACTCCTCTACAATCAATACTAGCCGCGAAATGATTGAAGGATATGTAGGTTTAATTGCCGCTGCTATGATGATTGGTGTTGGCGTTTGGATGCATAGCAAATCGAACGTCAAAGCTTGGAATGCGTATATTGCTAAACAGATGAACCATGCAATGTCCAAACAAAGTGTGTGGGCAATGGCATTTATTAGTTTCCTTGCCGTCTTCCGCGAAGGGGCCGAAACACTGATTTTTTATGCGGGAATAGCACCAAAAATGTCTACTTCCCAATTTTCACTAGGTATCGGGATTGCAGCCGTCATTTTAGCTGTTGTAGCATTCATCTTATTGCGTGCGACAAATAAAATTCCTGTTCATAAATTCTTTGCCGTAGCGACTATATTCATCTATTTGCTGGCATTTAAAATAATCGGTGTAAGTATTCATACGTTGCAATTGACTGATGTTGTACCTTCGAATGTTATGAGCCATATGCCAGTATGGGCTACGATTGGCTTTTACCCAACAATTGAAACCATTAGCGGCCAGGCCATTCTTCTTGCGCTGATTATCTTTACGATTCTATTTAAAAAACGCAATGCAACAACTGCTTAGCAAAAAGACTGTAGACAGCTTGAAAAAGCTAATCTACAGTCTTTTTATTTCATTCCATTCTATCTCGCAGCTTAAACAATAAACAAGACAGCTCCGCTAAGAATAATGGAAACAATCGTCATCATTAACAGTGGCTTCAATGCTCTTGATTTCAATTCCTTTAAGTCAACAGACATGCCAAGGGCAGCCATAGCAACCGCTAAGAAAAATGTGCCTGTTTGTGCGATGGCATCTTCTACAGATGCACTCAAGAATCCTTGCTGTGTTCCCCAGGTGCCAAGCGCAGAGACCGCTAAAAATCCTAGTAAGAAATAAGGGAAGGAAGCTTTCTGCCCTGTTCCCCCTTTTTTAAACTTCAAGAAACCTACAAGCACAAGTGTTACAGGGAACAATAAGAGAACTCGGCTCAATTTTGAAAGCAATGCAGGTGTTAGAGATTCGTCGCCATAGGCTGCTCCTGCTAGTGCAGCATGTGCAATTTCATGCAAGCTGAAGCCGGACCAATAGCCATATACGGCTGGTGCTAAGTGTAAAAGTGATCCTACTGCTGGATATAGTAACGAGAAGATGGTGCCCATCAATGCAATCATACCTACAGCCATTGCTGTATCCTCTTCTTTAGCCTTTAGGATTGGTGAAACGGCTGCAATGGCTGCGGCACCACAAATTCCTGTACCAAATGCCAGTAACATCATTAAATTATCTTCTACCTTTAAAAGCTTTCCTATAATGATGGTTAGCAAAATGGCTCCTACAATAACGCCGGCCGCACGAGCAATTAACGGCAGCCCTTCATGGGCAACGACAGCGATATTGAGGCGGATTCCATACATAATGATAGCAAACCGCAAAATCTTCTTCGCGGCAAAATCGATGCCAGTTTTCCACTTTTGTGGATAAGGCAGTGTATTACGTATAATCACTGCTATCAGGATGGCTATAGCTAAAGGTCCCAGATAATTGAGCATCGGAACCTTGCTTAGGAAGTAGGATGCTATTGCAATGATGAGTACCATTAAGATTCCTTTATAGAATCCACTATTGTGTTTCATACGCTCATCTCCAGTTCATAATTTCTATTTATATGATAAGATGTACTCACCTAAAAAGATAATTAATCATTTTAATCTTTATCATAAGTGATTACTTATAGAAGGATGGTTATATGAATGATAAGTTAAGCATTTTCCTCCTCGTTGTGAAGAATATGAATTTTTCCCGTACAGCGGAGGAATTATTCATGACGCAGCCTGCTGTCAGCCAGTATGTAAAGAATTTAGAAGAAGAGCTTGGAGTCCAGTTATTTGACCGCTCCCATAAGCAGATTCAATTAACGAAGGCCGGAGAAATCGTAGCCTATTACGGAAAAGAAATAGATACACTGTCCCAAAGCATGAAACGAAAATTAGATGATTTAACAAGCCATGTGGGCGGTGATTTATTGCTAGGTGCGAGCTACTCTTATGGGGAATATTTGCTTCCAAAAAGACTAGCAGCCTTTCTTGATGTTTATCCACAAGTTGTCCCGAGCATTTGTATTGCCAATACTGCAGAGATTGCAGAAAAGATTGTGGATCAAACATTGGATTTGGGGATAATTGAAGGTACTGTCAACAATAAGTGGATAGAATCGCACAAAATTGCTACAGATCATTTAGTTGTGGTAGCAAAGTCTGGACAACCTGTGCATAACTTAGACGCACATACATGGATTATAAGAGAAGAAGGATCGGGTACACGAGAGGCTTTTGACAATTTTAAAAAAGAGCATAAATTGAATCCAACACATACGATGGTATTTGGCAGTACTCAGCTGATTAAAGAAGCGGTTGCGAATGGTCTCGGACTTGCATTGCTTTCTGAATGGACCATTCAAGATGAAATTCACCTAAATAAATTGCAAATCATCCGCCGAGAAGACTTTCATTATCAGCGAGACTTTCATGCAATCCATCTGAATACTCCCTTTTTAACCAAAACAACGGATACATTTTTAGACTATTTGAAGAGAAATAAATAAAGCTGTGGAATACTTGCACCTTTGCAAGCTTATCCACAGCCTTTACTTCTTAAAACTTAATCATTTTGCTTGGTACAACCCATTCATTAAATTGTTCTTCTGTCACAAGTCCTGTATCTAATGCGGCTTCTTTTAGCGTTAATCCATTTTTATGGGCATGCTTTGCAATTTTCGCTGCATTTTCGTAGCCGATGTGTGGATTTAGTGCTGTCACCAACATTAAAGAATTGTTTAAGAAGTGTTCTAATTTGTCTTCATTTGCTGTAATGCCTTGCAGACAGTGTTCATCAAAGCTTCTGATGACATCAGATAACAATTCAACTGATTGCATGAAGTTATAAAGAATGACTGGTTTAAATACATTCAATTCAAAGTTACCTTGAGAAGCTGCCATGCCTAATGTAACGTCATTACCCATCACTTGGACAGCCACCATTGTCACTGCTTCACATTGTGTAGGGTTAACTTTACCTGGCATAATAGATGAACCTGGTTCGTTTTCTGGAATTGAAATTTCTCCAAAACCTGAACGAGGGCCAGAAGCTAACCAGCGAACATCATTGGCAATCTTCATCAAATCTGCAGCTAAAGCTTTCATTGCACCATGCGTTGTAGCCATTTGGTCATGAGAAGTCAGTGCATGGAATTTGTTTGGCGATGGTACAAATTGCAAACCTGTCTCTTTCGCAAGAACAGCTACTACTTTTTCATCGAAGCCTTCTGGTGCATTTAAACCTGTTCCGACAGCCGTGCCACCGATTGCTAGCTCTAGCATGTGCTTAGCACTTTCTTTAATCATTTCCTCTGATTTTTCAATCATGTAAAGCCAACCGCTGATTTCTTGGCCTAATGTAAGAGGAGTTGCATCTTGCAAGTGTGTACGACCAATTTTGATTAACTGCATGAATTCTTCAGATTTTGTTTTCAATGTTGCTTTTATTTGTTCCAATGCAGGAAGTAAGTTCTTCTCTACCGCAATCGCTGAAGCAATGTGCATAGCAGTCGGGAATGAGTCATTGGAGCTTTGTGATTTATTGACATCATCATTTGGGTGCAAACGCTCATCACTGCCTTGTGCTTCTAGATACTCATTGCCAAGGTGTGCGATGACTTCATTGACGTTCATATTTGTTTGTGTACCGCTTCCGGTTTGCCAGATGACTAAAGGAAACTCTTGATCCCATTTGCCTGCAATGATTTCATCTGCCGCATGTGCTATGGCATCTGCTTTTGTTTGTGACAAGGTTCCTAGATCAACGCAAACTTTCGCTACTGATTTCTTAAGTAATGCATAGCCATGGATAAATTCGATTGGCATATGTTCAGAACCAATTCTAAAGTTTTGCTTGCTTCGCTGTGTTTGGGCTCCCCATTTATGTGCTGCAGGTACTTTAATTTCTCCCATGGAATCATGTTCAATACGATAGTCCAAATTCTCCAACTCCATTTCTTAAGATTGTTGAATACTCACTTCATATGATAGCGTTTTCCCCATTATTTGTCTGCTAATCTGTTTAGAATGAGCAAATTGCTGAGAAAGCTAGAAAGAACCTATCTAATCTTTAAGCTGGTGGCATTGGTGTTTTTGTTGGTTTCGAATAACCTTCTTTATAGTCTTCGTCGATCTTTTTACGGATATCTTTTAAAGGAACGCCTTCCTGTGCTTGTTTAATGGATTTAATAGCAATTTCTACACAAACAATGCAGCGTGTACCATGATCATCCCAGACAATCGAGCCGTCTTTTTTAACTTCTTTAATAAAGCAGTTTAGATTGCTTTCATGATTTGCGCTTTCCGCGCAGCCACAATAGCATGGCATCCATTTAAGTACTTCTGTCGCTTTGCCTGCTGCCTGATAGACCAATTTTAAATCCTCTGATTGTTTGTCCAAGAAACTCGGCAAAATATCACTTGATGCTGTTTCCTCTTGTAAATCACCATTAGGCAACTCATGCTGGCCCCCTTGGTGTGCCGTGTGTTCTGTCTTTTCTGACTGAGTTGCTTTCTCGCTATCTTGGTTTTCTTTCGCTGTTTTATCTGCACTGTTGCCACAAGCAGCTAAAAGCATCGTGCCCGCCAATAAACATGATAACCACTTTTTCTTCAAATTGTTCTACTCCTTCAAACGCTTTTCTTTCATTATACCTTATCAGGGTATAACAGTCGTATGACAAATTGACGTCAAGATGCTTTCAAAAAAATAACCTCTATCGGAAAAAATTCCGATGAGGTTATCTGTGTTATTTCTCTACAGTTGCTGCTGTATGAGCGTCATTTTTGCTTTCTGCTAAGCGCTCAATGCTTGGTCTAATATTATATTTGCCTGAGTAGTTTTCAAGCATCTCTTTCAAATCTATACCCGAAGAGGCTTTCAATGATTCTTGTAATGAAGCCATCAAATCTGTTGCATAGCCTGTCACCTTATTTGCACCGCCACCAGCTCCGCCGCCAGTGTCCACAACCGTAATTGAATCGATATTAGATAGTGGGCCCGCCACTTGTTTTGCATATTCAGGCAGCATGCTAATCATCATATCTAATACTGCAGCTTGGCCGTATTGCTCAAAGGCTTCTGCGATTTTACGTTTAGCTTCTGCTTCCGCAAGACCTTTCAAGCGGATAATTTCTGCTTCTGTTTCCCCTTGGGCTTTTTCTGAATCAGCTTTAGCCAAACCGTCTAAACGAATTTTTTCAGCTTCTGCTTTCGCTTTAGCTTCAATACGATATTGTTCTGCATCAGCTTGGGCTAATTGTTTCATTTTGTCAGCCGCTGCATTTTGTTCAACAGCATAGCGATCTGCATCAGCTTTTTTCTTGACTTCTGAATCGTATTGTTTTTCACGGCGAAGAATTTCTTTTTCTTCTAGCTCGATTTGCTTTTGACGCTCGATAATCTTGATTTGCATTTCTTGTTCTGTTACTTCTTGCTTCGCTCTTGCTGTTTCAAGTTCGTAGGCTTGGTCGGCGCGCGCTTTTGCGATATCTTGCTCACGGCGATATTCAGCCACTTTTAGTTGGTTCTCTTTTTCTGCTTCAGCAATTTCAGTGGCACGTTCTAGCTCTGCCTTTTGTGCTTCTTTATCTGATTCCGCCCGTTTGATGCGAGTTTCTTTTTCAGCATCCGCTGTCGCGATATCCGCATCGCGTCTAACTTGGGCGATACGTGGTTTACCAAGTGATTCCAAATAGCCATTTTTGTCACGTACATCTTTTATAGTGAAGGATACAATCGTTAAGCCCATTTTAGCTAAATCTTGTGAAGCAACACGCTGTACTTCTTGCGAGAATTTGTCGCGGTTTTTATAAATTTCTTCCACTGTCATAGAGCCTAAGATGGAACGTAGATGACCTTCCAATACTTCTCTTGCTTCCATTTCGCGTTCTTCTTTTGGCTTTCCTAAAAATTGTTCGGCAGCTGTGGCAATTTCCGTAATAGAGCCACCAATTTTGATGATAGCAATACCATCGGCCATGACAGGCACACCTTGCTCTGTGTAGACTTCTGGCGTAGTAACTTCCAGTTTGCTTGATAATAAGCTAAGCGGTTCTGCTTGTTGGAATACAGGTAATACAAATGTACCTCCACCGCGAATAATCTTAATGCGGTTTCCTGCTTCATCCTTATGGACATTTTTAGAGCCAAGATAACTCCCTGTCACAATCAATGCTTCATCTGGTCCTGCTGTACGATATTTCTTTACATAGACGCCAATAATCGCCAATACTAAAACAACTACAATTCCGCCAACTATCAATGCTAAAGGCATAATTTTTTTCCTCCTATTTTTACATGTTGAGCCAAGTAGTTATCAAAATATATTACTTCTTCACTTAAAAAGCAGCTTTAGAAAATCGGGCTATACTCCCTTACAAATACAGTACTTTCTTTTACTTCTATAACTAATACTTTTGCGTCATAAGGTATTTCCACAAGATCATAGCTTGCCGCTCTTTTTGATATAATGCCATTCACCGTCTCGATCACAACTTCCCCGTATCCATCAACAGGCACCGGTACGATGACTTTTCCTACTTGCCCTCCAAGAGATTCTTCTGTATAGGCCATGGAAACTTCGGCTGACTTCAAAGGAATAAGCACAAAATAATATAAAAGAATATCTAAAATAATAGCTGCTATTACTGAAATGATGGCAATGCTTATACTATTTAGTGCAGTGAAAGTTTCAAGGACCCACCCAATTGCAGTATAAAAGGTTAAAAATGCAAGTATGACTGCCGGATTAAAAAAAGGAATACCTTCTCCTACGCACTCAACCATATCGCCAAAAAACAAATAAAAGACCATGCAAATCGCTAAAATAATCAATAAGCTTAAATACCACTGTTCTATCGACCAAGTGTGAAAATCCATTGATTTCACCCCCTTCTTCGCTCGCTTTCTTCGTTACTATCTATATCTACGGTTCAGGAGGCCAAAAGTTTCATTTTTTCTGATTATTTAATTTTAAATGTGTGCAATCTAAATATTACGGGAATGTAAATTTTAATCGGACCGTGACGAAATTTGTAGGGATTTATATCGCAATTTGTTATTATTATAGTTGTGTTTTTATTTAAAACATCTACCGGTTTTTATAATTAGGAGGCTTTGTATGTTTAGCACAAAAAAAGAAGATCCCTTCTTTGCAACATTATTGAAAATTGCTGAGAATTTAAAAGAAGCATCTCATTATGCAGATGACTTTAAAATTACAAGCATTGCGGGTTTAAAAGAACTCAGCGTTACGCTGAAGAAATATGAAACAGATGGCGATTCGCTGATCCATGACCTTATTCAAATGTTGAACAAGTCTTTCATGACCCCAATCGAGCGTGAAGATATTTTGGAATTAGCTGTACGGATGGATGACATTCTAGATGGAGTGGAAGGTTGCATTGCCCACTTTGAAATGTTTTCACTTACAGAAGTCGATGATTATATGAGAGATTTCTTGAAATACATTGTGTTAAGCACCGACGAAATTGCTGCTGCTATGCAGCATTTAGCAAATAAAAAACTAATTAATATGCGCGATCATGCCATTTTAATTAAAGATTATGAGCGTAAGTGCGATGAAGTATTGCGTACTTCCATTAAGCAACTATTCCTACATGAAAAAGATCCTATCCGCATTATTCAATTTAAAGATATCTACGAACAGCTTGAAGAAGTGGCTGACTATTGCCAAAACGTAGCCAATGCAATGGATACGATTATCATGCGCAACGCATAGGAGATGTAGTAATACATGAATACAATACTGATTTTAACTGTACTGGTCGTAATCTTTGCTCTATTATTCGACTTTATTAATGGTTTCCATGATACAGCCAATGCGATTGCCACTGCCGTTTCTACACGTGCGTTAACACCTCGTACAGCCGTTATTATGGCAGCTACAGCAAACTTTATCGGCGCGGTAACCTTTACAGGGGTAGCCCAAGCAATCGCAAAAGACATTGTAGATCCATTCGCTTTAAAACATGGTGTTGTCATTATCTTAGCTGCATTGCTATCTGCAATCATTTGGAACTTACTGACTTGGTACTTCGGTATCCCGTCTAGCTCCTCGCATGCCTTAATCGGTTCGCTTGCAGGTGCAGCGATTGCATCTTCTGGATTCGGCGTGATCAACTATGAAGGATTTGGGAAAATTTTTAAGGCGCTAATCTTCTCTCCTTTTATCGCGATTATTGGTGGTTTCCTTATGATGTCGCTGTTTAAATTCGTATTTAAAGATCGCAACTTAAGCCGAATGAACAATACGTTCCGAAAAGTGCAAATTTTCACAGCTGCTCTACAATCTTTTTCACACGGAACGAATGATGCCCAAAAATCGATGGGTATCATTACTATGGCTTTAATTGCCGGCGGTTTCGTGAACCAAGGCGGAGATGTGCCGATGTGGGTAAGAATTAGCGCTGCAACCGCTATGGGCTTAGGTACATCTATCGGTGGATACAAAATTATCAAAACAGTCGGTGGCAAAATCATGAAAATTCGCCCTGTAAATGGGGTGGCTGCTGATTTATCTTCAGCAATCATTATTTTTGGAGCTACTCATTTCCATTTGCCTGTCTCTACAACACATGTTATTTCTTCTTCTATCATGGGTGTAGGTTCTGCGCAAAATGTAAAAGGCGTTAAATGGGGCGTGGCCCGTAAAATAGTCATGACATGGATTATTACACTCCCAATCTCCGGATTGCTTGGCGCTTTGATTTTTTATATTTTTAACTTATTTATGTAATAGTATTTTGCTATACAAAAAAGCCGCTCCTAGGAGCGGCTTTTCTTATTTATCCTCTAATACTATTATCCACATGTAGCTCTGTTGCATGGCCAGTCTGATTAGGTTGGTGAGGATTATTTTTAAAGAAGGTCGCAATAGACAGGTAGATTAAGATTAAGCATACAAGGACAATTCCAATGATTAGGAATGTCATCTTTTTACCAGACATAGTCTTCTCCTTTTCTATTCATTATTATTGGGCAGACGGCTTAAATCCTTCTGCATATAAATAGTCTTCAGCATCATCGCGTGTACCAAAGCTTTCTTCTAAATTTTCTCCATGATAAATATTCCAATAAGGATCATCATTTACAAGCAAAAGCTCTACTTTGTCTCGATTAAGCCAGGTTTGTTCAAATTTTTCTTCCTCTACAGGTTCGTCAACCTCTGAAAGATACATGATTGAATCCTCGACCACTTCTCGCAGTTCTTGCTCTGTGAAATCTCTAATATTCACAAGACCTTTTTGGGCTGTTGGATAACGCAGCAAGTCGCCAACATAAACAAAGCCATTACCGTTTGGGTGAAGTTTCTCTACTACAATCTTCTTCTCGTATTGGCTACCCTCAAAGTGGTAGTTTAAACGGCCCATCGATATCTCTTTACGGGTTAATTCTTTAAAACTCTCAATGATTTGTTGTTTTTCTTCAAATGTTAGCATATGATCTCCTTTTTAATATCGCTTTATATATTTTTAGTAGCAGCAGATTTAATATCTTTCCGATGTTCATAGACATTTTTGACGATGACTTTAGCGACAGCATAGAGTGGCACTCCGAGTAAAATTCCGATAAACCCGGCAATATTGCCTGCAGCTAAGATAATCGTAATAACGGTAAGCGGATGAATATCAAGCGTCTTGCCCATAATGTTGGGCGTGATAAAGTTGCTGTCAATTTGTTGAGCGACAAGTGTTACCACACACACCCATACAGCTTTCATAGGGTCGTCTAGAAAGCCTACAATGATGGCAGGCACAAGCGCAACCCATGGGCCGATAAAAGGCACCATATTCATGAAAAATGCAAACATAGCGAGCAGGAGCGCATATTCAAGGCCTATAATTTTATAGCCGATAAAAATAAGGGTCGCTAATATAAAACTGATCAATATTTGACCTTGGATATAATTACGTAATACATCATCAATATCAGTTAACGTTTTTTTCACCCATTGGCGACGTGAGCCTGAGAATAAGTTATAAATCGCAGGAGCAAACTTCTCATGATCCTTCAACATGTAGATGAAGAAAAATGGTACCAGAATTAAAATGAAGGCACCAGATACGAGGCTAGAAATAAGTTGCACCAAAAACTTACTTGTAAATACAGCGTATTGCTGTATCGAATTGGTGATTCGTTCAATCGCATCATTCAACTGGTCAGGGAATTTTTCGCGATTCTTTAAGATATAATCAATCATATCTGAAAGCTCATTTGCGAGATTGGGCGCTGCCTTAATCAAATGATTAATTTGGTTATTGATTGGCGGCACAATAACGGCGATAAAAGCATAAATAAGAGCCCCTATAATGACCAGTATAGATAAGATGCTTGCCCATCTTGGAAACTTTCTTTTTTCTAAAAAGCGCTGAATGGGTTCTGTGACATAGTATAGAACGCCCCCAGCTAGCAACGGAATAAAAATAGCACTTAGTATGACTGCAATCGGATAGAAAAGGGATTTAATTTCTAGAAAATATTTAATAATCAATAGAGCTAATAGAATCCCGACACCCGCTTGAAACCATAGTTTCTTTGTCAAATGGTTCACTTCCTCTTCGGCATTAATAACGGTCTGTAAAAACTACAATAATTGACGTTTCACTATATATTCTTATATCAGTATACGCTATTCAACTATAAACTGAAAATAGCCACCTTACGCTCAATAAAAAAATCCCGTACTCTTAGAGAGCAACGGGATTTTCAGTTTATATAATTCTATAATTGGTCATCCGCTACACTATCAAGATAGTCGCGAATCGCAACCATAACAGAATCTACACAGCCATCTTCGAATGGAGAAACAAGATTTGCTTCTTCCACCAATTTTGTAAAGGACATTTTTCCGCCTAGCTTGCAAAGGTGGATATAATCCTTCCATGCTTCCTCATGATTTTCACGAGATCTCTTCCAGAATTGGAATGCACACACTTGAGCAAGTGTGTAATCGATATAATAGAACGGGCTGTTATAAATATGTGCTTGGCGTTGCCAGAAGCCACCCTTTTCTAAATAGTCGATGCCATCATAATCACGATGTGGCAAGTAGATGCCTTCGATTTTCTTCCACGCAGCTTTTCGTTCCTCTGGTGTCATTTCCGGATTTTCATATACGACATGCTGGAACTCATCGACAGCTACACCGTAAGGCAAGAATAAAAGTGACTCGCTTAAATGCGCAAATTTATACTTCTCTGTGTCTTCTTTAAAGAACAATTCCATCCATGGCCATGTGAAAAATTCCATACTCATAGAATGTATCTCGGCTGATTCAAATGTCGGCCAAAGGTATTCTGGTATTCCAATCTTTCGGCTTGAGTATACTTGGAAAGCGTGACCCGCTTCATGCGTCAATACATCGATATCCCCTGATGTGCCGTTGAAGTTTGAAAAAATAAACGGCGAGTCATAGTCTTCGATGAATGTGCAATAACCACCGCTTTCTTTCCCCTTTTTCGCTACTAAATCCATCAACTCATGGTCAACCATGTAGTGGAAGAACTCAGATGTTTCATGAGAAAGCTCATCATACATCTTTTTGCCGTTGTCTACAATCCACTCTGGCGTTCCTTTTGGCGTTGCATTGCCGCTTAAGAAATTCAGTCCTTCATCATGGAACTTTAAATCTTCTAGGCCAATTCGTTTTGCTTGGCGTTTTCTAAGCTCTGTTGCATAAGGAACCACTACATCGCGAATTTGATCTCTGTACTTCTTAACCATGTCTGCGTTGTAATCAATTCGGTTCATCAGGACATAGCCAAGCTCTACATAGTTTTTATAGCCAAGTTTGACTGCCATCTCATGGCGTACTTTGACTAATTCATCATAAATACGATCGAAATCTTCTTCATGCGATTGGAAGAATCCAAAGCGAGCTTCATTCGCCTCTTTCCGTGTCGCACGGTCTGTAGACTCTGTATAAGGACCAAGCTGGGCAAGCGTCAATTCTTTGCCATCATAAGAAATTTGTGCAGACGCCACCAATTTGGAGTACTCAGATGTTAGCTTGTTCTCTTTTTGCATAAGATCCATAATCTCCGGTGAGAATCCCTTGATTTGGTTATCTGCTAGAGAAAATAATTGAGAGCCCCACTTTTCTTCTAGATTATTGCGGAAAGGGGAAGCAATAAGAGCTTTATAGTAATTCGTTGTTAATTCTTCCACTTCGGGTGTAATTTCATCTAAATAGTCTCGCTCTTTTTGATAGAATTCATCGTTAGTGTCGATAGAAGCACGAATATAAACCAAGTTATATTTCGTTGAGAAATCATTACGCAAACGATTGATTTGTTCAATCACATCACTTTGCGCTTCTACCGTTTTTGACTCATTGAATTCTTGTAGAAGACTATTAAATTGTTTCTTCATGTCTTCCAAGTCTGGGCGTGTATATTGATATTCATTAAATGTAAGCATCTACTATTCCCCATTTCTATTATGTACTTGTACTCTTCGTAAAGCGAAGTATTGATTACATTATTTATTATATTCAGAAAAATTTCAACTATTCTTATGAAAATCATTCTTTTTTGATAGTTTGTTTAGTTTTTGACGCTGGAAAAATTATAATACTTATTTTTTTCTTCAAATTGTGCTAACCTATTTCTATGTGCAATTTTTAAAGTGAGGTGCAATACATTGATAGGTCGTAATGATCCTTGCCCATGCGGCAGCGGAAAGAAATACAAAAAGTGTCATGGTAAAAACGCTCAAGGCGATATTACTACACTTGTAAGCGAAGAGATTGATCGTATTGTGGAGGGCTTTGTGAAGGAATCTTTCCATCCTGCAGATTACCGTCAATTAGAAAAAAGAAATCAAGTTTGGCGAGATTCTTTACAACAAACTTTTTCAATTAAATTAATAGATAAAATTGCGATGGAAACTTACATTTACATCGACCATCGTGAACTATGGCAAAGCTATATCAATCAACAGCTAACATTGCAAACTCGCAAGCAAGTGAGCGATATTTTGACTTCATGGCTAAAACCTATTTATATGCTGGCTAAAGTGGATGCCCAAACACCAGAAACTATCTCTATTACAGATATGGTGACAAACAAAAGTTACGTAATGAGCGGCACTCCATCGAAAACATTCTCCGGCAATTGGTTATTCGGTATATTTATGCCTGATGCACGCCAAGGCGAAAATGGACTTACTGCTACTAGCAGTGTTGTATTTATTCCAGAAGATAAAGAAAATGTCACAGAGATTCTATGCTCAAAACTTCAAAATGGCTATAAAGATTCACTTGATCTTTATCAATCATTTGTAGAAGAGGGAAAAATGCCTGTAGAGGAAGCAGCTCAGGAAATAAAAAGCGCAGATGATGAAGTAGCTTCCACAGTTGATAGCACTGTGAGTTTATCACCTTTTACAACTGAGGTACTAACATTAACAGACCGCTATTTAACAGAGCATGGACTAGTGGCACCTGCATTTATTGAATTACTAACACGCTTCCTTGAAGAGACTTCAATCAAAGCGAAAAAAGCCGAAACAGTTGCTGCAGGCGCTGTCTTAGCTGGACAAGCAAATGGTCAAATTCCAGAAGGCGGCTTGGTTAAAGTGAAAGATGTAGCAGGTTACTTCACTGTGTCCGCTTCTTCTATTTCCAAATACCGAGACCAAATTAGCGAATATATTAACAAATAGATAGAACAGCCAACATGGCTTTCTATCCTTTCTGTTCTTTCTTGCAGAAAGAACAGGCACTAATAAAAATAGCCACCCGCATAATCATCTGCGAGGTGGCTATTTTTTATTTCCCTAAGACAACTGTTTTTAAAAGAGCCAAACGTTCCCTTAATCTTGATTTTGCTTCCACACTTTTCGGTGTTCTTGCAGGAATAACATCACAATCTAATCCCACATTCTCTGCCAGCATTTTCGCTCGTGCCAGATGGTAGTCATTCGAAACGATTGTGATTTTCTTACTCTCATTCCCTATTATTTTTTTAGCATTTACCAGATTTTCATATGTTGTAGTAGATTTGTCTTCCAGCTTAATTCTTTTTTCATCTATCCCTCTGTCTACTAAATAGTTTTTCATTACAGAAGCTTCTGTCGCATCTTCGTCAGGACCCTGACCACCCGTTACGATGATGAGAACTTCAGGATACTTTTTAGCGTATTCGAGTGCTGCATCTAAACGATATGCCAATGACTTAGATGGAACAGCTCCTTTTTTCACCTTTGCCCCCAGGACCACTACATATTTGTTAGTGCCTGTTGCTCTTGGCTTTTCCCCTTCAGCTAGCCACTTTGACGTCAAAACCCAAAAGCCAGTGATTACCAAAATTATGACTACTATAATCCACATCTTCTTCCTTTTCACCTCATACCATTCCTTTATAATTTATATGTTGTTATGTATTTTAATAGAATCTATAAACCTAGTATATATCTAGCAACCTATAGCAAAGGCCTGGCAGTTAATTATACCAGGCCTTCTACCATTTATTTTACAAGTCTACGTTATGATACACTTGCTGTACGTCTTCTAGGTCTTCCAATAGTTCAATCAGGCGTTCAAATTTTTGTAAATCCTCGCCTTGTAGCTCAACCTCAGTTTGTGGAAGCATTGTTAGCTCCGCTACATTGAATTCAGAGATACCTTTTGCTTTTAATGCTTCTTGGACTGCATTGAATTGATCAGGCTCAGCATAAATAATAGTTGTATCCCCTTCTTCGAATACATCACGTGCGTCAACGTCTGACTCAATTAATAGCTCAAGTACATCATCAGCTGATTTGTTTTCTAAGGCAAATACGGCTGTTGTGTCAAACATATAAGCTACAGAACCACTGACACCCATATTTCCGCCGTTTTTCCCGAAAGTAGCGCGCACTTCTGCCGCTGTACGGTTTACGTTATTTGTAAGTGCATCTACGATGATCATGGAACCGCTTGGTCCAAATCCCTCATAGCGTAACTCATCATAGTTTTCTTCACCGCCGCCTTTTGCTTTTTCAATTGCACGGTCAATGATATGTTTTGGTACGCTGTATGTTTTCGCTCTTTCTAACACAACTTTTAGAGCGCCGTTTGATTCTGGATCTGGTTCGCCTTGTTTTGCAGCAACATAGATTTCACGTCCAAATTTTGCATAGATGCGAGATGTGCTTTGGTCTTTTGCTGCTTTTTTCTCTTTAATGTTATTCCATTTACGTCCCATCGGATTCACTCTCTTTCTTTTAATCGATAGATATGCTAATTGCTTTTTCATATTCAATAAGCCATTAAATTACTGTTGTATTATACACTATAATTGAAAAATGAAAAAGCTAGCCTATCTATCTACAGCTGCTACAGATCTTTCGCATTGAAAGTGTCGCCATCTTCAATGGTGCCGTATTTATAACCTCGCTCTAACCATTTCATTCGTTGAGCCGATGTACCATGTGTAAAGGTTTCTGGCACTGCATAGCCTTGCGCTTTCTTTTCAAGTGTATCATCGCCAATTGCGTTGGCAGCTGTAAGAGCTTCTTTAAAGTCGCCTTTATCTAGATATCCTTCACCTTGTACATAGTGCGCCCATACCCCAGCATAATAATCTGCTTGAAGCTCGAGCTTGACGGATAGCCGATTCGCCTCTGCCTTTGATGCTCTCTGTTCAAGCGCACTAACCTTGGAGGAGGTGCCAAGCAGATACTGCACATGGTGGCCTACCTCATGCGCCACAACATAGGCCATAGCAAAATCTCCTGGTGCTTTAAATTGGTTTTTCAATTCCTGATAAAACGATAAATCTATATAAAGCTTTTGGTCGCCTGGACAGTAGAATGGTCCGACAGCTGTGCTCATATTACCGCATTTTGTTTGGACACTGTTTGTGAAGAGCACAAGCGTTGGATCCTTATAGGTTTTTCCTTCTTTTGCAAATACATCTGTCCAAACATCTTCAGTATCAGCGAGAACGACTTTAACAAAGTCCGCTAATTCATCCTCTTCTGCAGTGGATTTATATCCGGTACTCTGGCTTTGCGGAGCTTGCGTATCAGTATTTAATATATCTTGGGGATTGCCTCCAAGTAATGTATAAATAATCACGATGATAATACCAATGCCGCCAAGGCCTCCACCTACAACTGCAGGTCCACTCATTCCCCGACGGTCTTCAACATTTTTACTTTCTCTTCTTCCTTTCCAATCCATTAGAAAAATCACCCGCCCTTATTGAAGTCCATCTATTTATACCCCGTTTTATTCCCCTATAGACACTAAGCGAAAATAGAAAAACGCAAAAATGCGATTGACTCTGCATTTTTGCGTTCAGTTTTAATAAGAATCTCATTTTATCATTTGTTTTTGTCGGCATCAATTTTCTCAAGCAATGCCTTACAGCCTGCCAAGCAAAGTTGATAGGTTTCCTCAAAGTCGCCTGTAAAATAAGGATCTGGCACATCTTTTTTCTCTTCGACCAAATCGAGCAGGCGAAATACCTTAGAACTTGCCTTTACGCCTAGCATCGGCAGGGCATTTTGAATATTGCTGTCATCCATACAAACAATATAATCAAAGCGACTATAATCTTCTTGCTTTAATTGGCGGCTAAACATGCCATTAGCAGGTATTTGATACTGAGCAAGAATCTGTGCTGTTCCAGCATGTGGCGCTTCACCTATATGCCAATCACCTGTGCCAGCTGAATCAATGTCAAATGCGTCTGTTAACCCTTTTTCTTCCACGAGGTGGCGAAAGATTGCTTCGGCCATTGGCGAGCGGCAGATGTTCCCCAGACACACAAAAAGTACGCTAGTTTTCATCATTTACCTCCTAGAACTTCAGCGGATAGAATTGGAATTTTACTTCTCCCGTAACAGCTGACTTTTTGATAAAGCCATAGTCGCGGCTATCGCTACTGTTTTGGCGGTTGTCGCCCAGTACGAAATAGGAATTCTTCGGTACTTTCTTTACACCTGACACTTCTTTTAATGTAAAGTCTTCCGTAAAGTTGTCGCCTAGACTTTCATATTCCTTAATGCCTTGTTTGAGGTATGGCTCTTTGTACTTCTTCCCATTGATATACAATTGATCATCTTTTACTTTTATTGTATCGCCGGGCAAACCGATAACTCGCTTAATGTAATGGTCATCTTCAACGGGTGAATCAAAAACAATAATATCAAAACGATCGATATGACTGACCTTACTAATAATAATTTTATTATTGTTATGGTAAGTAGGCTCCATTGACTCACCTTTGACTGTTACAGGAGAAAACAAAAACTGTCTGCATACTACAGCAATAATGACTGCAAGCAATATTGGCCAAACCCATGACAGCAATTCCTTGCCTATATTTCTTTTTTCCATTTTTATCACCTTCTATATGTGCGGCCTTCTTTAATAACTCTATCATATTATGCCACTAGCAAGAAGGAACTGTCATTTAAAAAACAAATAATTCTCCAAATAATCCTTTTAGCTACATCGGTGTACATGTTACCTAAAATATGGTCATTGCTTCCTTATGTATTGAGCTGTGCTTTTAGTGCCTCTAGCTCCTCATCCGGTATACCTAATACTTGATACACTTTTTTCAATGTTGTTTGTCTTACATTGCGATCTCCACGCTCAATCCGACTAATTGTCTTTTGCGTTACATTTGCTTGCTGCGCTAGCTCTGATTGCGTAAGACCGACAGCCATCCGATATTTAAAGATTAATTCACTACGCTTTACTGCCATCATTGCATCTGGTGAATTTTCTTGTTGTACTACATTTTCATCTTGTGGGTCATATACATTTGAAGTAACCACTAGACCACTCCTTTATCGAATTATTAGGCTTTCTGTTTCCTTGCCAGTAGTTACTTCCGCTAATTGTTGCATAATCATAGTTGAAAAATTCCCTCTTAAAATTATTGTAAGTAACTAATGGAATGATTAAATAAGAATATTGACTATACAACATTAAATTTACAGAAAATTGAAATATAGTTAATATTCTTATAATTTAAGTTGCTCCATTGTATAAACTAACAATGGTTGGTTTTGACTCTATTTATTTGCCATTCATTCTATTGTAATCTAAATTTTCTAAAAGTGTAATAACTTTTATCATATTTTTAGGATAATATTCTAAATGGTTTATTCTTATTTGGGTTGGCGATCACTTTTTGCCAAAAAAATCATAAGTGCAATCAGGCTGATAATATTGATTAACGTTCCACCTATAAGTAATACCCATTGCATTTTCATAGGGATATCTCTTGTGACAGCGAACGTAATGCTTAATGAACCGATAGCTATTAATACTACATAAAATGGCAGTCCTTTTAACATGGCTCTCACTTCCTGTTATTTATTTTTTTCATCTTATCATTAGCACTAGGAATCTTCTACCGTTCTGTATATAAAATAATATGCAAAAAGCCTATATTTTCAATAGGCTTTTTTACATTCTTTATGAAAGTTTTCTTTATTGTGCCACGCGTGTTTCTGAGTAAGATTTTATTTCGTTATAATATTTGTTTAGAGAAGAAGCAGAAACTCCAAACTCCTCCGCTATTTCCTTGATTGTCATTCCAACAGGCTCGAATAGCCCTGCCTCGCCACCAAAACGGATGGCACCTGCGGCGATGGCGACGGCTTTTCGGGCTTTTGGCTGAATTTCAACTACATAGTCTTCTACTATATCTACAAGTTCTTCCCATGGACGATTTCGTTCTTCCAAGAATGCTTCTATTTTCAAGAAGACATCTGCTTCGAAATCAGTAAACTCTAAACCGTCAAAGCCATTTTCACCTAAGCTCTCCCACAATTCAATTGAATGTGCCTTGTAGAACTCTTCTGCACTTTGCTCTTGTTTTTTAAAATTCCCGATCCATGTATCAAATACCTCTTGTTGGTCTTTCGGGAAGAAGATCATGCTTGAAATGGCTAAATAGCTCTCTTCCATTCCAGAACCATCTGGCAAGATAAAGCAGAAAACATGGACATCCAGCGGAACTGGTTTTTCGCCTTCTCTTCTTACTTTTATTTGCTTTCTAGTCAGTATGTCTTCAACAACAATATAGTGGTCCTCTACTCCAACAACTCTAGCTAGAATCATATACGGATGATTCCATGTCTCTAGAACTTCAATCGTTTTAGGTCGAACCATTTCTTTTTTAGTTTTCTCTAAATAACTTGTCCATATATCAATACGTTCATGGAAAAAGAAATAATCCATTACAATGGCCTCTGTCATCTCCTCAATTAAGTAAGGAGCGAGGCTTTTTTTCCATTCATCCGCCATTTGTATATAAGATTGATAGTCTTTCCTTAACGGATACACATCGTAAAAAGTTTGCAATACACGATCTAATTCTTCTATATAAACATCTTCTACTGTTATTGCCGCTTTTTGCGCACAGCACTTTTTGTATTTCTTTCCGCTTCCACAAGGGCATGGATCATTACGTCCTGGCATTCTTAACACTTCCTTTATCCTGCTCTTACGGCAGCAAGCCTTCGCTAATCTATAGCTGGTTTACTGACCGAAGTCTTTATTAAAAATAAAGAGCTTTTTTAGCATATCATTTTTTGGCAGCTAGTGAAAGTTTACATAAAATCTATGAATTTTTGCTATAAGTATGTTACTGTTTTTATATGAAAAAATATATTCCGCTCCTTATTCTAATTTTGGCTATCTTTATTTCTTCAAGCCAATCCTATGAGCAGCAAACTATTGTCCCTACCTTGCAAGCATATTTTCCAAATGAGCCATTCAGAGATTTACTTTCAAAACTTCACTTCTATTACTATGGGATGGATATCTCTGTAGATACAAGAGGCTACTATTATTTCCTTGAATTCCTATGTCGAAAAGCTGCCCATTTCTTTACATTTGGTGCCATTGGGATTGCTGTATATATTGCTTTACCAAGAAGAAAGCATCGTTTTGTCTTAGCTGTCTTGGCAGCATGCCTTTTAGCGGTGATAGATGAATTTCATCAGTATTTCACATCTGGACGTACCGCTTCCTATCAAGATGTGCTTTTAGACACTAGTGGAGCCATTGTCTTATTGCTCATCTGGAATGGCATCTCAATCCTTGTGAAACGACGTGCGAAAAAGAAAGCACATTAAAAAGAGACTATGATAAAAAAATAAGGTAATGAAAAAACCGAACTATATGTGATAATTTCACATTTGTTCGGTTTATCTTTTTATTATTTTGTGTTCTGTATCAGGCGGCTTTCCACGAGCTTGGCTTCAATCTCCTCGTCACTACGTTCCTGTGGGAATTTCAACTCAAGCTATTCCTACAGAAATCGCCGCCTTCTATTTCTATCCTCTTTAAGTTTGTTCTTCTAGCTTCTAATTCAGCTTATACGCAGCATTTCATTAAAACTTGCCGATACATACATCCAAATCAATAGTTACCTTACTTAATGATTTCTCGTTTATATCTTCCTTTTGATGCCAGCCAAGCGGTGTCATATGGGCTAAATCTGGTACGAGTTCTTTTTCAAGCGGCAAGGTTGCTGTGATGCGAGCGACCGTTACTTCTTTGAACTGTTCTTTAAACCGTTCAACCGTTTTGGCATTAGAATATGTCTTTTTATCTTCGTCCACAAAGAATTGATCTCTTAATTCTTTCAAATAACCGCTTTGTGGCACGACTTTGACCACGACTCCATCGGGTTTTAGAAGCCTTTGGAACTCACTATAATTAGCAGGCGAAAGGATATTTAAGATACAATCGAAACTTTGGTCTTTAAATGGGCTTTTAGCTAAATCACCCACATACCACATCATTCCACCGTAATTTTTGGCAGCAGCCACTATACCTTCTTTAGCAATATCAATTCCTGCAGCGTGCATTTTGTATGTCCCAGACTGCTCATAAGCTTCTTTTATTTTCACCAGATGGGAGCCTTCACCGCAGCCTGTATCTAATACAGTCAAATCTTTTTCATAGAGATTCAGCTGCTCAACGATTGTTTCATACATTAAGTGATAGAGATTTCTATCAATAACCTTTTTTCTTGCATTGAAAAGTTCACTGCCGTACATAGATGGAGCAGGATGAGTCATAAAATTAACGTAGCCTTGCTTTGCCAGATCAAATGTATGGCGATTTTCGCAGATCACGGTTGATTCCTCTGTGACCTTCATCTCTTTTTGACAAAGAGGGCAAGACAATATATCTTGGTGTTCCCGCATATAATTGGCGCTTGCTTCTTTCTTCGTCATTCCCATCAAAACACCTCCCGGCAAATTTTAGTATCCCGTGATATAGCTAAGTAATAAGCCTACAGAAGAAAGTAGTCCGTAAAGCGTATTCGTTAAAGCTGTGGACTTCATCGCTAGGCCCAACTTTGGCGGATTAGATTCTGCTTCTTTAAAGCTTTTAATGGCTTTAATAGGTTTTGGTACACTAATCAACACAACCAACAACCAAGGACTGACAATACCACAAAGGATAAGTACGATCATCCAAAGATATGAAACGATAAATGACCACCCTAGTATATTAATTGCTTTTTCACGCCCTGCTAGTATTGCTAACGTTTTTCGTCCGCCTTTTGTGTCTTCTTTGATATCGCGAATATTGTTTGCCATGTTAATACCACCGACTAAAATGCCAAGAGGGATGGAAACTAGAACGCTTGTTAAACTAATATCCCCTGTTTGAATATAGTAAGATATCAGTACGAACGCAAAACCCATGCTGAGCCCTGCAAATAATTCACCAAATGGCGTATAAGCAATCGGATAAGGACCACCTGTATAAAAGTAACCGATTGCCATACCTATAAGACCAATAACAACTAGCCACCAGCTGCTTTCCATACAGATATATACGCCTATAACAACAGCTAATGCATATAGTATCAAGGCAAAATTCAATATAGTACTTGGCTTTGTCCCATGACGAACAAGCGCGCCACCAATCCCGATTGATTCAGCCGTATCTAAACCACGTTTGAAATCGTAATATTCATTGAATAGGTTTGTAGCAATTTGGAGGCATAAACAGCACACCAACATCGCAATAAATAAAAGCCAATTTATTTTAATATCGAACAGTGCAAGTACTGTCCCTAATATGACTGGTGAAAAAGTAGCTGTTAATGTGTGAGGCCGAGTCAGCTGCCACATTAACTTAAATGTGCTAATTTCCTCAATCTGTGAAGAAGTTTGATTCATCGTAAGTCTTCCTTTCTACTTTGTATAACTACTCTATCTTAACTGATTTTTCGCTACTGTGCCAAAAAGGATTGTGGTTTGAATTTGGCTAAATGATTTGTTAGAATAAGGCTAATTAAATAAATGATTGATTTCTAGGGTTCCGCAATTTGATTTGGTCTGGGCCGAGAGAAATCACATAGCAATTGCTATGCCACGGAAGGAGAAAAGCCTGGGAGATTACTGATGTTCGCATCAGTATTCTTCAGGCTTTTTTCCATGAAAGGAGATATTATGCTTAGACATTGGTTAATTGTTTTAATCGCAGTATTGTTTGAAGTAGGTTGGGTTGTCGGCCTGAAACATGCCCATACGCCACTTGCATGGATTGTGACTGTCATTGCTGTTTGTTTTACTTTTTATCTTTTATTAGTAGCAGGTAAATATTTGCCTGTTGGGACTGTTTATACTGTTTTCGCAGGCTTAGGGACAGCAGGCACTGTACTCGTAGGTGCTTTTGTATTTGGTGAATCACTTAATGCTATAAAAATTGTACTGCTACTTCTTTTAATGGCAGGAGTAATAGGCCTAAAAATGGTAACGCCAGCATCAACAGAGACGGAGGGTGATTCATAATGGCTTGGGTTGCTATTATATTGGCTGGATTTTGTGAAGTTTTTGGGGTTGCAATGATGAACCGTTTTCAATTAGATCGAAAACTGTCGACGGTTCTTCTCCTAATTATCAGCTTCGGTGTCAGCCTCTTATTATTGTCATATGCCATGAACACTGTTTCGATGGGGATTGCTTATGCCGTCTGGACTGGAATCGGTACAGTTGGTGGCGCCTTGGTTGGTATGATCTTTTTTGGCGAGTCGACCAATTGGCGTCGTATTCTTTTTATCGTCATGATTTTGACTGCAGCTGTCGGATTAAAACTAGCTTCTTAATTCTTTTTTGTGCAGAATCTATATTCTGAAAATTTTTTTAGCTATAATAGAGCAAAAGAGGAGATGGGGAATTGAGATGAAAATTTTTGAAGTTACTACACAAGAAGATTTGCAAAGAGAATTCGATATCCGTCTTAAGGTTTTTGTAGACGAACAAAAAGTGCCAGCAGAGGAAGAGCTAGATGATCAAGATTATCTTGGCGGTGACTGCAAGCATTTTCTTGCCACTACCGATGACAATATCGCTGTAGGTACAGGACGTGTGCGCTTACTTGAGGATTACGGAAAGATTCAACGTGTTGCCGTATCAAGAGATTACCGTGAACATGGAATAGGGCGCTTAATCATCCAAGCTTGTGAAGACAAAGCAAAAGAACTGGGCGCTAAAAAAGCAAAATTAGATGCACAAGTGCAAGCACAAGGTTTTTATGAAAAGCTTGGATATGAAGTCAAATCAGGTGTCTTTTTGGATGCAGGCATAGAGCATGTACTCATGGTAAAACCGTTATAATGAACAAAAGCTGTTCAGGAAGTCAACTCGCTTCCTGGACAGCTTCTTTTTTATCTGTACTTTTTTCTGGTTGTTTCAGCGTATAGAGAATGCCCCCAAATATAAGAATCATGCCAAGCGTTTGCCAGATGGTTGGGCTAAAATCTAAAAGAGTGATATCCAGCAAAATAGCTACAAGCGGATCTAAAAACACTAAGGCAGACACAATGATGGCTGGAAGGCTACGTAAACTATCAAAGAAGAGATAATATACAAAACCAGTATGAATGATGCCGGTCCCTAAAATGTAGAACCAATTTAAACTGGTCAAACCACTAAAGACGCTGAAATCCATAAATGGCAATAGTATCACGATACCAACAGAAGTTTGAATAAACGTTAAAGCATAAGAACTAAGCTCTTTAATCCCCTTTCCAATAAACATCGTCATCGCATAACAGATGGCTGAAAGAATCGCCCATACAAATCCAGAATCTATCAGCATACTGAATGACGAAAACTGTTTTGTGCCGACAATTAAAAAGCTTCCTAAAAAGCAGACAATTACTGCTAATACTGCACCAACCGACATTCTTTCCTTTAGAAAAACACTTCCTAAAAGAAGCAGAAAAATGGGTGCTACATTATAGATAGAGATAGCGAGAGAAATCGCCATATCATGGAAAGCCTTAAATAGAAAAACCCAATTTAATACGAGAAATACACCGCATATAATCGTGTACAACATCTCTTTTTTGCTCCACTTTTCTTTCTTGTAGCCGCCGGTTAAAGACCAAACAGCACTTAAAAAAAGAGTCGCAAAAATGCATCTGATAAAAACAAGCTCCTCAGCAGGAATGCCTGTATGAATTGTAAAAAAACCAATTGATCCAAAAATGGCCATAGAAATAGCCATTTTTACCGCTGCAGATTTATTCAACTTTTCTCTCCCCTCTCAATTAACTGAATGTTATAATAACTATACTACTAATTTTATAGTGAAGACACAAAAAAGAAGCTGCTTTCTCAGCAGCTTCTTCCTATCAGAAGAATAAGGCGCTTAATCGCCCTACTCTCTATTTTCCATTTCACCTGGCAATAATAGTACACCTATACCGAACGCTATAATGCCGGTGTACAACATATATTTAAATAGATTAGCTTCAACAATACCAAGCGGATGTGCCAGCCCAATAATCAATAAGAGAAGGCCAGCATAAAACAATAAATATCTCATTGGGTAAAGCCTCCTTACTTGTGGCGAAAAGTGTATCCTTGCGCTTTATACGTTTTCTTCACTTAATATGCCCAAAATTTCAGATGCTTATATATACCCTATTATTATCATTTGAAACTTTTTCTTATTTAGTCAGATGATAAGGTACTGAAATAATCACTACATTTCGTTTATACAAAAGCCATGTTCGGATCAATAGGCTAGACTGGTTGTGCAATATATTTTGCCACCCTTTTTTCGGTATGAACTGTGGAATAATAATCGACACCTGTCGGTTTTGACAATTAGCCTTATGTTCAATTTTATCAATGGCTTTCGTTAACGGGGAAACGATGCTCCGATATGGTGAATAAAGAGCTAAAAGCTTAACATCCGGAAATCTACTTTCCCATTTTTTCTCAAATGCATGTAATTCTTCTTTATCAAATGCTACATAAATGGCAATTAACAGATCTGGAGACAATGACTTTGCGTAGCTGATAGAATGTTCTACTACCTTACTAATGCCTCCAACCGGCACTAAAATAACATTTCCATCAATACGTGGAAGTTCATTTGTTAATTTATTTACGCGTAATTGTTCGCCAACTAAATCATAATGATTTTTAATCCTATGGAAAATATAAATCAATGTTGGCAAAAAGATGAGCACTGGCCACACATGATCAAACTTCGTTAAGAAGAAGATCGCCGCAACAACAAATGAAATAAAGGCGCCGACCGTATTGATCAAAAATTTCCCTTGCCATCCTTTAGGCCTTTCTCGCCACCATTTCACCATCATACCTGTTTGCGCCAATGTGAACGGTATGAACACACCGACTGCATATAAAGGGATCAATTTTTCTGTAGAACCTTGTGTAACAAGAATAAGTAACATGGCAAATACGCCCAGCATAATGATGCCGTTTGAATAGCCTAAACGGTCACCTCTTACTTGAAACATTCTTGGAATGTATTTGTCTTTCGAAAGATTGACTGCTAATAGCGGAAAAGCTGAGAAGCCTGTATTAGCCGCTAATACTAAAATGAGCGCTGTAATTCCTTGGATAAAGAAGTATAGCCATGACCGTCCAAAGACTTCTCTTGTCATTTGGGAGACAACAGTTTCCTTTGGATCCGGCGCAACCCCTAGATAATAAGCCAAGAAAACAATTCCGGCAAACAGCACAGCTAACAATCCGCCCATAACCAATAGAGTTTTGGCTGCATTGACAGGAGCAGGCTTTTTAAAATTAGGAATCGCGTTTGAAATGGCTTCAACTCCTGTAAGAGCGGAACTACCTGAAGCAAAAGCCTTCAGCAGGATAAATAAGCTGACCCCTGCAACTGGCGTACCAATTGCCGTATGGAGATTAGGCGAAAATTGCCCAGTCAAGATTTTATAAATACCTGTGACAATTAGTATAATAAGGGCAGCAACAAAGAGATACACAGGATATGCAAGGATTGAAGCAGATTCTGTTACTCCTCGCAGGTTGATGATTGTCAAAAACAAAAGAAATAGTATGGCGATTTCTATATTATATTCATGCAAGCTTGGAAATGCCGATGTAATAGCATCTGTTCCTGCAGATACACTTACAGCTACTGTCAGAATATAATCGACCAATAATGAACCACCAGATATAAGGCCCGCAGTTATCCCTAGGTTTTCCTTAGAAACAACATAGGCCCCCCCACCATGCGGATAGGCAAAAATAACTTGCCTGTATGATAAAATAAGCGCCACTAACAAAACCACGACAAACACGGCAATTGGGATGGAGTACCAAAACGCTGCTGCCCCCAATGCCATTAGAACAATTAGAATTTGTTCAGGCCCATAAGCAACAGAAGATAGCGCGTCTGATGACAAAATAGCGAGCGCCTTTGTTTTGCTCAACTTTTGATCACCTAGCTCTGTTGATTTTAGTGGTTTGCCAATTAACATTCGTTTTACTGAAATTCTCATTAAAAACACCTACTTTGGATGCGTATCGCTTCATAACGTTGTTTTATAAGCAGGCAGAAATAACCTGCAGGCGCATAAATCCTTTATAGGCATTATGCATCCATGCAAGCCTCAGTTTCTCTTTATTAAGATGGCCGACCCAACCTAGAAAAAGTGTTACAGCAAGTTTTGCTGCTCTGCAGAATTACCTTTCTAGCTCGTAGCCTGACAATCAAATTATGAAGCGTGCCGTTATATTACTCCCATTTTCATCAAAAGTAAATAGGTTATTTTGAAGAAAAAAAGAGACTCATTTGTATGAGCCTCCCCCATTTTTCTAGTCTTTTTTCACTGATGTAGCGGTTTTTAACATATCCATTGAATCTTCTATTCTTTCTAATGAATACACGACACCATTATTTTGCCATTTTACAAAGTTGCCTGATGACTCTTTGGCAGACAGGTGAATCATACCGTGGTCTTTAGGTGCTGGCAACGTATTGTCTTCTAAATAATTTACTGCTTTCTTTGCGAGTTCAAGGCCATCTTTTGGCTTGTCTGTTGACGTACGAGCAGCAAGTGACCATCTGCCTTCATTCCAGCCAATCCACAATGAACCTGCACCTGCATCTTGGTAGCCTGTAATGTTATGTCCTAAATCGACTTTTTCTCCACCGGCTTTACTGTATTCTTCAAAACCGATTTGGTCGGATGCCTCTCCAGTGCTCGCATATTGGTGTCCTGTAAATTTCGCGATCACATAGTCTTTACTTAACTTTTTGACAGATTCATCATTAATCGGTACTTCTTTGTCCGTTTGGTAATAGACAACTGAGTAATTATTGTTATTTGATTGCACTTTTGCAGTCAAATATTTACCGCCTTCTACTGGTAAATTGGTTGGCAGCATCACTGGTAAGTTTGTTTTTATTTGTTTTCGGATGGATTCAACCACTGAGCTATTTGTATTTTCTACTTCTTTCCCTGTTTTTGACGTACTTGAAGAAGAATCATCGCTCGATTTATTGCCTTGCCCTTCTACCTTATTCGCTTTTTCCGTATCGGCCTCAGGCTCAGTACCACCTAATGTGTTTGTGCTACCTGTTTCATTTGTTTTTTTATCATTGTCACTTTTTGCTACTTGTCCTGTTTTTTGAGTATTTTCATCATCGTTTTGGTGATCTGCACTCTTGTCAGTATTGCTTGAACATGCCGTCAGCAAGCCAACAGCGACAAAACAGCTTAAAATTTTTGCAGAATATTTCATGTTGGCATCTCTCCTTTTTTGTCTCATTATATCACTTCCCATTTTTGTTAATTCTAAACGTTGCCTTGTCTCCTGCTTCCAATAAAAAAAGCCGTCATAGGACAGCTCTACACTTTCGGAATTTCCCTCGTAGCTATTAAAAAAACGACAGCAGATAAGACAAAAAAGATGAACGGTTTAATAGCGACATCCAGTCCTTGTCCAACCATTAAATGTGTGGAAACGGCACCTGCCATCAATGCAGCCAAGATACAGCTAGAAATTGGCACAAAACCTTTTTTCCAGAAGCCAAGCAATAAGCCGACCCCTGAAGTTGCTTCGAGTGCACCCACGCCGTACATGATTACTTTTCCGTAGCTAAATACTTCCGTAAAGTTTGCAACATGCATCGTGTGGGCGGTCAGCTTTAAATATCCAAAATACATAAAGCCAACAGACAAGAGCAACTGAATAGCAAGAGCTGAATATTTTCTAAGCATTAAAAAATCCCCCTACTATATATTCATTATTACTATATATAGGCGAGGGATCTTTTTTAGAATCTATAAAGGCAAATTTATGCTGTTTTAAACGTTATACGTATAATTTCATCCATTCTACGAAGTTTTCGATAACAGAGTCTAAAAACTTCACTGTACTCTCGTCAGTTAAGTTTCCATTGCTATCGAATTTATTATGCGCTGCTCCCACATATACTTCATTTCGTTGAAGAACTGGAGAACCTAAGCCTGGTGCAAATAAAATATCGCGTAGATGTCCTTGCGCTTTAACTGTGCCCAAGTTACCCATAGAAGCACCCATAATAAGCGAAGGTTTACCAATCATTACTTGGTCAACACGAGATAACCAGTCAATCGCATTACCAAGTACACCTGGAATAGAAGCATTATACTCAGGAGTTACCCAAAGAACAGCATCTGCTTCTTTTACTTTTTGTTTAAAATCAATCACCGATTGTGGTGGCTCATTTTCTGTATCTTGATTGTACATTGGGATATCATTTAAACGTAAAATTTCTAAATCAAATTGGTTAGAATACTTTTTCTCGATATATTGTGCCAACATTAAATTATAAGATTCTTTTCGAATACTTCCGACAATTGCTACGACTTTCACTTTAATTCCTCCTCTAAACTCTTTTCATTATTTTCCTTCTTTATATTACCCATTAATTCTGATATTGTCACAAACTTGAACCCTTTTTTCTGCAATTTATTTAAGATGACCTCAAGAGACTGAATAGTTTGCTTCCGATTCCCGCCTCCATCATGGAATAGTACAACATCGCCTGGTCTTGCTCCATTTAATACTTTTTTAGTGATTTTGTTAACACCAGGATTTTTCCAATCTTGTGTATCTAGATGCCATGACCATATCACGACTTTATAGCCTTCTTTTTGCGCTATCCGTATCATTTGGTCATTGTAATTGCCGCCAACCGGTCGAAAAAGATTTGGCGAAAAGCCGGTGATATTGTGAATTATATCATTCGTTTGGTTCAATTCTTCCACTAATGCCTTGCTATTGACCTTATACGGATGTGAATAAGTATGGTTTGCTAATTCGTGTCCTTCAGCGTATTGACGCTTAATAATATCTGGATGCTTTTCTGCGCTTTTGCCTAGAACAAAAAAGGTGGCCTTCGCATTATATTTTGACAACACATCTAAAATCTCCGGCGTGTATGTTGGATCTGGCCCATCATCAAAAGTTAATGCAATCATTTTTTCATCTGTTTCCACATCCCACAGCACTTGCCCTGTTTTCTCATAGTATTCCCGTCCCTTATTTTCCGCTTTGCTTAAGGTAGCGTAACCAATGGAGATGACTAGAACACAAACAGCAATCCATATAAATTTATTCCTTGTCACATCATCACCTCCAAAGCATTTATCATTACTATTTACAGATAGCGATAATTTATGCCTCATTACAGACATAGAAAAATTCACTTCAAATAAGTTTAATGCAGTTTTTTTTATGTAAAAAAGGGAACACTTTATACAAGTAATCATGCGTTTTAGGAGGATGAATTCACGGATGCCAAATGAAAAAGCTTTACCCAAAGAAGAAGGCGTTGATCACACTCTCAGTTTATTAAAAGAAGGCTATCTATTTTTAGCTAATCGCCGTAATACGCTGAATTCCAAAGTTTTTGAGACCCGAGTACTTGGAAAAAAGGCAATTTGTCTAAGCGGCAAAGAAGCAGCAGATTTATTCTACGATAATAAAAAATTTATTCGTCACGGCGTCGTACCCGAACGAGTTATTCAAACCCTTTTTGGAAAAGGCGGTGTACAAGGTCTTGATGGTGAAGAGCATACACATCGAAAAAAAATGTTTATGTCCGTTATGACAAAGGAACGGCTACAACAGCTTGCAGATATCACCGGCCAGCAATTCGCTATGGCTGTAGACAAATGGCGAAGCCAAGAACAGGTCGTTTTATTTGAAGAAATGCAATTACTTCTGACCAAAGTTGCATGTGAGTGGGCAGGTGTACCTCTATCAAAAGACCAAATACAAAAGCTTTCGAAGGATTTAACATCTTTATTTGAGACACCAGCAGCAGTAGGCCCTCGTAATTGGGGTGGCAGAATGTCACGTAATAGAATTGAAAAATCACTCATTGAGTTAGTAGAGGCTATTCGGGAAGAAAAGGTGACCGTTTCAGCGGATTCTATTTTATCGATTTTTGCTACACATCGTGATTTAGATAATCACTTATTGGATAAGCATGTGGTTGCGGTCGAAATATTAAACATCTTGCGCCCAATTGTAGCTGTTTCTATTTTTGTAAACTTTTTGGCTCTAGCTCTGCACAATTATCCAGAAGACCGAAAAAAGCTTGAAACAGGTGATCCAGCGTATGCGCAAATGTTCATTCAAGAAGTAAGACGCTTTTATCCTTTCTTCCCGTTCACAGGAGCCACAACAAAAGAAAGCTTTACATGGAAGGGATATGACTTTGAAGAAGGTACACTTACCCTATTAGATTTATATGGAACAAACCATGATCCTGATGAGTGGGAAAATCCTGATAAGTTCTTACCTGAACGATTTAAAGATTGGAAGGAAAGTCCTTTTTCATTTATTCCACAAGGTGGCGGTGATTTTGTAATGGGACATCGCTGTGCTGGTGAATGGGCAACGGTAGAGATTTTGAAGGTCTGCCTTGATTATCTAGTAAACAAATTAACATATACAATGCCCCCACAAGATTTAAGCTATAGCATGTCAGACATTCCGAGCATTCCTAAGAGCAAAATTATTCTTACGAATGTGGAACCTATAAAAGGATAATTTTTTCTCTACAATAAAAAAGGCCTCCATATGGGGGCTTTTTTTCATTAGGCAGGCTGTAAACTAGGCACACTTTGAAGTTTTTGAAAGTGTTCCAAATCTTCCTGATATAATTTTCGATAAGTAGATAAACTATGTTCTTTTATTAGATGAAAGCTTTCTTCCTCAACAAGTTGATAAAGACGATTTAACTTTTCTGCGTTCTTCCATGCTGTTTCTTCAAATACTATATTCATTTCGTGCTCTTCAATTAGCACACTCATTAATGTTTGATCAGCATAAAACTCATCAAAAGTATGGCTTTCCTTTAAGTCAAAAATCTCAAAAGTTCTAGTCAACGATGCTAGCAAAGCATCCCTGTCCATAGCATGGCCGAGTTCATGAATCGTAATGGCTTTTACATATTCTTCAATTGAAACTCTATGTGTTAGTTCATCATTTGCCTTCAACAAACGAGATGGATCAAAGCTAACATAATCTCCAATAAAATTATAGCTCATATTAATTCCTGATTGATCTTCTCTAAGTTCTTTTCCTATATTAACTACTTCCATAATTGATTGAATAAGTTCTTGAAAATGTTGTGATGTGTACTGTGCTTGCATAATGCATTAACTCCTCAAAATGTTCGTTCGCAAGAAATGGGCCAAGCCCGTCAATAAAAATCAAACTTGATTTAATATATACGAAGTAATATGTAAATTCAAGGAAAAATATTCATCACAATAAAAAAAAACATGCTAAATATTAAAAATACTATTTTTGACACAAAAAAAGAGTGTTTGTGAAGAATAAATCCTCACAAACACTCTTACCTAGTAATTTTCACTTTTGTGTGCTAAAATAAATACACCTAGTAATGATAGAGATTAATTAATTATTGATTAATCTCTGTCTTATTTTTTGCGGTTTTTACGAGCACGAGCTTCTCCGCCTTTACGGCCAGCTTCTTCGCGGCTCATTTTGCCGTCGTTGTCATCGCTATCAGAGCGTTGGTTGCTGCGAGCTTCTCCGCCTTTTTGGCCAATTTCTTCATAGAATTCACGGTCATGGTTTTTAGAAGTAGCTTCTCCACCTTTTTTACCGATTTCTTCGTAGAAATCACGATCATGGTTGTCAGCTGTTGCTTCTCCGCCTTTTTTACCGATTTCTTCGTAGAATTCACGGTCATGGTTTTCAGCTGTTGCTTCTCCACCCTTTTTACCGATTTCTTCGTAGAATTCACGGCCATGTGATTCTGCTGTTGCTTCTCCACCTTTTTTACCAATTTCTTCGTAGAATTCACGGCCATGTGTTTCAGCTGTTGTTTCTCCGCCTTTACGTCCTGCTTCTTCCACTGTCATTTTTCCATCGTTACGTTCTTTATTGTCTTTAGCCATTTTAAATTCCTCCTAGTATGTTTGGTATTTTGATGTTTTTTTGAACTTATTCTTTCTTAGTTAAGCTCATTATTTATATTCCCGCGGACCAAATTATTAAACTCTTTTTTTGAAATTTTTTAGATATTTATATACTTATCGCTTAATTAGTAATTATATTGCTTTCTGATTCCCCCTTTATTATCGTTTTCTATTAAACAAGTCTTCATAGGAACGTCCTTCATTATATAAAAAACCGCAAGCCATGGCCTGCAGTTCTTTTACGGATTTGTTCTTCCATCTGTACTAGAATATTCGTTAAACTTTACATCATTTTCATTGCTTAATGCTTGTCGACGTTTGCCCTCAGAAGAAACCGCTTCATTTGCAGCAATTTCGATTTGGTCGCCATCACTAGTACCGCTTACAGAGGGATTAGACTGCTTTTCTTCTAATAGATTGTTCTCAACAAGTCGACGTACATACTCTTCTAGTGGCAATCCTTGTTCTTTGGCTTTCGCATTAAGTTGTGTCATCTCTTCATCCTGCAGCTGTATTGTTATTTGTTGTGCCATATGTTTATCATCCTTTCTAGTAGTTCTATCTACCTTTACCTACTTTCTTCGAATTTCAAACAAAACACGTCCGCCTTATAAACTTGAAAATTTCGCTAAATCATCTCTATGACCAATCATTACCAGGAGATCTTCTTTTTCGAATTTTTGATCAACAGGTGGTGTAACAATGATTTCTCCGTCTCGCAACAATGCGATAACGCTTAAATTATACTTCGCACGGATATCAAGTTCCCTTAATGTCTTACCTTCCATGTGCTTAGGTATGACTATTTCTTCGATATTATAGTTTTTAGAGAGCTCAATATAATTTAGCATGTTAGGAGATAACAGTTGGTTTGCTACCCGCTCGCCCATATCTCGTTCCGGATAAATAACCCAATCAACACCTACTTTTTCTAAAAGAATTCCATGACGTCGGCCAAGGGCTTTTGCAATTGTCTTTTTAACACCCAACTCTTTTAAAAGCATCGCTGTTAATATATTTGTTTGTAAGTCATCACCAATTGCTACAATGACACAATCAAACGTATCAACTTCCAATGAAACAAGCGATTTCTTCTCCGTAGCATCTGCAATAACAGCTTCTGTTACATATTGCTCAGCATCATTGACTCGTTCTTCATTAATATCGATACCTAACACTTCTTGGCCAGCCTCATGCAGCCTGCGTGCGATACTTGTTCCAAATCTACCTAACCCAATGACTGCGTATTGTCTAACTACCATCATTTTCACTCCTATTCATTAACCGATCATAATATTACCTTTTGGTCGATGGAACGTTTCTTTTTGGCGTCTCCGTGTAATAGCAATACCAATTGTAAGTGGACCTAGTCTCCCTGCAAACATCGTTAGTATAATGAGCAGTTGGCCGATCGGTGAAAGCTCAGTTGTTAAACCCATGGTCAAACCTACTGTCCCAAATGCTGATGTTGCTTCAAATAAATACATAATAAAGTGATGCCCTGTATCTGTAATGCTTAATATGAAGGTGACAAAAGCAACTATAGCAAAACCACACATTGCTACTGTGAATGCTTTAAATACTATTTCCTTTACCAGTCTTTTCTTAAAAATCACAATATCTTCGCGTCCTTTTATTTGGCTCCAAACTGTTGCAAGTAAGACGACAAAGGTTGTTACTTTGATACCGCCTGCAGTCGAACCTGATCCTCCTCCAATGAACATAAGAAACATCATAATTAACAACGTTGCGTGCGTTAAATCTCCTATAGGCAATGTATTGGCGCCCGCAGTACGAGATGTTACAGATTGGAATAACGCACCCAATACTTGCCCTAATGGTGAAAGAGGACCAAATGTTTTGGTATTGCCAAGTTCAAGTAAGTATATAGCTATTGTTCCGAAAAGCGTAAGAGATATAGATGTGATTAGCATAATCTTTGTATGCAAGGATAGTTTCCTTGTTTTTCTATACTCATACAAATCATTCATTACAATAAAGCCAATTCCCCCTAGTGTTATGAGAGCACAGATGGTTAGAACAATGACGGGATCATCCACATAAGATGTCAAACTACGAAATCCTCCCAATAAATCAAAACCAGCATTATTAAAATTTGAAATGGAATGGAAGACTCCATAATAAATAGCTTTTCCAATTGGCATATCGTACGAAAAACGAATCGCTAAAAGAAGAGCGCCCGAAAATTCAATTACCCCTGTAAAAAGCAATATCCTTCTCACCAAAATCCCAATACCTGTAAAGTCATTTAAATTAATAGCCTCTTTTAATACCAACCTTTCTTTTAAGGAAATTCTCTTTCCTAGTAGCATAAAAATAAAAGATGCGAAGGTCATGAATCCTAGTCCGCCAATTTGGATTAAAGAAAGAATGACTAACTCGCCAAAAAGAGAAAATGTACTCCCAGTGTCTACCACAACTAAGCCTGTAACACACGTCGCGGACGTAGCTGTAAATAAGGCCTTCAAAAAGGGCAATCCCTCACCATTCTCCGTTGCAGCTGGCAAAGATAAAAGAGTTGCGCCAACCAAAATTAAAATCGCAAAACCTAGCACCAACGTTTTAGATGGATTTATATTTCTCTTTATTTTCACTATCGCTACTCCTATTTTCGTTGTAATTTCCGCAATCCTATTTTAAACGCGGATTGATTTAAATTTATCTCATATATTACCACATGCTAACTAGAATTATGCGAATAATTTTACTTTAACTGCATATGATTATATCGATCATTTGGGTATTGACAATAACTTCAAATATCATATATTATACATGACAGATTGATTTACGAAGAAAAAGGCAGCGACTTACAAGTTCCCTATAACTACTCTTTAAAGGTGGCTAACATGAGACAAACAAACAACCGATATACCGTAAATGCTGTTGGTACAGAAGGACAAATTTACCTAACGAACTGCAAGGATAAACATGAATTAAAACAATGGTTAGCCAAACATGAACACCATATCATTAAAGAAGAATTACAAATTATTGATAAAAAGAGATTACAACTATTTAAAATGTTCTCTTTTAAAAAATAAGACAGCTACCATTCCTATTAATATAAAAAGACGATTTTTTTGCCCCCATGCTCACAAAAAAATCGTCTTTTCACTTTTTACATATAAATCTCTGCTGCATGCGTTACCATATTGCGCCCTTTCTCTTTTGATGCGTAAAGCGCTTCATCTGCACGTGCTTGAATTGATTGCTCAGTAACGTCCATTGTCGCTGTCGCTACTCCTATACTGATCGTGACGGTAGGAATCGTCCATAATGAACTAGCCACATATTCGCGTAGAATCTCTGCTACCTCTAAAGCCTCTCTCTGATTGGCCTCTCCCAAAATTACAGAAAATTCCTCTCCGCCGATTCTAGCCGCAACATCTTCGCCGCCTATCTTCTCTTGAATCATTTGGGAAATTGTTTTTAACACCTGATCACCTATCGGATGGCCAAATGTATCATTCACTTTCTTGAAATGATCAATATCGATAATTAATAGAGAAAAAGGGTTGCCTGTTTTGTTAAATTGGCTGATACATTCTACCATCTTCTCTGAATAACCCCTTCGGTTATGCAAACCTGTAAGCTCGTCTGTCATCGCCAGCTCTTGAAGCATGGTGTTCATACCGATTAACTCCTGTTGCTTATTCTCCAGTTCCTTGCGTAATCCGTTTAGTTCCTGGATAGCCTTTTTCTTAGCGATATTTCTTTCCTCAGCTTCCTTCTTAGCTGCTAATAGCACTTTTTCGTATTCACGCCTTTTTTTTATTGCTATCATGGCACACGAAATTGTTATTCCCCCATCATTTAACTGCTTTATTGCATTCATAATAACAGGGACTTCTCTGCCTGTTTTTGACTTTAAAGATATGTACACTTCTTCTACGCTTTCTTCCATTTCAACGATTGGCAATACAAATAATTGATAGAATGTTTGGCTTGGAACCGTCAAAAGGGACTGAATTGACTTTTCTTTGAGTTCAGACATTTCAAATTCAAGCAATTGAATTAGCATAAAATTAGCATCCAAAATTCGCCCATTTTCTGCAAGCAGTAAATAACTACAAGGGGCATAATTTAATTGTTCATTCATACTTAATCATCTACCTCTTAAATATTCGCTAGACATGTGAAAATTAACTGTGTTGTTTCTTCCGGCTGACTTACATGTGGACAATGTCCAGTTGCCTCCATAAAAAAGATAGCGCTTTCTTTTATATGTTCATTCATATAAATACCTACCTCTTTCGGTGCTATTGAATCGTCTTCACACTGTAAAATACACGTTGAAACAGTTACTTGTTGAAGCACATGGCGATAATCAGATAAAAAAGTAGCCCTTGCAAACTCTTTTGCACACAGTGGATCTGTGGAACAAAAGCTTCCCTCCAATTCAGCAGCAAGCTCTGGTCTGTCCAAATTTTTCATGACTACTTTAGAAAGATAGTTAGCCCAGCCAATGTAGTTTAGCTCCATCATTTCAAAAAGCCCATCTAAATCCTCTCGTTCAAATCCACCTTTATAGGAAGGCAAATCATTTATATAGCAAGGGGATGGCCCAAGCATGATTAGCTGCTTAAAAAGCGCCGGGTCTTGTAGTGATGCAAGCATACCTATCGTAGCTCCGACAGAATGCCCAACAAAAATGACTTCCTTCAGATTTAGCTCCTTGCACATTTCCACTACATCCTGCGCATAGCCTTCTAAGGTTTTATATTTTTCAGATTGATATGCAGAGTAATCAGATTTTCCCGCTCCTACATAATCAAATAAAATGACGCGGTATTCTTTTTCAAATTGCGGTGCAACATAGCGCCACATAGTTTGATCACAGCCAAAACCCGCGGCAAAAATGATAGCTTGTTCTCCTTCACCACTTATTTTTACATTATTCTTTTTTATAAAATCTAGCATACTGTCATCACCTTTTATTTCACCATTAATATAGTACTTATTGATTTTATTTTTAATAAATTATACCATAACGTAATTCCTATTACACTCTTATGATAAATAAATATGGTAGTATTATATGCCCATTATATCTTTTAGCGCTTCTTCTGCCGTTGGGTATTTATAATTAAACCCTGAATCTAACAACGCTTGAGGGAGCACGTTTTGGCCTTCAAGTACTATTGTACTTTTTTCGCCCAGCAATAGCTTCATCATAAAGCTTGGAACAGAAAGAAAATGAGGCCGCCTTAAAACTTCACCAATTGCACGACCAAAATCTTTCATTCTAAGGGGGTTGGGTGCTGTAACATTAATTGGCCCATTTAAAGATGAAGTGATAATTGCATATAAGATAGCACGAGCAACATCGTCTACATGAACCCAGGAAACCCATTGTCTTCCGCTTCCTACAGTACCGCCTACAAATAACTTATAAGGCAATGTCATAAGCGGTAATGCGCCCTCATCCCCAAGAATCACGCCAAATCTGGCTAGGACTGTCCTTACGCCTGCCTCTTCTGCCCTATTCGCCATACCTTCCCATTTTTGAACTGTTTCACCTAAAAAATCTGTTGCCTTTTCTGTAGATGTTTCGGTATAACTAGCTGTCGTAGAAGCTGGATAGATGCCAATCGCACTTGCGTTAACAAGTACAGTCGGTTTATATGAGACTGCTTTGATAATGCGGATCAATTCCTCCGTGGCTAACATACGGCTATCTACTACTTCTTTTTTATGCGTTTCTGACCAACGTCCATCATTAATCGATTTTCCGGCCAAGTTAACCCATGCATCGATTGAATCTAATTCCTTTTCAGGAGCATCATCTTCACCAAGCCACTTCACATAGGTCATTCCATTTTCTTTTTTTGCATGCCCTCTTGTTAAGATATAGACTTCATGGCCATTTTCCAGTAGCAGCTCTGCTAGCTTTTTCCCTACAAATCCGGACCCGCCCGTTATGCCCACTTTCATATAGTTATAACCCCCAAATTCTTATCATAGCTCTTTCTCAAACATCACCATGTCCAGCGCTCTAATCCCGTTTTCATAAATAGGGGTAGGATAAGCAGCAAAAAAGCCTTTTTTCACCCCAGATAAACGAAAGCCACATTTTTGGTAAAAAGCAATGTTATCAATACTAGAATTAGCCGTTCCCACAATCATTTTTTTAAAACCAGCTTTTGTGAACAGCAACGTACATTCAGCTATAATTTCTTTACCTACCCCTTTCCCTCTCCAAGCCTTTTCTAATGCCAAATTTTTTAATTCAATCGTATGCTCATCTATTTCTATAAATAATGCCACTCCAATAGTCTCCTCATTGCTACATATGGCATAAAGTACACCTTTATTTAAATAAGTACGTACTATTGCTTCCTCATCGGCTAGCATCAAATAGGATACATACTTAGCGCGCTCATTCTCTTGTATTCTTTGAAAATCCAGCTTATTGGACTGATGATTCTTCATATGTTTCTCCCTCTTTAACCTCTAACTTCATTCGGACCGTTTGTAATTGATGCCCGTCGAAATCTTCTTCAAATTCCTCTATTACTTTAAATCCTTTTGCCTTATAAAAGTTCATACCGATTGTATTATCTTTTTCTACATTTATGCATACATACGCTGGCTTCAAATCTTCAATGCCTTTTTGTAAAAGAGCAGTCCCTATCCCCTGCTTCTGATATTCAGGATGAAGATAGATGGCAGCCAATTCAACCCATTGGCCAGACTGTATATTCGAGTAATTGGCAAAGCCTACGATTACACCCTCTTGTTCTGCCACATAAAAAGGTGACCCTGAATATCTTTTTTCTAACATGTCTGGGTTGTATGCTTGCGCAAGAAAGCGATCCTGCACATCGCGTGGAATGATTCCATCATATGTTGAATGCCAACTCGTCTGCGCGATTTCTTGTACCTCTTGAATATCTGGATAACTCATTTTCCGAATTACTAACTTCATGTTTTTGAACTCCCTTCTATATATAATTCTTTCTAGTTAACTTCTATCCACCACATACTATTTCCTGCTTCTGTTGTTAAATCTAACTTATACGTTTCACTTTTAAAGAAAAAGGAAATACTATTGTTTAGGGAGTGAAGTCAATTGAACAATAATATGAAGAAGTATCTACCAAAAGCATCACTATTTCTGGCAGCAGGGGTTATTTTAGCAGGGTGCGGCAATGACACCAAAAACACAAGCCCTCAAAAAGACAGTTCTCAGCCTAAACAAACTGAGAGCAGTAATACAAGTACAAGTACAAGTACAAGTACAAGTACAAGTACAAGCCCTAATGAAAGTGCCGAATTAAAAACTCTAAAGAACCTTTCAAAGGATCCAGATAAAAATGATTCATCAGAAGGTGACTTTGATCTAGTAGGCAAATATGTGAAAGAAAATGACGATGAGATTACCCTAGAGATTCACGGAAAACAAGTAGCCATTCAAAAGAATTCATCCTTTGAAAGCGACAAAAAAGGTATGAAAGGTGATTGGCAAGATAAACAAGTCGTTGTGGAAGTATCCACGGATAAAGCCGTTGCAGAAAGTGTTAAGCCAACAGACAAAACCCTCGCAGATCAGGACGGCGTATATGATAGAGATGGCAATGAAAAAGAGATTATTGGTAAACTCATTAAGAATGATTCAAATGAAATAACTCTTCAAACGCCAAATGGCAATAAAACATTCCAGAAAACGCATGACTTTGAATTGGATGATGAAGCGAGATCTCAAACCAAATTGGAAGGCAAAATGGTTCGGATTGAAACAGACGATCAAGGGAAAGCAGAGGAACTAAGCTATAGCTGGATTGATCAAGAGGAAACGAAATAATATACAATCTAAAAAAGCTGCATGAAGTTGTCATTAAGACTGTTCATGCAGCTTTTATTATGCTTCAAAAATAGATTGAAAAGATCTTACCACAGGCTTGCAATCTTCGCTTTGACATATCGCTGAAATGATTGCGACACCGTCCGCTCCGCTCTTTTTTAACGGCTGTGCATTATGAACGGTAATACCACCAATAGCCACAATAGGGAGGTTTGGATACAACATTCTAGCCTGTTGTAAAAACGCTACTCCTGCAGGCTTTTTGGCATCTTGTTTGGACTTCGTTTCATAAATAGGTCCTATTCCAACATAATCTGCACCTTGTTTCACAGCCTGCACCAATTCTTCTTTTGTGTGTACGGATACGCCAATTACCTTCCCTTTAAATTTCGACCGTACTTTTTCTAGAGCCATATCTTCCTGTCCTATGTGTACACCATCCGCTTCTATCTTCAAAGCCAAATCGATATGATCATTCACAATAAATGGGACCTCATATTGCTTACATAGCTTCTGGCACTCACGCGCGAACATTTCAAGTTCTATGCCAGTTAATGCCCCTTCACCCTTTTCACGCAACTGAAACATTGTGATACCAGCCTGTAATGCTTGTTCGAGCACTTGGAGGGGTGGTTCAATGCAGTTTTGCGTGCCCATAATTAGATAAACTGCTAAATCCTCTTTCCTCACTAATTGTCACCTCACAGTTGCCGCTTAATTTTTTATACGCAAAATGGTTTGTAGGGCCATGTCCATTCCCTATATTTAATGGATGTTGAATAGCTAAATGGACAAATTTTTTCGCTTCTATTATGGCACTTTTTAAAGAGAAGCCCTGTGCCAAAAAAGCGGTTAGCGCTGCTGAGAATGTACATCCTGTACCGTGTGTTTGAACAGTGGAAATTCGCTTCGTTTGCATTGAAAAGAACGAACCATCTTGAAAATATACAGTATCTACTGCATCCTTACCTTCTAAATGACCGCCTTTTATAATGACGCATGAAACACCCATTGCAAGCATTGCGTTTGCAGCCTTTTCTAAGTCTTTTGGGCTTTTTATTTCGATTCCGCTTATTACCTCTGCTTCTGGTATGTTTGGTGTAAGAACAGTTGCACGCGGCAATAGGTTTTTTTTCAGCGCAGTCACTGCCTCATGTTGCAACAAAGATGCTCCACCTTTCGCAATCATCACTGGGTCTACTACCAATTCTGTCTCTTTATCTCGCAAACTATATGTTACAGCTTCAATAATCTCGGCAGAAAACAACATGCCCGTTTTCACCGCTTTTACCGGCATATCCTTCATCACTACTTCGATTTGCTGCTGAACAAATGAGGAATCGGCAGAGAATATGCCCTCAACACCAAGCGTATTTTGCGCAGTCAATGCTGTAATAGCCGATGTGCCAAAAACGCCAAGCTCCTGGAAAGTCTTTAGATCTGCTTGAATACCTGCTCCTCCGCCACTGTCAGAACCGGCAATAGTCATGGCAATATTCATTATGCTCGCCCTCCTGCAATCTGGTGCAATTGATTGAGCACTTCTTGTTGAACAGTGCCTAACCATTCCTTCTGGCGAGCCTTCTCCGCAACTTTTTTATAGTCTTTCAAAACGTCGCTTAAGATAGAAAGGTTATTTCTTTCTACTGCTAAGGCTGCTGTACAGATGGCGCTAAGCAAACAACCTGTTCCTGTTATCTTGGTCATCAGCTCATGGCCGCCTGCTATATAATCAATACTTTCACCGTTTGTGGCAATATCCACTTCTCCCGTGACAATGACAAGACAGTTGTACTGTTTCGCTATAGCTTTTGCTGTCTGCTCGATATCCATTTCTCCTACACCGCTGTCTACTCCCTTTGAGTCCCAATTGACACCTGCGATAGCTGCAAGTTCTCCAGTATTGCAGCGAATAAGATCAAATTTGATTTCTCTCAATAGATTCTTCACTGTCTCGCGGCGAAAGGCAGTGGCACCTACGCCTACCGGATCAAGGACGACAGGAATTCCCACTTCATTTGCTTTGCGTCCAGCTACAATCATTGCTTCTTTTGTTCGTCCATTAATGGTGCCAATATTAATAAGTAAACCACTTGCAACAGAAACCATATCTCCTACCTCTGCGATTTCATCTGCCATAACTGGTGATGCCCCAATTGCGAGCAGTCCGTTTGCTGTAAAATTTGCTACTACATAATTTGTTATACAGTGGATTAAAGGATTTTCCTGATTTATTTTAAGCAAGCTCATAAGGTGTAAGCTCCTTCCAATTTTCTAAAGACCAGGCCATATCCCAAAACTTGCATTCATAATAGGCACTCATTTGGATAAACGCTTTCATCTTTTGATGGTCAGCTGGGTGTTCTTTCGCATACTTATTGAGCATCTGCTTTTGGATACCCAGTTGATCTTTAAACTCTTTACTGCTATACAATTCAATCCAATCTCTGTATAACTTCTGTGTCGGTTTTTCATCTTTATACTCTTCACCAATACTTTGGTATAACCAAGGACATGGCAGCAACGCAGCAAATGCAACTGGCAGGCTTTCGTTTAGAACGGCGTTATACATATGGTTAATATAATTATTGTTGGCTGGCGCAGGAATAAGCTCCGCTTGTTCCTGTTCTCCAATATGAAGTTCTTTGAAAACAGTCCGGTGGAGCTCAAGTTCTGCTTCATTTATACTTCTAGCTGATTCAAGATAATAGGCCATTTCCTGGTTCGTCTCTGATTTGGATGCTGCTATTGCCAATATTTTTGAGTAATGCTTTAAATAAATGGCATCCTGCATCATATAAAATTTAAAGTTCTCCATTGGCAGTGTGCCCTGTACTAACCCTTTCACGAATGGGTGTACCATGCTATCATCCCAATATGCATCTGCTTCTTCTCTAACAACTTCATCAAATCTCACTGTTCGTCCTCCTTTAAAGTGGACGTAGACGCAAAAAATCCCTATGAGTAGACATAGAGATTTCATACCTTCATCTGCTCCCTACGTCAGTATTAACTGTCAGGTTCTAAGGGTCAGGTTTTAACCTTCTCAACACTTTCGTGTCCCCCCGCACTAAAATATTTGGTTGGGTACAAAAAAACTCTCCCATAAACGGAGAGCTGCTGTACAAAACGATCATATGTACTTTGCTCCCTACGCCAGTATTAACTGACAGGTTCTAAGGGTCAGGCTTAAACCTTCTCAACACTTTCGTGTCCCCCTGCAAATATTTAAGTTATATTCATCGTACCATTCAACTGGATGCCATTCAAGGATAAAACAAGCATTTGCTTTTTACAATATATCAGAATTCTTTCTTAAACACATAGCTTACCTTGTCGTACCCCATCTTTTCTTCATAAAAATGGTGTGCCTTCGTACGTTGCAACCCAGAAGATAAGGCCACACACTCATACTTATATTCTTTCGCCCATTCTTCTACAAATACAAGCAACTCTTCTCCATAACCGAACGAACGCTTAGATGCATCTGTGACTAAATCGCATACCCATATATATCTTCCATAATAAAGAGTAATCATCGGCTGGAATCCGACCACCGCAACTATTTCATCAGAGTCAACGAGTGCATAGAGCTTATACTGTTCCTTTTCCATCGCTTCCATCACTAATTCTACATATGTGTTTATATCTAAATGTGTTCTGAGTTGGCTCATGACCGGAAAGGCATCCATAATTTCATCTTTTGAGTTTAAATTTTTTATCATTTTCATAAAAACACCTCCTAGATTATCGATACTCATTCATAAAGATCACGACTTCCCTTTTCTAAAAGTTCTGGAAAGCGTAAAATGATATCCCCGGTTGAAAAGCTTTCTCCATTATTAGTAAAATCAATCGGCTCTTTTACACCAGGCTTGGCATTCGGTCTCCATCCAAAATTAAGCGAATCTCCATCCTCCTCATTTGAGAAGAGCCAATCCGTTTGAACAGGTCTAGCATAATCTTTGATCGCAGACCAATCTTCTGGAATAGGAAAAACCCCATATGTCTTATTATGCAATAACACTTTCTCCGTCATTTGAACTGGTGGAACATAAAGACTTTTCCTATCCCAGGTGATATAATCCCGCTGTCTCGTTAGATAAAATGTAAATGAATCAACCTTATTTTTATGAAAAATATTCCACACATATACATACTTTGGCCGTTTTCTATCTTCTATCTTCCATATCATCGGTTCTTCGCGATTATCCACTTCAGCGACTCGCCATTTATTCTTCTTCCAAATCCAATAGCTAAGTCCATAGTCTTTATTCAAAGAAATAAAAGGAACCACAATATGGCGTTCATCAACGTGGATTATATCTTGTATTGTTTTTACGCTAGCCCCTGGGAAGGTCTCATTTATATCCTTTTTCAGCGCTTCCTCTGTTGGAAAAGGCGCTGGTTTTGAATAAGAAGAATAGAAGAATAGACCAATAACCACCACTAAAAGAGCAAACATTCCTTTTCTTTTCTTCATACTAATGCTCCTCCTTTAGCACGGAATCATTTAAACGGTAGTAAAGCTGATGCTGAGACGTAGTTATCAGAATTCCTTTTCCGTCTTTTTCTATGTACAGAACCGGTGAGGGAAGCCCACTTCCCCATTTCGGCTTTACTCCTACAAGCTGATAAGGAAAATGTTCATCTTTTTTGTTAATTTCTGAGGGACTCATCTCATAAAGGCTTGAAAACCACTTATCGCTATAGATTTCCCGCTGTTTCAAGTGTGTGAATTTCCCTGCTAGCTTCTTTCTATCTAACACTATATTCTTTTTTGCTGAAGGATGAATAGTGATTAATTTTGCATTCTCTAAATTTGCCATAAAGGTAGTTGGATTTTTGTCTGGAAAAATCCAATGTTGAAAGGGTATTGTTACAAGTGAAGCTACTAGAAAAATATAATTGAAGCCAAATCCCATCCAAGCAAAAGAGCGATACGATTGCCATCGATTTTTGCCTTTCAACACAAAATATAAAATCCATACCCCTAAAGGCAAAATGGATAGTTTTAGCGCTGTGTTCCAGATGTTCAAGTTGATAGAAAAAGAAAAAAGGCCAATAAATAGGACAAGTGTAGCCTTCCAAATTTTAATGACGCCTCCATGTTTTTTATAGTTACGGTAGAAAAGGTAACCACAGATACACCAAGCTAAAATTAGAGTTATGACAGGTATAATAGCAATAGATGAATAATCAATTGTAACCACACTCTCTCCCCTTTCTGCTTGTCATTTTTGGATAATGTCCAAAATTCCTATATATACCATTATGTCACAGGGAATCCATCTATCAAAGTATGTTTTTCCTTCTTAGTAAACACTCTTCATAATATATTAAACATTGAATGACCTTTTCTTATTTTGTCTGTTAAGAATCTTATTTACATGAGCTTAAGACAAGTATAAGATTAAACCTCAATTAAACACCTAATTAAAAATATTAATTATTTTATTAACATTAATTAATTTTTTATATAAAAGAATTAAAATTATAACTTTAAACTTTCTAATCCTTGTTATATAATCAAATCAATCAAAGAAAGGAATTTCATTATGGCCTATAAAGTAATCACAAATTGTCCTGTTTGCAACAATACAATGAAAATCACAAAATTACATTGCTCTCACTGCCAAACGACGATTGAAAATGAGTTTGAATTATCAAAGCTGGCATCGTTATCTAAAGAGCAGCTAGAATTTGTAGAAGTTTTTTTGACATGCCGAGGAAATATTAAAGAAGTTGAAAAAGAACTGGGCATTTCGTATCCGACAGTTCGAGGCAAGCTATCGGACATCATCTCATCCCTTGGATATGAACAGAAGAAGAAAAATGAAGTAGACGAAAAGAAAGTTGTTACCATGTTAGAAAACGGTGAAATTACACCAGAAGAAGCCATTAAGCTTTTAAAAGAGTAGAGAGGAGCATTCCACATGAAAGAAGAAATTGCTAGAGTCATCACGATGATTCAAGAAGGAAAGATTGATGCTGATAAAGGAGCCGAATTGATTCACATCTTAAAAGAGAAAGAAGAACCAAATAATCAGGTTACTGAAAAACCAACAACCTATTTAGATAAAACGTTAAAGGTTCGTGTGGTATCAACTGAAAGTGATAATGTGACAGTCAATGTGCCGATTAAGCTCGTCAAAGTTGTATTGATGGCTGGATATAGCATCGCAGCAAGTATTCCTCAATCAGAGAAATACATGAAGGATATAGACATAAACCTGATTATTGAAGCAATCGAAAATGAACTAGATGGCCAAATTGTTGATATCAAATCAGCAAACGGTGATACCGTTTCGGTCATCATTGATTAGTAATTTCTTATGATATACGTAAAAATAAAAACAAAAGGCTTCCGATTTATCATCCCAGTTCCTTATGTATTCTTAAATATTGCTATTACCGTTGTTTCATCTAATCTTTTCCATAAGAATCTAAATAAATGGACAAAAAATCATTTTGAACGAAAAGAAATAGACTTTACGTTTCCTCTTATCGATAAAAAAACCTTGAAGCCAATCCTCAAAGAACTGAAGAACTATAAGGGGCTTCAACTAGTAGATGTGAAAGCAAAAGATGGTACAGAGGTGAAGGTGAAACTTTAAGAACCCTGATCGATGATTAGGGTTCTTTTTTAAAAGGCTATATATTAGAAACTGACAGACTCTATGTGTTTTAGTTTTATTGTATGCACCTCTGATTCAAGCTCACCAAACGTTAAATTTGTCACAACGATGATTTCCATACTTATATGGACCATAAGACTAGCATTTTCTATAACTTTTCCATTTTTCATATAAATGGTGAAATTCTGCTCTTCCTCTAGATCTTTAATAAAAGGATATTTTTTGTTGAATTTCTCTTCTTTTCGTTCATCCTTTAATGGGCTCAACTTCTCGTTTATATAAAAACATCCTATTGCAAATAAAGCCGTATATAAAGCAGCATATAACCACCCCTTATGCCGCCATGCATCAAACCATTCGCGAAACATTATAAACCATCCGGCTTCTATCACTAGAAAAATACCAATCTTCCAATTCCTTACTCTACTTTGATGCTTTCTCTCTTTTCTTCCACTCACTTATAAATTCTCATCCTCATTGGTACATAATCATTTTTCGCAATCTATTATACTCTATTTTCTCAAAAAAATAGGCTGAATCCAATAAGGATCCAGCCTATTAAACAGTTTAATCTTTTGTATTTGGTTTAGCTCTTTTAATAAAGAAAGCTAAAACTAAAGCAACTGCCGCAATGCCTGTCGCAACAATAAAGGCATCGTTGATTCCGCTGACTGTCGCGTGTTTGACAGCTTGCCCGTAAATTGAACTTGTCGCCAACACTTGGCCTCCTTGTGCAGGAAGTCCAGCCATCGCTGAGAATGTACTACCTAAACTGTGCAACTGATTTGTTAAATATGGATTGTCGCTTGAGATGACATTTCCGTAATTTGCTGTATGGAAATTACTTCTCGTTGTCATGACTGTGACTAAAAAGGCGGTACCGATACTTCCCGCAACGGTTCTAGCTGTATTGGAAGCAGATGTCCCGTGGCCCACCAAATGTTGAGGTAGCTGGTTCATCCCTTCTGTTGATACAGTCATGGACAAGAACGACATACCAAACATACGCATTACATAAAGTAGCATGATATAGCTATAGGAAGTAGTCATTGATAGTTTAGAGAATTGATAAGTAGTGACTACTGTTATAACCAATCCAATGACTGCCAACCATCTTGCTCCCATTTTATCGAATAGTTTCCCTGAGATTGGTAGCATAATCGCCATGACAATCGCGCCAGGCAGCATGAGCAAGCCAGAATCCAGCGCTGAGAAACCGCGAATATTTTGCAAATAAATAGGTAGCAAGAGCATGGCTGCGAACATTGCCATATTTATAATCATACTAATAATTGTAGTTAGCGTGAAAATATCATATTTAAATACTCGTAAATCTAGCATTGGCTGTTCTACTGTTAATTCACGCCAAGCAAAGGCAATTAAACCGATGATACCAATGGCTAATGAAATCAATACAACTTTACTGTCCCAGCCATTGTTACCTGCTTCACTAAAGCCATAAAGCAGGAAGCCAAAACCGATAGTTGAAAAGATAAAACCGAATGTATCAAATTTTGGTTTGGTGATTTCTACAACATCAACCATCCATTTAAGTGCCATTAGAATTGCAACTATACCGACTGGAATAACGATATCAAATAGTACGCGCCAAGAATAATGGCCAATTAACCAACCGGATAATGTTGGCCCAATAGCTGGTGCGAATAGAATTGCAACACCGAATAGTCCCATCGCTGCTCCACGTTTTTCAGGCGGGAAGATGGTAAGGAATACGGTCATAAGCAAAGGCATGATAACGCCTGCACCCGCCGCTTGCACAACCCTTCCGACCATTAATAGTGAAAATGTGGTGGAAAGCGAGCAAATAATCGAGCCGATTGTAAATGACGTAATGGCCGATATAAATAGTTTTCTGGTCCCAAGCCTTGTGATTAGGAACGCAGTAATCGGAATGAAAACTCCATTCGTCAGCATGTAGCCTGTTGATAACCATTGCACAGTACTTGCAGATACACTTAAATCATTCATAATGTGCGGGATAGCTACATTCAATAATGTTTGGTTCAATATGGCAACGAATGCACCAATCATCATCGTAACGAGTAATTTACCCTTATTGTCTATGACTTTAGCAGGCGGAGTTTTAGCCTCTTCTTTTACAGGTGGCACTTCCTCCGTAGCCTCTTCTTTTTTAGGTTCTTGTATTTCTTCTGCATGCTCTTCCTCCTGAACTGGCTGAGGAGCAGCATTGTTAAACTCTTCTACTTCTACTGGCTTTTTAGAATCCATCTCTTGATTCTTGTTAGCCATTGTTCCTTGCGTCACTTTTTCATCTTTTGTGTTACTATTCTTTTGTCTTCTTACCATAAAGTTCACAACAATCAGCAGAATGACGGATATGAGAATATAACCAATGATATAAATTGACATGCTATCACCTACTTATGAATTCGCACGGTTACATTCATTCCAGGAACTAATTTTACTCCGTAACTATCGATTGAGATTTTCACAGGAATTACTTGTGTTTCTTTTGTGTAATTGCCTGATGAATTGTTTGAAGGCAGCAATGAGAATGTGCCGGCTGTTGCTAAACCGATTTTTTGTACTTTACCGCTTAATGTTGTGTTAGGGAATGCGTCGACTGTAATATCTACATCTTGACCTTTTTTAATATTATCTAAATCTGTTTCTTCAATGTTTGCAGTAACCCATAAATGATCTAAATCATAGCTGATAGCAAGAGGTGTGCCAGCAGCAACCATTGCATTTTCTACAGCATTGCTTTGCACGACTGTGCCATCTTGTGGTGCTTTGATTGGCATGTTAACAGATTTCCCATCAGTACCCTGCATATCAACTGTACCGATTGTATCGTTTTTGCTAAATGTATCTCCAACCTTGCCATCCCATCTTACCAATTTGCCATTGCCTGGTGCTCCGATATTTACTTGTTGACCTGCGATTTGTGCATTATCTGTAGAGATATAGTTCATAGATTGATTGAAATAATAATAGCCTATAAACCCACCTCCAACTAAGACTATAAGCAAAATCACATTTAATAAAATCATGCGTTTGGCCTTCATAAAAAAACTTCCTCCTTCATTAATCCTTTAAAATACTTAATATCTTTTGGTGAATTTCTAACAAACGTTTTATATCCTCCGCGGGCAAATCGTTAATTCTTTGAAGCTTTTGAACCGTCTCCGATTTACTCTCCTGAAATTCTCTCAATTTTTCCTCACCCTTTAAAGTAAGGCAAATGGTTATAGCCCGGCGGTCGTTCTCGGATGTTTTCCGTTCTACAAGCTCCTTATCCACTAACCGATCAATCACACTACTAATCGTACTATTCGTCGATTTCATTCGCTCGGCAAGTTCTGCCAATCGCACATTCGGACGAACGGATATTTTATAAAGAGCTCTCAACTGGACAACAGTCAGACCCACTCTCTCTGCGTCACTTTGCAGAATTTTTCTTTCCTGCATGTAGATACTATAGAAAGAATTGATAATCTCATTATTAAAGACGTTCTTCATTTCTTCCCCCTTGCTTACATTTAATTCGCTTCCGTATATTTCGTATACGAAATAAGACTATACATTTATAACACCGTACATAAATTATGTCAACAATAAATCTTTATCATAAAAGTAAAAAACCGCTTCCAACATCTTCCCTTTAAAACCAAATAAAAAACACGGTATGCTGCAAATTCTCCAGCCATACACGTGTTTTACTTATTTTATTTTTGACGTGCTGTTTGTAAAAAGATTTTATCTTCTTTGTTGCCCACTTCATTCATTAGCTCGCTTGCATCTTTGAAGCCAAGACTTTTTACCGTACGGGCCTGTTTATAGTAATCAGAATCTGTCATAATGCCAGACAATGTCATAATGGAATTTGCAACAGGCGTCGGAACACCAAGCTCTCTACCAAGCGAATAAAGTAAGCCAAGACCCATTGGTACATCCTCCGTAATATACCGGTTTTCAACTTTATCCGTATGCAAATCGCTTACGCTGTCTGCATAGATTGAGAACGCTTCTTTTTCAGAGTATTTATCTGGATCTGTAAAAGTACGCACTTTAAATTCATCGATATAAGAAAGAGGAGATGAACCGATTTTTCTCAAAACCGCCATTTTTTCGCGATCCAATTCATTAGCCACTTTCCAAATAGATGGGGTAAAACCTTCTGTATACATAGAGAAAGTTCCATTTGAATTTTCAATATATGCAGCATTCATTGCAATCCCTACAGTATGCATGATGAGATTCGGATTGTGGAGAGCGACTTCTACTATATGGTCGCGTGGTATAGGGTTGTCCAGTACTGGTTCTAATATTCTGCATGCCTCTTCGATACGGTTCGCTGGCAATGCTGCTATTGGGTGTCCATAGTTCTTAGAATATATAGTGACTGCACCCGGGGATGTAATACGGCAGCTATACGGAAGTGTTTCACCTTCTACAAATAGTGGGGCTTCTTGAATTCGTCCGATTCGTTCCATTTCTTCCTTAAAGAGTAAACTGCCCAAATACCCTGGGCAAATATAAACCGTTTGCTTAGCTTGGAGATAGGGGGCAAGCGCCTTAGCTAAATTTTCGTGGTAATTCGAAACGTAATAAATTAAAATGATATCCGCTTCTGGAATAGCGGCTACAGGGTTATTTGTTACATTCGCTAGCTGATATGTACCATTGCCTTCGATGCCTTCCAACTTGATTTCTTTTGTTTCTTTTAGCTTTTCAAAATGCTGATCTGGTCGGTTGCTTAGCTTTAGCATGCTGACCTCATGTCCTTCCTGTGCCATCGCTGCTGCTGCAGCAGATCCTCCATGCCCAGAACCAACGATTGTAATTTTCATAAATACCAGTCTCCCTTTCTATGATAGCGTTTTCATGTTTTTTCTATTTAAAGTTAATCATCATATTTTTTCATCTTCATGATTCTATTCCCGTACTTCCCTCACATTAAACATCCTGATTTTTTCCAATAAAATAAGAGGCTTAGCTAAAATGCTAAGCCTCTTACCATTTACAATTGCTTATTCTTCAATCAAACTATTTAAATTAGCCATTTCAATCGCAGAAACAGCTGCATCATATCCTTTATTTCCTGATTTAGTGCCAGAACGTTCGATTGCTTGTTCGATGTTTTCCGTTGTAACAATACCAAAGATAACCGGCACTCCAGTAGTTAATCCAACATTTGCAATTCCTTTAGCTGCTTCATTGCAAACATAATCATAATGAGATGTGGAGCCACGAATCACCGTACCTAGACCAATGATGGCGTCATATTTCTTTGTATCTGCCAATTTCTTTGCAATAAATGGCACCTCGAATGCTCCCGGCACCCAAGCTACATCTATATCATCTTCAGATACGCCATGGCGTTTTAAACCATCCATTGCTCCGCCTAGCAATTTGGCATTTATAAATTCATTAAATCTACCTACAACAATCCCTATTTTTAAATCTGTTCCTATTAATTGTGCTTCTAGTACTTGTCCCATGTGTTTTAACACTCCCTAGCAAGAATATGATTCATTTTTATTTTTTTCGTTTGTAAATAATATTGATTTTCAGCAACAGCCTCAGTTTCAAGCGCTATTCGTTCTACTATCTCAATTCCATACTTCCTTAGCCCTTCCACTTTCTCTGGGTTGTTCGTCATTAATCGAACCCTAGTTACACCCAAGTCGCGGAGCATTTGGGCACAAAGACCATAATCACGCATCTCAGCCGGAAAGCCCAATTGTTCATTTGCTTCCACTGTATCCAAGCCCTGTTCTTGAAGCTCATAGGCTTTCAATTTATTTAACAGCCCAATCCCTCTACCTTCTTGATGCATGTAAAGAATGACACCTGTACCAGCAGCTTCAATCTTTTCTATCGCCTTCTCCAATTGCGGTCCGCAATCGCACCGTTTTGAATGAAACACGTCTCCCGTCAAGCATTCCGAGTGAATACGCACTAACGGAGCATCTTCCTCCCGCAACTCCCCTTTTATCAAAGCTATATGCTCTTTGCTATCTACTTTGTTTGAATAGCCAACCATCTGGAATTCACCAAGTGTTGTAGGCATTTTCACAGATGCTTCACGTTTTGCTAGTTTTTCATGGATATAACGATAGCGAATGAGGTCTGCAATAGTAACGATTTTTAAATCATATTTTTCAGCTAACACTAGTAGTTCCGGTACTCTAGACATTTCACCATTATCGCTCATAATCTCGCAGATAACGGCTGCTGGTTCACTGCCGCAAATCCTTGCAAAATCAATTGCTGCTTCAGTATGCCCTTGGCGTTCGAGAACTCCATTCTCTTTAGCAATGAGCGGAAAAACATGTCCCGGTCGCCGAAAGTCAGCCTCACCTGCATCTTTGTTTAATAGCTGCATAATGGTTTCCGAACGTTCAAATGCACTAATGCCTGTGGTTGTATCCTTATAGTCAATGCTCACTGTAAAGGCTGTTTGGTGATTGTCTGTATTGTTGTGAACCATTGGATAAAGTTCAAGGTGTTCCGCCAGCTTCTGTGAAACTGGCGTACAAATTAATCCTTTTCCATGGGTTGCCATGAAATTGATGTTTTCTGGTGTTGCATACTCCGCAAGGACGAGTAAATCTCCTTCGTTTTCACGATTTTCATCATCCACTACAATAATCATTTTTCCTTTTTTCAAATCTTGTATTGCCTCTTCTATTGAATGAAACATATTAAACACCGCCTCTTTTTAAAATCCATTTTGCATTAAAAAATCCATCGTCATTGGCGTTTCTTTTTGTTGCCTCTCAGCATGCTGAATCACGTATTTGCCAAGCAAATCATTTTCAATATTGACTAGATCCCGTTCCTTTTTTATACCTAACACTGTCTCACTTAAAGTATGTGGAATGATTGAAACTGTGAGCTGACGTGGCTGAATATCGAAAATAGTTAGACTGATGCCATCAATAGCTATCGAGCCTTTTAAAATACAATATTTACTGAGCTCCTCTGCAATACCAATATCAATATATATCGCATTCTCCAATTTGCGCATGCGCAAAATAATACCTGTACCATCCACATGTCCAGATACAAAATGCCCGCCAAAACGGCCATTTGCTGGCATTGCTCGTTCTAAATTGACACTATGACCCAATTGCAATGATTGAATACTCGTCCCTTTCACTGTCTCCGGCATTACATCAACCGTAAAGGCACTTCCCGAAAAAGAAGTAACCGTTAAACAAACCCCATTAATGGCAATGCTGTCACCTAAATGAATGTCATCTGTTATCTTTCGAGAGTCTATTGTTAATTGCATACTTTGACTGCCACGTTTGATTGCTTTGACCTTACCTATATCTTCTACTATTCCAGTAAAAATGGATTCCACCTCATTTCAATACAGATACTATTTTCAAATCTTCACCGATTTTGTTGATTTCTTGCAATCTGAGTTCAAAAGCATTCTCCATTTGTTTCACTCCTAAGTCAGAAAACATTGGAATAGCGTTTGTCCCACCGACAATTTTAGGCGCTATATATGTGATTAATTGATTTACTGAACCGGATTTCAAAAAACTTGCATTGACCGTTTGGCCGCCTTCTACATACAGCTTCATAATTTGGCGTTTTCCCAGCTCTAGTAATAATTCTTCTATATCAATTAAAGGATTTGAAAGCTGCAGAATCTCCACATGTGATATCTGGCTTAACTGTGCAATCTTTTCTGCTGAAGCTTTTGAACCCGTTACAATCCACGTTGGCGCGGAACTATCCATTATCACCAATCTATCTGGCGTAATCCTTAAATGCGTGTCTAAAATTATTCGAATCGGTTGCTTCTTTGTATTTCCAAGTCGATTGGTAAGGCGTGGATTGTCTGAACATACCGTGCCGATTCCTACTAAGATGGCATCATGATTTTCGCGATCCTTATGAACATCCACCTGTGATTCCTTACTTGTAATTTGCTCCCCGATTCCTCTTTTTGCTGCTATTTTACCGTCTAATGTGATGGCCTGTTTTAAAGTAACAAACGGTTTTCGTTGTTGAATATAAGCAAAGAATTCTTTATTTAATGCCTGCGCTCTTGCTAGCAAAATATCTGTCGTTACTTCAATACCAGCATCTCTTAAAAGCTGCAATCCTTTGCCCGCAACTAATGGATTGGGATCCTGTGCAGCGATGACTACACGACTTACACCTGCTTCAATTAATGCGTTAGCACAAGGAGGTGTTTTTCCGTAATGGCTGCAAGGTTCTAGCGTTACATAAACAGTGCTTCCTTTCGCTTGTGATCCCGCCATTCGTAGGGCATGAATTTCAGCATGCGGGCTCCCCGCCTTTAAATGTGCGCCAAGGCCTACTATTTCGCCATTTGAAACAATAACGGCTCCTACTGCTGGATTTGGCGACGTTTGCTGCTTAGTAGTTCCTGCTAAATCTAAAGCAAGGCTCATATAAAATTCATCCGTCATTTCTTTCCTCCCTATCTGCTGTAGTTCATTACAAATAGAAAACCCCTTAGCTATTGTCAACTAAGGAGTTTAGGAGATTGTATGTAAAAATGGGTGCACTAAATAAACCTAGGAAGGTGTATTTTTCTTCCAAAGGCTGGTACCACTCACCATACGTCCTTCTCCCATCCAGACTATACTGTCGGCTTTGGATTCTCACCAAATCCTGCCTTAAAAAGGCTCACGGGCTTAGAATTACTTCATCACCGTCGATTGGGAATTTCACCCGACCCCGAAGGACAAACCATATAAAATTGTGTATGAGCTTTAGAAAAAAGAAAAACCCATAGATTTCTCTACGGGGTACATTGTGGAATGATTTAGCTGCAAAGACATCACCAAATAAACCTATTGAAGTATTTTTTTCTTCATAAGGCATTAAGCTTGCTCTACATCCTTCTCCCATCCAGACTATACTGTCGGCTTTGGATTCTCACCAAAATCCTGCCTTTAAAAAAGGCTCACGGGCTTAGAATTGCTTCATCACCGTCGATTGGGAATTTCACCCGACCCCGAAGGACAACCATATAAAATTGTGTATGAGTTTCAGAAAAAAGAAAAACCCATAGATTTCTCTACGGGGTTGTGTTGGAATTCATATGTAAAAGTCATCACTAAATAAACCTATTGAAGTATATTTTTCTTCACAAGGCATTAAGCTTGCTCTACATCCTTCTCCCATCCAGACTATACTGTCGGCTTTGGATTCTCACCAAAATCCTGCCTTTAAAAAAGGCTCACGGGCTTAGAATTGCTTCATCACCGTCGATTGGGA
>NZ_JAVGCV010000005.1:0-111868 GCF_052928305.1 Rummeliibacillus sp. BSL5
GACTTGCATGTATTAGGCACGCCGCCAGCGTTCGTCCTGAGCCAGGATCAAACTCTCCATAAAAGTGTTTGATTGCTCAAAATTTCACTAGCGCATCATCTTTACGATGATGACTTTAAAACTAACAGTTGTTAGTAGTTTAAATGATTAACATCTTGCTTGTTCAGTTTTCAAGGTTCATTTCGTTGTCGCCTTAACGACTTAACTATCTTACCATGGTTAAAATCATTAGTCAACAACTTTTTTAAAATAATTTAAGTCGTCTACTATCAGTCTTGCTCATTCTGACGAGTCAACGTTAACAACTATACTCTCTTACTATAAATGAGTCAACTATTTTTTTATAAAGTTTTAAAATACAAGCCTCTAACATATATATACTTTGGAGGTGAGCATACTGATTAAAAGAATACTGCTACTGATGATAGTAATGTTAGCTATTCTACTCGTCTTTATTCCGACTAAAAACAATTTACTTAGTGTATTTCGGTTAACAGATGAGCCAAACGTTATTTTAAAGGGAACATACGGAAAGGCATTAACAATTGATCTTTCATATGCCGATGAGGAATTTATCAAATGGCTAAACGAAACAAAATCTCCTTACCCATTATTAATGGTAGACCCAGCATTATTAGAACGTTCTAAAACTCTCGTAAAAGTCATTAAGTCTAAAAACATTCCTGTTGGTTTATTAGGCAAAAGCAGTGAAATATATGAGGAAAACCCTTCTCAACTGGAACAAGATATAGAATTGTTCAACACCATTATGAAACAACCTCCACTTTGGTTCAGAACGAAAGATTACATCTTCCTGCCAAACGTTTCAAATGCTTTATGGAAACAAAAGATCAATATGTTAGCAGCATCTAAAATGGGCACAAATTCAAAAGAAATAAAGGTTTCAAACGGAGACATTATTGCCATCCCTTATCATCAAGAAGAAAGAATCACCATAAAAAACTTAGAGCGACTAATTGAGAGTAACCAATTTGGACAAATTGAAGAAGTTATTTTTGGTTATTCCGCAACCACTAAAAAGTATCCTAAATAGAAAGAAGGCTATTTCACCATAACCAGGGAAATAGCCTTTCTTTACTTTTGTTTCGCTTTTTTTCGGTTTGTTTGTTGATTATTCGCTTGTTGTTTTGTAGCGTTGGCATTATGTTCTTTACGGCGCTCTTCCCTTTTCTTCAAATCAGCTGCTGATTGTGCATTATATTTAGGTAATTCCAGTAGTTGGAATGCATTAACAGCCAAAATTGGGAATAATAAAATCGTGATATATTGATTGCCTCCTTCAGTACGAACCCAAAGCGCAATCAGCCATTCGATAATACTTACAAAAACCATGAAAAATAAAGCGGAGATAAGGATATGCTTTTTATTCGTCATTTTGACTTTTTTGATAGCCGTCAAAAAAGCAGCTACTAATAATACCGCTAATAAACCTATGTATAGGAACCAATCATTTGCAGTATCGGCATATGGCCTAAAACGGAAATAAACCACATCTGCAATCGCTATAATCATCAACAATAGTTGTACCCAATTCCACAAAGTTAATGAGCGGAAAATATTTACCCCGATTTGATGCACCGTCAGATAGGCAAAATACCCCATTTGGCAAACCATGCTAATTGTAAATCCAAGAAATACAAACCACAATAAGCCACTGATTGCTTCTGTTAGTTCACCATTAGAAAAATGCGGTCCATAAAAATTTCCCCACCGAACGATTAAACTCATAACCCCAGTGACCAAGCCGCCTATAATCAACGCTCTTAAAGCAAACTTCAACCAATTACGTATCGTCACAACGAGTGTCCTCCATTTTTTTAGAAGTTCTTGTTTCATTCTAACATGAATATTTAAAAAATCTATTTCTTCTCGTTCCCCATACATATTACACGGGCTTTTGTGAACAATAAATGAAACGACTGATACACAAAAGTGAGGGAAGGTTATGTATAAAAAAGCCATTATCTTTACATTTCTTCTTGCTCTTTTAACAGGTTGTTCCGCTGCTGCTCCTCCTCAAAGCCAATCGTATGAAGATATAAAAAAATCCACTCTAGATGCATTGCAAACAGAGGAAGGAAAAAAGGTCATACGAAAACTTCTAGAAGATCCGGCCATGAAGGATATGCTTGTGCTCGAGCATGATGATGTCAATTCTGCTATAGAGGACACATTGCTTTCTAAAAAGGCCGAAGAATATTGGAAAACCCAATTTGAAGATCCTAAATTCCGCGAAACATTTGCGAAAAGCTTGAAAAAGGAACAAAAGGATCTACTGAAAGATTTAATGAAGGATGCCTCTTTCCAAAAAGACTTGGAACAATTTTTCTCTCAACCCGACATGCAAAAACAATTAGAAAAAATCATGAAATCAGCAAGCTCTAAAGAAGATTTAGAAAAAGTGATTGCTGAAGTCATAAAAAGCCCAATGCTACAAGAAAAGTGGGCAAAGCTAATTGAATCGTCAGGAGAAAAGTCTAAGTCTTCAGATGGCGGTGGCGGCAGTGATGGTGGCCAAGGTGGCGGTGGCGGCGGCTCCGGTAAAGGAGTTGGCGGTAAGTAAGCATGAAAAAGGGATGAAGCATTTAGCTTCATCCCTACTTTTTTTACCTTAATCTTCTTGCTCTAATTTATCACTTACACGCTGTGCAATTTCTAAATAAATTTGACCTGTTGAATGATTTTTGGCATAAACAGATGGCGCAAAATCAACTTCATTCCAATCTGGTTGTCCTAAAGGTATTTGGCCAAGTAAATCAGTTCGCAATTCATCGGCTAGCTTTGGACCGCCGCCTTTTCCAAATACATATTCTTTTTCACCTGATACATCAGATTGGAACCAAGACATATTTTCAATCACACCAAGGATTGTATGCTCTGTTTTGATAGCCATAGCACCAGCACGAGCTGCTACGAATGCTGCAGTTGGGTGTGGCGTTGTTACAACGATTTCATTTGATTCTGGCAACATTTGGTGAATATCAAGCGCAACATCCCCAGTGCCCGGAGGAAGGTCTAATAATAAGTAATCTAACTCTCCCCATTCAACATCACGGAAGAATTGATCCAATACTTTGCCAAGCATAGGTCCGCGCCATACAACTGGTGCATTATTTTCGACAAAGAAGCCCATTGAAATCATTTTTACTCCAAATCGTTCCACAGGGATTATACGATTCTCTTCTACAATTGGCATAGTTTGTACACCCATCATATCCGGTACACTAAAGCCATAGATATCTGCGTCAATTAAGCCTACTTTTTTCCCTAAACGTGATAAAGCAACCGCTAAATTGACAGCGACAGTAGATTTCCCCACTCCGCCTTTACCTGACGCAATGGAGATGAATTTCACTTTATTTAAAGGCGATAACAAATCCTGTGCTTCTGCACGAGTGGCAGTTCCACGGAATTGCTCGATATTTTCTTGAGGAAGTTCTTGGAATCTGATGCCGACTGTTTTAAATCCTGCTTCCTTTAATGTATTGACGATTTCCATTTGAAGAGAAAGCTGTTCAGGTGTATTTGTTTTCGCAATTGCAATTTTTACACTGACATGTTCTTTCTCTTCTTTAATTGAAACCTCTAAAACCCCACCAGTTTCCTTTAAGGATTTATGTAGAAAAGGATCTTTTAATGCTCCCACTAATTCCAGAACTTGTTGTTCATTAATCACTGTAGACACTCCTCTATTGCGTTTGCCTTTAGTATATCATAACGCTTACAAATAAGTATTATGGCATATCTTATTCAATAGAGGATTCAGAATAGCGTTCAATACCATCCACAATTGCTTCCGCCATTTTTCGTTGATAATCAGGAGAAGACAATAGCTCTGCTTCTTCAGGATTACTTAAAAAGCCGGTTTCAACTAATACAGCTGGCATTTTCACTTTTTTCAGCAAATATACTTGCTTAATAGCTAGCGCTTCACGCTCTGTATTTTTTAGGTTCTCCTTGATGGAGTCTTGGATAGAATTAGCTAACAATTCTCCTGCTGGATGCCCATTCGCATGGTAAAATACTTGAGCTCCACGCCACTTTGTTTCAGGAATAGCATTTGCATGTATGCTTAGGAATAAATCCGGTTTTTCCTTGTTTACTAATTTTTCTCTTAAAAATATGTCTTGCTTTTTGCGTTCTCTCAATGTGTTAAATTCAGCTTTAGGTGTATGCTCGGCGATCACATCATCATTCTTTGATCTTGTCATATATACCGTTGCGCCTTTTTTCTTTAAAAGCTTTTCCACTTCTTTCGTAATAGCCAACGTTACATTTTTTTCAATCAACTTATCTGTAGACGCCCCTCCATCAATCCCCCCATGTCCCGCATCCAATGCTATCTTGACGCCACCCAAGGTCTCGGAAATAAAGAATCCGCGATTAGATGCTTTGGTTTCATACACAACTATGAAAATACAAGCTACTAAAACAACACTCCATATCATCCAACGTTTCAATCACAGACACCACCTTTTTACCATACCATATGCGGAAGACTGTCCCGATATGTCGGTGCATAAGCAAAACAAAAACCCCTTCTCTGTTGTATGAGAAAGGGGCTTTGTTTATTTGGATTAATAAGCGCGGGCAAACCACACTGTATGTTTTGCTTCTTTTCCACAATTCAAGCATGTATGCTTTGTTGTTGGCGGATTGAATGGTATGTTTCGCGTAGTGAATTTTGTTTTTTCTTTTATCGTTTCTTCACACGCGTCATCTCCACACCAGCCAGCTAAAACCCAACCAGGAATGGTTTCTTGTTCTTTAGACTTCTCTAAATGGGTTGTTAACTCATCCAATGTTTCAATATGCGTGTGTGAATTCTCTGTTCGGAAAGCTTTTGCTTTTTCCAAAAGGCGTGTTTGCATCATTTCAAGTTCTTTTTCTACATGTTCAATGACTGCATCTAAAGATACCGAAACTTTTTCATCCTCATCGCGTGCTTTCATTAAAGCTTGCTGATTTTCTAAATCACGAGGACCAAGTTCAATACGGACAGGAACACCTTTCAGCTCCCATTCATTAAATTTATAGCCGGGCGATTGATCTGAATCATCCAGACGAACACGAATACCTTTCGCTTTCAATGCCGCGAAAATTTCATCGAGTTTCTCAACAATGGCAGGATTCTTTTTCCATGGACCGACCGGAATAAGCACCACTTGTGTAGGTGCTATCTTTGGTGGCAAGACAAGGCCTTTTTCGTCACCGTGAACCATAATAACAGAGCCAATCAAACGTGTAGATGTTCCCCAAGAAGTTGTATGCACGTAAGTATGCTTGTTTTCTTTATTCAAGTATTTGATATCAAATGCTTCCGCAAATTTTGTACCTAAATAGTGAGAAGTCCCCGCTTGTACAGCTTTTCCATCCTTCATCATCGCTTCAATAGAGAAAGTATCAATCGCACCGGCAAAACGTTCTGATGGTGTCTTTTGCCCATCATAAACAGGGATAGCAAGAAGTCCTTCAACTACCTCTTTATATATAGATAGCATTTGCATCGTTTCTTTGCGTGCTTCTTCTTCATCTACATGTGCAGTATGACCTTCTTGCCACAGGAACTCGGATGTACGAATGAATGGAAGAGTTTTCTTTTCCCAACGGAATACATTTGCCCATTGGTTAATTAAAACTGGAAGGTCTCTGTAGCTTTTAATCCAGTTTGAATATAGATGGCCAATCATCGTTTCAGAAGTTGGACGTAACGCCAAACGCTCTTCTAATTCTTCTCCTGCTGCTTCTGTCACCCAAGGAAGCTCTGGTGAAAATCCCTCAATATGATCCTTTTCTTTTTGGAAAAAAGATTCAGGAATTAACATTGGGAAGTATGCATTGCGGTGCCCCGTTTCTTTAAATCGTTTATCCATCTCCGCTTGGATATGTTCCCATATCTCATAGCTGTCAGGTTTGAATGCAATACATCCACGTACTGGAGTGTAATCAATCAAATCTGCTTTTTGAATTGTATCAATATACCATTTTGAAAAATTGTTTGTCATTTGAGACATTTTCTTTTCCTCCTTAGAAAAAATAAAAAAAGCATAAAGCGTCCAAATAAGGACGTCTTTATGCTAGTAGACGTGGTACCACCTTAGTTCGGCGTAAATAAACTTTATGCCCTCTAAACGTTTATAACGAAACGACTCGGTTAGCTTTTCACTAACATCTCCGTGGCAGGGTTCAATAAGAAGAGGTGATATAGCTTCCAGCCTAGGCTATACTTTCTGGTTCACAATTCTTATTTACTTGATCACTTCACTGATTATATATATAAACAAATATATCAACTTGTTTCAGATACTTCAATCATTAGTATCAACACAAATGCTAATTTGTATACCATATTAACATATTCTTTTTCTAATATGGATAGAAGATTTATAAGTCTGCTCCCCCTACCGTTACTTTCGACGATGGATAGGGGGTTTTATAATTGGTTCTTCTATCAAATGGTTCACGATAATAACACGTTTTTCAATTGACTTTCTGATTAAATTAAAATAAACTACTAACATACTTTTTAAAAAGTACTTTGATTAAAGTATTTTAAATAAAGCATAAATGAATTTAGCAAAAGGAAGGATTCAACAAATGAAGTTTACTCAATTCTTAAAAACAAAAGGGGCAATCGGAGCCATATTCATGGGCATTTTTTATGCGGTTGCCATGTTAGGGATCTTCTTGCCTGGCTATTCGGCAATCCCAGGAAATATAGATAAATTACCAATTGCCATAGTTAATGATGATTCTGGTGAATACGGTGCAAAGATTGCCGATCAGTTACAAGAGAAGTTACCGTTTAAAAAAATTGAAATGGATTTAACAAATAAAAAAGCCTTAAAGGACTTAGAGCATAATGATTTAGCGTTAGTTGTACACATTCCAAAAACATTCTCTAAGAATATGCAAAAAGGTGAAACATCTTCAAGCATCGACTTTACAATCAATGAAGCCGGAGCTACAACCGTTTCCTCTTCTATCAATTCTGTCATTACGGCAATCAATAACCAATTTAGCACTCAATTTTCTCAACAGACAGCAGAAGGCATTCTAATGAACGTGAATGTACCAAAAGAGCAAGCGGCTGAATTAGCCAAAAAGATTGAAACGTCGTATGTAGGAAACGTCGTAAAAATTAACGAGATGCCAGATGGTATGAATAATAACATGTTGCCAATGTTCTTAACGATGGCTGGTTATACAGGTGCGATGATTGGTGCCATGCAATTAGTAGGCGTATTCAAGAGCAGTCGTGGAAAAGCAAGTAAAACTCGCTTATTCTGCTATGTACAATTAACAGCATTGTTAGTGGCAGTAATATCATCACTAGCCGGTACAGGGATTGCATATTTAATTAATAAACCAAGCGGCAGTCTATTCTTCAGCGTATTAGGACACCAAATTCTTAATTATATGGTCTGCTTCAACTTCACAGCCATTTTAATCTTTTTAGTTGGTGAAGTAGGGATGATTTTCAACTTACCAATTTTACTCATTCAAACACTAGCAAACGGCGCGACTATTTCCCGGGATATGATGTACTTGCCGTATAAATGGATGAGCTATATTTCACCAATGTATTACTCTGTACAAGGATACTTTGCTGACTTATACGGAAGCATCAGTGCAAGTCCATATATTTGGTCAATGGTTGCAGTAGGCGCAGCTGCTATGTTGATTAACATTGGGATTGTGACATTTATTCACAAACCTATCCCAGTAGAGGAATCTTCAACTGAAGAAGACAAATTAAAGAATTCGACTGAAGCAACTATCTAGTTTTTGTTACAATAGAGTTAACATGCTTCTTGAAGGAGTGTTAGTATGTCTATTCAAATCTTTATATTGAGCAAACTGATGGAGGGTGCCAACTACCCTTATAAATTAAAAAAACACCTATCCGATCCGATTCCATTAGATCAAATAGCTGGATTAACAGAAAGTAAGCTATATTATAATTTTGACTCCCTAGCTAAAAAAGGGTTGATTGAAATTATTGAAATTAAAAAAGAAGAAAATCGACCAGATAAGCAAGTATTTGCGATTACCGAAAAAGGTCGCGAAGAGCTGCCTAAACTCATATACAAGTTATTTGAGAATGCCAAAGAAATTACAGATATGGTCGTGGGCATAGCAAATATCAAATATGTGAACCGAGAAAAAGTGATAGAGATATTAGAAAAGAAAGCTCGAACTATTGAAAGCCAATGGGCGCACGTAATTGGGTTCAAAGACCAGATTGAGCTAGATGAAGATAGTGAGAAGTTTGTAAACTACATGACAGGTTATGTATCGACCAAAACCGAACACACGATTTTCTGGCTTGAGGAACTAATTAATCGAATTCAACAAGGACAGCTATAACAGATGAAAACAGTCAGTTTTCCTAATAAAGGAGAGCTGGCTTTTTTTTAATATTAATTGATAACAACTTATATACCAAACCTCTTTCCGATGCTATATCAGAAAGAGGTTTTTATGATAAATATGCATGTTCAATATTGTACATCAAACAAGATAACGATACGATGGCTTATTCATCCAAGGCCCTAGGCAACATTGTTTTTAAAAACATGTAAACGAGCTAATTCTCCTTGTATCAATACCAAAAATCACCCAGGTCCAACCAGTCCATCTGAAACCTGAAACGGATCTTGAACCTACGAAAACAGGATAGTACCAAAATGCTTCACCATTGTTTAGCCATACGTACGTATTACGGAACAGACACATTCTAATTGCTCCTGGATCTACTGCTAATGGCGAAACAGTTGTTGATCGTTGCGGAGTAAATGATGGGGGCGGAGCAGTTGGTGCCTGTGAAGTGCCTGGCGTTCCTGGAAATGATGGTCCTGGAGAGCTTGGTATCCCAGGTATTCCTGGAAATGAAGACCCTGGGAAACCTGGCATTCCTGATGACCCTGGGAAACTTGGAAATTGGAATGGATTATTCATTTTAAAAATCACCACCTTAAATAAAACTCTAAAGTAGTGTATGTTGTATTGTCCTTTTGTGTTCAATTACTCTCAGATCAAATAGAGTACCAATTGATACAAAATAAAAAAAGAATACCCTGATATATGGGCATTCTTACTGTTTTTGTTTTTTTTGCTTCGGATCTAGAATGGATCTTAATTCCTGTATATCCTCTTCAGATAAGTTATCCTCCTGGATAAACTGTACTAACATAGACTTCAGTGTGCCGCCATAAATACGTTTAATAAACGATTCCGCCTCAGCACGCTGACATTCATCCTGCTCATACAGCGGAAAAAAGGTATACACCCTTTGTTCTTTATTTACTCCCACGACTTCTTTTTTGACAAGACGATCTAAGAGCGTGCGTATTGTTTTTGATTTCCAATCAGTTCGTTTCTGTAGGGCAGAGATTACATCATTTGCAGTAAGCGGCGCCTCTTTCCAAAGCACCGTCATCACTTCCCATTCAGACTCTGATATATTGGGAATATTTTTAGACATCATACAACCTCCTTCAGTAGATCAATAATTAATATATTCCCATGTCCTTTAAAATGGACAAAGTTATTTCTGCCGCCTTTTTACCCGATGCCTTTTCTTTTCGCTTAATATTGGTTGCAAAGAAATACGTATTCTTCCCCTTCTCAATATATCCAATGAACCAACCATTCACTTCTTTGTTATTGACAACGCCTGTACCCGTTTTCCCAGAAAGCAGTACCCCATTTTTTTGCTCGAGTTTGATTGCCTTTTTAACCGCTTGGACGTTTTTATCCTTAAACCCTAGCCGATTAGTATAGAAATTTCTTAATAACTGTACTTGTTCAACTGGCGATATTTTTAAAGATGATTCTAGCCAATATTGACTGATACCGCCCGACATATCGGAATTTCCATATTTCATTCGTTTTAAATAGGATTCAATGATTGCAGTCTGATTTCGCCTATCTAACTCTTGAAAATACCAGCTCACTGAATTTTTCATCGCAGTCGACAAATTTTGTTTTGAATTCCAAGAATCAAAAGGATACTTGGTCCCATTCCATTTTAGGCTAGAATTTTCACCTGAAATAATACCGGACTCCAATCCGATTAATGCACTATAAATCTTGTAAGTAGAATCTGGAGAAACTCGAAGTGTACTTTTATCTTTATTATATATTTTATATTGATCAGCCTGGTTATCGTATAAGACAAAGCTTCCATCATACCCCTTGAAAAGATTACTCAGATCCAAATAACTAGTCTTTTCACTCGTAAACTCATAACGATTCTGGTTCTGAGCCATAGCTGAAATGAGCGGAACCTGACTCCCCACCAATATGCCTAACATCATAAAAACCACTATACTCTTCAGTTTCAAAAGCTTTGTTTCCTTTGTATAACAAGCAATATGCTCTATACGGCTTTTCATTTGCTCTTTGAAGCCATTAAATTGATTGGCTAAAATTAGGTTTTTCTGCTGCGAGACTTTCTCTATAAAATGGATAATCGTCAGCCCATATTCTTTATGGTAATTCTCATCTAAGGAAGCTAAAACTGCATAATCACAGGTGATTTCCCGATCCAAGCGCATCTTGCGGAAAGCTATCCAAACTAGTGGATTGAACCAGTAAATAATTTGGAAAAAGAGGATAAGGTAATTTACAACTGTATCTTTATATTTATAGTGATTAAGTTCATGTAGAAAAATGTATTTGATTTCATCTTTTGACAGCCATTGATCAAAATTAGAAGGCAATACAACATAATTTCTTAGAAGACCGATTATCATCGGAGAATTGACAAGCTTTGACTCCCCTACTGTTAACTGGCCCGATATACCCAATTGCTTTTTGCACTGTTCAAATAAAAACAGTATATCTTTATTTACTAAGGGGGATGTTGTTCGTTTTATTTTCTTTACATCAAGCCAAGCCATTATTGCTAGACATAACATAACTAGCATTCCTGCGATCCATATATAAGTTAATACCGTACCCAGAAATTCTATATTAATGCGATGAATAGATAAGGAATAATCCTGTATCCAATTCGAATGTTGAACATCTTCTGTACTCGCCAACACTGGATTTCGTTCATTATATTGGTTGACACCCAAATCGATAGAAGGATATTTAATAGGCAGTAACTGAAACGGAATAAATGGCAGAATTAAGGCCACCATCAATAAAAACCACATATGATATTTCCCTTTTACAGATAACTGCTTTCGGAAAATTTTCCTTCCCAGCATAATTCCTATAACCGTTAAAGAAGAAACTATAAAACAAATGATGAAGTATGTAAAAAGCAATGTATTCATCTCCATATCCAATTAAAACAAAATACGTCTATCTTTTGTTCATTCGAAGAAGTTAAATAAAATCTCCTTAAAACTACAACTGTAATATTCAAATATTATCATGACGGTTATGGTTTATCAAACACCCTCTCTATTAATGCATTATGTATGTCCCCTCTTGTTAAAAAAGGTTGACCAATATGGATTACAATTGTAGTATTGTATTACACGTGTAATACATATGATGTGAAAGGTGGAGACGATTTAATCTATTTAAGACAATAATGATGAAATAGAAATGAGGTTATAACTTGAAGAAATTAACAAATACATTATGTAGACTAAATAAAACCCTCCTTTTATCTTTGCTAGGTTTAATCATGCTAGCTGGTTGCACAAATGCAACTAATTCTTCTGCTGCTTCACCCGAGCATAAAACAACTAAGGAAAAAGACACGCATACTGAAGAAGCTTTCAAACAGCTGGAGAGTGAGTTCGATGCCCGTCTTGGTGTTTATGCGATTGATACGAAAACAAAAAAGAGCGTCAGCTATCAATCAGATGAACGATTTGCTTTTGCTTCTACTTACAAAGCACTTGCCGCAGGTGCCATGCTTAAGCAAAAATCCATGAAGGATCTTGATAAGATTATCACTTACACTAAGGATGATTTGGTTACCTATTCACCTATCACTGAGAAATACGTAGATAAAGGAATGACAGTGAAGGATATTGCGACTGCTGCTATTCGGTATAGTGACAATACAGCAGGAAACCTACTTTTCAATGAATTAGGAGGTCCTACTGGATTTGAAAAAGCCTTAAGGAAGATGGGAGATAAGGTAACACAGTCTAATCGTTTGGAACCTGAACTAAACCTTACCACTCCCGGAGACCTTCGTGATACAAGTACACCGAGAGCACTTGCCTCAAATCTTCAAAAATTCGTGATTGGTGACGTACTTCCTACAAAAAAGAAGGCACTCCTAACCGATTTGCTAGTTGGGAACGCTACAGGGGACACATTAATACGTGCAGGTGTACCTAAGGATTGGGTTGTTGCTGATAAAAGTGGAGCAGGGGGCTACGGAACACGTAATGACATTGCAGTTGTTTGGCCACCCGATAGAAAACCAATAGTAATCGCTATCCTTTCTTCTCGCAATACGAAAGACGCAACCTATGATGATGCTCTTATTGCAAAAGCTGCGAAAGTTGTAGTAAACGCTTTAAAATAATATACAAAATAGGACTGAGATATTTCAGTTTATATTGTTATCATGGCTAAACTTAACCATGTTTATTATAGATTTTATTAACCCAGCTACTTTCTTGTGGAAGTTAGTTGGGTTTCTTAATTATTTATCCATATGTTACTCGGCCATTAATTCTTGGTTCATTCAAATTTACTCATAAAAAATCAAAAAACCCTTTCTCGGTATTTCGAGAGAGGGTTTGAACACATTGACTCACACAAAGATCCTGTTATCCGATGGTAGAAATAACATTCCCATCTTGATCTTTAATGTACGTTTTAACGACTTGGATCACGAAGCCTTTATTAGATAACAAACGAATTTCTCCTTCTTCTGGTTGAAGTTTACTCATGAGCTCGTTGACGACAGATTCATCAAGTTTTAAATGGACCAAATGCTCATCTACTTCAATTTCAGTCATTGAAGCGGGTTCTAATATTACGCTAATCTCATTATTTGTTAAAGTTAAATTTTTCCCCTTAAGCAGTCGGCCTCGTAGTAGTTTCCCAACTGTTTCTGCTTGTTTTGCTCCTAGTGTGAACACAGATGGCATCTTTTTGAACAAACCATTCTTACCAGATTTCCAGTCCAATTGATCCACAAATAATAAACCAGTACTCGAGCCGTCACGTTCGATACCTTTTTGAACACTTTCCTGAACAGCAGGGATTCGCAGCATAGAATTTCGGGATAAGTCTGTAATATAACCCGGAATCTCTGCTTCTCCAGCTTCAAGTAAACCTCTTGTGTTCCATATTTTCATGGCCTCCAGCTCATCCTCAGTAATCCCAACCATTTGAAGAAACTCAACGCGTCCGTTAGACGTATGCAATGTACCCAATTCTGGATCAGATATAAAAGCAAGAGCAGTTAGCTCTGTATCTGCTCCCAAGCAGATTGGGCCATTCGCATCTAAATAATCCCCTGCGACAAAAATATTGTTACTGTTAAATACATATCGCCCCATGTTTTGAAGCAGATTTAATGCCCACGCGGGAGGCTCCTCCTCATCCTTACTGCGGGCAACCCGGAAAGAAAGCTCAAACCCGTAGCCGCTAGAATCAGTATTCTTTGATTCCTTCTCATAAAGCTCAGAGAAACCAAAAGTTACAATATGCCAATGAGGAGAAGGTATTTCTGCTTTGTAAGCACTAAGCCCATCTAATGGGTCTTGTCCGCCAAGCATATAAGGAAGCACCGTACCATAATGCTTTGGTTCCTGTTCCCCATATAACTTCGTTACTGCTTCATCAATTGCATCCCATCCAGTGGTGTTAGCTTCTTTCGTCATTATTTTCCCTCCATTTTATTATTATCTTTTTCTCGATTGGAAAAGCAAATATCCCTTTACATAAGTTTCTATAATATGTATAAATTATAATGGTAAATCAGCATTATTGTAAAATATGGTTAAATTGTTCAAACATTATAGCCGTCTTTATAGAAATAGTGATGCAATATTTCTATATGATATATAGTGTCTGGATTACTAAGTAAAAAGAATGCAAAAGCAAAATTTTCTGCCCTCCGTTCTGACATTAATTCCCCTGTAATTAATTGCGTAAGCTTCTTTGCAACCTCTTTATTTAAAACGAATGCTCCTTTCACATAATTGACGATTCAGAGGAGGTTACAAATGTAAAACTAAATATACTTTTGATAAATATTTTGAAAACTTTTTTTATTCATGATAGGGTGGAGTTGTTGTCCTAAAAAAGGCATTTAAAGAGGTTGAGTCTTCTTAGTTAAAAAATTTAAAAGAAAGAGAGCGATTGTGATTGAGTCATTAACATCAAAAAAGATAATGAAGGTTTTGTTATTTTCAATTAGCGTTATAGCAGGTATCTTGCTATATATAGGATTCTTCATGAATATCTTGCCTATGTTTTTTGCTAACATGGAGAATACTGAAAAGAACATCTTAGCAATTTTTATAATAACTTTCACTGTCTATGTATTATTGAGCATCATATTTAACCTGGACACTAAAACTGATAGATACACACTCCTGGCACTCTATTTACTGGTTTTAGTATTGGGCTTACTTCGCCCTGATCAGCAATATTCCGCGAAAATTGGATTATATGCCTGGAATCCATTTGGATTTATTTCTGACATTCAAAGTGATAATTTTTCACTGATTGTAATGGTTATTAATCTCTTGATTTTTTTACCAATGTACTTTTTATTAGCATACACAAACATATTAAAAACGTTTATGAAGAGATTAATTGCTTTTGAAGTGTTTGCAATTTTAATCGAATATTTACAAGCTCAATTAAAAGTCGGTATTTTCGACTTAGCAGATATATTTTTATATAATGTGAGTTTTCTTATCGGACATATACTTTGTTTGCCAGTTTTAAAAATTTTAAGGAAGCGCTTTAGGAACAAATATTGAATGAGATATGTAATCGTGTAACCATTCTTTTTTGTACTTTTAATTTTGTGCTTGGTTTAAGTATAAGTGGAAATGTTCAGCTGCAGCATTTTCTATCATTTACGATGTTATATAACCAGATACATATGAAATTATTTTATAAATTATTGGGAGGTAGAAATGAAACAAAATTTAATTGATCAATTAAACGAATGGCATGAATCAGATGAACATCAACGAATTATCGATTCCCTTTTAACAATTTCTGATGAAGAACAGGACTATGACTCAATCAGCCTTTTGGCCAGAGCCTATACCAATATGGGGCTTTACGAAGAAGCGCTCTATCACTTTGATAAAATTTCTGAGGCTGGCAAACAGGATTCTCTCTGGCATTATCGGGTAGGGTTTGCTTTATATTATTTAAAGCGATATGAGGAATCGGCTCAAGCCTTCAGCAGAGCTGATCAACTAGACCCTGGAGATCAATATACAGAGTATTTTTTAACACGGAGCAGCCAAAAAGCGGAGAAGCAGAAAAGAGAAAAACTTCGCCTTTCCAAAAAGAAAGCTTCCATGGCACGTGGCGAATCGGTCAATGGGAAAGTTCTTTTTTCGGATATGTTTTTAGCTGATTTCTGGGAGGACAGCGAGTATGCGAGAGAGTCTTATCAATCTGAGCTACCGACAGATGAACTAATTGATTCGATAGAGAAAGAGCTTGGATACAAGCTTCCTTCTTCTTATATTGATTTGATGAAGCAACGTAATGGCGGTGTGCCGAACAACACCAACTTCCCAACAAAGGATCCCACTTCCTGGGCAGAGGATCATATTGCTATTTCAGGAATCATGGGAATTGGCCGTAAGAAAAGCTATTCTTTGTGTGGAGACTTAGGTAGCCAATTTATGATTGATGAATGGGGATACCCTGACATTGGTGTTGTAATTTGTGATTGTCCTTCAGCCGGACATGATGTTGTTATGTTAGACTATCGAGCTTGCGGTATAGATGGTGAACCAGAAGTTGTTCATGTCGATCAAGAAGACGATTATGAAATTACCTTCCTTGCCGATAATTTTGAAGAATTTATCAAAGGCCTAGTGAACGATGAAGAATATGATGCTTCTGAGGAAGACAAAGAAGAAGCTCTAGATAAAGTAGCCCACGGCAAATTTTCTCCTCTGCTTGAGGAACTGTGCTCAAGGGTAACCGAAGTGGACCAAGTTGAACAGAAAATCCGGACTATCTGTACACAGATTTGTGAAGAGAAAGGCAATTTTTCTTTTCAAGCTGATAAATTATCGTATCTCATGTATGATGTCCAATTCTGGTTGTATACGAAGTCCTATCCAGACACCAGTCGTGATCAATATGTGGCGGCCTACCCCAAAATAATTGCATTTGGCGGAGAATTCGGTCAAGGCGGATATGCTCCCTCTTTCATTACAGATTGGCTAGATGTCCGCAAAAAAGAAGGACGGATTATACAGGACCACGGGATTATTCGGTTTACTGATTCATATTCAGAAGAAGTTATTAATAAGTTAGAAATAGCCTAAGTTGTGTATACCCCTATAATGAACAGAGCTCTCTTTAAAAGCGGGCTCTTCTCCTTGTAATCTCCTATCTAAAATTATATATCTATATGTTCCCTTTCAAGCAGCCTCGTTATAGATTTTTTTCTGAGACGAGTTTAGATATATACTCGTTAGCCATTACATAGAAACTGCCTTCTGCTCCTACAAGTATAATTCATTATATCGGAAGTCCATTACATAGTTTGTTAGTACTGGTGAAAAGTTTCAACAATAAAAAAGACCCCCAGCCAAATGACTGAGAGTCTTGAAACGCCAAAATTAACGTTTTGAGAATTGAGGTGCGCGACGAGCGCCTTTAAGACCGTATTTTTTACGTTCTTTCATACGTGGGTCACGAGTTAGTAAACCTGCTGATTTAAGTGCTGGACGGAAATCAGGGTCAACTGTTAGCAACGCACGAGCAATACCGTGGCGGATTGCGCCAGCTTGGCCAGTGAAACCACCGCCGTTTACGTTTACGTGAATATCATAGCTACCTAGTGTTTCAGTTGCTACTAATGGTTGTTTAATTACTTCGCGTAGTGATGCGAATGGGACGTAGTTTTCAACGTCACGGTTGTTAATAACGATTTTGCCTTCGCCTGGTACTAAACGTACGCGGGCAATTGAGCTTTTACGACGGCCTGTGCCGATATATTGAACTTGTGCCAAGGTTGTATCCTCCTCTAATTATTATCCGCGAAGCTCGTAAGCTTCTGGTTTTTGTGCAGCGTGTGGGTGTTCAGAACCTGTGTATACGTGCAATTTGCCGAACATTTGACGACCTAAAGTGTTTTTAGGAAGCATGCCTTTAATTGCTAACTCAAGCATTTGAGTTGGGTATTTTTCTTTCATTTCACCAGCAGTACGTTGTTTCAAACCACCAGCAAATTGAGTGTGACGGTAGTAAATTTTGTCTCTTAATTTGTTACCAGTTAATTCGATTTTGTCTGCATTGATGATGATCACGTGATCACCTGTATCAACGTTTGGTGTATAGATTGCTTTATGTTTACCACGTAAAATAGCAGCTACTTCAGAAGCTAAACGACCAAGAGTTTGGCCTTCAGCGTCTACTACTAACCATTTACGTTCTACTTCGTGACCTTTAGCCATGAATGTTGTACGCATTTTAGTATCCTCCTACAATTCAAATGATTGTTCTATTGTCTGTTCCAATTGTTTTCTTTATCCTCAAAAGCTAAGATTCGGGGCTTATCTTGTGGGGTAATGAAAATACCATATGTCATCTTAACCCAAATAGAATTATAAGTCAAGCATTTCAAGAAAAACACCTGGTCATGTTGCTTTCGCTTTAATAGCTCACTTTTTCAAGGTACAAACCTTGTGCTGGCGCTGTTTTGCCGGCATTCCCTCTATTCATGGAAGCGATGATCTCAGTCAATTGTTCTGGATTTCTTTTTCCGGTCCCAACTTCCCATAAAGTACCTGCTATAATTCGTACCATATTGTACAAAAAGCCATTCCCTTCAATTACCATGTGCAACTCATCCTGATGCCATTCAAATTCTAATAGAGTAACTGTACGCACTTTATCTTTTACACTCGTATTTGCTGCACAAAAGCAAGAAAAGTCATAAGTGCCAATAATGTGCTGAGCTGCTTCTATCATCTTTTTAATATCAGGCCTTATTCCATTAGTAGGCGTGACGTAAAATCGCCTAAAAGGGCTTTGTATGGCTTCACAGGACCATATGTAGCGATATCTCTTACTCACTACCTTATAGCGTGCATGAAAATCCTCAGGTACTTCTTCCATCACTTTTATACGAACATCTGTCGGCAATTGGACATTTAGTGCTTTTCTATAACTTTCAAGTGGAATATCCAATGATGTATCGAAGTGAATCACTTGCCCTGTCGCATGTACCTTGGCATCTGTTCTGCCGCTTGCCGTAACATTTACTTTGGTTCCTTTATGCATCTTTGTTAAGACTTTTTCTAGCTCTTCTTGTACTGTGCGCTGATTGGGCTGCACTTGATAACCAGAAAAGTTTGTACCGTCATAGGCAATGGTCGCTTTCAACCGTTTTTCCATTTGTCCATTCTCCTATATCTTTAACTGTATTTTCTCAAATAAATCAACACAGCACCCATTACAACAATTGATAGCACGGCAATTGTATCTCTAACATGCCATTTCAATTGGCGGTAACGCGTTCTTCCCTCTCCGCCGCGATAACCGCGTACTTCCATAGCCGTAGCAAGGTCCTCAGCACGTTTAAAGGCGCTGACGAACAATGGGACTAATAATGGGACAACAGCCTTTATACGCTCTTTAATTGGTCCTGACGTAAGGTCTGAACCTCTTGCTGTTTGTGCTTTCATAATCTTATCTGTCTCGTCCATTAAAGTAGGTATGAAGCGTAGAGAAATGGACATCATCAATGCCAATTCATGAATCGGCAGCTTTAATTTTTTCAATGGATTTAATAACACTTCCATACCATCCGTAATGGATATAGGTGAAGTCGTCAGTGTTAAAACCGTCGTAACAAAAACAAGTACTAAAAAACGGACGGATATGAAGATCCCTTGGCGAAGGCCTTCTTCATAAATCGTAATAAACTTCCAATGATAAAGTATATCCCCTTCTTTGGTGAAGAAAATATGCAAGAAGAAAGTGAACGCCATTAAAATCAAAATGGGCTTCAAACCATTAATCAAAAAATAAAGCTTAATTCTAGACAACAGAATAATAAGTATTGTAAAGATGAGCAACGCAGCATACGTAGCTGTGTTATTCGCGATAAAAACAATAAAGATAAAGGCAAATACAAAAATAAGCTTTGCACGCGGATCCAACCTATGGACAAAAGAGTCACCCGGGATGAAACGGCCAAATATAAGCTTATCCATCATAATTGATTCCGCCTTTCTTGAAGCCATTCAGAAATCATTGATGCAAACTCTTCTTCTGTAAGGCATAGTTTTGGAAACGAGAAGCCAGCTTTTTGTTCTAGCTGCTTCTGAAAGTGAATAACCTGCGGAACTTCGAGACGGTAATTTGACAGTGTTTCGATATCACTAAAGATTTCTCTAGGCGTCCCTGTTAAAACGCATCGCCCTTCATGCATAATAGCAATTTGGTCCGCATAGCGAGCGGCATCTTCCATACTGTGTGTTACAAGAATGGTGGTTAAATTGCGTTTTTGGTGTAGTTGATAAAGTAAGTCCATAATTTCTTTACGCCCTCTAGGATCAAGCCCAGCCGTCGGTTCGTCCAAGACAATGACATCAGGCTCCATTGCTAACACGCCCGCAATTGCCACACGGCGCATTTGTCCGCCAGATAAATCAAATGGCGACTTTTCTAGCACTGCTTCTGGCAAACCAACCAACTTGACCAAGTCACGAGCCTTTTCCATAGCTACTTCTTCTAGAACACCAAAATTCATCGGCCCAAAGATAATATCCTTTAGCACCGTCTCCTCAAATAATTGATGTTCTGGAAACTGAAAAACAATCCCTACCTTTTGGCGAATCGGCCGCAAATCTTTTTCTTTTTTGCCTGCCGTAATTACTTTATCACCAATCTGTATAGAACCCTCCGTAGGTTTTAATAAAGCGTTGAGATGTTGAAGAATTGTCGATTTACCAGAACCAGTATGTCCAATAATCGCTTGATAGCTACCAGAAGCTATGGCTAAATCCACATCAAATAAAGCCCTTTTTTCAAACGGTGTGCCAGGGGCATAGGCAAAGCTTAATTTTTGAAGTTTGATATCCATAAATCATTCACCAACTCTTCTTCTGTCATAGGCTCGCCGCTAAGGTTAACACCATTTTTTTGCAAAAGCTTACCCAGCTTTAAAGCAAAAGGCAAATCAAGCCCCAATTCCACTAATTGATCACCCATTGCAAAAATCTCAGACGGCGTACCTTCTGCAAATTTCTTTCCGCCATTCATAAATAATAAACGGTCTGCAATCATGGCTTCTTCTAAATCGTGCGTAATAGACAAAACTGTTAAACCTGTTTTTTCGCGTAGTTCTCGTACAATGGATAGCACCTCTTGTCTACCTTGAGGATCAAGCATAGACGTAGCTTCATCCAAAATAAGCATTCTTGGTTGCAATGCAAGAGCGCCCGCAATAGCTACACGCTGTTTTTGGCCTCCAGATAGATGACTTGGTTCATGATTCAAAAAGTCATCCATATTCACCTGCTTTAAGGCTTCCCTAACACGCTTCACCATTTCTTCATGTGGCACACCATTATTCTCTAATGCAAACGCTACATCATCTTGAACTGTTGCACCGACAAATTGGTTATCTGGATTTTGAAATACCATTCCAATTTGAGAGCGGCTATTCCACAAGTTATCCTCGTTTAGTGGTTCTCCAATTACTTCTACCGTTCCATTTTGAGGAAAAATTAATCCATTAATAAGACGGGCAATCGTAGACTTACCTGATCCATTGTGCCCTACAATGGCAATCCACTCACCCTCTTGAACACTAAATGAGACATCTTCAATCGCATTCTTAATTGAACTGTCTTCAGGGGCATATGTAAACGTAACGTTGTTCAATGTTAGTATTTCTCGCATGTGCTTATACTCCTCTCGCTAAACTGTTCTTGGCTCTGCTCAACTCATTCTTAACTTACATTGTTTTATGTATGAATGCTAGTCAAACATTTTAAAGTGTAAAAAAATACGACTTTGTCCATTAAGGCAAAAGTCGATTCAGATATCCAGCTATTATAAATAAAAAAGCGCGCACCCCATTCAGAGAAATGCGCTTTGAGATCTCGCGTAAAAAGGTTGCTCAGGCCTTTAACGGGAACGGGGTACGTAGAGCTAAACGAGACAGCATAAGGTGCCGCTCATCATAACACTCAGCTTTTAAATTTGTCGTATAAATCTTCTATTTGGAAAAAAGAGGGTGTAAGTCAGTTCAAAATATGATGAACAATTACACCCTCAATTAATCGTTATACTTAAACTAATTCAATTACAACGACTGGTGCACCATCACCGCGGCGTGGTCCAACTTTCATAATACGAGTATAACCGCCTTGACGGTCAGCGTAGCGAGGTGCTACATCATCAAACAATTTTTGAAGTGCAAAAACTGTTGATTCATTACCTTCAGCATCTGTTGAAGTAGCTACTTCACGACGGATAAATGCTGCAGCTTGACGGCGTGCATGCAAATCACCGCGTTTACCTAAAGTAATCATTTTTTCAACTACTGATCGTAATTCTTTCGCACGAGTTTCTGTAGTTTCAATGCGTTCATTGATGATTAAGTCAGTTGCTAAATCACGCAGCATCGCTTTACGTTGAGAACTTGTACGTCCAAGTTTTCTGTAACCCATGGATATTTCCCTCCTTTATACACTTACTGATCTAAGTTATTTTATATACGCTTAGTCTTCTTCTCGTAATCCTAAACCAAGCTCTTCTAACTTGTATTTAACTTCTTCTAATGATTTACGTCCTAAGTTACGAACTTTCATCATATCGTCTTCAGACTTGTTAGCAAGTTCTAAGACAGTATTAATGCCAGCACGTTTTAGGCAGTTGTAAGAACGGACAGAAAGATCAAGTTCTTCAATCGTCATCTCTAAAACTTTTTCTTTTTGGTCTTCTTCTTTTTCAACCATGATTTCAGCAGTTTTTGCTTCATCCGTTAAACCAACGAAGATGTTTAAATGCTCGGTTAAAATTTTAGCTCCGAGCGAAATCGCCTCTTTTGGACCGATGCTGCCATCTGTCCACACATCAAGTGAAAGTTTGTCGTAATCAGATGATTGTCCAACACGAGTATTTTCAACTGTATAGTTGACGCGTGAAACTGGAGTGTAAATAGAGTCGATCGGGATCACGCCGATAGGAAGATCCTCACGTTTGTTTTGATCAGCTGAAGTATATCCACGTCCGCGTTGCGCATACATACGCATACGAAGATGGCCGTTAGTAGCAACCGTTGCAATGTATAGATCTGGGTTCAATACTTCTACATCACTGTCATGAGTAATATCAGCAGCAGTTACTGCTCCGTTACCTTTAAAATCGATTTCGATAACTTTTTCTTCATCGGAATAGATTTTCAAAGCTAGCTTTTTAATGTTCAAAATAATTGATGCAACATCTTCTACAACACCCTCAATAGTAGAGAATTCGTGAAGTACGCCGTCAATTTGGATTGAAGTTACAGCAGCTCCTGGTAAAGAAGACAGAAGGATACGACGTAGTGAATTACCCAAAGTAGTTCCATACCCACGTTCAAGTGGTTCTACAACAAATTTGCCGTATTTTAAATCATTGCTGATCTCAACGGTTTCAATCTTTGGTTTTTCAATTTCGATCATTCAATTTACCCTCCTTCAAAACATCGAATATATGGTATTATTTCCATCATAAAATCGAATGCTAACCAATCAAAATGATTATATTCTAATTGCGTATAAAAAGTGTACTCAATACGTTAGTGAGTTGCAACTATTATACACGACGACGTTTTGGTGGGCGGCAACCATTATGAGGAACTGGAGTTACGTCTTTAATTGCAGTCACATCTAAGCCAGCAGCTTGTAGTGCACGGATAGCAGCTTCACGACCAGCACCAGGACCTTTAACAGTTACTTCTAAAGTTTTTAAACCATGTTCGATAGATGTTTTAGCAGCAGTTTCAGCAGCCATTTGTGCAGCGAATGGTGTAGATTTACGTGAACCTCTAAATCCTAGTGCACCAGCTGAAGACCAAGAAACAGCATTACCTTGCATGTCAGTGATGGTTACAATTGTATTATTAAATGTAGAACGGATGTGTGCGATACCGGATTCGATATTCTTTTTCACACGACGTTTACGAGTTTGTTGTTTACGTGCCATGTTAAGAAGAAACCTCCTTTACCTATTATTTTTTCTTGTTAGCTACAGTTTTACGTGGACCTTTACGAGTACGAGCATTGTTTTTAGTATGTTGTCCTCGAACAGGCAAGCCACGACGATGACGGATACCTCGGTAAGAACCGATTTCCATTAATCGTTTAATGTTAAGAGAAGTTTCGCGACGTAAGTCACCTTCTACTTTGTATTTATCAATTTGTTCACGGATTTTGTTTAATTCGTCTTCAGTTAAATCGCGAACACGAGCATCTTCTGAAACACCAGCATCTGCAAGAACTTTCTTAGCAGTAGTGTTTCCGATACCAAAAATGTATGTTAATGAAATTACAACGCGTTTTTCGCGTGGAATATCAACACCAGCAATACGTGCCATGTATGATGTACACCTCCTTGGGAATTATCCTTGTTTTTGTTTATGCTTAGGATTTTCGCAAATTACCATTACTTTACCGCGTCGGCGAATAACTTTACATTTTTCGCAGATCGGTTTCACAGATGGTCTCACTTTCATCTAACCTAACCTCCTTAGTGGTCCGGAGTGCAAAAGATTATTTAAAACGGTATGTGATACGACCGCGAGTTAAGTCATACGGAGATAGTTCAATTGTTACTTTATCTCCAGGCAGGATTCGAATAAAGTGCATACGAATTTTACCCGATACATGGGCAAGCACTGTATGACCATTTTCTAATTCTACCTTAAACATCGCGTTTGGCAAAGTTTCAACAACTGTGCCTTCGATTTCAATTACATCGTCTTTCGCCATCGACCCTGTCTCCCTTCTATATATATATGCAATTCAGATCTATGATCAAATTCTGCAGAATTTGTTGCAACAGTAGCCTGCTTGCTCAACATATGTTTAGACTATATGAGAGATGTTCGAAAGACGCTCATCAGGCTTCGCTTCTCGAACCAAGACTATGTGCCACAGGATGGCCCTGATACCCACACGTTCCCCGGCTACTTTAGATGAGATCCTGCATACCCGTTTACACAGATACTTTTCCACGAAACCCATTATACCACCCTAAATAAAGAATCCCAACTTATCTATTCTATTATTCATTGGCGTATAGACCGGGTACAATATGCTTTTGCAGCTCTCGAAAATATCATTCCGTCATGCTACCGCATACTCCCGCGGTTGCAGATATCTGCGCCCTCTGGCGGGTATTAGTTGCGGTTACCTTTTAAAAGAGCATCAACCTCAGCAAATACATCATTGATATCTTGCTGACCATTAATGTTAGTTAAAATATGTTTTTCTCGGTAAAAGTCAAGCAACGGTTGAGATTGCTTAATATTCACTTCGAGGCGGTTGTTAACCGTTTCCGGATTATCATCTGCCCGTTGGTAAAGCTCTCCACCGTCTTTATCACATATTCCCGCCTCTTTTGGAGGGTTGAAAATAAGATGATAAGAGGATCCACATACTTTACAGATACGGCGGCCAGTCAATCGTTTGACTAAATCATCTCGTTCAACTTCGATGTTAATCACGTGTTCAACCTTTTTGCCTAGGTCAGCTAATATTTGATCTAAAGCTTCAGCTTGTGCTGTTGTACGCGGGAATCCATCAAGTAGAAATCCTTTGTCACAATCAGCTTCGCTTAGGCGTTCTCGAACAATGCCAATTGTCACTTCATCAGGAACTAATGCTCCTTGATCCATGAATGACTTTGCTTGCAACCCTAATTCTGTACCGTTTTGAATAGCGGCACGGAACATATCACCTGTAGAAATATGAGGGATACCGTATTTCTCAACAATTTTATCTGCTTGCGTACCTTTTCCGGCACCTGGCAAACCCATTAAAACAATATTCATACGGAGTCACCTCCATTATTAGTATGAAGGTTTTTAGGAACGTGGCCGTTCCAAAAAACCAACCTTATTTCATAAAACCTTTGTAGTGGCGTTTAACAAGTTGTGATTCTAATTGTTTCATCGTTTCAAGAGCAACACTTACTATGATTAGTAAACTAGTGCCACCAATTTGAGCAGATGAAGGTAGATTCGCAATATTGATAAACAAGATTGGTAGAACAGAAATCACAGATAAGAAAATCGCACCTACAAATGTTAAACGGTATAGAACAGCTGTTAGATAATCCTGCGTGCTTTTTCCTGGGCGAATGCCAGGGATATAGGCACCTTGTTTCTTAAGATTATCAGCAACCTTTTCAGGATTTACTTGAACAAACGCATAGAAATATGTGAAAGCGACAATTAGCGCTACATATATGATCATCCCAATAGGTTGAGAGTAATCAAACGTTTTTTCAATAAATCTTGTTACACTTGTATCTCCAAAGAAAGTAGCAATTGTTCTAGGCGTTACAAGGAATGCAACTGCAAAGATAATTGGAATAACTCCGGCAGAGTTAACTTTCAGTGGTAAGTGTGATTGTTGAGCTCCACGTTGCGCCCCAGTACCTTTAGCATATTGAATAGGGATTTTACGATTCGCTTGTTGAACGTAAGTAACCCCGACAACAATTGCCAATGCAGCAAGAGCAATCAACACCAGCGTAATAATGTTGATGAACAATTGATCACCAGCATTTTCAAACTGTTGAGCATAAATTTGGTTCACTGTATTTGGTAATGCAGCAACGATCCCAGCGAAGATGATAATGGAAATACCATTTCCAACACCTTTTTCTGTAATCTGTTCGCCTAGCCATAATAAGAATGCAGTTCCAGCAGTTAACACGATTGCAATTGTAATGTAAGTCATTACTCCTTCTTCTCTAATCAATGAACCGCCGTACATACGGTTAAAACCGTAAGACATAGCGATTGATTGAATGAAAGCAAGGACAATTGCGAAATATCGTGTGAATTGAGAAATCTTCTTACGTCCCACTTCACCTTGTTTTGACCACTCGGTAAACTTTTTCACTACATCCATTTGCAACAGTTGAACAATAATTGATGCTGTAATGTAAGGCATTATCCCCATAGCGAATATAGAGAAGTTCTTAAGAGCTCCACCGCCAAAAGTATTTAGGAAACCGACTAGGTTATACTGGTCAGTTTGCTGTAATACTGCAGCGTCGACATTCGGAACAGGAATAAATGAACCTATGCGGAATACTATCAACATCAAAAGGGTGAAAATGATTTTATTTCTAATATCTCTGACGCGCATAAAGTTAGAGATTGTTCGAAACATTAGATCACCTCAATGTTTCCGCCGACATTTTCAATTGCTTGTTGTGCAGATGCAGAGAATTTATGAGCTTTTACAGTAAGCTTTTTGTTAAGAGTTCCATTACCTAGAACTTTAATGCCAGCTTTCTCTTTGCTCACAACGCCAGTTTCAACAAGTAAAGCTGGTGTAACTTCTGTGCCTTCTTCAAAACGGTTTAACGCATCAAGATTTACGATTGCGTATTCTTTGCGGTTAATGTTAGTGAAACCACGTTTTGGCAAACGACGGAAGATCGGGTTTTGACCACCTTCAAATCCAGGGCGTACACCGCCGCCTGAACGTGAATTTTGACCTTTTTGACCTCTACCAGAAGTTTTACCGTTACCAGTCGCGATACCACGACCAACACGATTGCGTTCTTTACGTGATCCAATAGATGGTTCTAACTCATGAAGTTTCATTAGATGGCACCTCCTTGTTATAGAATTTAAAATTATTTTTCAGTAACTGTTACTAAGTGAGCGACTTTAGTGATCGCACCACGGATAGCAACGTTATCGTTATGTTCAACAGTTTGGTTCATTTTACGTAAACCAAGTGCTTCAATTGTTTTGCGTTGTGCAGGTTTAGTACCGATTAAACTTTTAGTGAGGGTAATTTCTAGTTTATTTGACATGTCATTTCCCTCCCTTAACCTAATAATTCTTCTACTGATTTACCGCGAAGTTTTGCAACTTCTTCAGCTTGTTTTAATTCAGATAATCCTTTAATAGTCGCACGCACCATATTGATTGGTGTGTTTGAACCTAAAGATTTTGAAAGAATATCAGTAATACCAGCAAGTTCAAGTACGGCACGTACCGGACCACCAGCGATAACTCCTGTACCAGGAGCAGCAGGTTTAATCATGATGTTACCTGCACCGAATTTACCCATCACTAAGTGAGGAGTAGTACCACCAACACGTGGAACTTCGATTAGGTTTTTCTTCGCATCTTCAACAGCTTTGCGAATAGCATCAGGTACTTCTTGAGCTTTACCTGTACCAAAACCAACATGGCCATTACGATCTCCAACAACAACTAATGCAGTGAAGCGGAAACGACGTCCACCTTTTACAACTTTAGCAACGCGGTTAATCGTAACTACGCGTTCTTCAAGTTCTAGATTGTTTGCGTCAAAATTAAGACCCATGAAAAGTGTACCTCCTTCTTATTAAAATTCTAACCCGTTTTCGCGTGCAGCTTCAGCTAAAGCTTTAACACGTCCATGATATAAGTAACCGCCACGGTCAAATACAACAGCTTTGACATCTTTCGCAGCAGCACGTTTAGCGATTGTTTCACCAATTTTCGCAGCAGCATCCACGTTGCTTGCAGTGCCTTCGAACTCTTTATCCATAGTTGAAGCTGAAGCAAGTGTTACGCCTTGAGTATCGTCAATGATTTGTGCGTAAATGTGTTTATTAGAACGGTACACGTTTAAACGAGGACGTTGTGCTGTACCAGTAATTTTTGAACGTACACGAGCATGACGTTTTTTACGAACTTGATTTTTATCTTGTTTCGTAATCACAAAGGGTCACTCCTTTCTAATGCTTAGGCAGCATTATTTACCTGTTTTACCTTCTTTACGACGAACATGTTCGCCTTCATAACGGATCCCTTTACCTTTATAAGGTTCTGGTGGGCGTACGTCACGGATGTTTGAAGCAAGAGCTCCAACTTGTTCTTTTGAAATACCTTTAACGATTACTTTCGTATTAGAAGGCACTTCAACTTCAACACCATTTTCAGGTGTGAATTCAACTGGATGAGAGTAACCTACGTTTAATACAAGTTTTTTACCTTGTAATTGCGCACGGTAACCAACACCGACTAATTCTAGAGTTTTAGAGAAACCTTCAGAAACACCTGTAACCATGTTTGCAAGCAAAGCACGAGTTGTACCGTGGTTTGTACGGTGTTCTTTAGATTCAGAAGGACGTGTTAATGTAATAACGTTGCCTTCTTGTTCGATTTTAATATCTTTGTTAAAAGAACGAACTAATTCGCCTTTAGGGCCTTTTACAGTTGCTACGTTATCAGCATCAACTGATACAGTAACACCTGCAGGCACCTCGATTGGCTTTTTACCTATACGAGACATTTATTGTTGCACCTCCATTCATTTGTTGCTAATTACCAAACGTATGCTAGAACTTCGCCGCCAACTTTTTTAGCGCGAGCTTCTTTGTCTGTTAACAAACCTTGTGAAGTTGATACTAAAGCGATACCTAGACCGTTCAACACTTTAGGTACTTCATCAGTTTTCGCATAAACACGTAATCCTGGTTTTGAAATACGTTTTAAACCAGTAATAACGCGTTCGTTATTTTGGCCGTATTTCAAGAAGATACGGATAATACCTTGTTTATCATCTTCAACATATTCAACGTCACGAACGAAACCTTCACGCTTAAGAATTTCAGCGATTTCTTTTTTGATATTAGAAGCTGGAAGCTCTAATTTTTCGTGACGGACCATGTTAGCATTACGGATGCGTGTAAGCATATCTGCAATCGGATCTGTCATAGTCATTACAATTTACCTCCTTCCCAAATTAGGGGATTACCAGCTGGCTTTTTTGACGCCAGGAATTTGTCCCTTGTATGCAAGTTCACGGAAACAAATACGGCAAAGTTTGAATTTGCGGTATACAGAGTGTGGACGGCCACAGCGTTCACAACGAGTGTATTCTTGAACTTTATGCTTCGCACCACGTTGTTGTTTAACGATCATTGATTTTTTAGCCACGTTCTCGCCTCCCTATATTATTTTTGGAATGGCATACCGAATTGAGTTAACAACTCGCGAGCTTCTTCATCAGAGTTCGCAGTAGTAACAATCACGATATCCATACCGCGTACTTTTGATACTTTATCATAGTCGATCTCAGGGAAGATTAATTGTTCTTTCACACCAAGAGTATAGTTACCGCGACCATCGAATGCTTTTTTAGAAACACCGCGGAAGTCACGTACACGTGGAAGAGAAATTGAAATTAATTTATCCAAGAAGTCATACATACGTTCACCACGTAGTGTAACTTTTGCACCGATTGGCATTCCTTCACGAAGACGGAAACCAGCGATAGATTTTTTAGCTTTAGTCACAACTGGTTTTTGACCAGTGATTAATGTTAATTCTTCAACAGCAGAATCAAGCACTTTAGAGTTTTGAACAGCGTCACCAACACCCATGTTGATTACGATTTTTTCAACTTTCGGTACTTGCATTGTTGAAGTGTATTCGAATTTGCTCATTAGAGCTGGAGAAACTTCTTTTACAAATTTTTCTTTTAGGCGGTTCATGTTTGTACCTCCCTTCTCTGTTTAAACTTATTTATCGATTACTGCACCTGATTTTTTTGCTATACGAACTTTTTTGCCATCTTCAACTTTATAACCTACGCGAGTCGGCTCGCCAGATTTAGGATCGATTAGCATTACGTTCGAAACGTGAATTGCTGCCTCTTGGCTGACAATTCCACCTTGTGGATTAAGTTGGTTAGGTTTCACGTGTTTTTTAACGATGTTAACACCCTCAACTAACACGCGATCTTTTTTAGGGAAAGCAGCAAGAATAACACCTGTTTTGCCTTTATCTTTACCTGTAATAACCATTACTTTGTCGCCTTTTTTAACATGCATTCTGTCGCACCTCCTTGATTGGCACTTTCATGTAATTAAAGAACTTCCGGAGCTAATGAAACAATTTTCATGAAGCTATTGTCACGTAATTCACGTGCAACAGGTCCGAAAATACGTGTACCGCGTGGTGATTTATCATCACGAATGATTACACATGCGTTTTCATCGAATTTGATGTAAGTGCCGTCTTTACGACGAACGCCGCTTTTCGTACGAACGATTACAGCTTTAACAACTTCACCTTTCTTGACAACGCCACCTGGTGTTGCTTTCTTCACCGTACAAACGATAACATCTCCGATGTTAGCAGTTTTACGACCAGAACCACCAAGTACTTTAATAGTTAAAACTTCTTTTGCACCTGAGTTGTCGGCAACTTTCAAACGACTTTCTTGTTGGATCACTTAGGTTACCTCCCTTCGGACTTGTCTTATTCCGAAATTTATTAGATAATAACCGCTTTTTCTACAACTTCAACTAAACGGAAACGTTTAGTAGCTGATAGCGGACGAGTTTCCATAATGCGTACGATATCTCCAACTTTAGCTGTGTTGTTTTCATCATGCGCTTTGAACTTTTTAGAGTATTTTACACGTTTGCCATAAAGCGTATGCTTTTTGTATGTTTCAACTAAAACAGTAATAGTTTTATCCATTTTATCAGAAACGACGCGGCCTGTGTAAACTTTGCGTTGGTTACGCTCAGTCATGCTTGCAAACCTCCTCATTATCAGTTATTTGCACTGATTTCTCTTTCACGAATCACAGTTTTCATACGCGCAATCGCTTTACGTACCTCACGAATGCGAGCTGTGTTTTCTAATTGACCAGTCGCCAATTGGAAGCGAAGGTTGAAAAGCTCTTCTTTCAGTGATTTTACTTTTACTTCGATTTCTGCAGTTGTAAGTTCACGGATTTCATTAGCTTTCATTAGATTCACCACCAATTTCTTCACGTTTAACAATCTTACATTTAACAGGTAATTTATGACTTGCTAAACGAAGTGCTTCACGAGCGATTTCTTCAGAAACCCCACCGATTTCAAACATAATTCTGCCGGGTTTTACTACAGCTACCCAACCTTCAGGAGCACCTTTCCCTGAACCCATACGTACTTCAAGAGGCTTTTTAGTGTATGGTTTGTGAGGGAATATTTTAATCCAAACTTTACCGCCACGTTTTGTATAACGAGTCATAGCAATACGAGCAGCTTCGATTTGACGGTTTGTAATCCAGCTAGCTTCTAGTGATTGTAAACCATATTCTCCGAAAACAACTTCTGTACCACCTTTCGCTTGACCGCGCATTTTGCCACGGTGTACACGACGGTATTTAACGCGTTTTGGCAATAACATATTATTTGCCTCCTTCCTCAGAGTTCTTCTTAACTGGAAGGACTTCACCACGGTAAATCCATACTTTAACACCTAGTTTACCATAAGTAGTGTCAGCTTCTGCATGAGCATAATCAATGTCAGCGCGAAGTGTATGAAGTGGAACAGTTCCTTCACTATAATGTTCTGCACGAGCGATATCAGCGCCACCTAGACGACCAGATACTTGAGTTTTGATACCTTGAGCACCTGAACGGATTGTACGTTGAATTGCTTGTTTTTGTGCACGACGGAATGATACACGGTTTTCTAATTGGCGAGCGATATTTTCAGCTACAAGTTTAGCATCAAGATCAGCGCGTTTAATTTCAACGATGTTGATGTGTACGCGTTTGCCAGTCATCTCGTTAAGGTGTTTACGAAGTGCTTCCACTTCAGAACCGCCCTTACCGATAACCATACCTGGTTTCGCAGTGCTAATTGTAATGTTAATTTTGTTAGCAGCACGTTCGATTTCAACTTTAGAAACCGATGCTTCTTTTAAAGTTTTTTCGATATATTTACGAACGTTGATGTCTTCGTGTAGTAATGTAGCATAGTCTTTTTCAGCGTACCATCTAGATTCCCAATCACGAATGACACCAACACGTAATCCTATTGGATGTACTTTTTGACCCACGTATTATCCCTCCTTCTTCTCAGATACCACGATTGTGATGTGGCTTGTACGTTTGTTAATTGCACTTGCACGACCTTGTGCACGTGGACGGAAACGTTTCAATGTAGGACCTTCATCTACAAATACTTTAGAGATCACTAAATTGTTAACGTCTAAGTCATAATTATGTTCAGCGTTTGCAACTGCAGATTTTAACACTTTTTCTACTACCGGAGATGCTGCTTTTGGAGTATGGCGTAAAATTGCAACTGCTTCGCCAACTTGCTTGCCTCGGATTAAATCAACTACTAAGCGGACTTTACGAGGAGCAATTCGAACTGTGCGAGCAATAGCTTTAGCTTCTTGCATCAGGATTTACCTCCCCTCAAATTAGCGTACTGAAGTTTTCTTATCATCTGCACCGTGTCCTTTATAAGTACGAGTTGGTGCGAATTCGCCTAGTTTATGACCTACCATATCTTCAGTCACGTATACTGGCACATGTTTACGACCATCATATACAGCGATTGTAGAACCGATGAAGTTCGGGAAGATTGTAGAACGGCGAGACCAAGTTTTGATCACTTGTTTTTTTTCTGAATCTTGTTGAGCTTCCACTTTTTTCATTAAGTGTTCGTCAACAAAAGGTCCTTTTTTCAAGCTACGACCCATTTTGGAACCTCCCTCCGTGATTCCACCACGGCTCTATCAGTGAACCGTAGTCTAATCACATTATTTTTTACGACGACGAATGATAAGTTTGTCGGAGTTGTTTTTCTTTTTACGAGTTTTGTAACCAAGTGCAGGTTTACCCCATGGAGTCATTGGAGATTTACGACCGATTGGAGATTTACCTTCACCACCACCGTGTGGGTGATCGTTAGGGTTCATTACAGAACCGCGGACAGTAGGACGTTTACCCATCCAACGAGTACGGCCTGCTTTACCAATGTTGATAAGCTCGTGTTGTTCATTACCAACTTCACCGATTGTAGCACGGCAAGTTGCTAGGATCATACGAACTTCGCCAGATTGAAGACGAACGATTACGTATTTACCTTCTTTACCAAGGATTTGAGCAGATGTACCAGCAGAACGTACTAGTTGTCCACCTTTACCTGGTTTCATTTCGATGTTGTGAATTGTTGTACCCATTGGGATATTTGATAATGGTAGGGCGTTACCTACTTTAATATCAACATCTGGACCAGATACAATTGTCATTCCAACTACTAGACCCTTAGGTGCTAGGATATAACGTTTTTCACCATCAGCATAGTTAATTAATGCGATGTTTGCAGATCGGTTTGGATCATACTCGATAGTAGCAACGCGTCCTGGAATGCCATCTTTTGTACGTTTGAAATCAATGACACGGTATTGACGTTTGTGACCACCACCATTATGACGAACAGTGATTTTACCTTGGTTATTACGACCAGCTTTGCGTTTAGTAGATTCTAACAATGATTTTTCTGGTTTGTTAGTTGTAATCTCAGCAAAGTCAGATGATGTCATGTTACGACGACCATTTGAGGTAGGCTTATACTTTTTAATCGCCATTTGTGTTCCCTCCTTCTTTAATGTTCATATTGAACGAATATTACATTTCGAATAATTCGATTTCGCCTTCAGACAATTTTACAATTGCTTTGCGGCGTTTGTTTGTGTATCCACCGTGACGGCCAACACGTTTGAATTTACCTTTGTAATTCATAATGTTAACTTTTTCAACTTTAACGCCAAAGATTTCTTCTACAGCATCTTTGACTTCAGTTTTATTGGCACGAGTGTCAACTTCAAAAGTATATTTGTTTTCTGCCATTTGTTCTGAAGAACGCTCAGTAATGACAGGACGTTTTAAAACTTCACGTGCTTCCATTAACCAAGCACCTCCTCAACTTTTTTTACAGCAGCTTGAGTGAATACAACTTTATCATGACCTACAAGATCAAGAACGTTGATTCCAGCTGCAGTTAGAACTGTTACACCTTGGATGTTACGAGCAGATAGTGCTACGTTTTCATCTAAGTCAGCAGTAACAAATAATGCTTTAGAGTTAATTGAAAGATCAGCTAAAACTTTAGCGAAATCTTTTGTTTTTGGTGCATCTAATTTCAATGCTTCTAGTACCACAAAGTTTGTTTCAGCAACTTTAGAAGATAGAGCTGATTTAAGAGCTAAACGACGAACTTTTTTAGGAAGTTTGTAGCTGTAGCTGCGAGGTGTTGGACCGAATACAGTACCACCGCCACGCCATTGTGGAGAACGGATAGAACCTTGACGAGCACGCCCAGTTCCTTTTTGGCGCCATGGTTTACGACCACCGCCAGCAACTTCAGAGCGATTTTTTACTTTATGTGTACCTTGACGTAATGAAGCGCGTTGAGCGATAATCGCGTCAAATAATACTGATTGATTAGGTTCAATTCCGAAGATCGCATCGTTTAATTCGATTTCGCCTACAGAAGAACCTGTTTGACTAAGTAAGTTAACTTTTGTCATTCCTGTTTCCTCCTTTCTTCGGAAAATTAGTTAGCTTTAATAGCAGACTTAACTGTTACTAATGCTTTACGAGAACCAGGAACATTACCTTTGATTAGTAGCAAGTTGCGTTCCGCATCAACTTTAACAATTGTTAAGTTTTGAATTGTAACTGTGTTGCCACCCATTTGACCAGGTAATTTTTTTTGTTTAAATACGCGGTTCGGAGCTACAGGGCCCATTGAACCAGGACGACGGTGGTAACGAGAACCGTGGGCCATTGGTCCACGAGATTGTCCGTGGCGTTTAATTACACCTTGGAAACCTTTACCTTTAGTAACACCTGTTACATCTACTACATCGCCTTCTGCGAAAATTTCAACTTTGACTTCTTGACCAACCTCGTACTCAGCTAAGTTTACATCGCGGATTTCGCGAATGAAGCGCTTAGGAGTAGTGTTCGCTTTTGCTACGTGTCCTTTTTCAGGTTTGTTTGAAAGCTTTTCGCGTTTATCATCGAAACCGATTTGGATTGCTTCGTAGCCATCTGTATCAACTGATTTCTTTTGAAGAACTACGTTTGGAGCAGCTTCAACAACAGTTACAGGGATTAAATCACCATTCTCAGCAAAAACTTGCGTCATACCGATTTTTCTACCTAAGATTCCTTTGGTCATTAGTCACACCTCCTGAGATAATTTAATTTAATATATTTTTTACCATTAAAGTTTGATTTCAATATCAACGCCTGATGGTAAATCTAATTTCATTAACGCATCCACAGTTTGTGGTGTTGGGTTAACGATATCGATTAGACGTTTATGAGTGCGCATTTCAAATTGCTCACGAGAATCTTTATACTTGTGAACAGCACGAAGAATTGTGTAAATGGATTTTTCAGTTGGAAGAGGTATCGGACCTGATACACTTGCACCTGAGCGTTTCGCAGTTTCAACAATTTTCTCAGCAGATTGATCAAGAATTCTGTGATCATATGCTTTCAAACGGATTCGAATCTTTTGTTTTGCCATTATTTTCCCTCCTTTTCGCCTATTTCCTAGACATTCTCCACGGAAATTTCCCACACACGCGCCATGGCAATGCGGCCGGGTGTGTCGGCAACCTCCCGCTTCATCGCAGTCAAAGACCAACATTAAATATTATACATAGATTTTCGCGAATAAGCAAGTGATTTCACGAATTTCTTTATATATTGTTTTAGAAAGTCTTCATATCTACTAAATCTTGTTTTGCACGTATTCCAGTATATAAAATTTCTCTTTGTTTGGCAATCGTTTTGTCCATAAGAATTCTTGCCAAATCATTGAAATATAAAAAAAGCTATCCCGTGTGCACTCGGGATAGCTTAATAAATAAATTGTTTTCAAGAAACAATTATTTTTCGATAGATGAAACAACGCCTGAACCAACTGTACGGCCACCTTCGCGGATTGAGAAACGAGTACCGTCTTCGATAGCGATTGGGTGAATTAGTTCGATGTTCATTTTTGTGTTATCGCCAGGCATAACCATTTCAGTACCTTCTGGCAAAGTGATAACACCAGTTACGTCAGTTGTACGGAAATAGAATTGTGGGCGGTAGTTAGAGAAGAATGGAGTGTGACGTCCACCTTCTTCTTTTGATAAAACGTAAACTTCAGCTGAGAATTTAGTGTGTGGAGTGATTGTGCCTGGTTTAGCCAATACTTGTCCACGTTGGATTTCTTCACGAGCAACACCACGTAGTAATGCACCGATGTTATCGCCAGCTTCAGCATAGTCTAATAATTTACGGAACATTTCAACACCAGTTACAGTTGTTTGTTTAGTTTCTTCTGCGATACCTACGATATCAACAACGTCACCAACTTTTACTTGACCGCGTTCTACACGACCAGTAGCAACTGTACCACGACCTGTGATAGAGAATACATCTTCGACAGGCATCATGAATGGTTTGTCAGTTTGACGTTCTGGAGTTGGGATGTATTCATCAACAGCGTTCATTAATTCAACAACGCGTTCTTCCCAATCTGCTTCGCCTTCAAGAGCTTTAAGAGCAGAACCTTTGATAACAGGAACATCATCGCCAGGGAAGTCATATTCAGATAATAGATCACGAACTTCCATTTCTACTAATTCAAGTAATTCTTCGTCGTCTACCATATCGCATTTGTTTAAGAATACTACGATGTAAGGTACGCCTACGTTACGAGATAATAGGATGTGTTCACGAGTTTGTGGCATTGGACCATCAGCAGCAGATACTACAAGGATAGCGCCGTCCATTTGAGCAGCACCAGTGATCATGTTTTTAACATAGTCAGCGTGTCCTGGGCAGTCAACGTGAGCATAGTGACGTTTTTCAGTTTCGTATTCGATGTGAGAAGTATTGATTGTGATACCGCGTTCTTTTTCTTCTGGAGCGTTATCGATTTGATCGTATGATTTAGCTTCTCCACCCATTTTTTTAGAAAGAACTGTAGCGATAGCAGCAGTTAAAGTTGTTTTACCATGGTCAACGTGTCCGATTGTACCAATGTTAGCATGTGTTTTAGAACGGTCGAATTTTTCTTTAGCCATTTTAAAATTGCCTCCTCAAGGTTATAAGTTTAGTTTATAGTTACGTATCTTCGGAGGCAGGGCCCTTGCTTCCTGAAGATGACATAGCTTACATGTTATTTATACTTTATATAAAGGTAAAATTCAATCAAAAATTACTTTGAAATTATGCACCTTTGTTTTGTTTGATAATTTCATCGCTAATTGATTTAGGAACTTCTTCATAATGGTCAAATACCATTGAGAATGTACCACGTCCTTGTGTAGCAGAACGTAGAGTTGTTGCGTAACCGAACATTTCAGCAAGTGGAACCATAGCGCGAACAACTTGAGCGTTACCGCGAGCTTCCATACCTTCAACGCGACCACGGCGAGAAGTGATGTTGCCCATGATATCACCTAGGTATTCTTCAGGCATTACAACTTCCACTTTCATAACTGGTTCTAAAAGAACTGGGTTACATTTTGAAACTGCATTTTTAAGTGCCATTGAAGCAGCTACTTTAAATGCCATTTCGTTTGAATCGACATCGTGGTAAGAACCATCAAATAGTTTTGCTTTGATATCGATCAATGGGAATCCAGCAAGGACACCATTATCTAAAGAGTCGCGAAGACCTGCTTCAACTGCTGGAATGTATTCACGAGGAACTACACCACCAACGATTGCATTTTCGAATTCGAAACCTTTACCTTCTTCGTTAGGTTGGAATTCGATCCAAACGTGACCGAATTGACCACGACCACCTGATTGACGTACAAATTTACCTTCAACTTGTGCGCCAGAACGGAATGTTTCACGATAAGATACTTGTGGTGCACCAACGTTTGCTTCCACATGGAATTCACGTTTCATACGGTCCACAAGAATGTCTAAGTGAAGTTCACCCATACCTGAGATGATTGTTTGGCCAGTTTCTGTGTCAGTGTGAGCACGGAAAGTTGGATCTTCTTCTTGTAGTTTTTGTAAAGCTTGTCCCATTTTATCTTGGTCAGCTTTAGATTTTGGTTCTACAGAAAGTGAGATAACTGGTTCTGGGAATTCCATTGACTCTAAAATCACTAGTGATTTTTCGTCACATAGAGTATCACCAGTAGTGGTTGCTTTAAGACCTACAGCAGCTGCAATGTCTCCAGCGTATACTTTTGAGATTTCCTCACGAGAGTTAGCGTGCATTTGTAGGATACGACCTACGCGTTCACGTTTACCTTTTGTAGAGTTTTGTACATATGATCCAGATTCTAAGATACCAGAGTATACGCGGAAGAAAGTTAATTTACCAACATAAGGGTCAGTCATTACTTTAAATGCTAATGCAGAGAATGGTTCTTCATCAGATGAATGACGAACAATTTCTTCATCTCCATCGACTGATGTACCTTTAATTGCAGCAACGTCTGTTGGAGCAGGAAGGTAGTCGATTACAGCATCAAGCATTAATTGAACACCTTTGTTTTTGAATGCTGTACCACATGTTACTGGGTAGAACTCAACATTTAATGTAGCTTTACGGATAGCAGCTTTTAATTCTTCATTAGTGATTTCTTCACCAGCGAAGTATTTTTCCATTAAATCTTCATCAAGTTCAGCAACAGCTTCAATTAATTTTTCGCGGTATTCTTCAGCTTGAGCTTTGTGCTCTTCTGGAATTTCGCGAACTTCAGCGTTAGAACCGTCATCGCCTTCTTTGTAGAATGTAGCATTCATTTCAATTAGGTCGATGATAGCATTGAACTCATCTTCTGCACCGATTGGAAGCTGAATTGGATGAGCATTTGCTTGTAAACGTTCATGCAAAGTGTTTACTGAGTACAAGAAGTCAGCACCGATTTTATCCATTTTGTTGATAAATACGATACGTGGTACTCCGTAAGTTGTTGCTTGACGCCATACTGTTTCAGTTTGTGGTTCTACACCTGATTGAGCATCAAGTACAGTCACTGCACCGTCAAGTACACGTAAAGAACGTTCAACTTCTACAGTGAAGTCTACGTGTCCCGGAGTATCGATGATGTTTACGCGGTTGCCTTTCCATTGAGCTGTTGTAGCAGCAGAAGTGATAGTGATACCACGTTCTTGCTCTTGCTCCATCCAGTCCATTTGAGAAGCACCTTCATGAGTTTCACCGATTTTGTGAATCTTACCAGTGTAATAAAGGATACGCTCAGTTGTTGTTGTTTTACCAGCATCAATGTGAGCCATGATTCCGATATTACGAGTATTCTCAAGGGAGAACTCTCTAGTCATGCTGTCTTTCTCCTTCCATAATGGATTAAGGTTAGTTTGTGATTACCAACGATAGTGAGCGAATGCTTTGTTCGCTTCTGCCATTTTGTGCATATCTTCACGTTTTTTAACTGACGCACCAGTGTTGTTAGAAGCATCTAGAATTTCATTTGCTAAACGTTCTTCCATTGTTTTTTCGCCACGAAGACGAGAGTAGTTCACTAGGTAACGAAGACCTAAAGTTGTACGACGTTCTGGACGAACTTCAACTGGTACTTGATAGTTAGCACCACCGACACGGCGAGCACGAACTTCAAGAACTGGCATTACATTATTTAGAGCAGCATCAAATACTTCTAGTGGATCTTGACCAGAGCGTTCTTTTACTAATTCGAAAGCTCCGTATAAGATTTTTTGAGAAGTACCTCTTTTACCATCTACCATCATTTTATTGATTAAACGAGTTACTAGTTTTGAGTTATAAATTGGATCTGGTAACACGTCACGTTTGGAAACAGGACCTTTACGAGGCATTTGTTTTCCTCCTTTCATTAAAAAGCATAATTAGATTATTTTTTTTCTTTTGGTTTTTTAGCACCATATAGAGAACGAGATTGCATACGGCCGTTTACTGCAGCAGTATCCAATGCACCACGTACGATGTGGTAACGTACCCCTGGTAAGTCTTTTACACGGCCGCCGCGGATTAGAACAACACTGTGTTCTTGCAAGTTGTGGCCTTCACCAGGAATGTAAGCATTAACTTCGATTTGGTTAGTTAAGCGAACACGAGCATATTTACGTAAAGCTGAGTTCGGTTTTTTCGGAGTCATTGTACCAACACGTGTACAAACACCGCGTTTTTGTGGTGAGTTTACATCAGTCAATGATTTTACAAAGCTGTTATAACCTTTGTTTAGAGCTGGTGATTTAGATTTTTTACTTTTGGATTGACGAGGCTTACGTACTAATTGGTTAATTGTAGGCATCGATTTTTCCTCCCTTCATACTGTTTCTTAATCCACACATCCAGGTGGTTCATTTTAAGGTAAAAAACAAAGCTTTTGCGTGATCATCGCAAAAACCAATATTCAGTGGTCGCACTATTGTTGCTCTATTATATTGCGTAGGCTCTACCAAGTCTTCTTTTCGAGTCTACCTATACAACGGGAATGCCAATTCTTTGTGCTATAAGCACCGCATGCGTGGCCATTCGATCGTCTGCATATGAGCAACGAAAACTTCGGTAATATACCCTTGCAATGCTGTACTGTTTTGTTTTCTTACCAATGATTGTTTGTTATCCTATGCATTTGTTCAATACAAGATCGATGAGTGCAACAGACAACCAACTATCAACCTAAAATATATTATCATCCATTGATCATATTGTCAACGAATTTATTAAAAAGATGAGGAGGAGGACTGCCCCTCCTCTCATACTTTTAACTAATCTACTGCAAGTGTTTCTTCTTGTTCTTCTGTTTCGTTATCGGCCATTTTAATTTGACGGTAACGTTGCATACCTGTACCAGCAGGAACAAGTTTACCTAAGATAACATTTTCTTTCAGTCCAAGTAGTTCATCGCGTTTACCTTTGATTGCTGCATCTGTTAATACGCGAGTTGTTTCTTGGAATGAAGCTGCAGATAAGAATGATTCTGTTTCAAGAGAAGCTTTTGTAATACCCAAGATGACAGGTCGGCATGTAGCTGGAATCTTACCTTCAACAATAGCTTCAACATTTGCTTCTGCAAATTGGTGCACATCTAGCAATGTACCAGGAAGTAAGTCTGTTTCTCCCGCTTCAATAACACGTACTTTACGAAGCATTTGGCGAACCATTACCTCTACGTGTTTATCACCAATTTCTACCCCTTGCATACGGTATACTTTTTGGACTTCTTTTAATAGGTATTCTTCTACTGAAGAAACATCTGTAACTTTAAGTAATTCTTTCGGATCAATTGAACCCTCTGTTAATATTTGACCATGATACACATTTTCGTTCAATTGAACTTTTAGACGTGCATTATATGGTGCTAAATATTTACGTGTTTCAACTTTTCCTTGGACCGTAATTTCTTTTTGGCCTTCGCGAATTTCTTCGATCTCTGTTACAACACCAGCGATTTCAGTAATGACCGCTTGACCTTTTGGATTACGTGCTTCGAATATCTCTTGGATACGTGGAAGACCTTGTGTAATATCGGCACCGGCTACCCCACCTTGGTGGAATGTACGCATTGTTAACTGTGTACCAGGTTCACCGATTGATTGTGCAGCGATGATACCAACTGCCTCACCAACTTCAACTTTATCGCCTGTCGCTAAGTTCATGCCGTAACATTTTTTACATACACCATGTTTGGTATTACATGTGAAGGCAGAACGGATTGTTACCTCTTCAATGCCCACTTCTTCAATTAGACGAGCAAGCTCAGCTGTAATCAATTCGTCGCGTGCTACAAGGACTTCGTTTGTTTCTGGGTGGCGAATTGTTTTCTTCGCATAACGTCCGATCATACGCTCTTCTAGAGTTTCAATAATCTCTGTGCCTTCTTTCAAAGCAGAGATTGCTAAACCTCTATCTGTACCGCAATCATCTTCACGAACAATAACATCTTGTGCAACGTCAACTAGACGGCGAGTAAGGTAACCTGAATCGGCTGTTTTCAGCGCTGTATCAGCAAGACCTTTACGTGCACCATGCGTAGAGATGAAGTACTCGAGTACTGTTAAACCTTCACGGAATGATGATTTAATCGGAAGTTCGATAATACGTCCGGCCGGGTTGGCCATCAAACCACGCATACCAGCAAGCTGAGTAAAGTTAGATGCGTTACCACGGGCACCAGAGTCACTCATCATAAAGATTGGGTTCTCTGCTGGAAGGGAATCCATCAGTTTTGATTGAATTTCGTCTTTAGCCGCACTCCAGAAAGAAATAACGCGATCGTAGCGTTCTTCTTCTGTAATTAAACCGCGACGGAATTGTTTCATCACTTTATCCACTTGCTCTTGCGCTTTATGCAAGATCTCGTGTTTCCCTGGTAATACGATGATATCGGAAATACCAATTGAAATACCGGCTTTAGTAGAATACTTGAAGCCAAGATCTTTCATACGGTCAAGCATGACGGATGTTTCAGTAATATGGTATCTAGCAAATACTTCTGCAATAACATTACCTAAATACTTCTTCGTAAACGGCTTAACGAGTTCTTGTGAAGCGATATGTTCCTTCACATCTGTTGACGTAGGAATAAAGTATTTGTCTGGTGTTGCATCATGCAAGTTTGTATTTGTTGGTTCATTGATATATGGGAATGAATTATCCAAGATTTCATTGAAGAAAACTTTCCCAGCAGTTGTAAGCAACAACATATTGTTTTGTTCTTCTGTAAATGTCTTATTGTTTAAAGAAGATGCTTTAATTGCAATACGTGAGTGCAAGTGCACTTCGTTATTTTGATAAGCAATATTTAATTCTTCTGGTCCATAGAAGACAGAACCTTCACCAATAGCGCCTTTTCTCTCAAGTGTTAAGTAATAGTTCCCTAATACCATATCTTGAGATGGCGTAACAACTGGTTTACCGTCTTTTGGATTTAGAATGTTTTGAGCTGCAAGCATTAGTAAACGAGCTTCCGCTTGTGCTTCTGCAGAAAGTGGAACGTGAACCGCCATTTGGTCACCATCGAAGTCAGCGTTGTAAGCTGTACATACTAATGGATGAAGACGGATAGCCTTCCCTTCGATAAGAGTTGGTTCAAATGCTTGAATACCAAGTCTGTGAAGAGTAGGAGCACGGTTTAGAAGTACTGGATGCTCTTTCATGATTTCTTCTAGAACATCCCAGATTTCTGGGTGCATACGTTCAATTTTTCGTTTTGCAGATTTAATATTATGCGCAAGACCGCGTTCTACTAATTCTTTCATTACGAAAGGCTTGAACAATTCGATTGCCATACCTTTTGGAAGACCACATTGATACATTTTCAAAGATGGACCTACAACGATTACAGAACGGCCAGAGTAGTCAACACGTTTACCCAATAAGTTTTGACGGAAACGCCCTTGTTTCCCTTTTAACATATGAGATAAAGATTTTAATGGACGGTTACCAGGTCCTGTAACAGGACGGCCACGACGGCCATTGTCTATAAGTGCATCGACAGCCTCTTGTAGCATACGTTTTTCGTTTTGAACAATAATGCCAGGCGCGCCTAGATCAAGAAGGCGTTTCAAACGGTTGTTACGGTTAATTACACGACGATATAAGTCATTTAAATCTGATGTAGCGAACCGTCCACCATCTAGTTGTACCATTGGGCGCAATTCAGGTGGGATTACAGGTAGCACATCTAGAATCATCCATTCAGGACGGTTGCCGGAATGGCGGAATGATTCTACCACTTCAAGACGTTTGATTGCTCTTGTACGGCGTTGGCCTTGTGCTGTTTTAAGTTCTTCTTTTAATGCTTCTGTTTCTTTATCAAGATCAATTTCTGATAATAATTGTTGAATTGCTTCAGCACCCATTGAAGCTACGAAAGTTTTACCGTATTTTTCGCGGTACGCACGGTATTCTTTTTCTGAAAGCAATTGTTTCTTTTCAAGTGGTGTATCTGCCGCTTCAATTACAACATATGACGCAAAATAGATTACTTCTTCAAGTGAGCGTGGTGACATATCTAGGATAAGTCCCATACGGCTCGGGATTCCCTTGAAGTACCAGATGTGTGAGACAGGAGCAGCTAATTCGATATGCCCCATACGTTCGCGACGTACTTTAGCGCGAGTTACTTCTACTCCACAACGGTCACAAACAACACCTTTGTAACGTACACGTTTGTATTTCCCGCAATGACATTCCCAGTCCTTTGTCGGTCCAAAGATACGTTCACAGAACAAACCGTCTTTTTCTGGTTTAAGTGTTCGATAGTTAATAGTTTCTGGTTTTTTGACTTCTCCATAAGACCATGAACGGATTTTATCGGGCGAAGCTAGACCAATCTTCATGTATTCAAAATTATTAACGTCTATCAAGGAGCCTACCTCCCTTTATTCTGAAGTCTTAAGTGACTTTCCATTAGCTCGGCGATATTTATTGGTAAAAGGGGATAAGGACAAGCCCGCAAACGGTCCTGTCCAGTATCCTGTAGTTATAAATATTTATTCTGCTGATCCTACTGATGCTTCTTCTTCTGTAGTCGAAGCAATATTGAATGAATCGTTTGGTTGAAGATCATCATCATCTTCAGTATCACGCAATTCGATTTCTTCATCATCGATAGTCAACATTTTCACGTCTAAACCTAAAGACTGAAGCTCTTTAATTAATACTTTGAAAGATTCCGGAACGCCTGCTTCAGGAACGCTTTCTCCCTTAACGATGGCTTCGTATGTTTTCACACGACCCACAACGTCATCGGATTTAACTGTTAAGATTTCTTGAAGAGTATAAGCAGCGCCATACGCTTCAAGCGCCCATACTTCCATCTCACCGAAACGTTGTCCACCGAACTGTGCTTTACCGCCAAGTGGTTGTTGCGTAACAAGTGAGTAAGGGCCTGTTGAACGAGCGTGCAATTTATCGTCAACCATGTGAGCCAGTTTGATCATGTACATAACCCCAACTGAAACGCGGTTATCGAATGGTTCGCCTGTACGTCCATCATATAAAACAGTTTTACCGTCACGGTTCATGCCGGCTTCTTCCATTGTTCTCCAAACATCTTCGTCTGAAGCACCATCAAATACTGGTGTAGCCATGTACACGCCTAAATAGCGAGCTGCCATGCCTAGGTGAATCTCCAATACCTGTCCAATATTCATACGAGAAGGTACGCCTAGTGGATTTAACATGATATCTACTGGAGTGCCGTCTGGCAAGTATGGCATATCTTCTTCAGGCAAGATGCGAGAGATAACCCCTTTGTTACCATGACGACCGGCCATTTTATCCCCAACGCGAATTTTACGTTTTTGGACAATATAGACACGAACCATTTGGTTAACGCCTGGAGATAGTTCATCGCCATCTTCACGATTGAAGACTTTGACATCTAGTACAATACCGCCTGCTCCGTGTGGCACTTTAAGAGAAGTATCACGTACTTCACGCGCTTTTTCACCGAAGATTGCGTGTAATAGGCGTTCTTCTGCAGTTAGTTCTGTTACACCTTTAGGAGTAACTTTACCTACTAAGATATCGCCATCATTTACTTCCGCACCAATACGGATAATTCCTCGTTCGTCAAGATTGCGCAATGCCTCTTCACCGACATTCGGAATATCGCGAGTGATTTCTTCAGGTCCGAGCTTTGTATCACGAGCTTCTGATTCATACTCTTCAATGTGTACAGATGTATACACATCATTTTTCACTAAACGTTCGTTCATGATAACAGCATCTTCATAGTTGTAACCGTTCCATGTCATGAATGCAACCACAACATTTCGGCCTAGTGCTAGCTCACCGTTTTCCATAGATGGACCATCAGCTAAGATATCACGAGGTTGAACACGGTCACCGACTTTTACCAACGGGCGTTGGTTGATGCTTGTTCCGTGGTTAGAACGAGTGAATTTTTGTAATTTATATTTTGTTAAATCGCCTTTAACTTCTTTACCGTCGATTTCTTCAATGCGACGCACATGAATAGTACGTGCTTCAACATGCTCGACAATACCAGGATATTTCGCAACTACTGCTGCGCCTGAATCTCTAGCATCTACGTGTTCCATACCTGTTCCAACGAATGGAGCTTCAGGATTTAAAAGAGGAACAGCTTGACGTTGCATGTTCGCACCCATTAGGGCACGGTTGGAGTCATCGTTTTCTAAGAATGGGATACAAGCTGTTGCAGCTGATACTACTTGTTTTGGTGAGACGTCCATGTAATCGACTGTATCACGTTTAAACACAGAGTTATCACCGCGGAAACGGCCAACAACTTCTTCCTCAACAAACGAACCATCTGGATTTAATGGAGAGTTTGCTTGCGCTACAACATAGTTATCTTCTTCATCGGCAGTTAAATAGTCGATGTGGCTTGTTAAACGACCTGTTTCAGGGTCTACGCGACGGTAAGGTGTTTCGATAAATCCGAATTTGTTTACTTTCGCATAACTAGATAGTGAGTTAATCAAACCAATGTTTGGACCCTCAGGTGTCTCAATCGGACACATACGGCCATAGTGAGAATAGTGAACGTCACGCACTTCCATGCCAGCACGTTCACGCGTTAAACCACCAGGTCCTAAAGCGGATAGACGGCGTTTATGCGTAAGCTCAGCTAATGGATTTGTTTGGTCCATGAATTGTGACAATTGAGAGCTTCCGAAGAACTCTTTAATCGCCGCAATAACTGGGCGGATATTGATCAATTGTTGCGGTACTAGAGAAGCGGTGTCGTTAATTGACATACGCTCGCGCACCACTCGTTCCATACGAGAAAGACCAATACGGAATTGATTTTGCAACAATTCGCCTACAGAACGTAAACGACGGTTACCCAAATGGTCAATATCATCTGTATCACCTACACCATATAGCAAGTTAAAGAAGTAAGAAACAGATGCTACTACATCAGCAGGAGTAAGATGTTTAACTTCTTCATCGATATATGCGTTGCTAATCACTTTAATTTCTTTTTGTGATTCGTCATTTGGTGCATAGATCTTAATCTCTTGAATTTGGATATCGCCTTCAAGGACACCGCCTACTTTTGATACGGTTTTAAAGCCTACACCATTTTCTAAATAGGGGATAAGGCGATCTAAAACGCGACGGTCGATTAATGTACCTGCTTCAACTAATATCTCGCCTGTTTCAGGATCTGCTAATGTTTGAGCGATCGTTTGGTTGAAAAGACGATTTTTGATATGAAGCTTTTTATTCATTTTATAGCGACCAACATTCGCTAAGTCATAGCGTTTTGGGTCGAAGAAACGAGAATACAACAGATTTTTTGCGCTTTCTACTGTTGGTGGTTCACCAGGACGAAGACGCTCATAGATTTCAAGCAATGCTTTTTCTGTGCTGTCTGTATTGTCCTTTTCCAACGTATTGCGTAAAAACTCATTGTCACCGATCAAATCGATAATCTCTTGATCAGATGCAAACCCTAGCGCGCGAAGCAATACCGTAATCGGTAATTTACGCGTACGGTCAATGCGGACATATACAATATCCTTTGCATCTGTTTCGTATTCAAGCCAAGCACCACGGTTTGGAATAACTGTTGCACCAAAGCCTTTTTTACCGTTTTTATCTGTTTTATCGTGATAGTAAACACTTGGTGATCGTACTAATTGGGAAACAATGACGCGTTCAGCACCATTAATTACAAAAGTACCTGTATCCGTCATAAGCGGGAAGTCACCCATGAATACTTCTTGTTCTTTTACTTCTTCTGTTTCTTTGTTGAGTAGACGCACTTTAACTCGTAATGGAGCTGCATAAGTTACGTCACGTTGTTTACACTCATCGACATCATATTTCGGTTCTCCGAGACTATAGTCGACGAATTCTAGTGATAAATTCCCTGTGAAGTCTTCAATTGGTGAAATATCATGAAACATTTCACGTAATCCTTCTTCAAGGAACCACTCGTTAGATGCAGTTTGAATCTCAATAAGATTCGGAAGTTCTAGCACCTCTTTAATACGCGCGAAGCTTCTACGCTTTCGGTGTTGTCCGTACTGAACTAGTTGACCTGTCAACTCATTCACCCCTCAATAAAGCGATAATAGGTCTTTCAGAAACCATATAAATGTTGTATGATAACGAAAGACAAAAAAGAAAATAAGTTCAAATATGAGCTCATTTCCGATTAACCAAATTCAAATTTGAAAGCTCTTGCTATTCACTTTTCAGCTAAAGGGCAAACGCCTTCAAATTAATATTTTTGCATTTTATTATAATATCATAGCGCATTTGTCAAGTCAATCTATAAGTTTTTATTTCCTCGCTTTGATAATCCAATAACCTTTTTTCTTCTCTACTATCTCCACTTTTGAGAATTTTAATTCCAAATAATCAAAAGTTGATGGAGCTCCTTGCTTTTTTTGTATCACTACCCACAACTCGCCTGAATCCGCTAACTTATCATACGCCTCGTCATAGAATCTAAAAATAGTATCCTTACCAGCTCGTATAGGGGGATTCGTCAAAACTGCAGCGATTTTTCCATTCGGAACAGATGAAAGTGCGTCACTTTCATAAATTTGCACATTTTGAACCCCGTTCAATTCAGCGTTCTTTTTTGCTAAATTAACTGCCCGCTCATTTACATCCATCATTTCAACGATTCGGTCAGGATAACTTTTTGCAATCGACAATCCAATCGGGCCGTAACCACACCCTACATCTAAAACATGCCCATCTACATCCGGCATAACAAAACAATCAATTAATACACGGGAACCAAAATCTACTTCGCTTTTACTAAAAACTCCAGCATCTGTTTCAAAAGTAAATAAAAAACCTCGTAGTGTGTATTGCCATTTAGAAGGCTTGCTTTCTACTTGAGGATTTTTGGAATAATAATGTTCTGACAAGAAAAATACCCCCATCATGTAATGATAACGTAAAACTTCTAACAAACGGAGCTGTTCTTCTATCTGCTGATTGCTGTTCTAATCAGTAATTTCACGGGTAAATGCTCCAAACTTATACTCTATTAAACGTCGGCACAGAAACTTTATGCCCATTAATTTGAGATAAAGAAAAAGCCCGCCAAATTGACGAGCTTTTACAATCAATCAGTAGAAATTATTTTACTTCTACAGATGCGCCAACTTCTTCAAGTTTAGCTTTGATTTCTTCAGCTTCTTCTTTAGAAGCGCCTTCTTTAAGAGCTTTAGGAGCGTTATCAACTACTTCTTTAGCTTCTTTAAGACCTAAACCAGTGATTTCACGAACCACTTTGATTACTTTAATTTTTTGATCGCCAGCAGAAGCTAAAACAACATCAAATTCTGTTTTTTCTTCTGCAGCTGCAGCGCCGCCACCAGCAACTGCTACAGGAGCAGCTGCAGTAACACCGAATTCTTCTTCGATTGCTTTTACTAAGTCATTTAATTCAAGAACTGTCATAGCTTTGATTGCTTCTAAGATTTGCTCTTTATTCATTATATTTTCCTCCTATGTGGAATGTATTAGTTTTTTTGTTTTATGCAAGTGCATTTAAGCTGCGCTTAAAATTAAGCGCCTTGCTCTTCTTTTTGTTCTGCAACAGCTTTTGTTGCAAGAGCGAAGTTGCGTACTGGAGCTTGAAGAACAGAAAGTAGCATAGATAGTAAACCTTCGCGTGATGGAAGTTCTGCCAATGCTTTAACTTCTGCAACGTCAGCGTAAGCACCTTCAATAAGGCCAGCTTTGATTTCTAATTGTTCGTTTTCTTTCGCGAAGTTATTAATGATACGTGCAGGAGCAACAACATCTTCATTAGAGAATGCGATTGCGTTCGGGCCTGTAAGAACTTCATTTAGATCTTCATGGCCAGCTTCTACAGTAGCACGGCGAACTAAAGTATTTTTGTATACTTTAAATTCTACACCAGCTTCACGTAGTTGTTTACGTAGTTCAGTAACTTGAGCTACTGAAAGTCCGCGGTAGTCAACTACTACAACTGATGCTGCATTTTTAAACTTGTCAGCGATTTCTTGAACAACAGCTTGTTTCATTTCAACTGCTTTGTTCATATTGACACCTCCTATAAGAATGAGTCATTTATACCGACAAAAGAAAAGCCTCTTGCCATCAGTAGACAAGAGGCGGAATTTCATCATCTTTAAAACAAGAGTCTGAGTTCCTTTGCCCTCGGTAGGATCATTAAGCACTAGGCCCCTACGGTCTACGGTACAAATGGATAAATCACAACGTTATTCATCATAGCAAACGATCAATAGTTTGTCAATGAAAAAATACTATTTTACTGCAGTTGCTGTTAATGGATCAACTTTGATAGATGGTCCCATTGTAGTAGTTACATGAAGAGACTTGATGTAAGTACCTTTTGCTGCTGCAGGTTTTGCTTTAACGATTACATCAACAAGTGTTGAGAAGTTTTCAGCTAGTTTGTCAGCATCGAATGATACTTTGCCGATTGGCGCATGTACGATACCAGCTTTGTCAGCACGGTATTCTACTTTACCAGCTTTAATTTCGTTAACTGCTTTTGTTACGTCGAATGTAACTGTGCCAGTTTTAGGGTTTGGCATTAAGCCTTTAGGTCCTAATACACGACCAAGTTTACCTACTTCACCCATCATGTCTGGAGTTGCAACGATTACATCGAAGTCGAACCAGCCTTGTTGGATTTTTTGGATATATTCAGCATCGCCAACATAGTCAGCGCCAGCTGCTTCTGCTTCTTTAATTTTTTCGCCTTTAGCGAAAACTAATACACGTTGAGTTTTACCAGTACCGTTTGGAAGCACAACTGCGCCACGGATTTGTTGGTCATTTTTACGAGTATCGATATTTAAGTTAAATGCTACTTCAACTGTTGCGTCAAAGTTAACAGTGCTTGTTTTTTTAGCAAGTTCAGTTGCTTCTGCAATTGTGTAAAGTTGATCACGATTTACAAGTTTAACTGCTTCTTGCATTTTTTTACCTTTTTTAGCCATTTTAAATTTCCTCCTTGATTGTGGTTGTAACGGATTAAACCTCCCACGAATAAAGGCTGCGTGTTTCAAATATGACTATAAGAAACAATCGCAACCTCAAAAAACAATACTTTATCAAGTAATGGGATTAGTCTTCGATTACAATACCCATGCTACGTGCAGTACCTTCAACCATTGACATAGCAGCTTCTACTGATGCTGCGTTTAGGTCAGGCATTTTAGTTTCCGCGATTTCGCGTACTTTATCACGTTTCACAGTAGCAACTTTGTTGCGGTTTGGTTCACCAGAGCCTGATTGAATACCAGCCGCTACTTTAAGTAATACTGCTGCCGGTGGAGTTTTTGTAATGAAAGTGAATGAACGGTCTTCAAATACAGAAATCTCAACTGGGATGATTAATCCTGCTTGATCTGCAGTACGAGCATTGAATTCTTTACAGAATCCCATGATGTTAACACCTGCTTGACCCAATGCAGGACCTACCGGTGGTGCTGGGTTTGCTTTACCAGCTGGGATTTGAAGTTTTACAACTTTAATAACTTTTTTAGCCACGAGACACACCTCCTTAAGTCCGTGATGTGGTAATAGGGTTGCCCCTCCCACTCAATATTTGTCTGTCGGCTTAATCCGATAACATTAAAATTACTGATGCCTACTACGTATGGATAATTCCTATAGTATGACCTTTGAAATGATAACACTTTTTAAAATACAAGGCAAGTCCCTAGAGATTAAACTTTTAGAACTTGGTCAAAATCTAGCTCCATTTTTGTTTCGCGACCAAACATATCGATGGTTACGCTAATTTTTTCTTTGTCGCTAAGGATTTCGCCCACAATACCTTGGAAATGAGCAAATGGTCCTTCTAAAACTTCTACTAAGTCTCCTACGTTGAAGTCTAGATCCACTTTACCTTCAGTTTCACCCATTTGTTTAAGAATAGCTTCAACTTCTTCCGGCAATAGTGGAGTTGGTTTTACACCGCCGCCTGATGAACCGATAAAGCCAGTAACGCCCGGCGTGTTTCGTACAACATACCAAGCATCGTCTGTCATGATCAATTCTACTAATACATAGCCAGGGAAAGTTTTGCGCATATACGTTTTTTTGCGACCATCTTTTACTTCTGTTTCTTGTTCTTCTGGAATCACAACACGGAAGATTTTGTCTTGCATCCCCATTGTTTCAACACGTTTTTCAAGGTTTGCTTTGACTTTATTTTCATAACCTGAGTAAGTATGAACAACATACCAATTTTTCTCCATAATAGATAGGGCGATTGCCGCCCTTCCCTCCTTTTCTAAAAGGCAAATGAAAAAACCCGTTTCATATACGGGCTAATTCGAACATATTAATCTTATTAAATCACAATTCTAAGTACCAGCGCAATAATTTAGAAATACCTAAGTCAACTACCATAAAAAAGGCAGCCATAAATAGCAAAGTTGTCACGATGATAATTGTATACTTTGTTAATTCTTTGCGTTTTGGCCAACTTGTCTTTCGCATTTCCGATAGAACGCCGCTAAAAAATCCACCTATCTTGCCCATTCACCAAACCTCCGAATATAATCGTCTATCTACTAAATCGTATTATTTCGTTTGCTTATGTAATGTATGCTCATTACAATTTGAACAATATTTCTTAAGCTCCATTCGTATAGAATGATTCTTAGTTGCGGGTAAATGATAATTTCTAGAACCGCATTTTTCGCAGCTTAATGCTACTTTCTGCCCCATAGTCCTCACCTTTTTACACTTTAATCCCTTTAGAGAAGCCTATCACCTATCACAAATACTGTCAACTAACCTTTTAATCACTCAAAACTATACTTCTACTTCCAAATGGCGTTCGAGTTTGCGTTTAATTCGCTGCAAAGCATTATCAATTGATTTCACATGCCGGTCTAAACTCGCAGAAATCTCTTGATATGATCTACCTTCTAAATATAGAGTTAATACTTGGCGTTCTAAGTCACTTAATACCTGTCCAATCTTTTCTTCTAAACTATTAAACTCTTCTTGATGGATAATAAGTTTTTCCGGATCATCAATTGTTGCTCCTGAAAGCATATCCATAAGCGTTTTTGCTGATGATTCTTCTTCAAAAACAGGTTTATCCAGCGAAACATAAGAGTTCAGTGGTATATGCTTTTGGCGTGTAGCTGCTTTAATTGCTGTAATGATTTGGCGTCTGACACAGAGTTCCGCAAACGCCTTAAATGATGTGATTCTCTCGCCATTAAAATCTCTTACTGCTTTATAAAGCCCAATCATTCCTTCTTGCACAATATCTTCTTTATCAGCACCAATTAAAAAATAGGACTTTACTTTTAAACGCACTAAAGGTTTATACTTGCTGATTAAAAAATCTAATGCGTTTGAATCGGCATTGCATGCCATCTCGACTAATTGCTCATCCGAACAATCTTCAAGACGTATATGCTTCTCTTGCAAATGATCGCTTGTTACCAAAGTATCACCTCACCAGATGGCTATTTAGAACAAGTATAACGGAGGTGGAAATTATCAGTCAATCACTCAATTTATTTCCTCTTCGCATTTGTTCGAATTTTTCTAATACTTCTGCTGATAAAGGGATTTTAGAACTAGGCTTTTGTGTTTGGATTTTTTTTACTTTATGTGTTATTTGCATTTGGACTTCCTGCAGCTCAATTTCAAACTCACGCGCTGACTTTCGCAATGCGCCATTACCAAATGCGACGCTTTGCTCCGCCATATCAGACGTTGCCACATAAATCTTATTGCGTTTAGAAGTCAGCTCTGCCGTGAGTTTTTCAATGCGATCATCCGCCGTTTCCTTTGCCCTTGTATAGATCACTTCGACATCACTTTGTTTTAACTTTGTGGCAATGCCTGGTACAAGGTATGCATCAAAAACGACGATGACTCGCATCCCAGAATAGGCTTGATAGTCTGCCATTAACTCTATCAGTCGATCTCTTGCGTCTACAAGCTTATGTTCTTTTAAACGTTGAAGCTCCTTCCACGCACCGATAATGTTATAACCATCAACTAAGAGTATATTCATTCATGTCACCTAAATCTCATGGCGCTTGCGGTATACCTCGTACATCAAAAGAGAAGCAGCTACCGAAGCATTCAATGAGGTAACATGACCCACCATCGGCAAGTGGTAAAGGAAATCGCATTTTTCTTTTAAGATACGACTCATTCCTTTTCCTTCACTGCCGATAATGACAGCTAGCGGAAGTGTGGCATCCATTTTGCGATAATCAACAGAACCTTTTGCATCTGTCCCTGCAATCCATACGCCGCGTTCTTTTAACTCTTCTACTGTTTGTGCTAGATTGCTGACGCGAACAGTAGGGATGTATTCAATGGCTCCTGTAGATGCTTTAGCAACTACAGCTGTCAAACTTACCGACCGTCGCTTTGGAATAATGATGCCATGTGCTCCTATTGCATCCGCCGTCCGCATAATAGAGCCCAAATTATGAGGATCCTCAAGTTCGTCTAAAATAATAAAGAACGGATCTTCTTGGCGTTCTTTTGCCAATTGGAATAAATCATCAAGCTCTGCGTAATTGTAGGCTGCAACAGATGCCACAATTCCCTGATGGTTTTCGGAAGATAGTTGATCTATCTTCTTTTTTGGAACAAACTGTACGATAATTCCTCGTTCTTTTGCCATACTTATCAATTCATTGATGCCGCTTTTTTTAACGCCTTCTGCAATCCATATTTTATTGATGTCTCTCGTTGAACGAAGAGCTTCTAAAACCGGATTTTTTCCGGCAATCATTTCTTTTGTTTGTTCAGTCACTTTTTCGCCACCTCTTCTCTCTTATTTTCGACTAATTGTATGGCATATTGAATAACTTGTTCTTGTCTTTCTTGCTGTTTCGTTAAATATAAAAAACCAAGAACCGCTTCAAAAGCGGAACTATAATGATACGTTTGTACATCTGTATTTTTGGGGACGGAGCCAGACTTGGCGTTGCGTCCCCTTTTTAATACAGCCATTTCTTCTTCTGTAAAAAATGCTTCATCCATCATTTGGCGAATGACCATCGCTTGTGCTTTAGCAGAAACATAATGCGTTGCTTCCCTGTGCAAAACATTTGGCTTTACTCGCCCAGTTTGTAGCAAGTGTTCACGGATGGCAATTTCTAAAACGGCGTCTCCCATATAAGCTAAAGCTAGCGCGTTCAGTTGTTTTACATCCGCCGTGCGCAGTTCTTTCACTTTTATTAACCTCGTTTCCATCGAACACCTTGGCGTGTATCTTCTAAAATAATATTCATTTCTTTCAATTGATCTCGTATTTCATCAGCACGTTTAAAATCACGATCTTTACGTGCTTGTTGTCTTTCTTCAATCAGAGCATCAATTTCTTCATCTACTAATTCCTCTTTCACCTCGAGCTCAAGGCCTAATACATGTGAAAGCTCAGATAGCGTATCAATAAAAGCAGTTAATACTTCTTTATTAGTATTTTCTTGATTCAAGTACTTATTCGCTTCAGTTGATAAGCTGAATAAGGCAGCAATAGCATTTGCAGTATTGAAATCATCGTCCATAGCTGTTTCAAAATCCAGGCGTTGCTTTTCGATTTCATCCAAGTCCGATGTATCGGCATCTTCTAGGTTCGCAGATACTTGCAACCGGTGTTTTAAATTCGTATAAGAAGTGCGTATACGTTCTAAGCCTGCAGCTGCTGCTTCCACTAAATCTTGAGCAAAGTTAATTGGATGGCGATAGTGTACCGATAGCATAAAGAATCTTAAAACTTGTGGATCAATTTGCTGAATAATATCATGCACTAAGATAAAATTCCCTAGTGATTTTGACATTTTTTCGTTGTCAATATTGATATAACCATTGTGCATCCAATATCTCGCGAATGTTTTACCAGTGTATGCTTCAGATTGGGCAATTTCATTTTCATGGTGCGGGAAGGTTAAATCCTGTCCGCCTGCATGGATATCGATTGTATCACCAAAATGATTGTGGACCATCACTGAGCATTCAATATGCCATCCTGGACGTCCTTTGCCCCATGGGCTTTCCCATGAGATTTCACCCGGCTTCGCTGCTTTCCATAAAGCAAAATCCAAAGCATCTTCTTTTTTCTCACCCGCTTCAATGCGAGCGCCTACTTTTAAATCATCTACTGACTGGTGAGATAATTTGCCGTACCCTTCGAATTTACGGGTTCTGTAATAAACATCTCCCTGTGATTCATAGGCATAGCCTTTATCAACCAATACCTTAATAAAATCGATAATTTCATCCATATGTTCAGTTACACGTGGATGTGCATCCGCCTTTTGGCAGCCCAATGCAGTGATATCCTCAAAATAAGCGTTTATGAAACGTTCTGTTAGCTCAGGCACTTCTTCCCCTAATTCGTTGGCTGCTTTGATAATTTTATCGTCCACATCAGTAAAGTTAGAAACATATGTCACATCATATCCGCGATATGTTAAATAACGGCGCACTGTATCGTATACGATGACAGGACGTGAATTTCCGATATGAATATAGTTATAAACGGTTGGACCGCATACATACATCTTAACCTTTCCTTCTTCAAGAGGGACAAATAATTCTTTTTCTCTTGTTAACGTGTTGAAAATTTGGATTCCCATAAAATACTATCTCTCCTTTTTGTTTTCTTCTTGTTCTAAAGCGGTTATTTTTTCTTCTATTTTCATTAATCGTTCTTCTACTGGATCAGGTATGTTTTGATGATCTAATTTTTGTTTATGGTTGACACGGACGCCATCCTGGATGACTACTTTACCTGGAATCCCTACAACAGTGGCATTTGGAGGGACCTCTTTTAATACAACGGATCCTGCCCCGATTTTACTATTCTCTCCAATTGTAATCGAACCTAATACCTTTGCTCCTGTGGCCACTAGGACGTTGTCATGAAGTGTTGGGTGCCGTTTACCTTTTTCTTTCCCTGTACCACCCAATGTCACGCCTTGATACAGCGTCACATCATTGCCAATCTCGCAGGTTTCACCAATGACTACTCCCATACCATGGTCGATGAAGAAACGCCGGCCAATTTTTGCCCCTGGGTGAATTTCAATCCCTGTAAAGAAACGGCTAATCTGAGAAATCGCTCTTGCCAAAAAATAAAATTTGCGTTTATACAAACCATGGGCAATACGGTGAGACCATATAGCATGCAAGCCTGCATAGGTTAACACCACTTCCATTGTGCTTCGCGCTGCCGGGTCATTATCAAAAATCGTTTGAATGTCTTCTTTCATATTCTTAAACATATAAATCCTCCCCCAAAAATATCTAAGACATTTGGATTCAACAAAAAAGACGCCCCTGTCTAATGAAAGACAGAGACGCCTACTATGCGCGGTTCCACTCTGATTGGAAGCATACTTGCTTCCCGCTTGAACATCTTTTAACGGAGATTACCGGCTAAGTCTACTCTAGTGACTATTTCAACTTAACGCTCAGAGGTGCATTTCTGTAATTCATTGGCTCAGACCATTTTCAGCCGGTGATGGTCCTCTCTTTTAGAGCATGAATTGCGTACTTCTCCTCTTCATCGCTTTTATATCATTTGTTAGCTTCATTTTACAATGTAGCGAAAAAAAATCAATCAAAATAAAAACCAAATAAAAATTGTAAATCTATTTTATTCATCCCGCCCTACGACAGCATATGAATAAAGGTATTACTAAATGAATGCTTCGATCCGTTTAACAACAGTGTCTTTGCCCAGTAATGAAAGTGCATCATTTAGTTCTGGTCCATGCATTTCACCCGTAGTAGCTACACGGATTGGCATGAAAAGATTTTTGCCTTTATGGCCTGTTTCTTTCTGCACTGTTTTGATTGCTTTCTTAATGTCTGCAGGCTCAAATGATTCCAACTGTTGTAATTGTTCTTTGAATGCAGCCATTACTTCTGGTACTTGCTCTCCTGCAAGAACTTCTTTTTCTTCATCAGTATATGCAAGTTCCTCTGTAAAGAACATACGAGATAAATCAACAATTTCTGCTCCAAAGCTCATTTGCTCATGGTACAAACCAATCAACTTATTAGCCCACTCTTGTTGTTCCTCGGATAAGTTTTCAGGAAGAAGTCCGTCTTTTTGTAAAAATGGAAGGGTTAAAGCAACTACTTCTTCGCTATTCAGCTTCTTCATGTATTGATTATTCATCCATTTTAGTTTTTGTTTATCGAACATGGATGGTGATTTAGATAGACGTTTTTCATCAAACTTTTCGATAAGCTCTTCTTTTGTGAAGATCTCTTCTTCGCCCTCTGGAGACCAACCTAATAGAGCGAAGAAATTGAACATCGCTTCTGGCAGGTAGCCAAGATCTCTATATTGTTTCACAAACTGGATAATGGATTCATCACGCTTAGAAAGTTTTTTATGGTTTTCATTTACGATCAGCGTCATATGGCCATAGTGAGGTGGTTCAAAACCAAATGCATTAAATATCATTAATTGCTTTGGTGTATTTGATAAATGCTCTTCCCCTCTAAATACATGTGTAATATCCATCATATGATCATCAAGAACTACTGCATAATTATATGTTGGGATGCCATTTGCTTTTACGATAACCCAATCGCCGATATCTTTTGATTCAAAAGAAATTTCTCCGCGAACTAAATCATCGAATCTATATACAACGTTTTCTGGCACTTTAAAACGGATTGTATAAGGTTCGCCTGCTTCTTCTTTTGCAGCTACTTCCTCTTTTGATAGATGTCTGCATTTTCCGTTATACATAGGAGCCGCAACGCCGCGCTCTTGCTGAGCTTCACGGTCTGCTTCTAATTCTTCTGTTGTACAGAAGCATTTATAAGCCATGCCCATATCAATTAGCTTATTTGCGTATTCTGTATAAATTTCTAAACGTTCCATTTGACGATATGGCGCATATGGACCACCAATATCAATTGATTCGTCGTAATCAATACCAAGCCATTTTAGGTTGTCTAATTGAGATGCTTCGCCACCCTCGATATTGCGGGCCACATCCGTATCTTCAATGCGGACAATAAAGTCTCCGTCGTGGTGTTTTGCATACAAAAAGTTAAATAAAGCTGTACGTGCGCCGCCAATATGTAAATGTCCAGTAGGGCTCGGTGCATAACGTACTCGAACTTTGTTAGTCATGTCTAAATCCTCCTATTAATCGTTCAAAAATTCAACTTTACCCATTTTACCACTGCTAGTATGAAAATTAAAGGAAGTCACTTTTTAATAAGCAAAATAGTTGCCATACTTGCAATTCCTTCTTCACGCCCTGTAAAGCCTAATTTTTCTGTTGTTGTAGCTTTGACATTTACTTGAGAAGGCTCTGCATGTAAAAGTTCCGCAATTCGATTTCTCATTTGCTCAATATAAGGCGCAAGTTTTGGCCGTTGTGCCATAATAGTGCAATCAACATTTCCTAAAGTATAACCCTTCGATTCTACGATCTCCCAAATGTATGAAAGCAATTTTGCAGAATCTGCATCCTTGAATGCCGGATCAGTGTCGGGGAAATGATGACCGATATCCCCTTCCCCAATCGCTCCTAATGCAGCATCCGTTACGGTATGTAATAATACATCCGCATCAGAGTGACCGATTAAGCCTTTACTATGAGGGATTGTAATACCGCCAATAATTAATGGGCGCCCTTCTTCAAATGCATGTACGTCAAAACCTTGTCCTATTCTAAACATGTTATCCTCCTATACGTTGACTTAAAATAGCATCGCCAAATATTAAGTCCTCTTTAGTAGTTATTTTAACGTTTTCATAGCTACTTTCAACTATATATACAGATTGTCCTAAACGTTCAACGAGCATCGCTTCATCTGTTCCTAAAAAATTGTCTGTTTCTGCTTGCTGTTCCGCCTTTTTTAAAAGTGTGAAATCGAAAGCTTGCGGTGTTTGAATCATCCATAAACTTGAACGATCAACAGTTCCTTTAATCTTTCCGTTCTCTACTACTTTCATTGTATCTTTTGCTTTTACGCCTGCAATGGCAGCACCTTTTTTCTCGGCTGCTTCTACTAATTCATGGATTATAGGAATGGTGATAAATGGTCTTGCCGCATCATGTACCAAAACAATTTGGCCATCCTCTATCTGCTTCACACAGGCTACAACACTATGCTGCCTTTCTTCTCCACCATTCGGCATAGCCTTCACTTTTGTAATATGGTATTTCTCTAATAGTGTTTGAATATAAGCTTTTTCATTAGGCTTTACAGCTAACCAAATACCTCTACATGCTTCATCCTGTTGGAAAACCTCTAACGTATGGATTAAGATGGGCTTATTTCGAAGCTCCAAAAATAACTTATTGTGTCCAGCAGCCATCCTTTTCCCACTACCCGCCGCTGGTAATATAACATCATACTGCATCCGGTTCACTCTTTCTTAATAGAAAAGGACAAGGTAAATTACCCTGCCTCTCTGCATTTTGTTACGGCAAGTGCCTGCTAGCCTGCACTTTTGCCATTATATTTTGGCTTAGCAAAAATCATACGCCCTGCTGATGTTTGCAGTACGCTTGTCACGGTAACAACAATTGCTTGGCCGATATATGATTTTCCTTCTTCAACCACAATCATCGTGCCGTCATCTAAATATGCAACACCTTGATTATGCTCTTTACCGTCTTTAATCACCAGCACATTCATTTCTTCCCCAGGAATGACCACTGGTTTGACTGCATTTGCTAAATCATTAATATTTAATACTTTCACATTATGAAGATCGCATACTTTATTTAAATTAAAGTCATTTGTTAAAATCTGACCACCCATTTTTTTCGCTAAACGGACTAATTTTAAATCAACCTCTTGCACATCTTCAAAGTCCACTTCAGTGATCAAAACTTGTGTGGCTCTTTCATCTTGCAATTTTTTCAAGATATCAAGCCCACGGCGCCCTCTGGTCCTCTTCAGCGTATCAGATGAGTCCGCTATATGCTGAAGCTCAGTTAATACGAATTGAGGTACAACGAACGTTCCCTCGATAAAGCCTGTTTCTGAGATATCAGCAATCCGGCCATCAATGATGACACTAGTATCTAAAAGCTTATACTTTGCATCGTCGAGTTCTACATCTTCTCCCATTGCCTTTTTCTTCGATGTATTCGATGATTGAGCTTTCCCTGCTGTAAATACATGAATCAGTTCATCTCTCTTTTTAAAACCGACCTGGAATCCGAGATAGCCGAGAACAATGGACAATAGGACAGATAAGATAGGCACAATCGTAGTGATTAAAGGAATTTTGATGTTATCAATAGAAAAGCCAATTAGGTAAGCAAGTATCAACCCAATAATTAAACCTAATGTCCCGAACAACAAATCTCCTACCGGTGCTTTTAATAATTTATCTTCCATCCACCGAATAAATTTTACAAAGTAATCTGAAACCCAAAATGAGAAAGCAAATAACAAGATGGCTCCTACAGCCACTGATGTATACGGATTATTCAACCACGGGTTATCTGATAGATGAATGATTTGGTATAATAGCGGTAAGACAAATAAACCCACAGTCCCTCCAATAAAAAGAAACGCAATTTGGATTATTCCCTTTAACATTCAGGCACCTCCTTTTTTTATTTTAATTATACATAGTTTACCTTTGATGCGTCTTGTGAAACCTCTTTCTTACACCCTATGACAAAGATGGGCTAATCTTGACACAGATCATGAAAAAGCATTCATTTAGCAAGTGCAACGAGGTGAAGCGGAATAGCTGCGAAGGTTTTCTAAGATGATGTGAAACTCTTAATATGCTGTTATTCAGGAGCTCACTTCTCTGCTAACCTTTATAGTGCCTTCTATTCCGACTCCTTATAATTCCCCAGATAAATATATAAATAACCAGGCATTACACAAAAAACATCTTATGCCTTATCAAAACTTAATTTTAGTGCTTGATTAACTGTATCTACCCCGACTACTTCAATGGTATCTGGATACTCAAAGCCACCCAAGTTGGATGCTGGGACAATCGCGCGTTTGAACCCTAGTTTGGCTGCTTCCTGAATTCTTTGTTCAATCCGTGACACTCTTCGCACTTCACCTGTTAATCCTACTTCTCCGATATAACAATCCATTGGTTTAGCAGCTGTATCTCTAAAGCTTGAAACAATGCTTACAAGAACCGCTAAATCAATAGCAGGCTCATCTAGCTTAACCCCGCCTGCTACTTTGATATAAGCATCCTGTGCCTGTAAAAGCATGCCCATCCTTTTTTCTAATACTGCCATCAATAAGGATATTCGGTTCTGATCTACTCCTGTTGCCATTCGCTTTGGATAATTGAAACTTGAAGGCGTTACGAGAGCTTGTACTTCGACTAAGATGGGGCGAGTACCTTCCATCGACGCCACAACAGTGGAGCCTGGAGCACCCTGCGAACGTTCTTGCAGAAACAATTCTGAAGGATTTAATACTTCCTTCAAACCATTTTGGAGCATCTCAAAAATAGCAATTTCATTAGTAGAACCAAATCTATTTTTTTGGCTCCGTAGAATTCGATAAGTGTGGTGGCGTTCTCCTTCAAAGTAAAGGACTGTATCCACCATATGTTCTAGTATCCTTGGCCCTGCAATTTGCCCTTCCTTCGTCACATGTCCAACTAAGAAAATCGCAATATTCTTCGTTTTCGCTATACGCATAAATTCAGCAGTACATTCTCTAACCTGCGAGACACTTCCCGGTGCACTTGTTACATTCGGGTGGTACACCGTTTGAATGGAATCCACAATAACAAACTTGGGGTTCACTTCTTCAATCGTTTGATTTAGAAATTCTAGATTTGTTTCTGAATAAATGTAAAGCTCTTCGGATTTTACGCCTAGTCTTTCAGCTCTTAGCTTCGTTTGGCGAATAGATTCTTCTCCGGAAATATAGAGGACACGATGCCCTTTATTTGAAAGAATCGCTGAAACTTGCAGCAAAAGCGTGGATTTTCCAATCCCCGGATCCCCACCAATTAGGACAAGTGAGCCTGGGACAATCCCACCTCCTAGGACGCGATTCAGTTCGTTTAGTTCCGTTTCAATCCTTGGTGCATCTTCTGTTTCAACTGCAATTAACGGCGTAGCTTTCTGCGTTACAGACGAGGAATGCTGAAAAGCCCCTCTTGGCCCCTTGGATACTACTTCTACTTCTTCCACCATTGTATTCCAATCACCGCAACCAGGACATCTACCTAGCCATTTTGGCGATTCATATCCACATGCATTACAAAAAAACTTTGTCTTCTTTTTGGCCATTTTATATCTCCTGCCATTTTTAGTCTTACTCTTATTATAAAACAAGGCGTCCCAAATTTCGCATTTGGAACGCCTCACTGTTGCGTATTATTTTTCAATACGTTGACATAAAGTTCACTATTTTGTTGCTAATTCTTTGACATTCACGACAAATTCTCCATCTTTCACATCAAATTCAACGCGTTGTCCAGTTAAGACAGTGCCTTTTAAGATTTCTTCTGATAGGCGGTCTTCTATATTTTTTTGGATAGCTCTGCGCAATGGGCGGGCACCGTATTGCGGATCGTATCCTTCTTCTGCAATTTTGTCGATTGCTTCCGTTGTAAGATCGAGCGTAATATCTTGCTCATGCAGGCGTTTTGTTAATTGGTTTACCATTAGGTTTACAATTTTGCGCAAATCTTCTTTTTCTAATGAGTGGAAGACAATCATTTCGTCGATACGGTTTAAGAACTCTGGACGGAATGCTTTTTTCAATTCTTCCATCATGACACTTTTTGCATTTTCTTGGCTTTGTGATGCACTTTGAGCACCAAAACCAAGTGATTTGCGGTATTTCAAGGCCTCTGCACCTACATTGGATGTCATTATAACCACCGTATTACGGAAGTCCACTACACGGCCTTTAGAATCCGTTAAACGGCCATCGTCCAACACTTGTAAGAGGATATTGAAAACATCCGGGTGAGCTTTCTCAATTTCATCAAGCAAAATAACAGAATATGGTTTGCGGCGTACTTTCTCTGTCAGCTGACCACCTTCCTCAAAACCGACATATCCTGGAGGCGATCCAACAAGTCGAGAAGTCGAATGTTTTTCCATGTATTCGGACATATCTACACGGATCATGGCATCTTCATCACCGAACATTACTTCAGCTAAAGCCCGGGCAAGTTCTGTTTTACCAACACCTGTTGGGCCTAAGAATATAAAGGAACCGATTGGACGTTTTGGATCTTTTAATCCTGCACGAGCACGGCGAATCGCTCTCGAAATAGCTTCAACTGCTTCGCTTTGGCCTACTACTCGTTTATGCAACTCATCCTCTAAGTTCAACAGCTTCTCTGATTCAGCTTGCGCCAGTTTAGAGACTGGGACACCCGTCCACATGGACACAACTTCCGCAATATCATTCACCGTTACTTTAGATTCTGATTTACCTTGCGCTTCTTTCCATTCTTTTTTCGTGCTGTTCAATTTATCTTTAAGCTTTTGTTCAGAATCACGTAAGGACGCAGCTTTTTCAAATTCTTGAGATTGGACTGCAGCCATTTTTTCAGAATGAAGTGAGTCTAGCTCTTGTTCTAACTCTTTTAAATCTGGTGGTGTTGTAAATGAACGCAACCGGACTTTAGATCCTGCTTCATCGATTAAGTCAATTGCTTTGTCGGGCAAGAAACGGTCTGAAATGTAGCGGTCTGACATTTTAGCAGCCGCTTCAATGGCTTCATCTGTAATTTTGACACGGTGGTGAGCTTCATAACGGTCGCGCAGCCCATTAATAATTTGAATAGCTTCATCCACTGATGGTTCATCGACTTGTATTGGTTGGAAGCGACGTTCAAGGGCTGCATCTTTTTCAATGTACTTGCGGTATTCATCTAATGTTGTAGCACCAATACATTGTAATTCTCCTCGAGCAAGTGATGGTTTCAAGATATTTGAAGCATCAATTGCTCCTTCTGCTCCACCAGCACCAATTAATGTGTGCAACTCATCGATAAATAGGATAACGTTTCCTGCTTGGCGAATTTCATCCATTACCTTTTTTAATCGGTCTTCAAATTCACCACGGTATTTTGTACCCGCTACGACCGTTCCCATATCAAGCGTCATAACACGTTTATCGCGCAATGTTTCAGGCACTTCATTGTTCACGATTTGTTGTGCAAGACCTTCTGCAATCGCTGTTTTACCGACACCTGGCTCCCCGATTAATACAGGGTTGTTTTTAGTACGGCGAGACAGCACTTCAATTACGCGTGTAATTTCTTTGCTGCGTCCAATCACAGGATCCAAGCTGCCTTCTCGTGCTATTTGAGTAAGGTCTCTTGCTAATCCATCGAGCGTAGGTGTATTAGCTGTCGGCGCACTGTTATTGCTTGCTTGTGGATGATCATTACTTCCAAGCAGTTGTAGTACTTGCTGACGGGCTTTGTTTAGGCTGACACCCGCATTATTTAACACGCGAGCTGCTACACCTTCGCCTTCTCTAATTAACGCAAGCAATAAATGTTCTGTACCAATGTATGAATGGCCCAGTTTGCGAGATTCATCGACTGATAATTCAATGACCTTTTTAGCACGTGGTGTATAGTGTACAATTGGGCCTACATTTTTAGTGCCGACACCAACCAATTCTTCAATACCTTCTTCAATCATTTCTGTACTCACATTGATCGCTTCAAGCGCTTTTGCCGCAATGCCGCCTCCTTCACGTATGAGGCCTAGCAAAATATGTTCTGTGCCGATGGCTTCGTGTTTCATACGGATTGCCTCTTCCTGTGCTAATTGCAGAACTTTTTGAGCGCGCTGTGTAAATCGATTGTACATCATGAAGATCCTCTCCTTTTTACTGTTATATTATTTAACCGTCGTATTGTTTAATTTTTCTCGAATAATTGTTGCTCGAAATACATCTCTTTCGTTCGCCTGGAGCGTTGTACCAGCAAGCTGCTGCAAGAAACCAGGCTGCATAATCAACATACATTCATTCAAAACTCTATCCGGATATGTTGGAATTAATCCCAAATCTATACCCAACCGGACATTTGATAAACAATTAGCCGCTTCTTCACTAGATAAAATCCTTGCATATTTCAACACACCTAATGATCGATTTAAACGATCTGAAACAGCAATAGATGCGTGTTCTAGCAAAGCTCTACGGGCACCGATTTCTTTTTGAATAATTTGCTCGGCTACACTTTGTAGATCTAAAATAATATCTTCTTCTGGCTTGCCGAGGGTGATTTGGTTAGAAATTTGATAATAATTCCCGAGAGCTTCGGTACCTTCTCCGTATATTCCTCTTACAACCATGCCTAAACGAGCCATTGTATTCATCAGCGTTCCCATTTGGTTAGTCGCAGTTAGGGCAGGTAAATGCATCATCACTGATGCACGAAGTCCTGTACCTGTGTTTGTTGGACAGCTTGTAAGGTAGCCAAATGAATCATCGAAAGCATATGGTAGCTTTCTTTCTAAAAGTCGGTCCACTTCATCAGCCAGCTGATAAGCCTTATCCAATTGCAGGCCTGGTTGTAAGCTTTGTATGCGGATATGGTCTTCTTCATTTACCATGATGCTAATCGTTTCATCATCCGACACTAAGATAGAGCCTGTTTTTGTTTTATTTGCTAATTGCGGGCTAATTAAATGCTTCTCTACCAAAACCTGACGCTTAAGAGCGGGCATATCATGAAGTGAGAAATAAGAGAATGGCATATCAAATTTCTGGTCTCCATCAATCAATGCATTTGAAACCATTTTGTCAATTTGCAACGCTTCATCTTCTGAAAAAGCCCGTGGAAACCGAAAACCATTTATATTTCTAGCTAGGCGAATCCTTGTACTCATGACGATATCGCCAAATGTACTATCCCCTCTCATCCATATAGGAGGTTTGCTTTGCAGAAAGTGGTCAATGTTCATCTCTTTTCTCACCTCCTCCATTCAATTTGTTTTCAAGCAATTTAACCTCATCTCGAATTTCCGCGGCGTCTTCAAAACGTTCCTCTTCCACTGCTGTTTTCATATCTTGTCGCAGCGCTTCAATTTGGCGTTTTGTCTGATAGCTCTCATTAATTGATCCAGGAACCTTGCCTATATGTTCTGTAGCGCCATTATGAAGCCGTTTTAATACCTGCGGCAAAAAATCTTTAAACGTCTCATAACACGTTGGACAATTGAATTTCCCTTCTTCGAGAAATTGTCTATATGTCATGCCGCATTGTGGACAGCTTTCATTTTGCACTTTACTTTGTGGTTTCTTGATAGGCATATCCTGTACTGACCAGCTTGGCGTTCCGAATAAATTTGAAAATAGTTTTTGCATGGCATTGGAACTATCACCAGGTTCAAGATTCACGTGAAAGTGATCTAGCTGCTTATTGCATACATCACAAAAGTGCCTTGTTATCTTATTGCCGTTTTTCATCTGTGTGACTGTAATTGTTGCAGGCCGCTGTTTACAATTTTCACATATCATCTTTAACACCTCTTTGCATTTGCTGGTCGTATTTCACCGCTAGTAACATCGCCCTCATAATGCGCGCTCGTAGTTCATCGCGTAAGGGTAAATGGAGGGACAATACTGAACGGTCTAGTGCCGCTATCATCATCCTTGCTTCTCTTTGCGTTATTACATCTTCATCAATTAACCGAAAAATAAAGTCCTGTGCAGACGACTGTGTGATAGAATCACCAATTTGATGCATAATCTCTTCAATTAACTCGGTCCCTGAGCTTGCTCTAACACGTAAAATCCGTATATAGCCACCCCCGCCTCGCTTACTTTCAACGATATACCCTCGCTCGGCTGTAAACCTTGTATTGATGACATAATTGATTTGGGAAGGTACACATTGAAATTTGTCAGCAATTTCACTTCGTTTGATTTCAATATGACCTTTACCACCTAATTCAATAATCTCTTTTAAATACCCTTCAATAATGTCTGAGATATTCCGCATTTTTATTCCACCTCACTCGCTTCACTGACTTTGACTAACTTTGACTTTATTATATGTGCCATCAAAAAATGATGCAAATATTTTGCTTAACCTGGAAAATCGTTATTCATTCTCCTAATATACACAAAAAACATACTGCTATATGCAGTATGTTCATAAGTTTTTGTATTAAATCCACTTTCCAACAATCGGATATTCCCAATGTGTTCCCTGAAGTGCTCTAATTATACCGATAATAGGTATAATAACGCCCATAATCCCGAAAATAATTATCATCGGAATGCCAATAATCGCAAGAATTATAGTGAAGGTCAGGATGCCTCCAACTGTAACGAGCAGCCACATAACGAATTGGAACAGCAGCGCTTGAATTGACAAACGTTTTATCTCTTCATCTCTAATAAACACAAAAATAAGAATCGGGACTAAACATGGGGCAAAAAAAGCGCTCGCATGCAAAATAACTTTTAACCCTTTATTCTCCATCTTGTTATTCACTCACTTTCAATATCAATTTTTACTTAACTTAATTTACGTATTACATTAAATATAGTTTCATTTTTTTATACCTCTCTTATATAAGGAATTTCTCCTTTCTGGCATTGTTTACATAATTGTGAGAGGATAAATATACGAATATTGTTGAAAAGAGGGTCTGAGATGATTCGAACGCTTGGTATCACTAATGATCAACAACTCTTAGCTGATTTTTCGCTCGAAGAGATTAAAACCGGCAAGTTTATATGGTATTGGGTCGATTTTGAATCGCCTACCACAGAAGAAAATAGATTACTTAGCAGCTTTTTTCATTTTCACCCCTTAGCCATCGAGGATTGTTTAATGAGACTACAAAGGCCTAAACTGGACTATTATGAGGGGTACCATTTTCTTGTCGCTCATAAAATAAATAAAGAAACATTTGAAGGGGAAGAGGTCAATTTATTTGTAGCGCCAGACTTTATAGTCACCTATCATCACTCACCTGCCCCCGAGTTTGCCATCGTGAGAGAACGAATTGAGGAAATGCCAGCTTCCTGGGAGCGCGGACCCCTGTATATTGCCTATCAAGTACTTGATAAAATTGTTGATGGCTACTTTCCGTTAGTATATGACATCGAAGATCATTTGAATGAAATAGACGATGAAATCGGTTTTAAGAGTACGACAAAATCAATGAAATATGTATTTGATCTAAGGAGCGATTTGCTTCATATTCGTCGCATCGTTTTGCCAATGCGCGATTTACTTTATCGAGTTTTAAATTCCTATCGCTTCCGCTTGAATGACCAGGAACGGGCTTACTTTATGGATATACACGACCATTTGATTAAGCTGACAGAAATGGTGGAATCGAATCGGGAACTGACAGCAGACATGCGAGATAGCCATATGTCGATAAACTCGAGCCGGATGAATGGCATTATGATGATTTTGACTATTATTTCTTCCATATTCATACCGCTGACATTTATTGCGGGTGTCTATGGAATGAATTTTAAAAACATGCCTGAGCTCAATTGGCATTATGGTTACTTTATTATCTTATTCATTATGTTTGGCATTGCCTTTTCGATGGCCATCTGGTTTAAGTTGAAGGGATGGTTTGACTATAGACCGTAAAAACGAAAATAGAACAGCTGCAAAGTTCTCTATACTTTGCAGGCTATTCCATTTAAAGTTGGTTTATATTAATCTCATTAATATGGGATTTATTTAGGAGTATCCTTTAAACCAAAAAGGACAAAAGACAGGAGATAAGTGACGATGGTTGCACCGATTGTAATATAGATTCTGTGGCTCATTGGCACTTCTGTATAGTTAGCATTTAGAAGCATTAACGATGAGACCGCTACTACCATTGCTAATGGCAATGCATATTTCATTCCTCTTTTTGTATCCATGCTGTACATCCTATTCTTGTGATTTTTTCTTTATTGTAGCATGTTCTACCTAGCTCGAATAGATAAAGAAACGATAATAGGCGATTGCTGTTATAAGATACAGCAACCGCCTATTTGTATAATATACCGATTATTATAAAGTAAAGAACTTGCTTGGCATTTCGCGCTTTTCTTTACGAATCTTCCGGCGTATCGAGCCTGATTCGAATAATTTCTTTTCTTGTTCTGTTTCTGGGAAAACGGGCGCTACTTCCTGAGGTGCACCATTGGTATCTACTGCTACCATAGTAACGAAAGATTCTGTCGTTAGTTTTTTTACACCTGTGTCGATATTAGTAGAATGCACCACGATATATAACTCCATCGATGTGCGTCCAGTAGAACTAACAATCGCCTCTAGTTCTAGGACTTCTCCTGAACGGACTGGCGAATAAAAGTCCACTGAGTCGAAAGATGCTGTTACTGTTTGCATTTTTGCATGCTTCATGGACGTAATCGCTGCGATCTCATCAATATACGCCAACACCTTCCCACCAAAAATTGTGCTCATATGGTTGGTATCGGGCGGTAAAACCAATCTTGTTTGTATTGTTCTTGAACTGCCCATTGGCACTGCTTCTAGCATCGTATACACTCCTCACGTATCTTTTAACACATAATTTTAAAGGGAAGCCCTTGTTCAACAAGTCATTTCTCTGTACTTGCATCGACTTCTCCAAACATACTACAGTTTAGTCTTAATCGTAATAAACTTCAAATCAGTCATTTCGTTCACTGCATATTTAATGCCTTCGCGTCCATATCCGCTATTCTTCACTCCACCATATGGCATATTATCTATACGGAATGTTGGAACATCATTAATGATGACTGCACCAGCTTCTAATTCCTCTGCTGCTCTCATGGCATCTTCTAAATTATTTGTAAAGATCCCTGCATTTAAACCTAAATCTGATTGGTTTACTAAATTAATCGCTTCATCGAATGTGTCATATGGAACAATGGATACAATCGGAGCAAATGTTTCCTGGCATGCTACCTTCATATCAGGCTGAACATTGGCCATGACAGTTGGTGTTAAGGTACGCTCTGTGAAAGTTCCACCTGTAGCAACGGTTGCACCTTGCTCTTTCGCCTCTGCAATCCATTGCATAATGCGTGTAACTTCTTTTGGATTAATCATTGCACTTACATCTGTTTTTTCGTCCAAAGGATCGCCTACTACCAATTTTTCTGTAGCTGCAACAAAGTCATTTAGAAATTGGTCATAAATCGATTGATGGACATAAATACGCTGTAGTGAAATACATACTTGTCCTGCGTAACCAAATGCGCCACTTACACAGCGATCTATAATTTTATCGATTGGCACACTTGGTTCTACAATCAAGCCTGCATTAGAACCCAATTCAAGCGTTACCTTTCGCAATCCTACTTTTTCTTTAATCTTCAATCCAACAGAACTGCTACCTGTAAACGTAACCTTTTTGACGAGCGGATGTGTAACAAGCGTATCGCTTAACTCACTTCCACTTCCAGTAACGATTTGAAGCATCCCATCTGGTAAACCTGCATCTTTAAAGATTCCAGCCATTACAAGGCTGCTTAAAGGTGTTTGTCCAGCAGGCTTTAAAACAACTGCGTTACCCACAGCAAATGCAGGACCTAATTTATGTGCCACTAAGTTAAAAGGAAAGTTAAATGGCGTAATGGCTGATATAACACCTAAAGGTACGCGTTTTGTCCAGCCAATCCGATCTTTTCCACCCGGTGCAGCATCCATCGGAAGCGTTTCACCACTTAATCCTTTAGCTGCCTCGGCTGCAAATTGGTACGTTGTAATGGTACGATCAATTTCAGTAAGGGCAGCTGTGATTGGCTTTCCTGCTTCTCTCGCTGCTATTTCAGCTAGATCTTGCTTGCGCTCTTTCATTAACTCTGCCACTCGATATAAAATTTCAGCTCTTTCATAAGCCGTTGATGATTTAAATTGAAGAAAGGCTTGATGTGCGCCTTCAATGCTTCGTTCTACATCATTCACGGTGGCTTTCGCTATATTTGAAATATGCTCTCCATTATAAGGAGCGGTTAATTCATAGCTTTCAGCTGTGCTAACCCATTCTCCATTAATCCATAATTTTGTTTCCTTCACAGAAGACACCTCCGTTAAAGTTATACCCCTCTTATTCCATACTAACATGATTACTTTTTCATATCCTAAATAGATGCCTAGCATTTCCCAAACTGAAAAAACTCCAGCTATCATAGCCTGGAGTTTTGTGCTTACATTAAATTGTACACTTTTCTCGTTAATCCTATTCAAAAACTCTTGATTCAATCACGAAATGTTCTTTTTCAATACTATCCAGCGAAAACGAAGCGCCTCTGCCAGGCTTCACATCTAAGATCAGCTGGGTATGCCTCATATACTCATAGTGGCTTTTGTGTATATAAAATGGCACATCGCCCACTTTACCAAGAAGTAGATCCTGTTCACCTACTCGAAAATCCTCTTCTTTATAGCACATAGGTGCAGAGCCATCACAGCACCCACTAGATTGAAAAATTAAAATCGGACCATGCAACGATTTCATATAGTTGATAAACTCAAGAGCTTTATCTGTCGCTTGTATACATGCTGTCATCTAGAATCCACGACTATTCTAGAAGAAACCTTGTGGCTTACGATTATAGCTGACAAGTAAATTCTTCGTTTGTTGATAATGCTCTAACATCATTGCATGGTTTTCACGGCCAATGCCTGATTGCTTATAACCGCCAAACGCTGCACCCGCTGGATATTGGTGATACGTATTTGTCCATACACGACCAGCTTCAATAGCGCGTCCTGCACGATAAGCGGTATCACCTGAACGAGACCATACACCTGCACCTAAACCATATACGGTGTCATTTGCAATTTCGATGGCTTCATCAAAGTCTTTAAATGTAGTGACACCAAGGACTGGGCCAAATATTTCTTCCTGGAAAATACGCATTTTATTATGGCCTTTGAATACAGTTGGTTTTATATAATAACCGTCCTCAAAACCATCTATCTGATTGTGCTCACCACCGATTAAACATTCTGCCCCTTCCTCCTTGCCTAATTTTAAGTATGATAGAATTTTTTGCTGCTGCTCGTTTGATGCTTGTGCCCCCATCATTACTTCGGTATCAAGCGGATTGCCAATCTTAATTGATTCAATTCTCGCCATTGCTCGTTCGATGAATTGATCGTAAATGGATTCTTGCACTAATGCACGGGAAGGGCATGTACAAACCTCTCCAGAGTTAAAAGCAAACATTACAAAACCTTCAATTGCTTTATCTAAAAAATCATCATCATGTTCCATGACATCTTCAAAGAAGATATTTGGCGATTTACCACCAAGCTCAAGGGTAACAGGAATAATGTTTTCGGTTGCATATTGCATTACTTGGCGACCTACTGCAGTAGAACCCGTGAAAGCAATTTTAGCAATGCGAGGGTTTGTAGCAAGTGGTTTGCCTACTTCTACGCCATAACCGTTAACTACATTCACCACACCAGCAGGAAGTAGATCTTGAATTAATTCCATTAGCACCATAATAGATGCTGGCGTTTGTTCTGCTGGTTTTAATACAACACAGTTACCCGCAGCAAGCGCAGGAGCCAATTTCCAGACAGCCATTAATATCGGGAAATTCCAAGGAATGATTTGCCCAACAACGCCAAGTGGTTCTTGGAAATGATAGGCTACAGTATCATTGTCTAGTTGGGTCGTACGTCCTTCTTGTGCACGAATAGCACTGGCGAAATAACGGAAATGGTCTGCAGCCAGCGGAATATCCGCATTCAATGTTTCACGGACAGCTTTACCGTTATCCCAAGTTTCTGCTACAGCCAATAGCTCTATATTGTCTTCAATTCTATCTGCAATTTTATTTAAAATACGGGCACGTTCAGCAGTAGAAGTCTTGCCCCATTCGCTTTTTGCACTATGTGCTGCATCTAAAGCTAGTTCAATATCATCTGCAGTGGAACGAGCTACTTTTGTAAATACTTGGCCATCCACTGGTGATACATTGTCAAAATATTGGCCTTTAACAGGTTCTACCCATTCGCCCCCGATAAAGTTATCATATTGAGCTTTAAATTGAACGACAGCACCTTCAGCATTTGGTTTTGCATAAATCATGTCCGATCTCCCCCTTATGTTTGAGCGAATACTACTATCCTATTAAATAGATAGCGCTTTCATATATAATGATGTCTGAAACTATCTTAATATTCAAGTTTTTTAAACTATATTCAAAAATATTTTCTATTAAGATAGATCCAACATTTCATATATATGGCCTAGATATAAAAATATGCATATAAAAAGAAGACAAATACAACACGTGTATATGTCTTCTTTATCAGTTACTTCGATGACCTGGTAACGGTTGAGAACTCACTGTATATTTTGTGGCCTTTGACCGTTTGATATGCCTTAATTTTATAATCTAAATTTTTGCCGTTCTTTATGTTTCTACTAGCAGCACTCACTTTAGAACCTTTGATTGCCATCAGTTTTTTATAGTTTGATCCTTTGCGTGGTGCTTTATAAATTTCGTAGCCTAGCGTTCCACTTACAGGCTTCCATGAGAAAAGAAGCTTGTCCTTCGATACTTCCTTGGCCTTCAGCTTTGTAGGCTTTGCCAATATAGCATTTCCTGATTTTATGTCTGTGTAAGGACTATACAATTTTGTATTTTCCACATTCTTGTAAGCACGCATTTTATAGAAATACGTATTCCCCAGTGAAACTTTTTTATCTATATATGTTGTTACTTTACTGTTTTTTAGGGTAGCTATTTTCTCATATTTGCCTGATTTCTCTACAGCGCGATAAATGATGTAGCCTTCTACATCTGTCGATCCCTTCCAGCTTACAGTAATTTGATTATAGGTTTTGCCTGATACAGAAAGCTTAGCTGGTTTTTCAGGATTCTTGATAAACTTCGCAAAAACCACTGTCTCAGTTTTTAACATCGTATCAAAATCAAACTCTTTTTTATATGAATTATCTGTATACCATCCTGCAAAAGTATAGCCTGCTTTTTTAGGTACCTCTAATGCTTCATCATCTCGTATTGTTTGTTGAGATACAACAGTACCATTCGCATCTTTAATAGATACTGCGTAATCTTTTAATCCATCACCAGTTTCAACCGTTTTGAAAGTCCAGATTGGCGAGCGGACTTTTCCTTGGTAATCATCTGTTACATCTGCATACCAGTAGTATTGTGTATTGTTCTCGAGGTCCTTCCATACTACTTTAGCAGCTTCATTGTTTTTTACATTTTGAGTTGCGCCAATTTTGGTATTCGTATAGACATTTACATTAAACGAATCGGTTGCTACTACTTTCTCTTTTGGCGTTAAATCTGTTTCAATAACAAATTCATCTTTGCCTGGATAGTCATCCGCATTATAAAAATTATATTTATTTAAATATGGAGAATAGGTTTTCACATAAATTTTATTCTCGATAGGATTTACTTGGAGAATGCGCATAAACCCTTGTCCACCTTCAGGACCACCGGAATAATCAGTTAGCATTTGATATACTTTACGATCAGGGTGACCATCACCATTGTCATCAATCTCATCTACTCGTGTTTCACTTCCAAAGAAATGACCTGATAAAACAAGAATGACATTTGGATTCTTTTCTACTACTTTTTCAAAGAGAGTATTTCCCAGGAAACTTCTATCGCCTGACGGTTGTAGGTACTCATGGAAATTAAGTATAGCTTTACGATCTGAATATTTCTGTAGTACTTTATTCATCCACTCTATACTCTCTTCATCAGTTCCCCATCCCATATAAAGCATAAGGAAATCATTGCCTTGTTCACTGATTAAATCATAATGGCCACGATTATTATCATAAGACTCACCGTAATAATCTTTGTTGATAAAACGTTTTTCACCAAAATATTTATAGAATGTATTGTAGTTAAAATCAATGTGGTTGACATCATGATTGCCTGCCAACACGCCATACGGAACATTTGCATCATCCAATGTTTTCATTGCAGCGTCTGCGTTGACCCATTGGCTTTTCTTTGATTGCATATCAATTATGTCTCCTGTATGGAATACATATTTAATCTTCATTTCATCTTGCTGATTCACAATCCACTTTGTCATTTCTTTATAGATTTGCGGATAGCTTTTCGCATAATATTGAGTATCTGTCATCCAAACAAAGGAATAATTAAATTGATTCGTCTGAGCTACTTCATCTTGAACCAATACTTGCACTTTGTGGTCACGTGCGAATGCAGTTCCTGAAATGACAGCATTCAATTTAAAGTTTTTATTATTGTTGGCGATTTTCCATTCTTGAACCTGCCATTTTTGTTTGTCAAAATTCCACACGTAGAGCGATACTCTACGACCAATAACAGATTTGCCCTCCCAATTTATTTCAACCTCATCTTTTGCAAGGTCTACTTCTTTATCCAATGATACTTCAAAGCGATGGTATGGATACTTGTCCGTGCCCGTTGTCGTTACGTATTTTTTATCTGGTGTAGCTATCGAATCAACATTTTCTATAGACTTTTCCCCATTTGATATGAGATCCTTCGGTGGTTCATTATCTGTCTTATTTTCATATGCTCTTATATGTTCATCTTGATTTGCAGTATATTGATACGCTTTTTTAAATGAAACATGCAAATCGTCTCCAGTTGGGTCACCGACAGTAACCTTCAACTTCGGTGCTAGAGGAACATCGACTGATTTTTCATAGGGTATCATTAACTGAGGTAGATAAGGTTGTTCTTCCACTACCTGGAACGTTGTAGTTTTCACTGAGCGATTCCCAGCTTGGTCCGTTGCTTCAATTCGTAAAGTATGGCTACCTGGTGTTAACGCTGCTGAAAAAGTATTAAACGGCAAAGCAATCTCATTATCATCTAGCTTTGCCACTACTTTTTGGACGCCTGCATAGTCATCCTTTAATTCAGCGTTAATGGTGAATTTGCCTTTATAAAGCTTATTCTTTTGGATAGATGGAACAATCACTGGCGGCGTATTATCAACAAAGACAGTGGATTTGACTGTTTTCTTCCCGCTCTTTGCCATAATGGTATGGGTTCCCTCTTTTGCACTCTTTGTATTCCATTTAAAGGAGCTTGCTGAAAACTGTTCGTCCGGTACAACAAAGCTTATTTTTAGAATAGGCTTTGACCCTTTGCTATCGCCAACTTTCCATTCCTTTTCCGGATCTGCATATTTAGGATCGTAGAGAACTGTTCCGTCACTTAATATTAATCGCATATGTTTGACAACAAAGTCATCACGATTTTCTTTTGAATTTTCATCAAAAGGCGATACCTTTGTTCCGGACCGAATAGCAAATGCTCGCTTCTTCCCTTTTGTAAAATACTTGGGGTCCACAGGAACAATAAGTGTTTTATACGAGGTGATTTTGTCATGGAATATTTGCAGGACATCCTTACCAATCGTCACACCATTTTCAAAATAACGATCAATTTTATTAACATCCATGACTAAGTACGCCTTGCTTTCCAAGGCCTCTGTTGTTTTTCCTGTTACATCCTCTTGATCAATCAATAAAGAAGATTTTGAATTTTTTTCTGTATTAAAGGCTTTTACTAATATATTTTTCGAGAGAACAGTATCATTCTGTATATTGAGTGATAGTCCTTGAGGTATTCTTTCTTGCATTACCTCTACTTTTTTCTTCTCAATCTCTTGCGTATTTGTTCCATCAGATACGCTTAAGTAATACTCTACATATTCCTTCCCAATCAGGTCTGTAGAGGGAATTGTATATTTATAGAGGCTACTGCCGCTCTTTTTAGTAAGGTCAATGGCTTTAAATGACTCTTCATCATTGGTCTTGTAGTACAAGCGAGCTGTTTTAATTGAAATATTATCATATAGGTTAAAAGAGAATAACAAATCATTTTGTTCGACGTTCACCTCAGGCGTAGAAACGTCTTGGATTTCCGGCTTTTGTTCATCTTTTGGAATAACCACTTTTTCAGATGGTATTTGCTCTGGCGATACATAGCCAGGCGTGGCATCATAGGTTCTACTGCTATACTTTTTCAACATCTTGTCCTTTGGCGTTCCTGAATATGTATAGAGTATTCCTTTGTCTGCTACAGTATCTATTACTCCAGGTACTTCATTATAGTAGGCAATTGCCACATCTTCCCCTGTGTTTGTTGCCAGTGCAAGACCTTGAACACCATTAACCTCCAAAGGTTTCGTAGCAGTTACCTTGACGATTGTTTCATTTTCAATTAGATTCACATCGTAATAACGATTAAAGTCTGCCACAGTTTTCGTATTATCTTGTACAATCCAGTAGACAATCGAACCTCCTGTTGGAATCGTGATGTCCTCAGTTTCAGGAGTCAAAACGTCATCTTCCTTTTTCAAATTTTCAAGATAGCGGTAGCGGAGCTTGTAATCATTTAAGGAAATATTTTTATCGGCATTATTGTAAATCTCCACAAATTGATAAGCATTTGTTCCTTCTGATTCAGCATTTTTAGGAACTACCTCTGTCATGAACAATGAAGGTGCGTTAAGTATTGAAGTGTCATTTTCAGCTGCATGGGCTGTCGTTACATGTAAGTTTGCTATGCTTGCTGAAAGAAAAAGTATGGAGGCAAGGAACATAGCTAACTTCTTTTTCATCATTTTGTCTAACCCCTTTGTAATTTTTGGATATAAAAAATAATTTTCCCATGCCTATTATAACAATACACCCAGATTTATCTACTAGTATCAGGAAAAAGATGAGTCTTTTTAACAATAAAAAATAAAAAACTGCACAATCTACATTGATAGATTGCGCAGCCTATAAAAATTTATCCCATATAATGAGGTATAATCAGATACTATAATCCACCTAAGTAAGCAGCTTTTACTTGTTCTGCCTCTTGTAAATCTTTTGCTAGTCCAGATAATACTACGTGACCCGTTTCTATTACATATGCACGGTCTGCTATTGATAAAGCCATATGTGCATTTTGTTCGACTAACAAAATGGTCGTTCCCTCTTTACGTATTTCTTCAATGGTATGAAAAATTGTTTTTACCATTAAGGGAGCTAATCCCATGGATGGTTCATCTAATAGAAGTAGTTTTGGACGTGCCATAATTGCTCGCCCCATCGCTAGCATTTGCTGCTCTCCACCTGATAGTGTCCCGGATAGCTGTTTTCGCCTCTCCAATAAGATTGGAAAGATTTTAAAGATCCGTTCTTTATCTTCTGCTACGGCTTTATGATCCTTACGTAAATAAGCACCCAAATCCAAATTTTCTTCCACTGACATGTTTGAAAAAACTCGCCTACCTTCAGGTACGTGAGATATTCCAGCTTTCACGATAGTTTGAGCTGCTTTACCAGCAATTGTTTTACCTTGGAACTCAATGGTTCCTTGCTTTGGTTTTAAAAGGCCAGAGACCGTTTTTAAGAGTGTACTTTTCCCGGCGCCATTTGCGCCGATTAATGTCACAATCTCTCCTTCATTAACCTCTAAGGAGACGCCTTTTAATGCTTGGATATTCCCATAGAATACATTAATCTCATTAATTATTAGCATCTACTCCGTAACCTCCTCGCCAAGATACGCTTCAATGACTTTCTTGTTGTTCCTGATTTCTTCCGGTTTGCCCTCAGCTATTAGTTGGCCATGATCCAGTACATAGATGCGCTCACAAATCCCCATCACCAATCCCATATCATGCTCGATCAGCAAAATGGTTAGGTCAAACTTTTCCCGTATAAGAGCAATTAAACCCATTAGATCTTGCGTTTCCTGTGGGTTCATACCTGCAGCTGGTTCATCTAAAAGCAAAAGCTTAGGTTTAGCTGCTAGTGCACGGGCGATTTCTAACCGCCTTTGCATACCATACGGCAAGTTTTTAGCCAATTCATTCATGTAGGGATCGAGCCCAAAAATCTTTAAAAATTCTATAGATTCTTGTTCCATTTTTGTTTCACCCGAAAAATAATTTGGCAAACGAAAAATGGAACTGATGACAGAATGGTGTGCCAAAGAGTGATTGGCTACTTTTACATTGTCTAATACCGTTAAATCCTTGAAGAGTCGAATATTTTGAAACGTCCTACTGACACCGCTTTTTGTTACTTGGTGAGGCGACATATTATTTGTTTTCTTTCCATTAAAAATAATGGTGCCTTCAGTAGGTTTATAAACACCTGTCAGCATATTGAAACTTGTTGTTTTCCCAGCGCCATTCGGTCCGATTAACCCAATTAATTCGCCTGCATGCATTTCCATATTTAATCCGGATACTGCTTTTAAACCACCAAACTGAATACCTACATTTTCTACTTTCAAAAGAAGGTCACTCATTGACTTTTCCTCCTTTTGCTTTTTTGTTGAATTTAAAGAAGTCCGTTATTTCTTTAGTTCCCATTAAGCCTGATGGTCGATATAACATAACAATAATGAGGACTAAGCTATAAATAATCATTCGAGTTTCAGGGAAGTCTTGTAAGTATAAAGAAATAACTGTCAATAAAATAGCTGCAATGACAGCACCAGATAAACTTCCCAGCCCACCCAAAACAACATAAATTAAAATATCAAAGGATTTTAAGAACCCAAATTGTGATGGTTGTATGATGAAGAAGTTGTGTGCAAATAGCCCACCTGCAAGTCCAGCAAAGAATGAACCGATTGCAAATGCCAATACCTTGTAATACGTTGTATTAATCCCCATTGCATCTGCTGCAATTTCATCTTCTCGTACGGCGATACATGCTCTACCATGTCTTGAATTCGTAAAGTTTGCAATTACAATAATTGTAATTAGGACGCCGAAAAACGCGTATGTCCAAGTCGTCAAATAATCAACCTGCATCCCTGCAGCGCCACCGACATAATCAATATTCAAGAAAATAATTCGTATAATCTCAGCAAATCCTAGTGTGGCAATTGCCAAATAGTCTCCCTTTAAGCGCAATGTCGGTATCCCAACAATAAGTCCTGCTACAGCTGCAACAATTGCACCAATGATTAGAGCAACAGGGAATGGAAAGCCTAGGTTGGTAGTAAAAATAGCTGAAATATAAGCCCCAACAGCTAAGAATCCCGCATGTCCAATCGAAAATTGGCCAGTAATGCCAATGACTAAATGTAAACTCACAGCTAGTATGATATTAATAGCAATGGTAATAAATAGATTGGAATAATACATATCAAGTTGGCCATTGACAATCAATAGCTCAACAATGGCATAGACCACAAGCGCCACTGCAATGTAAATCCAAAAGATTTTAGACTTTTTCATATGCACGCTCACCTACACTTTCTCTCGGGTGTTCTTGCCAAAAATACCCGATGGCCTAAAGATTAATATGAGAATTAGAATAATAAACGCTGCCGCATCCCGCCAAGAAGAGAAACCGAGCGCACTAACAACTGTTTCAACTACACCAAGCACCATTCCGCCAGCCACTGCTCCTGGAATAATTCCTATTCCTCCTAATACAGCTGCAACGAATGCTTTAACTCCTGGAATGATCCCCATTAATGGATCAATTTTTGTATAATACACACCGAATATAACTCCTGCCGCTCCAGCTAAGGCTGACCCTATCGCAAACGTTACGGAAATCGTATTATCCACATTAATCCCCATCAACCGTGCTGCCTCTACATCATGAGATACTGCACGCATAGCCTTGCCAATCTTTGTTTTATGTACGATAAATTGAAGGATTAGCATTAGTACGATAGATACTGATAGAATCATGATTGACTGCATACTAATTTGTGCACCTAAAAATTGAAATGTTTTAGAAGAAACGACATTAGGATATGCCTCAGGTTGTGCCCCTCTAAAGAAAATGGTTGTATATTCAATTAATAGCGACACGCCAATCGCTGTGATCAATGCAGCAATACGCGTAGCATTGCGCAAACGTTTATACGCTACCCGCTCGATGAACACGCCCAATAAAGCGCAGACCACCATCGCTAGAAGGAGAGCCGGAAAGAAACCCAAATCCCATCTTGATATTGCAAAAAAACCTATAAATGCGCCAATCATAAACACATCACCGTGCGCAAAATTAATTAATTTGATAATGCCGTAAACCATTGTATAACCTAGTGCAATCAAGGCGTAAATACTGCCGAGTGAAATTCCGTTGATTAATTGTTGCAGCCATTCCATATACAGTTCACTCCTTTTAAAAAACAATAGAAAAACTAGAAAAGGGAGGTCTATGCCCTCCCTTTAAATAACAGCTTAAGGATTGACCTTAGAGTTAAACACTTGTTTGCCATCTTTGAATTCAAGTACTGTAGCTGATTTCACTGGGTGGTGATTCTCATCCACAGAGAATGTGCCTGTTACGAGAGACAATTCTTTTGTTTCCGCCAAGGCATCTTTCACTTTTTCGCCATCTGTAGAACCAGCTCTTTCAATTGCATCTTTCAGCCAATACACCGTATCGTAGCCCAACGCATTGAATGCATCCGGTGCTTGGTCTTTGTTAGCACCTTTAAAGGCCTCTACAAATTTTTGAATTTTTTCATCTGGATCTTCTGATGAATAGTGATTGGTAAAGAATGTGTTATTAAGCGAATCTCCTCCAGCAAGTTCGACCATTTTTGGCGAATCCCATCCATCTCCGCCCATCAAAGGTACGGTGATACCTGCTTCTCTTGCTTGCTTGACGATCAAACCTACCTCCTCGTAATAACCTGGAATATAGATAAAGTCAGGTTTCTTGGATTTTAGGCGTGTAAGCGTTGACTTGAAATCCGTATCTTTCGCAACATATGATTCTTCCGCTACTACTTTTCCACCATTTTCTTCTATTGTTTCTTTGAAAGATTTCGCTAAGCCTTTTGCATAATCACTGGCACTATCTGAGAAGATAGCGACGTTCTTCGTTTTCAGTGTGTTCAAGGCAAAGTTTGCTGCAATCCTTCCTTGGAATGGATCAATAAAGCATGTACGGAATGCATATTCATTTACTGAATTATCACTGTTAACAGTTACTGTCGGTGAAGTAGCTGATGGCCCGATCACCGGCATTTTATTTTTATTTGCTATTTGTACAGCCGCTACAGTATTGCCTGAAGTAGCTGAACCAATTTGCGCTACAACCTTTTCTTGCGTTGCGAGCTTGATAGCAGCAGCCGTTGCTTCCGCTGCGTCTGATTTATTGTCAATTTCGACAGGGACAATCTTCTTGCCGTCAATACCCCCGTTATCATTGATTTCTTTAATAGCAAGTCTTGCTCCTTTTGCAATGCCCGAACCGTAAGAGGCCACATTGCCCGACAACTCTAGATTTAGACCAATTTTCACTTCTTTACTGCTGTTACCTTTGCTGCCTGACGTAGTGGATTGGTCTTTGCTACCGCAACCTGCCAATAGCCCTACAACTAATGAAGAAGCCAAAAATACCGAAGCATACTTTTTTAATTTACTGTTAGCGACCATCTAAAGCCCTCCTTTGATTACTATATTCCAAATATTTTGAAAATTTTATCTAGAAGATATTTAGGAATATAGTCTTTCTATCTAGCAATACTTAATACTTAATACTTATTACTTATTACTTATTACTTATCATATTGTAATGTATTCCTTTCTATTCGTCTACATAATTTTTTATAAATTATAAATATTTAAAATAGTCAAAAACATATTTTATTAATCAGTCCATTTTGTTCTATATTATGGTTTCAGCGCTTCTAGTATACCTTTATAAAGAAATGAAAAAATCAAGAAGGAGTACTCCTTCTTGATTCATTGATAAATGCTATAGTGAGAAAATTAATGAAGCATAATAGAACCGCCATCAACCATAAAGGTTTGGCCAGTCATGTATTGAGAATCCTCTGAAGCTAAGAATACAGCTACACGGCCGATATCTTCTTCCACATCGCCAAAACGGCCCAATGGAATTTTACTTCTTACTGCTTCATAGTACTCTGGTTGGGCTTTTGCCCATGCTTGTACACCAGGTGAGTTGGCAATTGGGCTGATAATGTTTACATTAATGCCAAAGCGGCCCCATTCATTTGCAGCAACACGAGAAATACCACGAATTGCTTCTTTTGCAGCAGCATATGAGCCTTGTGTTTCATGACCATTAATACCAGCGCCTGAAGCAAAGTTAATTACATTGCCTTTTGTTTCTTTTAAATAAGGAAGCGCTGCTTGCATTAAATAAAATGTTGGGTAGAACCCTGTATTGAATGACAAATCTAAATCTTCTTGTGTTATGTCTTCAATAGTAACTTGCTTAGAAGCATGTGCATTGTTTACTAATACATTCAATTTTCCGTATTTCTCAACAACTGTTTTTATGATATTTGGAAGATTTTCGCGATCCATTAAGTTCGCTTGCATGAACATAGACTTTGGCGAGATTGCTTGCAATTCTTTTTCCATTGCTTTGCCTGTCTCTTCATTTAAGTCAACAATCACTACGATTGCTCCCTCTTTTGCCATCGCTTTCGCCATGCCGCTGCCAATACCTCCAGCTCCTCCTGTAATAATAGCAACTTTTTCATCTAATTTACCCAAAAGTAACAACTCCTTTCCTTCAATACACACTATTTTAGCACTAAAACATTTAACGTTAAAATAATATCTATATCTATACTGGTTTTTTATGCATTAAACCGGTTTATTCTCCATTAAAAGATGATCTTTTCGGCCATGGAGCAAGAAGTATAGAGCTAATGTGATAAAAATAAATATCCCTAAAGAGATATATAGTTTTCCGTAGCCGATAAGCGGGATAATAAAACCAAGCAAATATGGCCCGATACCTAAGCCGCCGTCCATTGCGATAAAGAATGTAGAAGTCGCAAGACCCATACGATGAGAAGGTGTTACTTTTACGGCGATAGCTTGTGCTGAAGATGATAAATTACCGTAACCTATCCCAATAATAGCGCCAGCAGCTAAAAGAACAAAATTGCTATGCGCAGTACTTAGTAATAGCAAACCTAAGCCAAAAAGAACAAAGCAAGGATACATGACAAAGTTAGCACCCTTCGTATCCATTAACCGTCCACTGAATGGGCGTGTAATTAAAATTGCAATTGCATACACAACAAAGAAAAAGCTAGAAGCTTCTACTAAGTTACGATCTTTTGCAAAGAAGTTGATGAATGATAAGATGCCTGCATAACCTAATGACATACAAACAGTAATAATAGCAATCGGAATTGCTTTTGGCTCAATATATTGAGAAATAGAGAAACCTTTTGATTCCGCTTTTGCTTCAGGAATCAATTCCATAGGCGGAACTTTTGTTGTAAGGCCTATTATTAAACTAATAACACCTAATAGTACACAAACCGCAAAAATCATATTGTAAGAAGTATGTTGGCTCATTAGAATTCCGATAAATGGCCCAATCGCTGTTCCTAATGTTGTACTCATACTGTAATAGCCAATGCCTTCACCTTTACGAGAAATCGGTAGTACTTGCGCAACAATGGTACCAGTTGCTGTAGAAGCAATCCCTACGGCAAATCCATTTACAAAACGAGATAAAAGGAGCACTGTGATGCCCGCGTGGATAAAATACAAGCATAATGTAGCAATAAATAGAACAAGACCTACAATCAGAACATGTTTACGGTCAAAGTGGTCGATAACTCTCCCCGTCCCAAGTCTTCCAATCAATGTACCGATAATATAAATCCCTGTTACTAAGCCCGCTTGACTAGTAGTTGCATGATAATCTTTCACTGCAAATGAGGCGATAGTTACCATTAATAAGTAGAAAATTAATAGAATAAAAAAGTTAATTAAGGACATGACGATAAAATCTTTTGTCCAAAGCTTTTCTTTTGCGTGACTCATTTATTTTCCTCCGATCTGGTAGATAAATTTCTTTTGATTTTTTGCAAAGTATGAATAAATGCAAGTTGCTCTTCTTCTCCCACATCTAAGAGCAGTTGTTGTTCAAAAGCATCCACTGTGGTGCGGATTTCATTGAATATTTCCATGCCTTTATCTGTCACCACTAACCGTTTTTCTCGTTTGTCTTGCCCTTGGATGGTGTCGACATAACCCATTTCGATTAAACTCTTCATAGTTCTTGCAATATTCGGCTTTTCAACACCCATAATACGTGCAATTTCTACGGACGTAGCAAATTCGGTCATGACTAAATAATATAAAACGGACCATTGAGTTCGATGCAGCCCATGCTTAGAAAGCTGCTCATTTAACTGTGTTTCAAACGGTCGGTAGGTTAAGATTAGCTCATGAAAAAGTGTGCGATATTTTTTCATATACCCTCCATATAGTTAACAATGATAACTAAAACAACTTTTTCATTGTATCAGAATATAATTTTAAAATCAAGTAGCCTTGTAGGATTAAAGGTTTTTCCTTCTGGTTTCATGTCACAGTTTCTTTCTAAGCAAAATAAAAAGGCTACAGCCATTATGATGGCTGTAGCCTAAGTTTTTACACTAAGTTACTATTTTTTTCATTTTCAAAATAGTTATCATATTTTTCTTTATCCAAACGACCTTCTGATTTAGCCATAACAAGTGAGGCTAAAGAGTTACCTGTTACGTTTACAGCTGTACGTGCCATATCCAGGATACGGTCAATACCAAGGATAAATGCTAAACCTTCCAAAGGAATACCTACAGCTCCAAGAGTTGAAAGCAATACAACGAAGGATACGCCTGGAACACCTGCAATACCTTTTGATGTTACCATCAATGTTAATACCAATGTAATTTGTTGACCGAGACTTAAGTCAATTCCATACATTTGTGCGATAAACAAAGCAGCGATTGCTTGGTACAACGTAGAGCCGTCCAAGTTAAATGAATAGCCTGTTGGTATAACAAAGGATACGATATCCTTTGGTACGCCTGCTTTTTCCATTTTCATCATAATCCGCGGTAAAACTGTCTCGGAACTAGATGTAGAGTAAGCAAGTAAAAGTTCGTCTTTTAAAATGCGAATCAATTTAAATACACTTAGACCGAAGATTTTTGCCACAATGCCCAAGACGACCACAACAAAAAGAATCATTGCTGCATACACAAGAATAGCCAACTTGCCCAGTGGAACCAACGACTTAATACCGAATGTTGATACTGTAACAGAGATTAAAGCAAATACACCGATTGGCGCAAATTTCATGATTGTATTTGTTACCCAGAACATAGCATCTGCTACTCCTGAGAAGAAGGACAATACTGGTTTCCCTTTTTCTCCGATTGCAGCAACACCTAGACCAAATAATACTGAGAAGAAAATAATAGCAAGCATATTACCTTCAGACATCGCTTGTATCACATTCGTAGGTACAATATGGACGATTGTGTCAGCAAATCCGCCACCAGATTTAACACTTTCACTTGTCTCTACATAAGAGGAAATATCCCCTTTTGTTAAATGATCCATGTTAACGCCAGTACCAGGATGGAAGAAATCGGCTACAAAAATACCAATTATGATAGCAAATGTAGTAATTACTTCGAAGTAAACAATTGTCTTGATCCCTAATTTACCTAGCTTTTTCAAGTCACCTTGTCCAGCTACCCCTAAGATCAATGTAGAGATGATAATCGGTACGACAATCATCTTAATCATGTTCATAAAGATAGTGCCGACTGGTTGAAGATATTTGGGTACGTTTTCATTTCCGTAAAAAACAGCACCTACTATAATACCAAGAATTAGCCCGATTAAAATTTGCCAAGCCAATCCGATTTTTATTCGTTTCATTCAAGTCACCCCTTTAAAAAATTACAACTTTTTTGTGAATTATTTTTATTGTACCTAAGACATATAAAATCCGACACCATCCGACATTTTTTATGAAATAAAAATTCAAAAATATTTATTCAACTTAAAATTTTTAAAGAGAATTATAACATCATGCATCATAACGTGGCGGGTGTTTGAATTTTTCTTCTGCATCTACATACAGCACTTGAAGAAATTTTTTCACATTTACTTTCATCTTCTTTGGCGTTAGGGCCTTCTGTTGTATGCCGTTCATTAAGCCTCTTATTTCGGCAAATTCGAAATAACGAGGTGCATAATACTCAAATTCCGGATTCGTATAGTCTACTACCCCTAAAGTTGCTAAATTATTCATAGCAATCACTAGCGTACGCCGAATTCTTTGCTCAATTGCTTTACTTTCCTTAATAATTTCAGAGCTGCTTAATTTTTTTCGGCATGCCAATTCTTCATATAAGTCTTTTAATGGAGGAATTTGCCTTGGCTTATCTTCTCTCGATACTAAGAATTCAATGATGGCTACAATATCATCGCTACCTGCTTCACCAACGATTCCCATATCATTTAATATGGAGAAAACCACATCCTTAATCGTTCGATGTGACTCTTCTCGTGTTTCTGCCTCGAAATTTAAGAGTGATTTACGGATGGTCAATAGAGATTTCTTTAATAAAAAACGCTCTGACGTTTTTTTAAGGATACTCTGCACTTCAATTTTGTTGATTGGTTTATGAATAAAAAATTCAATGTCCTTTTCATATGCATGGCCCACCATTTCTTTATTCTCCACCTGAGATATCATAATAAAGTATCCTTTAAAACCTTGTTTGCGCAATTGTTCAATTGTTTCAATACCATCTAAATTAGGCATCAGTAAATCAATCAGCACAAAATCTGGGTCACTGGATAAAATCGACTCTATAGCACTAATACCACTATCCGCCTCACCGACAATGACCCCCATATCTCCTTCCAAAATAATTTGCTTTAGCATACGGCGGCTCGCCGCATCGTCATCGACTATAAAGTATCTCATCTTTGCTCAACCCTCTTTTCTATGTTTTTCTTTGGAATCCTTATATGAAAGGCTGTGCCGTCTGCTTGATCTTCAAGCCTAATTTCTCCTTCAAGCATGTTGATTATTTCTTTTACATGTGAAAGGCCAATACCAGTAGCCGCAACGCCTTGTTGATTGTATTTTGTTGTAAAACCCGGTTCAAAGATAATATCCATATCTTCTTCTTTAATGCCAGTCCCATTATCTTGCACTTTAAAATGAATCATATTCCCTTCTGCCCATATAGACACGCTTATCATGCCAGATTCCTCGATTGCTTCCACAGCATTTGCAACTAAGTTATTGAGAATGGCTAGAATAGGATTTTGCTGAGATAGGATAAAGTCGACCGTCTGAGTAGTTTTGAGTTCCACTCTTTTATTTAACATACTGCTATATTTAAAATTTGCTTTTTCTACAAATTCTACAATATTCGATAAATAGTACTCCTCATTTGTTTTCACTACAGATATGTCTGAAAGGCCTGAAAAGATTCTTTGAGCATCCTTTTTCACCTCATGGATTTCCTGGGAAATATGGAGCGCGCGTACGCTAAGGTTTGTTTGATTATCAGCTTTCAATGTTCGATAAAAGTCATAACTATCAGCCATAATTTGTTCGATATGATTCATCATTTTTTGCAAATAGAGCGTTTCTACGTATAAGCCAGAGTCGAGTGATAGTTGTTCACCTACTCGTTTTTTCTCTTCCATTGCAATGATTGAACTAAAAATACCCACAACAAAAAAGCTTCTTAAAAAAGCAACCATCACAATTAAGAGCAGATCAGAAATACCTATATTGGTAACTGACATAAGGTATCTCAGCAAATGCTCCGCAGTGTTCGCCACAATTTCAATGCCTGTAGCGATTAAACCTAATTTAAATGGTGAATCAATAAATTTCTCCAGCTTTATGAATTGAAAAAGGAGAACATACAAGAAGTAATAAAAAAACGCAGGAAGATGTTCTTGAAAGCTATTGTCCCATGTGCCACTGTAAAATATAACTGAAATAATGAGACGAAAAAGAACTACGGTTGTCCCCGTTATAATACCTGTTTTTAAAACGGACTTTGGTTTCCGAGCTAACAGAAGCACTAAGAAAGTTATACTGCCTACTCCAAAGCGAAACGGTTCGCCTTGAAAGGGAGAGAGTTTAATTTCGCTACTGACAGCTGTTAAAACAGCGATCAATAACATCCATATCGTTTCCGACTTCAACCAATTTTTTTGACTAATGCCTATGGAGATTCCCCTCCAATCAGATAATATATTCTCTTTATATTACCATGATTGCACTAGAATGAAAAAATACGGTGAAACTTATAAGTCATATAAAAAACAAAAGACGATATCCACGCTACTAAGGGCGTGGATATCGTCTAACTGTTAGCTCATTTGATCAATGAGCTTTTATGAAAAATGAATAGGTGTGCTGAAAATCATTTGAGATTTCGAGAAACCATTTAATAGTTCCCTGTATTTTGTTATGCTCTTTGCAAAAATGCCCTTGTACGCTCATTCTTAGGTTGATTAAATACCTCTTCTGGCTTGCCATCTTCTACGATAACACCTTGATCCATAAAGACAATACGATCGGAAACTTCCCTTGCAAATTCCATTTCATGTGTCACTATAATCATTGTTAAACCTAGATTCGCCAGCTCTTTCATCACTTTCAAGACTTCTCCTACCATCTCAGGGTCTAAGGCAGATGTCGGTTCGTCAAACAGTAGCGCATCAGGCTGCATAGAGAGGGCTCTGGCAATGGCTACACGTTGTTTTTGGCCACCTGAAAGCTGATGGGGACGAGCATTTTTGTAACGATCCATCCCGACAACCTTTAAATATTTCATCGCCACTTCCTTCGCTTCTTCCTTTGGCCGCTTTAATACTTTTATTGGTCCTACCATACAATTGCTTAATACATCACAGTTATTAAACAGATTAAATTGCTGGAATACCATGCCGAGGTGAGTACGGTATGTATTTAAATTATGCTCTTGGTCCAGTATATCCTGTCCTTTATATAAAATCTTTCCGCCAGTGGGCGATTCAAGCAAGTTAATACAGCGCAGCAGTGTTGATTTCCCTGAGCCCGAAGAGCCAATCACACAAACTACTTCACCCTCCTTAACAGAAAAGTTAATATCTCTTAATACCTCATGTGATCCAAAGGATTTATTGAGATGCATGATATCGATAATGTTTTCCATAGAATCCCTCTCCTTTGTTATTATGATGCCTTCTGTCCGCTCAGCATTTCTTGATTATCTATTAGCTGATATGTTGCATTGCCGGCAAGTTTTCTTTCGAAATATCTCAATATTTGTGTCACTATAATAGTCATAATCAGATAAATGATACAGGCGACAAAGAATGACTCAAAGTAGCGGAAGTTATTTCCTGCAATCGTCTTCGTTTGGAAGAATAATTCGGTAACACCGATCACATTTAACACTGATGTATCTTTAATATTCATAATGTATTGATTGCTTGTAGCTGGCAAAATATTGCGCATTACCTGTGGCAAAACGACATGCACCATCGTTTTCCAATGATTCATACCAATCGCGCGTGCTGCTTCAAATTGTCCATTGTCGATGCTAATAATGCCACCTCGTACGATTTCTGCCATGTAAGCCCCTGTATTGAGAGAAACAATGAACATTGCCGCAAATGTACGGTTCATATCAATGTGAAATATCAGGTCAGAACCAAAGTAAACAACCATCGCCTGCACAATCATTGGGGTTCCGCGGAAAAATTCCACATATACCGATAAAATGATGCTTACGCATTTTAAAAATACTCTTTTAATTCTACTTTTGCTTTTCGGGATTGTATGAATAATACCGATGATTAAGCCAATTAAGGCGCCAAAAATTGTACCAACTGTCGCAATGAGCAACGTCATCCATGCGCCTCTTAAAAACATTGGCCAGTTATTGACGATAATCTCTATAAACCATTCTAAACTCATCTATTTTCCTCCTCCAAACAGCGCCTTAACAGATGCTTATGTCTCTCCTATAACAAAGCTTTAATACATGCCGTATCCTTTAGGCGTAAATATTACATGTTAAAGCGCGATTGATGCAAAGCTAGTGAAAGCTGAAGAGCACTTTCACTAAGTGAACTTTTGCATTATTTGGCTGCTGGTTGTTGTTTAATGGCATCATCCATCATTTTTGTACGCTCTTCTTCTGAGATGCCTTTTAGTATTTCATTGATTTTCTTTGTTAATTTGCTATCTTTCGGTATACCCACTGCTGTTTGTGTATCTTCCGCGGCTGTTTTAAATCCTTTGCCGTCGCTAAATTCAACCATTTTAAATTGATCATTGGCTGAAGTTGCTGATACTGCTTCTGGTTTCTCTGAAACATATGCATCCATCTTGCCTGCTTGTAAAGCCACGCGCATAGCGGAGAAATTATCCGTTGCTGTTTGTTTTTTCACGCCTGGAATTTGATCAATAACTGTATAGTGGAATGTATTTAATTGAGCTGTTACTCTTGCCCCTTTAAAGTCTTCAATTGAAGTAGCATTTTCATATTTACTTCCTTTTTTAACGACCATCACTAGATGAGATGTATAGTAATTGTCAGAGAAGTCGATTGTCTTTTTGCGTTCTTCAGTAGGAGACATCCCTGCAATAATCGCATCTATCTTACCTGAAGCTAAAGCTGGCACTAAACCGTCCCATTCCATTTTAGAAATGACAAGTTTTTTTCCTAAGCCATCTGCAATTTTTTTGGCAATTTGAACATCATATCCACCTGCATATTCAGCGTTCCCTTGAATGGCAACCGCACCATTAGAATCGTCACCTTGCGTCCAGTTAAACGGCGGATAACCTGCTTCCATGCCGACTGTAAATGTGTCGCTTCCTTTGCTGCCTGAAGACTTTGTATCACCAGATTCTTTAGAACTGCACCCTGTTAGAATTAGCACAGCAATTAGTAACATGCTTGATAACAGTGTTCCTATTTTTTTCATATTGATCTCTCCCTTTTTTCTAAATAAAAAAGACTAGAATTATAGACCTGAGTTGAACTCAGGGCTACGTAATTCTAGTCCTAAATCCTCTACTTATATCCCAATTTGAGATAGCACAACTCAATAAACCATAGAAATTTATTGAGACAGTCCTGCAGTTATTCACTGCAGACCCAGCATGCAACAATGAGAAACTTGTTACACACTTCGGCAATATTTCCTTCTTCTTAGACTCATCGCTTTCTCTAACTCCACTAAGAACTAATAAATACTGCGCCTCTACCTCACCGTATAAGTGAGGCTATATTTAGTTATGTTTTAAACAGTCTACAATAGGGATGGAATGGATGTCAATAATATTTCAACAATTTAAAAGATTCTAGCCATCAATCTTCCTCATATTCTTCTTCTGCATAATAGACTTCCCCGCTCATGGCATTAATAGCCATGATTTCTTTTCCAGCTGGAAATTCTGCTTCATAAGTCAAATCATATATAATTAGGTCTTCATCTTCTTCATCATTGACCTCAGTTCGTGCAAGATGCATTTCCAGCTGTTCTTTAAATTTAGCGTCGGCTTCCTCTAAAGGCAGGACTGGTACAATGTCTAGGGTATTTAACTTCCCTTCGTTTGGCAACAGCAGCGAACATTCACGAATAATCCCCGTATATTTCCCTACATTGATATGAATGGTGTAATCACTTAATAGGACACCCTTATGCTGTCTTATAAATGAAAATGTTGTGTATGGCTCAAAGTCAAAGTTTTCGTCAAACTCATCATCTTCTTCTAACTCCAACTCTTCAAAGAATTGTCGTTCCTCTTCTGACAAGTCTTCTTCTGTTATTATGCCATATGACGAATATTCCATTTCCCCTTGCTGTACTTCTAACAGGTACTTTTCATGGACATCGCCCACAATCGCCTCTAGGAACATTTTTGCTTTATTAGCTAATGTAGCTTCTGGCAGTTCTTCTTTCTGCTCTTCCCACTCTACCAGCGATTCGTATTCCATAAACATAGAATCTATGTTTTCAATTTTAATAACAGGTTCTTCTTCATCGGTGTTTTTCGAATTGCCTATATACCAAAAACGATTTGCTCCGTCCTCAATCAATTGCATATCATCAGTTACACCAAGCAATGTTTTTACACTCTCGGTTACTGTAACGGGCTCAAAGGAATTAGCATTTTGCTCCCCATATTCCATAAAATCCTCTTCGTATTGGAGACTACCGTCTACATGTACTCTAAAAGTGCCACTTTTTGGTTTGTAGAGAAGCTGTAATTCCCCATTCAAGTCTGCAATCGCAAGTTCGACAAGCGGTTGTTCAAAAAGAATTTCCCTAGCATCTTCAGCAGAAATCTGAATATCAGGATAGGCTAGCTGATAATACGACTGATTAAAGGTAGCCGACAGGATAAAACCTTGTTTATTTATTTCTAGCGTCACACCTGAATTAGGCAAGAATAGATTTAGTGCAACATCCTTTGCTTCAAACGTTAACAAGTATGATTCACCATTCCATTCAGAAATACTGCGGAAAGTAAGTTCTTTTTGATAGAATTCATCTATAAAATCTTCCGCAATTCCCATCAAATCCTCTTGTGTTAATTCTTCATACTCATCAAGTGACACATCATTGTGTTCCATGATGTCTTCCATTTCAATTAAAAGTGATGCTAATTTTCCGTCTTCTGTTACTTCGATTTGCCCATAAGGCAACTCTCTATTTAAGTCTACAATTTCTCCAACTGTCGGATCGTCCTCATCGTACTGAATAGCAATGACCGGACGCCCAATCATATAATCGCGTAATATAAATTCCCAGCTCTTCATTGGTTTTCTCCCCATATTCATTTAATTTTCTATATCTAATTATTAAGTGGTTAGTATTGTTCATCTATAATAAAAGTGCTCTTTCTACTAAAAGTAGTATCTTCTTTGTTAATTTTACAGTGCTACTACTAAAAAATTCTACCATAAATAATACATTTGGGCTTAAACAAATCAAAAAAAAGCCAGAGGAATTAATCCTCTGGTCCGTTTTCTAAAACACTTTTTTCCATAAGCTCTTTTTCATACCGTTCAATCTCTTCGATTGAATCTGCATACCAGACTCCGGTAAATCTAGATGGTTTTTTTTGCTCGAAATAATCTCCATCATAGTAGGCTAATGGGAATAGTACGCCTTTTTCAACATACTCTTTTATCGCTGTATAGAATGCATCTCGTTGGTCATTTGATCGGTAGGCTAAAAACTTGTTTACTGGCTTTCCAAGTTGTTCGTGTAGTAATAACATGGATGTAGAACCATTTTGTCTAAAGTTCAAATCGATAGCTTTCACTTGGCCATCCTTTGTAATAACAAGGTCAAATCCCGCTACACCGATAAACCCTTTTTCTACACCGCATTCCATAATTTCGCGACCTGCCTGAATGATTTCTTCTGGTACATTCTCTACTAGTATATTTCCACTGTATATTCCGTTGTCATCTGTAATTTGCTTCGATGCACCGATGAATTGGATACCAGTTTCTTCTGAATAAAGGTACTGGCAGCAATAATTCACTTCTATATCAAGACACTCTTCAACAATAACCATTTTTGCATCTTCACTTTTAAATTTGCGGACGGCCGCGACTAGCTGATCGTCAGTGTGACAAATCATAACACCATAGCCCCCAGATGAAGGCAAATCTTCACCTTGTTTTAAAATAAGTGGTAGCTGCCATGATTTAAGCTCTTCCTCTAATTGATCTATGCAAACAACGTCTCGTTTAGGTACATACTGTTTTGGGATGATATCATCGATATTAGCCTTACAGTTCAAATAATTAAACATTTCTGCATCCATCCAATAACAATCTCGACTGATTTCTTCTTCATCATATAAATAATGGAAAACAATTTTCTTTTTCTCTCGGCTCCACTTGTGTAAAACAGCTTCATATTCTTCTTGGTTGCCATATTGATAGGGTTGTTCGGGTATTTCTACCCCTACTATTTCGAACAGTTCTTTGATTTTGTCTGTTTGTGTCGCTTTATGAACCAGCGTTGGTAAATTTGAGATAACTAATTCTCTTGCAGTTAAAAAGTCCAACTGTTCCATGTCCTGCGACATCCAAGGGTTTTCTTGATAAGATGGCCTTGGACTATAGACAGCGTCCTCTCCGTAGATTTGCTTCAATGTAAAGGTTGGTTTTACGACTAGCTGATCCATATTATCTTCTCCTTTTCTATAACCGCACTGTAGCGGTCTTTTTTATCTATTGTGTTTCAATTGTTAGATTCGTCTTTAGTTAACTCTTTATAGCTTTCAAAAATCCCTTATAAGGATGCTATTAATTACCCCTTACTCTCTAACAAGAAACTATATTTCAAAAAGATAACTAAAATCTAAAAGACCTTTACAAATAACTAAAAATAATGTAAATTATCAAATGGCGAACGTTTTATAAATAAATAAAAAATAATATTCGACTTTAGGGGTGTTCCTTTATGGATAATGTATTTGATTACGAAGATATTCAGTTGATTCCTGCAAAATGTATTGTGAATAGTCGATCAGAATGTGATACAAGTGTGACACTTGGCGGACATACTTTTAAGCTTCCAGTGGTCCCTGCAAATATGCAAACAATTATTGATGAAAAGGTAGCAATCCAATTAGCAGAAAATGGCTATTTCTATATCATGCATCGTTTTAATCCTGAACAACGCGCAGACTTTATCAAAGATATGCATGCACGCGGTTTAATTGCATCTATCAGCGTTGGTGTTAAATCGGAAGAATATGACTTTATTGAGACATTAGAAAGAGACGGGCTAACACCTGAATTCATTACTATTGATATCGCTCATGGACATTCCAATGCAGTCATTAACATGATCCAGCATATTAAAAAACATCTCCCTCAATCATTTGTCATTGCAGGTAATGTTGGAACACCAGAAGCAGTTAGAGAATTAGAAAATGCTGGTGCAGATGCAACAAAAGTAGGCATTGGACCGGGTAAGGTATGTATTACTAAGATTAAAACTGGCTTCGGCACAGGCGGTTGGCAATTAGCTGCACTTCGCTGGTGTTCTAAAGCTGCTACTAAACCAATTATTGCTGATGGTGGCATTCGCACACACGGCGATATTGCAAAATCTGTACGTTTTGGCGCTTCTATGGTGATGATTGGCTCTCTATTCGCTGGTCATGAAGAATCACCTGGCGAAACAATCGAAATAAACGGCAAACTTTATAAAGAATACTTTGGCTCTGCATCTGAATTCCAAAAAGGGGAACGTAAAAATGTAGAAGGCAAAAAATTGCATGTTGAACATAAAGGGCATTTAAAAGACACCCTAATTGAAATGGAACAAGATTTACAGTCATCTATTTCATATGCAGGCGGTACAAAACTAGATGCAATTCGCAATGTTGATTATGTAATTGTAAAAAATTCAATTTTCAACGGAGATAAAACATATTAATTTTCTTTACCGGACAAATAAAAAAGCCCTCTACGTCATGCTATATGCTGATCGTAGAGGTTTTTTTCTACCCATTATTAAAAATATTTACTATTATCCGATAAATATTTTGGAAAACTATCACTATACGATTCTTTATGTGATAAAATTAGCTCGCAATTAAGGTAAAAGACACTCATATGCACTATGTACATAACAGAATAAGGGAAATAAAGGATCTAAAATCCACATCACATAAGCTTTTAACCTTATCTAAAAACATGAGTGAATCCAAAAGTCTTGATAGGAATCAGCACCCTTAAAGCAATTTGGTTAATGAATGCTCAGCGGACTTCCAACGAGTAAAGTAGTCACTAAACTTTCTTGCAGCATATCAAAGTTTTAGTATAAGAGAGGTAAACGCGAGTGAAAAAATTATTTAACTGGAGTCTGCGTTCTAAGTTAATTGGGGCTTTTTCAATTTTCTTGATTATTCCTTCGTTGCTGATGGCTACGATTTCTTACAGTAGCACAAAATCACAAATTAAGCAGGAACAACTGAATAGCGCTAATTCTACTATTAAACTGTTGAATACAAATATAACGAATACTATTCAACCTAAAATCCATGATGCAACTTATTTATCTAAACACATTTCTAAAGGTTTAATCGATTCTTCAAAGGATTCAGAGCTTCGAAAAATATTAAATCAATATATTAACGAACATCCTGAGACAGCGATGGCTTATGTAGGTACAGAAAAAGGCGAAATGATCCGTATGCCTTATGCTACATATCCGAAAGACTATGACCCACGAGAGCGTCCTTGGTACCAAGAAGCAAAGGATAAGTCAGGAGATGTGGCAATTACTGAGCCCTACACTTCAACTTCAACTGGCGAGTACGTGGTAACTATTACAAAAACATTATCAGACGGATCAGGCGTCATAGGCATTGATATTAAAATCGATGCTTTAAGAGACATTTCAAATCAAGTGAAAATTGGAAAGCTAGGTTTTATTTCTTTATTAAGTGATGGTGGAAAGTATATTGCAGATCCGAAGGCAGATAGTGGATCAGCTCCTAAAGAAACTTATATGAAGGAAGTATTAAATAAAGCAAAAGGTCAGACAGAGACAGATGAACACAATATCCTCTACCTCACAAATAATGAAACAGGTTGGAAAGTAGTCGGCACCACATACAAATCAGAAGCAGATAAAGCGGCAGCATCTACACTTTACTTGGATATTATAGTAGAAATTATATTCTTATTATTAGGTGCATTTGCCATTTGGTATATTGTTCGGTCTATTATAAAGCCTATCAATCGCTTAAAAGAAAGTGCCTCTAAAATGGGGAAAGGCGATTTATCAGAGGAAATTATCGTCACTTCTACGGATGAGATCGGACAGCTTTCTAGCTCATTCAATGATATGAAGAATAATCTTGCCACTCTTATTCAAAAAGTAGGATCAAGCACAACGCTTGTCCGCACATCATCAGAAGAATTATCAGCAAGTGCTAGCCAAAATATTGCTGCTTCAGAACAGATTGCCTCTGCCATGCAGCAAGTAACTATCAATACAGAAAATCAGACAACTGGCATTGAGCAAAATGCTACTGCAGTTGAAGAAATCTCTCATGGCATCAGCCATATTACAGAAAGCATTAATGAAGTCGCTGTTTTATCTTCACAAGCGACAGAACAAGCAGAAACAGGCGAAGAATCCATCCAGCATACAGTGAATCAAATGGATTCAATCCATCATTCCGTATCTGCTACGGACACAAAAATAAAGTTACTGTATGATCGTACTAAGGAAATTGGTGCAATCTTAGATATCATCGGCGATATTGCTGGTCAAACCAACTTGCTTGCATTAAATGCATCGATTGAAGCCGCACGCGCAGGTGAACATGGCAAAGGCTTTGCAGTAGTTGCAGAAGAGGTACGTAAGCTTGCAGAGAGCTCACAACAGTCTGCATCACAGATCGCAAGTCTCATCCATGCGGTACAGCAGGATTCATCAGAAGCTGTAAAAAATATGGCTTCGACTCTAGAAAACGTTCAAGAAGGATTAAGCATTTCCAAACAGACAGCAATGCAATTTGAAGCAATCATTTCAAGCATGCAAGAAATTACACCAAAAATTGAAAATGTCTCGGCTACTACAGAGCAAATTTCTGCCTCTATTCAAGAAGTATCGGCTACTGCTATTACATTAAATGATCATGCAAAAGACAATGCAGCAGCATCCGAAGAGGTAGCAGCTTCAACAGAAGAGACGCTTACTTCAATGGAAGTAATGGAAGAAAACGCAAATCAACTTCTCAATATGTGTGAAGAGTTACAAAACATGATTGGTGAATTTAAAACAAATTAAGAGATACCTCCTTTATAGAACTATCTATAGAGGAGGTTTTTATTCTATCACTTCCCCTTCATATGAATGGGCCATGCTGCATAAAGTGAATTAAAAAGGTGGGATTGATATGAATAATGATTTGCATTTTATACGTTACTTTTTGCCCCCGACAGCTGCTATTTTAGAATTAGAAACAGGTCCTGTTATTTTGCATGCCGATGTAGACGGTGACTCAATTGAAGAGCTGATTAGTGCCTATAGCTATAGGGGCAACACGTTTCTTCTTATGCTAAAGCAAATAAATTTCCAGTGGCAGCCGCTCGTCCACCTCAAAATAGAACAGCACCATATTGCAGGGTTATATGCTGTAAAAAAGAAGGAAAGCACTAAAAAGGATTTAGTCATAGAATGGAAAATAAACAACCTTCCTCCTTACTTAGATACACTAACGTGGACTTCTAATGGATTCCAGCGGCAGACAACCCCATCTCAACAGCTTATCATTACGAAAGCTTATGGCGATGTTACGGGAGATGGACTAATAGATACCGTCTACCTCACAGGTGAAAAGCAACCTGATAGCCCGCTTTGGCAGAACCTAGAGCTACAGATTATGAATCACTCGCAAGGCATTCCTGTTAACATATCGCTCAATGATATGAAAGGTTATAACCCAACCATCTTTCTCGGTGACTTTACCGGGGACAAAGCTCAGGATATCCTTGTAACTGTGGATTCTGGTGGGAGCGGTGGTATTATTTTCACAAAAATCTTTTCTTATCAAAATGGAGTATTTAAAGAAATATTCGACGACGAACGCTTTAATAACAAATCAAGTTATAAAGTAACATATGAAGACGGCTTTAAAGTGCGCGTTACGAGCTCAGTACCGCCAAAACAGTATAAAATCGATCTTACTTATAAAGGAAAATCCTATCTTTCAGAAATATACAAGCCAAATGGCCAATTAAAAGAACCGATTGAAGGTTGGGTAGATCCAATAAGCGGTCTATACCCAATCGATTTTGACCGTGACGGTGTCTATAGTCTCTTGGCATTCCAAAGCATTGCAGGCAGGTATCACGCTGACCGTTTAGGCTATGTTCAAAGTACATTAGAGTGGGATGGTGAACAGTTTGTAGTTGTAAGACAAAATGTCTCTATAGAAGGTCGAGAAGGAAAGCGCCAATAAACTATTAGGACAGGAGAGAAATTTTGCAAAATATCTTGCCAAAACATTCCTCTTTGAAAATCGTCTTACGAAAAAGGCAAAAACAAATGTGTAGGCAAAAAAGAGAGTCAATGAAAAAAGGTACTAGAAAAACAGGTATCGAGCCTACACTTCTTCCCGCTCACCAACAGCAAAAATAGTAAACTATGAGGCAGAGTGGCAAACACCACTTTGCTTTTTCTTTTCTTCTCTGCCTATACATTCCGTTGTATTTAAAATATAGTAGAAGCGGGTGATAAAATGAATACAAAAATATACATGGACAACGAAAACTTAATTGCAGGCATTTCATTAAAAGATACAAGTATGCCCGAAAACGGCAATATGGCACTCCATAGTTGCACTGATCCTTCTTTAATTTTACAAAATCGAAGCTTGTTGGCAGCATCTATCGGTTGCGATCTTAATCAATTTGTTTGTGCCAATCAAACACATAGCCCAAACTTTTATAAAGTCACTCGAGACGATGTTGGGCGTGGAGCTGAAGCAAAAGAAACAGCTATTGAGAACACAGATGCACTATATACGTTTGAACCAAATATAGTACTGTGCACCTTTACTGCTGATTGTGTCCCCGTGATATTATATGATCATTCTACAGGCCTGGTTGGCGTTATCCATTCTGGCTGGCAAGGGACGATTAAAGAAATTACTCTGAAAATGATTGACTATTTGAAAGAGAATGAAACATGTGACCCTAAAAATCTGTATATTCATATTGGCACAGCTATTAGCCAAGATAAATTTGAAGTAGATCAAGATGTATATGATCAATTCAAAAATCTGAGCTATGCAGATGAGTATATGTATTTTAATGAAAAAACAAATAAGTATCATATCTCTAACCAACAAACCGTTAAAAGGCAATGCGAGCTTGCGGGTGTACCAAGCGCTCACATTACCATAGATGAAACATGTACGTATATTAATAATGAAGGCTTTTCATATCGTGAGGATAAAAAAGCAGGTCGCCATCTAACATTTGTAATGAAAAAGCAGTAACTGATTGTACTTCCCTCCCTCTCTGCATATACTCTAAGACCATGCAAAAAGGGAGGACCCATATGTATATATATCCACGATTTGGCCATTCACTTTGGTATTATAGCCAACTATTTGATGTACCTCTTGCTCTTATAATTGATTCCAACCCTCGCCTTGAAATAAATGATTTAGGCGATAATGAAAGATTACAAATACCCGGATTCACTTTAAATCACTATATAGCCAAGCAGGAGGAAACCTTAAAACAAATTGCTAGGAAATTCACTATTCCCTGTGAAGCTATTCTTTGTGTAAATCTAGACTTACATGAAAATACCTCATTAACCGTGGGCCAAAAAATTGCTCTCCCCCAAAAAGTGACTTGGCGAACTATACGCGATAAAGACCACTACGACTCAGCCAAAATGAGGAAGGATCTTCAGGCACTGTTTCAAATTTATCCTTTTCTAAAGCAACAAACGATTGGCTACTCTGTATTAAATGATCCATTAAAAGAAATTCAAATTGGAAAAGGCCCTAAAAAGGTTCACTTCAATGCATCTTTCCATGGCAATGAGTGGATTACCACTGTATTTCTTTTGTCATTTTTAGACGATTATCTTTTAGCCTTAATGAATAAAACAGATTTGAGAGAGACAAACCCCCTCACTCTTTATATGCAAACAACTCTTTCCATTGTGCCGATGGTCAATCCTGACGGAGTCAATCTGGTATTAAACGGCCCTCCGGATGATCAAGAATGGGCAGGATATCTGCTTACTATAAATAATGAATCAACTGATTTTACTGGATGGAAAGCTAATATAAACGGTGTTGATTTAAACGATCAATTCCCCGCTAATTGGGAAATTGAAAAATCCAGAGCCCCTCAACTGCCAGGTCCCCGAGACTATGGTGGTGAGCTTCCGCTAACAGAACCCGAATCTATTGCTATGGCTGTGTTGACTAAACAGCGAGACTTTGATCGGGTATTGGCATTCCACACACAAGGTGAGGAAATTTATTGGGGGTATCATCATTGTGAACCCAAAGAATCAAAAACCATCGTGAAAGAACTCTGTAAAGTCAGCGGGTACAAGGCTGTCAGAAATGTAAATAGCGATGCGGGCTATAAAGATTGGTATATACAAGAATGGCGAAGACCTGGTTTTACTGTGGAACTTGGCTATGGTACAAACCCGCTACCTATTGAACAATTCAGCTATATTTATAAAAGGGCGATGGGAATTTGCTTAGCAGCTTTATATATGTAGATAAAAGAAGTCAGCTATCGCCTCCATGGCGTATAGCTGACTTCTTCTCTAATGTAAAACCTTTTTTCTATTGTTTCGTTTTTCATCGATGCGGGCAATCGTCCCGTTCTCTACACCAAGCTCTTGTAGCCATCTACGATAAGCAATAGTCAAGGCATCTGATTTAAGATGCATTTCCGCTTGTAAATCTAATGGTAGGAGTTCAGGCTTTTGGCTTTCTACGATATCCAAATCCTGAGCAAAGATTAAATCTTGAAATTCTACAAAAGATGCATCTGGCTGATCTAAATCATAGTTTCTTGTTAAAAGCATAAAGGCTTTAGTTTTTTCATGATCTTCTTGATTTACACAAACGAGAATCGTTAATTCATCCTCTGATTCTTTTGATGTTTTTGTAAAACATGCAGTAGTTGGATTTAAAATCTCATAAACATAGTCAGTATAACCGCCCTTTGAACGTCCATCAGGATTAGGCTGATATACTGGTATTTTACTTGTGATAAATCGATTGTCTTCAAAAGAAACGGTATAATTATCAACTTCAGCATGGTCTTCGTCTCCAAGCATGCCGCCATGGACAAACATAAGGTGAGACACATCTAAGAAGTTTTCAATAATTCGAGGCGCGTTTGCATTTACATCATATGGCCCGCAGATGACTGTCCGATATCCCTCACGACTATAATCAAGGTAAGGAATCATCGGAGCAGGCTCATCACCTAAGCATACCCAAATCAAACCATACTGTTCTTGGCAATGGTAGACTGTAGCCTTAGCCTTGCTAGGAATTGCCTTCCCGCATGGTAACGCAGGAATTTTTGTACAATCGCCATGGCTGTTATATTCCCATGCGTGATAAGGACAAACAATATTCCCATCTTTTACTTTTCCAAGAGACAGCGCTGCCCCGCGGTGAATGCATAAATCTTTAAATGCATGCACTCCTTCTTCGTTACGGAAGACAACGACGCGTTCACCTAGTACAAAAACCTGCTTTGGCGCATCTTCCACTTCATTTGCAATAAATACGGGATGCCATTCATTCCATAGATAATCTTGACGCATCTTCAATTCCCCCACTAATTTAAATTTGTCTGTACCTCTTTGATTCCTTATGATCTTCTATACTTTCCGGCAAGATTAAATTTAATAACAATGCAGTAACTGCACCAACAGCAGTGCCTGATGCAACAAAATATGTCGCTAGGTCTGGTAACTGAGCCAATATATCTGCTGGCATTAATACTGCAAACAAAGCAGCCATAATAGAAACACCTATTACTAACATATTTCTTTCTGTAAACGGCACTTCTTTTATCACTTTAAAGCCGTTCATCATAATTACTACACAAAGGATGGCAAAAATACTATTAACTACAACAGATGGAATACATGCAATACAATTCATTAATTTTGGCATCATTCCAAGAACGATTAAGATGGCACCACCTACTAGAATTGGTTTTCGGCTTTTAATGCCTGTAATCGCAATAATGCCGGCATTAGAAGAATAACCAGTGACAGGGGTACCTCCGAGGAAGGAGCCCAAAAAACACCCCAATCCTTCTCCCAATGCCCCACCGTTTAGTCGCTTGTCATCTAGCTTGTCACCCGTAATATTGCTAACTGTAAACCAAGTACCGGTTGTTTCAATCATGACGATCAAATAGATGGCCAACATAATAAGGATGGCGTTGATATTAAACGTGGGCATTCCGAATGCAAAGAGAGTTGGCAACTGAAACCACGACGCTTTCTCAACAGAAGAAAAGTCAATCAATCCATAAAAGGATGCAACAAGAGAGCCGCTGGCAAGCGCTAAAATAACGGAAATTACTTTGATAAAGCGAAGTTTTGTTTTTGACTTTTCGCCAATATACATACAGAAAATTAGAACAGCTGCTGTTACAATCGCTACAATCATATTAGAGCTTAAACTGCCCTGCGCAGTATAAATTGAGTGGATGGCACTAGGCATTAACGAAATACCGACAATAACAATAACCGTACCAGCCACTAAAGGAGGAATAAACCTTCTTACTGCCTTACTGAACAGCTGCAGTGGATAACCTAGCAAGCCTATCAGCAATGCACCAGGTATTAAACTTCCAATCATTGTACCGATTCCCGAGGTTGTCCCAATGGCAGCAAGCGCGCTGATCGGAACGAATGAGGGTCCTTGCATGACAGGAAGCTTCATTGCAAGCCCTGCTTGAATTAGTGTCGCCAGCCCACATGCAATAAATGTCATTTGAATTAATAGTGCACTATCATTTACTGAAAAAGAAAGCATACCTGCTAGGATCATCGGCGGAATAAAAAGGTCCATTGCCATTACTTGTTGTAATCCGAGAAGAAGCATTTGAGCAGCAGCGCCTCCCCTTTTCCGGTCCACAATAACTCTTTTTGTTCTCCCTGTTTCTAATTCTCTCGTTATACTTCCCATCATCAATCCTCCTGTAATAAATCAACCCATATAATTCATCAAAATAAAAAACTCGGATTACATACCTCTACCTTTGTAGAAAGCCATGTAATCCGAGTTCAAAAAAATGAGAATTCGAAAGAGAAGATAAACGTCCCTATAGGCGATTTATCTTTTCAAAGCTTTCCATAGCCAGTTTATTTACGGTAAACAGGTAGAAACTTGTGAGCCATATCCTCACGATTATATGAAAAACAACTTATATAATTTTATGGGCTAAGTATAGCACTCACCCTATGAATTGCAAGTATATTTTTTAATAAGTTTTTAGTCAGCAATGTCTTAAAATAACTTAAACCTGCACCATATAAGGATTTATCCTATCAAAACAAACTTTCGCTTTTTTGTAATAGTATTTAGCCGACTAATCATTTATAATCAAAATATAAACAAAAACACGAACTTTATGGAGGCATTTATGGATAAATATACGTATATTTTCAAGGGAACTGCTTTTACAAGTGAAACAAATAAAAAAGTAGCCATCTTAAAAGATCATCTCTTCTGCATTAATGAAAACGGCGTGATTGAGGATATTTTCAATCCTACGCAAGATGAGTATTCTAGGTTGATAGATGCCTATCAAGATAATGACAATTTCCACACATTAGCGGCAGGCCAATACATCTTACCTGGTTTTATCGACTTGCATGTTCACGCACCGCAATGGGCACAATCAGGAACAGCCCTTGATTTACCTCTATATGATTGGCTCCATACGTATACTTTCCCACTCGAAGCAAAGTTCGCTGATTTAGAATTTGCAGAGCTTGTTTATAATGATTTAGTTACAACATTCCTTAAGAACGGAACAACAACAGCTCTTTACTTCGCTACTATCCATAAAGAAGCAAGCTTATTACTCGCGACAATATGTGCTAAAAAGGGACAACGCGGGTTAGTAGGCAAAGTGGTGATGGACGATCCAACACAAAACCCCGATTTTTACCGAGATCAAGATGCCAAAACGGCATTAGCTGATACAGAAGAGTTTATTCTTGAAGTCAATCACCTTTCAAAGGAAACCAAGCAAGGCGTGTACCCTGTAGTGACACCTAGATTTATCCCAAGCTGTACAGATGAAGTACTGGCAGGATTGGGGGCATTAGCTGAAAAATATGATACCTATATCCAATCGCATTGCAGTGAAAGTGATTGGGCACACAATTATGTACAAGAACGTTTTTCAAAACATGATGCCTTTGCACTCAATGATTTTGGATTACTAAAAGATAAATCAGTGATGGCACATTGTAATTTCTTAGACGATGAAGACGCCTCACTATTCGCAAAAACAGGAACGGCCATTAGCCACTGTCCCTTATCCAATGCCTATTTTGCCAATAGCGTATTGCCTGTATCACATCTGCAAGAAAAAGGAGTGGATATTGGCTTAGGAACAGATATCTCTGCTGGCGCTACGCCAAGCATATATGCCAATGCTATTCAATCAATTATTTCATCTCGGATGCTAGAAGATGGTGTAAACCCTTCTATACCAGCCAGTGAGCGGGGTGTACCTCATTCTCGCTTGACCATCGATGAAGCATTTTATCTGGCAACAGCCGGCGGTGGCGAAAGCTTAAGTTTACCTATTGGGAAAATCAAAAAAAATTACTCGTGGGATATTCAAATTATTGATACTACTGTGTCATCTGCAAGAATGCCCATCTTTTCGCCAGATGAGCAACCATACGATATTTTCCAAAAAATTATGTATCATACACGCCCAGAACATATCCAAGAGGTGTGGGTACAGGGAGATAAAGTCCAATTTTAATCCACAACAAAAAAGCACAGACCATTTATGCTGGTCTGTGCTCTATTGACTTATTTCCAAAAGCCATCTTGCTCTAATTTCTTTTTACCTTTAAATGCAAACAAGATTGCAATGATATTGATAACTAACATAGCTAGTAAAGCGTATAAAACAACTGTGTAGCTTCCTGTAAAATCATACACATAGCCATATACAGGAAGAGCGACAATAGAAGAGATTGCTAGTCCTAAAGAGGCTGTTGAATAAATTTGGCTATACTCTTTATTACCAAATAGACTTGCTGTCAACGCAGGTCCTAATGTACCGATTGATGATGAAATCACGCCAAATAACCCTACGGCTAAAGTAATGATCCCAGCATTTGACTCTGTAAATACAAGCAAGCAAATAGATATTAAACCAACAGCCATTGCAAGAAGTGCTGTATTTTTTGAACCTATACGGTCAGTCAAGAAGCCTATGATTAATGATCCAATTAATACACCGATCATTAAGGTCCCCATAATATTACCTGCAAACGAAACACTGAATCCTTTATTCATCAAGTATGTTGGGATATGCATAGAAAAACTTGCAATAGATGTTACAAGGAAGAAGAAAATAAGCAATGCATAAAAAGCAGAAGATTTTTTTGCTATTGCAAATGTAACACCTTTCTCTTCAGTATTGATTGCTGACCCATTATCAGTTGCAGCGGCTTCATCCATCCCATATGGAAGAAGACCCTTCGCTTGTGGAGATTTTTTAATCAAAAGCAAGACAACTGGTATAATGATCACCATTGCTGCAATGCCAACAATAACATAAGATGATCTCCATCCATGGCTAGAAATCAATTTACCAACGATTGGTTGAGAAATAGCACCTAATAAACCACCAGCAGCACCTAAAATACCAAGAGCCAAGCCACTGTTCTTTTTAAACCATTGATTGATCAGGACTGGTCCTGCAATAACTGTGATAAAAACGCCCCCAACAGCTAATGGAATGGCCATAATATACCATCCCCATACAGAACTCATAAAACTAAATAGAACATAAGATCCCGCTTGTAAAATAATACCTACAATTAAAACTGAGCGAATATCATATTTCGCCAAAATTTTTCCGCCTATTGGTAGGAAGATCAACGTCACAATAGCAGAGACACTGAAATACAGGCTTAAGCTACCTAAGCCTACACCAAGATCTTTAGTAATCGGCGTTAAAAATAAGCTTGCAGAGTTACTCAAACTTCCTTTACCGATACCAACAATGATACAAAGCGCTAGCAAGGTCCACCACGCGTAATGTATTTTTTTCTTTTCCATAATTCGTTACTTCCTTTCTGCTTTCGTATTTATCACCAACAATAAGCAATTCAAAGTAACAATTGATAAGTGTGTATAGAAACCGATAATTTTATTGAAATAACTAAAAGTTGCATGTTCTAAATTTTAGTTATCTAAATATTAGGAGACTAAATATTTACCGCTACTTCACCTAATAGAATAGTAAATAGCGGTTATGGACTCTCAATTATTCTTTTTTCATGCTTGGCTTTTCAAAAAAATTACTTAGAATTCTAAATAAATCACCAGTAAACAATAGCAGACTTACTGTAAAAGCGCAATACCTTTCTTTTAAATTTTGTGATAAAATATTGTTTTTTTAAGTAATTATTGGTCCAATTAATTACAATAATGTTATATAGAGCGATTAATTTAATGTGCGAATATATTCTAACGCAACGTATAATTTACATATGATAGAGGTTTTTCTTTTCCTATAAACGGTTAAAGTATTAAAAACAGGAGGGATCCATTATGCATCCAGTTGTACTTTTTGATGGCGAATGCAATTTTTGCGATTCAAGTGTACAGTTCATTATCAAACATGACCCTAAAGGACGTTTTTATTTTTCTTCATTACAGGGGGACACGGGAGAAAAAATGCGGGAGAAATATCAGATACCTTCTTCCATTGACAGCATCGTACTCATAGAGGATGACAAAGTTTACTATAAATCAACAGCAGCACTCAGAATATGCAAGGGCCTCTCAGGCTTTTGGAAGATATTTTATTTCTTTGTTGCCGTACCACTACCATTGCGTAATGCTGTATATGACATCATTGCGAAAAACCGCTATAAATGGTTTGGCAAAAAGGAAAGCTGTATGCTTCCATCGCCAAATATCCGAAAAAGATTCATATAAAAAAGAGCGAAAAGAAGGCCTTTTCGCTCTTTTTTCTTTTTTATATTGGTAGATCTTATACCTCAAACTTCTGTAAAAGTGGTATAGCGCCATAAATGATTTGCCGTTTGCGGAGCCATCATTTCAAGGCCCTTATTATCCGTTTGATGTACTGTGTGCCAATCTTTTTTATCATGTTCTTTCATATACACTTCATGGCAAGGTGCTTGGTCATGGCTGCCTATAAAATCTACTGTCCCATTGCGATAAAATGTCCCAAATAATCTATAATTAATGGCAGGAGAAGCTACAAGCGGATTACCTACTTCATGATACAGCTCAAACCGTACGAAATCCTCGTTCTTGATGACTTCTTGCATTTCTATTCCTTCATCAGAGGCCCGCTCTTCTTTTAAAAAATGCTTATCCTCATCATATGCCTTGGTAATGCCAGCTGTTTTCTTCAGCACTGTCGCTTCTTCAGCTTCTGCATCATAGGTAATTTCTGTCCGAGTACGATAGCTATTTGCTTCCGGATCGTAATGACGATTGTCTCCTTTAAAAAAACGTTCAGAGGAGGCTATATTTGGGTTTCCAATCCACTCTTCCTTTAAAAATGTGGTGTAGCGCACCAACCAATTTTTATCTTTTTTCTCTTGCCTGTTTGCTTCGGGTCTTATAAGAAGATGTTCTGCTGGTCCAATCTTTTTTCTCAGCGTAAATTCTTCTTGTGCTGTTTGTTCTTTCGAGGTATCATTTTTTGCTATTCCTAATACACCAGCTATTGCAGAATTGGTCTTGCTGCTTCCTTGTTCTGACAAGAGAAGCGGCCTTTTCGCCTTGATTTGGTAATTACATTCTTTACTTGTGCTTGGTATTTTTTCTTTAAAGTTGCATGTTTTTGTTTTACCAATCAATTGTTGATCTCGATATATAAAGTATTCATCAATTCCATCAATAGCTTCCCATTTAAACTGAATGTCTTCTTCTGAAATAACAGTTGTAATAACTAAATCCTTCAAAATATTATTCTCGGATTTTTTATCAACAGCTGTAGCCGTTTGAACAACGTACTTTTTAGAAAGTCCCTTTTCTTCTTCCTCAGTAAATTCCACATAATACTGATATAACGTACCTGGAACCAAACCTTTGTCAGCGAATTCACTTTTATCACCTTTATAAAGCAACTTTCCATCTCTATAAATTGTATAAAGCCCTTGTGTTTCCTTAAGTAAAAAAGTAATTGAATCCTTGGAATGACGAATAGTGCCAAAAGCAAATCCGTCATCTTTCTGCGGAGCTTTTTCTATTTTTTTTAAGATAATTTTTTCAGCGGTTCGAGCGATTACAAAAGTCCCCAGAAGAATACCTGCTGTCTTGATTGGATTTCTTTTCACTTTTTCCAACAACGATGAAGATAGCATTTGATCACCTCAATATTTTTTTATACTATACCCTTTTTTTGGTTTTTGCTATCAACATTTTGCTTAGGTGTTAAAAACAGTTGATCATAAGAAGAAAAACAAAACAAATAAAAAAACAAAAAATATTTTAAAATGGTCCCATTTTTCACCGTCTTTTCACTATTGAGGGATAAGGTATAGAGGCAACAAAAAATAAATGATATTTGGAGGAACACTTATGAACAAAAAGAAACTAGTTGGATATGTAATGTCGGGTGCCCTGTCAGTTGGAGTATTAAGTGGAATTGGCTCTAACGTATATGCAAAGACGATGTCAAATTCCTCTGATAGTAGTAATACGACTCAAGAACAAATACAAAAGATTAAAACAGAACTAAAAAGCAAATTGGCGAAACTCGGCGTGTCATTACCAGAACCTACTTTTAAAAACTCTATGTTAGCTAATTTAGATGACGCCACTAAAAAGAAGGCTCAAGCTATTCTGGATAAAGAAAAAAACGGTTCTCTTTCTCACGAAGAAGCTCAAAAACAGCTTAAAGCTTTAGGCGTAAACTTCCCTGAACATCCTGGTAAAGGTAAGGTTGAAGCTCCTCTAGACAACCTAGATGCCGCTACTAAGAAGAAGGCTCAAGCTATTCTAGATAAAGAAAAAGATGGCTCTCTTTCTCACGAAGAAGCTCAAAAACAGCTTAAAGCTTTAGGCGTAAACTTCCCTGAACATCCTGGTAAAGGTAAGGTTGAAGCTCCTCTAGACAACCTAGATGCCGCTACTAAGAAGAAGGCTC
>NZ_JAVGCV010000006.1:0-98629 GCF_052928305.1 Rummeliibacillus sp. BSL5
TAAACTTCCCTGAACATCCTGGTAAAGGTAAGGTTGAAGCTCCTCTAGACAACCTAGATGCCGCTACTAAGAAGAAGGCTCAAGCTATTCTAGATAAAGAAAAAGATGGCTCTCTTTCTCACGAAGAGGCTCAAAAACAACTTAAAGCTTTAGGCGTAAACTTCCCTGAACATCCTGGTAAAGGTAAGTTCGAATCTCCTCTAGACAACTTAGATGCTGCTACTAAGAAGAAGGCTCAAGCTATTCTGGATAAAGAAAAAGATGGCTCTCTTTCTCATGAAGAGGCTCAAAAGCAGCTTAGTGCTTTAGGTGTCAATTTTCCTGATCACCCGAAAAAAAGAGGAAATAAAGAATTAGAAAAAAGCTTGGATAAGTTAGATGAAAAGACGAAACAAAAAGCACAAAAACTAATTGATCAAGCCCAAGAAGAAATACAAAAGCTTGATTCAAAACGCTAATTATCACATTCAGTAGATATTTTAGGGCTCATACCACTACAACTTAGTTGTGGTGGTATGAGTTTTTTTAAAGAATTCTTTTCTACCGTAAAAGAAAGAAGTACTATAAGAAAAAGACATTACACTATAGAAATGGGGTGTGCCAGATTTGAATATTCTTTTAGCTGAAGATGATTTGCAGCTTGGCGAATTAATTAGCTTTATGTTGAAAAAGAAAGGTGGCTATAAAGTAGATTGGGTCAAGGAAGGCGAAGATGCTTACGTATATGCCACCACCTCCTACTATGATCTCATTATTTTAGATTGGATGATGCCCAATGGGGATGGAATTTCGATTTGCCAAAAGCTAAGAAATGATGGATATACCGGTGCCATTTTAATGCTTACAGCTAAAGATACTGTCAAAGATCGAATTAATGGTTTGGATTCCGGGGCTGATGATTACCTTATAAAGCCGTTTGAAATTGATGAACTTTTAGCACGTTTAAGGGCACTTTCTCGGCGCAACTTTGCCCCACTTATAGAAGATAAAGTATGGATACAGGACCTTCTGTTAAATCGAACAAACCAGACGATCGTTAAAGGTAAAAAAAATATCCAGCTTAGCCCGAGAGAATTTCAGCTACTCGATTTACTAGTTCAAAATAAAGGGCAGGTGCTAACACGAGATATCATATTAGAACGTGTATGGGGTTTTGATGCAGAGGTTTCGTTGAAAACGATAGACGCAACTGTAAAATTGCTACGCAAAAAATTAGAAATAGTTGATCAATATGATTTGCTTAAGAGCATAAGAGGAGTTGGCTATACACTTGAAAATTGCTAAACTACCATTCTCCCGCTTATTCCGTAAAAGAAATATATTTGAACAGACTCAATTTCGTTTAACTGCATTATACAGTGGATTGCTTATGCTCTTCCTCCTTCTCTTTACAGCTGTTGTTTACTTTTTGTTGTATACAACCATTTTTAAGAATCAAGAACGTAATCTTCAAGGAAACTTGAATCATGAAGCTAGAAATATCGAATCCTATCTTCAATCACACAACAATAAAGGGCAGTTGCGCTTTAAATATCAAGATTCTCTTATGAATGATGCAGATCAATTTTTTTATTACATTATGGATAATTCAGGAGAGTTAGTACTAGGTAATGAAGTCATACCTAGTATGCGTGATAACTTACTTAAAACTCTTACTAAAAAACAAGAGAATCAAGAAAATATGTACCAAGAAACAGTTCAGGCAGAGTTTCCAAAAAGGGGTCAGTTTACCGATAATAAAGATGCCTTTCAACCCATTAAAACAACAAACAACATCCGCTTACTCATTGCTAAACACTCTATTAACTACCATGGTGAAGTGATCGGCACCTTATATATTGGCAAAGATATCTCAGTTGTACACCAAATATTCAAATGGCTCTTACTCATATTATTAGGATTAGTTCTGCTCTTTTCAGTGATTGCCCTTATTATTAGCCACTATATGTCGAAAAAAGCTATGATTCCAATAACGTATGCCTTTTCAAGACAACAAGAGTTCACTGCAGATGCTTCGCATGAGTTGCGTACTCCCTTAAGTGTGATGCTATCATCTATCAACGCTTTAGAATTAGTTATAGATTTAGAGGAAGAGTCCTATGAAAAAAAGATTATTTTAGGAATGAAGAAAGAAGTTAAAAGAATGACTAGATTGGTGAGTGATTTACTAACACTGGCACGTTCGGGCAGTGATGCTATTGAACTTAAAAAAGAAACATTTGATCTTCAACCTATTGTCGAAGAAGTCATAAACTCTGTTTGTCCACTTGCAGAAGCTAAGGAAATCAACCTTCATTATGACACGCCTAAGCAATTAATCCTTACAGGAGATCCCCAAAGATTAACTCAACTTCTTTATATTTTATTGGATAATGCGATTAAGTATAATCGAAGTGGTGGAGAGACAAGTCTTTCCCTCTCCATACGTGATAAAGAGCTGTGGGTGACAGTGAAAGATACAGGCATAGGGATTGATCCGGCTAATTATAACCGGATTTTTGAGCGCTTCTATCGCGCAGACCAGGCTCGCTCTCGTGAACTCGGTGGTTATGGCCTCGGCCTCTCCATTGCCAAGTGGATTGTGGAGTCTCATGACGGCACAATTCAAGTGAAAAGTGAACTAGATAAAGGAAGCACGTTTATTGTTCGTCTACCTATCCAGTAGGTTGATATAAATAATAAAGGAGTTGATGATATAAAAATCACCAACTCCTTTTTCATTAAAATGGATTTGTTGCAATAAAGCTAGCTGTTTTAATGTACATGCGTGAATTTAGTTTTAATTGGCTTACAATGAATTCAGCAAGATCTTCAGCCTGAATAAATTTAGATTCGTCATTGTCTTTAATTAAGCTTAGATCAAGCGCCAAATCTGTCGCTACTGTACTTGGGGTTAATGCAGATACACGAATATTATTACGGCGTACTTCTTGTGCAAGCGATTCTGTGAAACCAATCACAGCAAATTTGGATGCACTATATGCACTTGATGTTGCTGCTCCTCCCAAGCCGCTTGTAGAAGAAATATTGATAATATCTCCGCCATTTTTTTCAATTAATTGTGGCAATACTGCACGAGTTACATAATATGTGCCCATTAAATTAGTATCGATGATGCGTTTCCATTCTTCTGGATCCATTTCTAGAACACTAGCGAATGTTGCAACACCTGCACTGTTAATCAAAATGTCTGCTTGTCCTAATTGATTTGTCAAAGCTTCAACAGCCTCTTCAACCTGCTGTTTATTGGCTACATCAGCAACTGCATAAGCTGCTTTTACACCAGTGTTTTCAATTTCTTTTACTACTTCTTTTAAAGTCTCTTCTGTTCTGGCAAGCAATCCTACATTTACGCCTTCTTTAGCTAAAGCGATAGCTGTTGCTTTGCCGATGCCGCGAGCACCACCCGTAATAAATGCTATTTTGCCTTTTAATGATTGTGTCATCATACCAGCTCCTTGTTACAATATTTTTTAAGTATACTATGTCCGATAGATTCTGGCTAAAAGGATGCTTATAGATAATTTAAGACACCTAATTAACCATAATATGGACGTTTATAAAGACGTTCCTTTGGCAATGGTTACTTATGTTTGGACTAAAAGATCTTTTGTCTCTTGTCATCTCAGCCTTTATCATCTTGCCTGTGGTCTTGTTAATTAGGGAATCGGGATATCTTATTGTCAGCTGGTTATTTGGGGTTATAAATCCAAGGGTAACCATTGGCACTGGTCCCCGGATCTTTAAAATTGGCATGATTGATATTCGTAAATATTATCATTTGTATAGCTGGTTTTCCTATGATGGGATCAAACGGAAGAGCAACTTTGCATATGTCTGCATCTATGCAGGCCCTATTATAGCCAATCTAACTGTAGCTTTTTTGATTAATTTTTCTGTAGCACATGGATGGGGAGAGGAGTATAAGACTTTTTTAGATCGATTTGTGTTTTATGCTATTTATTATGTAATGTTCGATATAATTCCGATGATTACAACCAATTCTAAACCCAATAATGGAATGATTATCTATGAAATGCTCCGCTATGGCAAACGGGTAGACTTTAATAATGAAGCATTTCTTCCATCCACTTCAGAAGTAGAAAAGGAATACCAAGAGTATATAGAACAATTAGAGGAAATAAAAAAGGAAAGAAAAGAAAAATAGCATAACTATACCTCTTTAGTTCTAATAAGGTGTACCTCATGGAAAGAGGTACACCTTTTAAATTGCCACGACTACTGACTACAAAGAACATTTTAGAAAATACCAGCTCTTCCAGTTAGATAGAGTTCGTTTTATAATGAATAGAACGACAGTTAGATATTTTGTTTATATTTTCAATTAATGTTAACCAAATAAATAGCGGAGGTATTTTAAATGAGTCAGTACTTGTTATTGAAAGACCATGTTTATAATTATATTGTGGAACAAATTAACAATAACGAACTTCTTAGCGGCAGCAAAGTCAATGAGAGTGCAATTAGCGAAAGTTTAAATGTAAGCAGAACACCTGTTAGAGAGGCTTTAATTCAACTATCCTCAGATGGATTGTTAGAATATGTTCCAAGAAAAGGTTTTGTGATAAAGGGATTAACAAAGGAAGAAGCAAAAGAAACCTTCTTGATTATTGGAACGCTCGATGGACTAGCCGCATCTCTTACAGCACCATTACTTAATGAGAAACATCTAAAAGAAATGGAGTTTTATGTGCAAAGCATCGATCTGGCAATTAATACGGAAAACTTCAATATGTATCATAAAATGCAAGAAGAATTTCACAACGTATACCTTTCCATTTGTCCCAACAAAAGTATTGTAGGCTTGCTTCACCAATTAGAAAAGAAATTCTTAAAAAATATGTACAATCTAGAGAATGTTGAATTCACAAAGGAAAAGCTTAGACAGACAAATATTGAACACAAAAAGATGATCGAATTATTCAGAGCTGGAGATATCGACGTATTAGAAAAACACATGAGAGATGTTCATTGGAATTCAGATAAGATTGATATTATTCCCTTATAGGATTGCGGGTATTTATTCAACTCTTCTATTATTCGCTATCTCTTGAAGTGACCCCCACTTCCTCCGTCGAAGTGGGAAGCTGCGTGTAATATAGATGATTAGATAAAGATAATCTATATATGCCCTGTAAATGTTTTATAAACGTACAGATTTCCTTCTTCATTACCACCCTTTCTATTCACTTTGACCTTTCCGTTGTTTCAAAAATAAATCTATCCCAAATTTTAAAAATCACCCTATTATGCAATGTCCCATTCTGTTAATACATTTCTTATATTTAATTTCCTCATTCGAAGGGACCAACAATAGTTGGACTTTTCGAATTATTTTTTATTGAAAAACATAAAATATAATGTACAATATACAATATACTTTATAGGGGGTTTGCAAATGAATATACAAAACTATGAAGCCGCAAAGAAATTAAGGCATGAATTGCACCAGCATCCTGAACTATCCAATGAAGAGCATTGGACAAAGCAACATTTAATCCAATTCTTGAAAGCGCATACAAATAACCTTGAGATTATTGATAAAGGAAATTGGTTTTATGCTGCTTTCCATGCTGGAGAAGATAAGCAGAATATTGCCTTTAGAGCTGACTTTGACGCATTGCCTATGGACGAAGTCATTGATGTTCCATGGGCTTCGAAGTTTCCAGGAAAGGCGCATAAATGCGGACATGATGGTCATTCTGCTACGTTGGCGGGATTTGCCCTTGAAATTGATCAGAATGGAGCTGAGAATAATATATATTTTCTCTTCCAACCTGCTGAAGAAACGGGCGATGGTGCCATTCAATGCGTTGATTTTATTGTAGAAAATAATATTGATGAGATTTTTGCCTACCATAATATGAGTGGCCTTCCCTATCAATCGGTCAATATCATAGACGGTACCATGCTTTGTGCTTCCAAAGGTATGTCCATATATTTTAAAGGGTTGCCAGCGCATGCTAGTCAACCGGAAGAAGGAACCAATCCTTCTATTGCAATTGCCAATATCGTAAGAGAAATTCCGACATTCATTTCACCCCAAAAGAACGATGGCTTAATTTTATGTACAGTTGTTCAAGTTGATATCGGTGAAAAAGCATTTGGGATTGCTGCCTCCAAAGGGGTCATTCGGTTAACAATACGCGCTTTATATGAAAAAGAATTAGATCAGCTTCAACAAAATCTCGTAAACTTCGCTGAAGAACAGGCCAAAGAATATGGATTGGAAGTAGCTTTCGAGTATAATGATGAGTTTCCAGAAACCGCTAATCATAATGAGAGCGCAGAAAAAATACGAAATGCAGCCAAAGCAAAAGGGATGAAATTAATTGAATTAGAAGAAGCATTCCGTGGATCCGAAGATTTCGGCCATTTTACAAAGCTTACAAAGGGCTCTTATTGCTTTATCGGTAATGGTGAGGATTATCCTCAAGTTCATACACATGAATATGATTTCCGAGATGAACTAATAGAAACAGGAGTAGAATTATTTATGGGTATAGCTCATGGTTAAAATCAAACGGCGACGCCTAATGGGGATTAGGGCTGATAGCATTTGATCTACAAGCTAGTATGCTTTTTCTGAAAAGCTACCTAGGGAATTGGGAGGACAATGTATGTTTAAAAAAGGGGAAAAAAAGGGGTTTAGCTTTCCACATGTTTATATTATGTTTTTGCTCGTCATGTTGCTAGTAGTCATCCTTTCATGGATTGTACCAAGCGGCGAGTATGAACGTACTGTAGATCCAAAAACCGGTATTACCAAACTCAATACGGATGTGTTTCATTATATCCAAAACAAAAATCCTATTTCGTTTATGGACTTCTTTACAGCATTACATAATGGAGTTGTACAGTCGGCGGATATTATAGTGATGTTGCTCTTTGCTAGCGGAGCACTTTATATCCTTGAAAAATCCGGAGCTATCGCTGCGGGTATTCATAAGCTGTTGCAGATTGCAGAGGGAAAGGAAAAGCTAATCATTATTGCATTGCTTACTTTATTTTCTATCCTAGGAACAATTGGCTTTGGTGAGGGTGGCATACCTTTTATCCCTCTCGCAATGGCTGTCATCATGGGAATGGGTTATGACCGAATTACGGCTTTCGCTACGTCGACAATTGGTTTAGCCATTGGTTTTACATCAGGCGTAGTTAATTTTTATACTACTGGCGTAAGCCAAACAATTGTTGGCTTGCCAATCTATTCAGGGCTCATTTTTCGAATTGTTTCATTGATTGTCTTTTTGATTATTTCTGCAATATATATACTGCGATATGCAAATAAAACAAAAGCAGATGTTACAAAAAGTATTGTACGTGATGAATATATAGAGCAGCTGGATCATACTAAAAAAGCTGAATATGAAGAAGAAGTATTTACATGGCCAAGGAAAGTGGCATTAATCGGACTTGTCGCTGTTTTAATAGGCAGTGCCTTTGGAGCTATACGCCTTGGATGGGGAATGCCTGAGCTATCCTCCATCTATGCTATTTATGCCATCTTCTTAATTATCGTATTGCGATTAAATCCAAGTGATGCTGCTGAAACATTTGGTATAGGCGCTGCTCGTCTACTACCTACGGGACTAGCTATAGGGTTCGCACGTTCTGTGATGATACTGATGGATCAAGCAAAAATAATTGATACAGCTGTTCACGCATTGTCTGGCATGCTTAGTCACACGGGATCAATCATTACCCTGCTTGTCTTATTTATTGTAGTGATTTTCTTTAATTTCTTTGTGGTTTCAGGAAGCGGAAAAGCGATGATTTTAATGCCGATCATGGGCCCTCTTGGAAAAATATTAGGTATCAATCAACAAGTAATGGTTGTCGTTTACCAATTTGGAGATGGTTTTACAAATTATTTATGGCCAACCTCTGGAGGCTTAATGGCGGCTCTTGGCATGTCTAATGTAAGTTACTCCGATTGGGTGAAATTTTCATTAAAATTATTCCTATTGCTGCATTTTGCGGCATTTATCTTAATCGTTATCGCTAATTCCATCGGGTTGGGTCCTAATTAATGATTTTCTATTACGCTTTTACTAATTAAAGGAGGAAGCTAGGATGATTGATTTTTTTTGAGGAAGCAAAGAACTATGAAGAACAAATTATTAAGGATCGTCGACACTTACATCAACACCCTGAAATTGGTTTTGATTTACCACAAACGCAAAAATATATTCAAGATCGATTAGATGAAATGAAAATATCCTACAAGTCATGTGGGACTGTGCCGGATGAGGTCAGAGAAAAATATATCAAAGCAGGATTTGGTGCACAAGACAATTGTACAGGCGTTGTAGCAACGATTGGTTATGGAGCTCCCTGTATCCTCCTTCGTGCAGATATGGATGCATTACCTATCCAAGAAGAGGTAGACATTGAGTTTAAATCACAGAAAGAAAATAAAATGCATGCGTGCGGCCACGATTCTCATGTGGCAATGCTATTAGGAGCAGCACAGCTTTTGAAAAATCATGAAGAGGAATTAAGAGGAATTAAGAGGAACTGTAAAACTCTTCTTCCAGCCGGGAGAAGAATGGGGTTTTGGTTCTAAACTGATGATTGATGACGGAGCACTCGAAAACCCAAAAGTTGATGCGGCATTTGGCATCCACATCATGCCAGATCAACAAGCTGGTACTCTATCTGTTAGTAAAGGTACTCTAACACAAGCAATGGATACATACATTGTTGATATTAAAGGGAATGGTGGCCATAGCTCTCAGCCCCACAAAACAGTCGATGCCAATATGATTATGAACCAGCTTTATACAAGTTTGAATCTTCTCTTCACACGCGAGGCAGCACCCGACCAAAACGTAACATTTTCAATAGGGGCCATGAACGGCGGTACAGTAACCAATGTCATCCCTGATAAGGCTGTACTTAGCGGTAATATGCGGAGTTATGATCAAAAAACACGTGATTATCTTTGTGAACGAATTCCTGAAATGATTGATTATGTGGTAAAAGCATGGCGTGGCGAATATTCAATAACAGATTTCCATACACCAACAACTTATAACGATCCTGAATTTATTGATGAGATAACCCCCCTACTTCAAGAAGTAATGGGTAACAAAAATATGGTTGATAATGGTGTTATGAGCGGCTCCGAAGACTTTTCTTACATTTCTCAGGAAGTCCCTTCTGCTTTTGTCGTGTTAGGTACAGGAGAAGAAGGCGCTGCCCCTGTTCATAACCCACGTATGTTCCAAAACGAAGATATTTTTAAGTATGGCGCAGCTTTACACGCAAATGTTGCCATGGGCTGGTTACGTTCTCAGCATAAAAATTAAAAGTTTAAAGCCCTATCCTTCTGACTTTTTTTTAGCGGGATTGGGCTTTCATTCTGTTTCACGTGAAACATTGCTTTTGCTCAGTTCGTGCTACTGGAATGTATTAAACAAAATGCTTATGATGAAATCATTCCTACTCCATTTCTCTCGAAAGGACGTATAAAGCGATGCTAAACGAAATTAAATTGGAGCATTACCTGCCATATATCAATAGCCTGCCTGAATCTAAAATAATTACTAAAGATGACGTATTGAATAGCAACTTTCTCATTGAAAAAGACAACAATATTGAAATGTACTATGCCCCTCACAATGAGTACATTAATCGAGATGCCAAACTAGTTATAGTAGGCATTACTCCTGGCTGGACACAGATGAAGACTGCCCTACTACAAGCCAAAATTTGTTTACGTGAAGGTGATTCAACCGACCAAATTTTAGAACAATCAAAAAGAGCAGCCGGTTTTGCGGGTACAATGAGGGAGAACTTAATTGAGATGCTTGATGAATGTGAAATGAATAAAGCATTTGGGCTTTCGTCAACTCGGCAATTATTCGAGAAACATTTTAACCTTCTACATACCACTTCTGTGATTAAGTACCCTGTCTTTGTGAAGGAAAAGAATTATACAGGGCATACGCCAAAAATTGGCCGTTCTCCCCTATTAACCAATTATGCATATCATATATTTCTTCATGAGCTAAAAGAAATTAAACAAGACTATCTCCTCGTTCCCTTAGGTAAAGCTGTAACAGAAGTCATCTCCGACTTAGCGAAACAGGGAGAGATCCCTATGGAAAGATGTCTTTTTGGATTCCCTCATCCTTCTGGAGCTAACGGCCACCGAAGAAAACAATTTATGCAAAACAAGCATCAACTACAAACGATTGTTAAGAAATTTTCTCAACACATATAGAAAGGATATTACAATCTCAGAATAAATTTAGATAGCCTTACTCAAAAAATTGCTGTTCTTCTTGTAACCCCTTTTTTCTCTTAATTATTTTTACAATCGGAACTGCTATAAGTAATGCAACAGCTATGTTTATTAAGCCAATGGATGCATTAGCTATCCCCATACTTGAATTATCAGTAAAAAGGCTCACATTCGATATACCAAGGGATAAATTCACGAAAAAAAGGATTAGAAAAAAGTTTAAAATGCGCTTATAATAGTCAATTTTTGATTTTGTATCTGTATATATATCAAAGGGTCCCTCTGCTGCTGCCTTTTTCATGTAGACCCAACCGCCAGACTCATGAACGATGGTAATTCTGCTGTCTTTCAGAAATTCAAAGTACTCTTTCTTTTCCAGGTCAGACATCCCAGTGATAAATTCATTACGATAAATACTTTCCCCAGGATCTCCCTTTATAAAAGTAAATCGACCCAAGAGAAACATTTCCAGATGCCAACCACTTTGCGCCATTTCATTAATCCACTTTTCTTCTTTCTCAAAATCTAAATAAAAGCGAAACTTTACCTTCTTCATTGCTGTCTCTCCCCCTTTGTAATGAGTAACCCATTGTGATGCAACTCTTCAAGCCGTTTTATTTCAGCTTCAATCAACAATTTTCCAGATTCTGTAATAACATATTCCTTTTTCCGTCCATCATCATCTAAAGGAACAATCCACTTTCGCTTTACCAATGTCTTTATTGCTCCATAAATCGTGCCTGGACCAAGCTCTACACGTCCATTGCTAAGTTCCGAAACAAATTGCATAATCCCATATCCATGCCTTGGTTCATACAGAGCTAAAAGGATATAATAAACCCCTTCTGTTAAAGGCGCATTCTCTTCCATTATTACACCACCTATCGCCAATCGTTATATCGTCTGTTGATATATACTATATCAGCAGTCGATATAACTGTCAATCTTTTCAAGATACAAAAAGGGAAACCGTTATTTCGGTTCCCCTTCCATTTGACACTGATTATTAAAACAAAATCGTAGATAAATAAATAACAGTTGTGACGGTGACCATGCTAAAAATGGTCGACATCAAAACAACTTGTGCCGCATACTCCGGATGATTATCATATTCCAAAGCAAAAAGTGCGCTGTTTCTTGAGGTTGGGAAGGAACTTGCGATGAACAAAGCCTGCGCCGTCACCCCATCCAATTTCAAAATAAAAATAATCAGCAATGCTACTGCAGGAGATAAAATTAGTCGTCCTACTAAACTCATAAGTAAAGGCAGCGAAAACTGTTTAAGTTGAAGAAATGCACTTTGAGCGCCCAATGTAATTAGAGCTACAGCAAGGAAAGCATTAGAAGAATTTTTAATAGGTTCCCACAAAAAAGAAGGAATCTTTATATGTAAAGTATGAAGAAGCAAGCCTAGCAAGAAGGCATAAATCACTGGGTTTTTTAAAAAGCCGTTCAATGCTTTCCCCTTCGTTTTATCTATTGAAACTGAGTTAAACAAGCCATAGGTATAGGTAAGCAAATTCTGATAAATCATTACAACAATTTGAATAGATGCACCTAATGGATTGTGTTGAAACACAAGCTGGCTGACTGGTAAACCGAAATTCCCAGAGTTAACTAAAACCATACTATTTTTAAATACAGAGGATACTCCTCTATCGAATTTTGCAACTTTCGCAATGCCTCCGCTTAAGATAATCAAGATTATACTTTGTATAATTAAAAATCCCAAAATGTGCAATAATGTTTCGCCGCCAATTTTATTTTCATAAATATTAGTGAAACTGACTGCAGGCATTAGTAAATAAGTATTCAATTTAGATAGAGTGTTCATATCAAATAAAAACTTACGATGGAGATAACCCCCGAGCCCAATTAAGATAAATATGGGCAGTATGACGTTTACTAAAATCTCAAAAAATATAGCCATAAATACCTCCTCAAATTAAATATAAGGCGTCGGTTAAACAACGGTAAATATAATATCCATTTAAACATGAAATTCCAAAAACTCAATGTAGAGAGTTTTTGGAATCAATCGTTAGATAGGAATAATGGAGAAAATAAGGGCTACTAAAATCATTACAGCTGTAGCTCCGCATGCCCATTTCAAGAAGGTACGTTGTAGACTACCAAAATCTTCGCCCACCATTCCTACTAATAAGTACGTGGATGGCACAAGAGGACTTAATAAGTGTACCGGCAACCCTAATAATGATGCCCGCCCAATCATAGCTGGATCAATTCCATAACCGCTTGCTGCTTTGGCGAGTAACGGTAATACCCCGTAGTAAAAGGCATCATTGGACATAAAGAATGTAAAAGGTGCACTAATGATGGCAGTAATTATAGCAAAGTGTGACCCCAAGGCATCTGGAATATGCGTAATAACCACATTAGCCATAGCATCAACCATCTTTGTTCCGGAAAGTATTCCTGTGAATACGCCAGCTGCAAATACCATGGAAACTACGGACAATGCATTATCTGCGTAGTGCATGACCCTTTCTTTTTGTTCTTTTAAATTCGGATAATTCATTGTAATAGCAATAGCAAAACCAATCATAAACAAGACAGTAGTTGGCAAAACTTCACGAATCAATGCTACTAACAGGATGATTGTCAGTAAGTAGTTGATCAGTATAAGTTTGGGTCTCTTTAGACTTTCATCAGCCGTCGTTGCTGCTGCCATCGCTTCTGTACCATAGTTAATTTCTAATACACCCGTTCTTTTACGTTCCTTTTTACCAAGGGTGTAAGCCATAAACAAAACAAACAATACTCCGCCAATCATACTTGGGATGACGGGTGTAAAGATATCCCCCATCTCCAAATTCAATGCCGTCATCGCTCTTGCTGTAGGGCCTCCCCACGGAAGAAGATTCATTACACCAGAAGCTGAAACCGCAATTCCCGCAAGTACTAATGGTTTCATTCCGATACGTTTGTAAAGTGGTAGCATTGCTGAAATAGTAATCATATATGTGGTAGTTCCATCTCCATCAAGTGAGATTAATAAAGCAAGTACAGCTGTACCAATTGCGATTTTTACAGGATCACCTTTTACGACCTTTAAAATTGTATTAATAATAGGATCGAATACCCCTGCATCAATCATAATGCCAAAAAAGAGAATAGCAAATAAAATCATAATCCCAGTAGGTGCCACACTCTTGATTCCCTCTAATGCCATAGGACCCATATCTTTGCCGAATCCCCCAAATAAGGCAAAAACAATTGGAACCACTATCAGAGCAATCATTGCAGATAAGCGTCTGGTCATAATGAGCACCATGAATGTTATAATCATTAAAAATCCTAATGTTGCAAGCATTATTCTTCACCCCTTTTATAAGTAAATTAATAATATATAATTTTCTGTTTACTGAAAACGTTTTCAAATTAAAGTTATTATTGTACATAATGCTATATTTTGTTCATATTGTTCATGAAGCACAAAAAAAGAAGGCTATATTTAATAGCCCTCTTTAAACAGGATAATATTTTCTTTCCGGTCTTCCAACGATACCATATACAACCTCAGCTTTGGCTTCATTTATCGATGAAAGATACTCCAAATATCGGCGCGCAGTAATTCGTGAAGCTCCAATTTCTTTTGCTACTTCCTCTGCTGAAAGTCCCATTCGCTTTGTAAGAAGAACAGCCTGGACCTTCTCTAAGGTTATTTCATCTATTCCTTTTGGAAGTCCTGAATTTTTCTTCATCTTTTGATCGAAACTTTTTCCAAAAAGTAGATCTACATAAGTTTGGTTTATCTCCTGATTCGACATAAGTATAGAATGTCTTTTTATATATTCTGAGATAACTTCATCAAAGCGTTCCCTATTGACTGGTTTAATTAAATAATGGATTACTCCGTAATTTAGTGCCGTTTCAATAAATACTTTATCAGTAGCAGCCGTAATCATAATAATGTCTACCTTAGGGAAGTCCTTTCGGATAAGGGGCAGTAAATCTGTGCCCATCATATCGGGAAAAAATACATCTAAAATTAATAAATCCGGCTGCTTTAACTTAATTAATTCAAGGGTTTGTTCACCGTTTAACGCCTTTCCAACTACCTCTATTTCATCAAATGTTGATAAGTATTTTTCATGTATATCCGCAATCCGGAAATCATCTTCTGCAATAACTGCTTTTATTCTGTTCATGTTTTCTCCCCTTTATAAATATTTAGGAAGATAGACGGTAAATATCGTTCCGGTTTCTAGCGTACTTTGAACCTCAATCATGCCATTCATCTCTGCAGCAGCCTTTTCTGCATTCGAAAGACCATATCCTCTTGCTTCCATCCTATCTGAATCTTTCGTAGTAAATCCTTTTTGGAAAAGATATGTTAAATTTTCTTCTTTAATCCCCTTTCCATTGTCAGCAATTTCAAAGATAATATCACTTCCAATGTCAGTAGTGAAGAATTTTACAGTTGGAATGTCAGAATCTAACACAGCTTCAAAAGCATTTTCAATTAAATTACCTAGGATAATAATTAAATTTGACAGTTTTATATGAGAAGGAAGAGAGTCTAAATAGCTATCTTGGGCTATATCAAACGCAATCTTCTTTTCCGATGCCTTTCCTAGTTTGCCTAGGAGGATAGCCTGAACTTTTGTATCTTTTATTTGTTTAAAGACAATAGAATTTTGAATCTGAAGCATCTGTGTTTCTTGATGGAGCATATCAATCGCTTCTTTGTACTCTCCTAGCTCTAGCAATCCCATCAATACGTATAATTTATTAGTAAATTCGTGGGTTTGTGCACGAAGGTCCTCTGAATAACTCTTTACTTCAGATATTGTGTTGACCATTTGTTCAATTTCCGTTTTATCTCGGAAAGAGGCCACTACTCCAATATTCCCCTTTTTATTATAAAGAGGTGTACAATTCACAATGATTGTTTTTTCCTTCCACACTATTTCTTTATCTATTTGAGGCGTTCCTGTTCTGATCACTTCATATAGATATTCAGAAGGAAAAAGGTCATCTACCTTAAAGTCGATGACAGATCCTTGAATGTTCAAGAGGTTTTTAGCAGTTTGATTCATCGTGGTAACGAACCCCTCCTGGTCAATGGCCAGAATCCCTTCTTTCACAGCATGTAATATGGCCTCCTGCTCTCTATAAAGCCGAGCGATTTCATATGGTTCTAAACCCATGGTATCCTTGCGAATGTTACGACCGAGTAATGAACTGCCAACCAGGGATATAATTAACGCAATGAGAGAGACATATAGAACTTTAATAATGTTTTTCTTTGCCTGCTCATGAACATCTTCAAGTAAAAAACCTACTGATACAATTCCAATAATCTCGCCTTTTTTATTGTAAATGGGCGATTTTCCTCTAATAGAAGGGCCGAGCGATCCATTTGATTTTGATACATAGTATTTCCCACCCTGAAGAGCTTTTTCGTTATCTCCGCCCTTCATTTTTTTACCAATCATTGCTTGTAGAGGATGAGAGTACCTGACCCCATTCCTATCTCCTACAACAATAAATTCAGCACCTGTTTCTTTACGGATTTTTTCTGCAATGGGTTGTATTTCACTGGATGGATTTTTTGTTTGTAAAGCAGTAATAATAGTCGGCATAAAAGAGACTGTTTTAGATAACTCTAAGGCCATTCTTCCTTTATTATCCTCTATCTGATTACTTTCCATATAGCTATAAAACACAGTTAACAGCAAAATTAACAACAGCCCTAAGGCAAAAACGAGGCCAAATATTTTCGTCTGTAAAGATATCCTTTTGAAGTTCAATAGGGGTTTCTCCTTTGTTTGAATATACCTATCTTTCAATAAGTGTTATATTCACTGCCACTTTACTTGTCTTGATTCCTGTTCATTCCAAACCCCAAATCCTTCTGAATACTTTTTCTCTAAAAACATAGGTAACCTTTCTTTCATTCCTTCAGCAAAATTCAGTTTTGGTAACTCCTCCGTATCTACCCAAAAAATACGGCCTTCATCTGTGCTATCTAGCAAAGTTCCGCTAAAATCCTCTGTTCTATAATTAAAAACAAAATACTTTTCGCCTGTTTCATCGTTATACAAATATATAATTCCACAGGCTTCTAAATTAGAGATGGTTAACCCTGTCTCTTCTTTTATTTCTCTAATCGTTGAATTAATTAGACTTTCGCCGTCCTCAACCTTTCCACCAGGAAAAGAAATACCCTTCCAAGACTTAATCCGATCAAGAACTAAAACTTTATTATTCTCTTTATCATAAATCATACACATATTGGTTAATGTTGTCCTAGTCACAAAATAATCCCCCAGCTTCACACTTTTATCAATTATCGCCTATGTACTACTTTATCTCATAATTTCTTTTATATATTAACATAAGCCTAAATAGACAATTCAAACAAATAGCACCTCTACATGATTAGAGGTGCTGGCATTTTTCTTCCTATAGCGTGGTTGAATTCATCTTTGCTTTTTATTATTTCTTAAGCGATTCATTTTGTTGCTTTAATTTCTTTTGAAGAAGGTTTAATTGATTCATCAATTCTTCATACTCTTCAAATTCAATATTACATGGTTTAACGTCAGCCGAGATTTTCGTGATAATGGCTTGTTTTTCTTTGAGAGCTTTTGGTTGCAGGTATATAGAGACTTTTCGTTCGTCTACTGTTGAACGCTCTCTTCTTACCCAATCATTCGCTTCCATCCTTTTAATCATTGGCGTTAAGGTACCTGTACCTAAATTTAACCGATTGCCCAATTCCTTTGCCGTAAGACCATCTTTTTCCCATAGCACTAATAAGGCTAGGTATTGAGGATAGGTAAGGCCAAATGGCTGAAGCACCTTTGCATATAATTTGTTAAATTGGCTGCTCGCTTCGTAGATTGAAAAACAAAGTTGGTTTTCTAAAGTAAAAAAATCATCCAACATGCTCATTCCTTTATATACAATAATATTATTTTTTCTCTTCCCATTCCTATATAACAAAAACTTATACTTTACTATTATGTACCTTATCAAGAGATACTAAAAATTTAAACGTCTGCGATTAAGTTTAGGCGCTTTATTTGAGGGTATCAAGGTAAAATACAAATTTTAATCAAAAAGGGATGTAATTGTTGACTCTTTCATTTAAATCTTATAAGATTTAATCGTACACGATTTAAATTTAAACAAAAGGTGGGAATGTACATGACAGTTTTATACACAGCAAGCGCAACAGCAGTAGGCGGTAGATTAGGTAGAGTAGTTTCATCAGACAATGTATTAGACCTAGATTTAAAGACACCAAAAGAGCTAGGTGGACCAGGCGGTTATGGTACAAACCCTGAACAATTATTTGCGGCTGGTTACTCTGCTTGCTTTGATTCAGCATTAAACCTTGTCATCAAAACACAAAGAGTAAAAGAGGTAACATCAACTGCAGTCACAGCAAATGTTTCCATTTTCAAAGGTGAAAACAATGGATTTAAACTTTCAGTGGAATTAGAGGCTGAAGTTGAGGGTGTCGATAAAGAAACAGCTCAAAAACTTGTAGAGGCAGCTCATCAAGTATGTCCTTACTCCAATGCAACAAGAGGTAATATTGAGGTAACTCTTAAAGTAGTTTAATGAATGCAAAACAGCTCTGTCGTCATTAGTTGATATAGAAGAGTTCCCTTTTACGAGGGATCCCTTCTTTTTTGTTCATCGATCTATACTTTTACGTTATTTCACTGTTCTTTAACGTATGTTTCCTCATGCTGAAGCAGCCATTCTTTTCTCCATTGCCCTCCTACATAGCATAACCAGTTAATTTCCCATTAGAACCGATCACTCTGTGACAAGGAAGGACAATACTTAACCTATTTTTTCCATTTGCATTTCCTACAGCGCGAGTAGCTTTTTCATTCCCTATGGATATGGCAATTTCCTTGTAGGATCTTTTTTCTGCATAGGGAATTTCTTTTAACGCCTCCCATACTGTCCTTTGAAAGCCAGTTCCTTCTAATGCATAGGGAAAAGAAAAATTCCGACGATATCCTTTAAAATACTCATCTAACTGGGTGTAGCAAGCTTTTACAACAGATGGTGTTTCCTCCATTAAAAATTCTTCTGTGATGTCCTCTTCAGAAAATAAAATTGAATAGATCGCTTCGTTCGTCCCAATTATTTCAATTAATCCAATTGGTGATTTGTAATACATTTTATAAGTCTTCATCATACAAGGACCTCCAAAGATAAAAGGTAGCATACGCCTTCCACCCTTTCCAATGTTCTGCAAATGCTTCTATCTCTTCTATAGATGGCTTTTTCTCAAGCCCTAACTGTTTCTTTAGCGCATTGTGAAGGCCAACATCTGCAATGGGAAAGGCGTCGGCATAGTGTAGACATCTCATTAATACATAATCTGCCGTCCATGGACCAATACCTCTTATCTTCATTAAGGACTTGCGTATTTGCTGAAAATCTTTTTTCCCTTAAGTAACCTCACTTTATTCAAGTCGCCATTTACCATTGCTTTAGCAATATCAATAATATATTCTCCCTTCCTCTGCGTAAATTGAAGTTCTCTTAAATCATCGATGTGGAGGGATGCTATTTTTTCAAATGTGGGGAATAACCAAAATGTATCTCCTTCAAAGTTCAAGCTTTCACCGTATTTTTCAGTAAAACGTTTTTTTAATGTGTATGCAAATGTTAAATTAATTTGCTGCCCCATAATTGCCCATACGAGCGCTTCAAACAACTCTGGAATACATACAATCCGTAAACCATAATATTTATGGACAAGTGTCTGTAAGACTTGATCTTGAGCAGCCAACTGATAAAATACCTTTAATTCCTGATCAAAATCGAACCATTCCCATATATAAGCTGCTACTTTTTGTCGTAAATCAATTGATGGAGGGCTTATAGGGAATTCAATATTTAAGGAACAATTGCCCCATCCAATTCTACATAAAATGAAAGAATGATCCACCTTTATTAATTTATATAAAAATCCCTCTTTAATCTGGTGAGTTTCTTCTAATTTAGATCTACCCAAATAGAGTAAACACTCTTCAAAATTAAATTCATGTGGAGGATAAATTTCCAAATATGTCTCTTTATCCTTCCAATTCATTTACACAACCCTTTCGAAATTCACTTGGAGAACAATTTTTCAAACTTCGAAACACCTTATAAAAATTAGAGGGGCTCTGAAATCCTACTTCATAACAGATCTCTAAATTTGTCATAGAGGTATGACTTAATAGGTGGGCTGCTTTATCTATTCGAATTTTTTCTAGATACATACGTGGTGTCTCAGAGGTCTCCTGTTTAAATATGCGTTCTAAATAAAATGGACTTACACCAATTTCATTTGCAATATCCTTCAGTATCAACGATTGTTTATAATTGTTAACTAGGAATGTAATTACATTTCTCACAAGTTCAATATGTGGGGAGTGCTCAACTTCTGGCTGACATCTTTTGCAAGGTCGATAACCAGACTTTTCAGCTTCATTCATTTCAATATAGAATTCAACATTTATTTTTTTAGGTTTTCTTGATCTACAGGAAGGACGACAGTAGATTTTCGTTGTCTTGACTGCGGTAAAAAACAGCCCATCATATTTCCGATCACAGGCGATGATTTTCTCCCACATCTCTTCAAAAGAAAGATTGATATTAGTTTCCATGTACACACTTTCCTTTCATATTAGAGCTTCGTCTCATACAAACAGAATGTATCCCTATGCTCTAATAATTCGCCCGCCTTCTTTTCCAAATATGCGATTACTATATCAGATAGAGCATTTCCAAAACTAAAACGTCTGACTCCTAATTCTTTAAGATGATTATAATTGGTGACGCCAGGTAAAGATAATATATTTACAGGTGCATTAATACTCATTGTAAGCTCTTTAATATCCATATCTTCTTTTATCCCAGGTACAAAGATTCCGCTAGCCCCACTTTCCAAGTATGCCCTTGCTCGTTCCATTGTTTCAGGTAAAGGGTTTTCCTTTTGAAGATAAGTATCCATTCTTGCATTGATAAAAAAATCCTTAAACCCCCTATGATCCAACTCTAGTCTTATTTTTTCCAACAAGCTAGCATGTTGGGAAATACTTTTTAATCCATGAGTTTTTTTCTTTGAATCCTCGATATTGATACCTGCTACGCCGACTTCCGCCGTCCTTAACACATTCTCAATTATCATGTTCGTATCTTCACTATATCCTGCCTCAATATCAGCTGAAACAGGAATATTTACATTCTCTGCAATTGTTTTTATAACTGTTAAATGCCGATCAAAATCAATTAGTTCTCCATCCGTAAATCCCAGTGAGTTGGCTATCCCCCAACTAGTTGTACCAATAGCTTTGAATCCTGCCTTCTCAAGAGTTAAAGCAGACAATAGATCCCAAGCGTTACCAAGAAATAAAGGTTCCTCTGCTTGATGTAGCTCATTGAATGTTTGAATTGTATTCATCTTATTCTCCTCCAAGTAACTTTTGTTGAACCTATTCTAACAAGAGGTCGAACCACATTTCGTCCTCATTCTTGCTCTTATGGTCAGGAGATTCATTAAAAAGAGAATTCCAACGTGCATTCCACTTAAACACCCTTCATCTGGAGTCGATTCTTTTTATAAAGTAAAGTATGATATATCAAAATGGTATATATCTTTTTGTTAGGATGATTACATTGAAAAATTACAATCATACAACCTATGCCATATTAACAAGTAAAGAAAAACAGCATAAGATGATAAAAAAGTGGAGTTGATTGATCTGACCAATTTCTCTCCTGAAAAATTATCAGTAGAATACAGAGATGGGATAACACCTGTGCAGCCTGTAATCCCAAGACACTATACGCTAACTCATTCAGATTTAACTGGAGATCTATTTTTAACCATTGGTAACCATTATGCATGGGATAAAGTCACCTCTATGCGCGATGAAGTATTGGGTGAATGGAAAGAAAATAGTAGTTTCTTATACTATTGTGTGTATGTTTATATTGACCAAGAGCCATTTAATCCACATACATCAGCAATACGCTATGAAGTATTTAGCCGTGAGCTGCCCCTTGCATTAACCTCTATTCGTTATGGCGACAATCTTCTTTTTCAGAACTACCCCCTACTTGATCAAGCAACCATAGTGATTAACTTTGTATCAGCCTCTCCCCCATTTGCCAGACAAGAAAATTGGGGGATGTTTCATAATTATTCCGTAAAATAAATCACTAGGCTGCTGAGTAATTAAATTAAGAAATTCCTTTCTCCTAGCCATTAATTATTCAGTAGTCTTTGAGTTAAATGACTGATAGCTAGCTTTATATAATTCTTTTTCAGTTAGAGTCTAACCCTGCCCTTACAGCATCCTAAGAAAGTGCTCCATTCGTTTACACAAGGGAAAATTTGCAAAAATATACGAGAGGCACTCTCTCGCTGTTACGGCATGTTTTTTCAGATTTTTTGGTCCCCAAAGCTAGTAAGATCTTTAAAGTTCCTAAAAATACATACATGACCTCTACAAAGACCCTTCATATGGAGTGGATTCTTTTCATAAAGTAAAGTATTATATATCAAAATGATATATATCATTTAGTTAGGATGGTCACATTGAAAAATTACAATCATACAACCTATTCCATTCTTGGAATTTTAACTACAGAATGCCGTACTGGCTATGCTATTAAGCAGCTTATTGATGAGAGTTTAAGCCACTTTTGGAAAATTAGTTATGGCCAAATCTATCCGACATTAAAGATGATTGTCCAAGATGGATTAGCAGAAGTCCATACGTCGACTCAAAAAGGCAAGCCTGATCGTAATGAATATTTCCTTACGCCAAAAGGAAGGGATGCTTTAAAAACTTGGTTGGAAGAGCCGGTTGAACAAATTCCGGTTGAACGAAATGAGATTTTACTTAAATTGTTTTTTGGAAGCTATCAATCAAAAGAATCTACTATTTCCCTAATTGAAGAGTATAAGCAAAAATTAGAGGCTCGTTATGAAACATATAAAAATATTGAACATACTATTTCTACCTACAACAATGATGCTTCTCAATATTGGCTGTTTACATTAGATTACGGAAAAAGGATAACAATGGCCGCCATTGAGTGGTGCACCTCCACTCTCAATCAAATATCAGTTTAGGGGGAATAAAATGGCTAAGAAAATATATACAGGGCGTTATACAACGGAAAATGACGAGGATATTGTTGTTTTTATTATTGGCATGAGAATCAACAAGCGATTAGCGTTGCATAAATGGCTTCCTGTATTTATTGCTATGCCTGGTATGATTAAAGAGCTGTATGTGAACAAAGAAGAATTGGGTTTTCTTTCAATGGAAACCTATTTTGGACTTAGAACAACCATTATGGTTCAGTATTGGCGTTCTATTGATGATTTACTTTCTTATTCAAAAAACAATCTACATCTAAAAGCATGGAAAAATTTCAATCGAAAAGTCGGAAACAATGATGCAGTGGGGATTTATCATGAAACATATAAAGTAAGTAGCGGAAACTATGAATCGATTTATGGAAATATGCCTCTCTATGGATTGGGAAAGGCATTAAAACATATCTCTGTTTCTGAAAGCCAGAACTCTGCGCGTAAACGACTTAAATAAGCTTAATCCTCTCTTTTGTTTTGTGATTTAAGGGTAAATAATTCTACATTTACATTCCCCAACCTATCAAACTGATTTAATAGATACAATACGTTCAAATATTCTGTTATTATCCAATTAGAAGAACTATATTTAAAGTCAGCAAAAGCCCCATAAAAGGGGATTTTTAATGGATTCGAATGATACTGTGATTTAGGGGATCTATATTAATTCCTAATTTAAAAAGTAGAGGTGAATTTATAGTGATAGATATTAATTGGGCGTTAGTCGCCCCACTTCTTGTTATTCAGTTTATATTATTTATTGTTGCATTAATTGATTTGATACGCATTCATGCAACGAACGGTCCAAAATGGGTTTGGGCTATTGTCATCATATTCCTCAATACGATTGGACCAATCTGTTACTTTATTTTTGGGAGAAAAACTTCATGATTAGAATTGAACATCTTACGAAGGTTTTTGGTGGAGAAAAAGTAGTAGATGATTTGTCTTTCGTTCTTGAAGCAGGGACTTCCACTGCATTAATTGGTCCAAATGGAGCTGGAAAAACGACTACTTTATCCATGCTCACGGGCTTACTAAAACCAACCAATGGATCTATTAGAATGAATGATACCCAAGATATCCGAAAAGAAATTGGCTTTTTGCCTCAATACCCTAACTTTTATCCTTGGTTAACGGCATTAGAGTTTACTGAGATGACTGGAAAGCTAAACGGTGTACCATCAAGGGATGCAAAAAAAGAGGCAGAAAGAGTGTTGGATTTCGTTGGATTAACGAACGATAGATTAAAGAAAACGTCCACATTTTCAGGTGGTATGAAACAACGGCTTGGTATTGCTCAAGCCATCGTCCACAAACCAAAGCTCCTCATATTAGACGAACCAGTATCCGCTCTTGACCCGGTTGGGAGACGGGAAGTTATAAATCTATTAAAACAATTGCAACAACATTCAACGATTTTGTATTCTACTCATATCTTAAATGATGCAGAAGAAATGACAGACCAGCTGCTCTTTTTAAAAAAGGGAAAATTAGTAGAGCAAGGTTCCTTGAAGGATATACGTACGAAATTTGATTCATTTCGTTATAAGATTCAATTTACAAGTAAAGAAGAGGCATCGCTCTTTGCCATACAATCACAGCTACCAACCACAGTAGAGGAATCTTATGCATTTATAGAAATAAAAGATGGCTATCCAACGATGCAAGAACTCATGTCCCAACTTATTATTCTGCCATTTTCTATATTAAAAGTGGAACGAGTGACGATGACACTGGAGGAAATTTTTATGAAGGTGGTTGGACAATGAAGACTTTCATTATACTACTTCAAAAAGAATTTCGTGAAAGCTGGAGAAGCTTCAAGTTTTTGTGGATGCCGCTACTATTTATTTTGCTAGGAATTACAGATCCATTAACAAATTATTATATGGAAGACATTTTAGATGCTGTCGGCAATATGCCCGATGGATTCTCTCTTTCACTACCAGACTTTGTACCAATTGATATTCTGATGGCTTCTACTGGTCAATTCCAATCGATAGGCCTTATCGTGTTTGTTATTACAATAGCAGGTATGATTAACCGTGAAAGACAAAACGGTACAGCAACCCTTATATATGTGAGACCTATTTCTTTTATTGCTTTGTTTATGAGTAAATGGGTTGTAGGAAGCATACTAGGCATTCTAAGCGTTAGCTTAGGCTATGCTGGCAGTATGTACTATACAGCTATTTTATATGGATCAGTTGATACTATGGCGTTTATTCAAATGGTTCTGTCCTATTGTGTATGGATTGTATTTGCCACAGCTGTTGCGCTAATGTTTAGTGCTATATTTAAGACAGCGTTCGCAACGACCTTCACCATTATAGTCATCCCATTTGGTGTTATGATCGATGCATTGATTGGCCAATACTGGCATATATCACCATGGAAATTAGCAAATTACAGCGTACAGTTACTATCTGATACGCACAATGAATATTATATAAAAACTCTACTATTAACGATTATCTTAATGGTTTTAGCCATTATCATCGGTATCCTTTTTACGCGGAAAAATGCCGGAACAACAAAAATTTAACTTGATAAAATGAAATATATTTCACATTATTATCTGATAATAAAAAACTGCCTCTCATACTTAGTGGGCAGTTTTTTATTTTCTTGGATACAAAAGTATTTTCAACTATTAAAACGATATCCACTGCCCCAAATTGTCTCGATCGGCAGCTCGGATAATTTTGCTTTTTTCAATTTATCTCGTATTCGTCCAACATGGACAACAACTGTAAAAACATCTCCATCTAAATCGTCCATATACCATAATTGACGGAAAAGCTGTTCCTTTGTCCAAACGCGATTTGGATGGTCCATAAAGAAAGCGAGCAAATCAAATTCCTTCGTTGTAAAAATAACTTCCTGATCTAACACGAATACTTTCCGTGCAGCTTTATCAACTATAATATTTTTCATCTCTAAATAATCTTGTGTTTGTCCAGTACCCGTCAACTGCTTATAACGTTTACTATGAGCTTGCACACGCGCGACAAACTCGCTCGGGCTGAATGGTTTCGTTATATAATCATCAGCGCCTAAACCAAGCCCCCTGATCTTATCAATATCTTCCTTTTTTGCAGACACAATTATTAGTGGTATATTTTTCTTTTCACGAATACGTCGACAAATTTCAAAACCATTCATAGAGGGGAGCATCAAATCAACGACAACTAAATCAAAAGGCTCGTTTAAGGCTCGATTCATCCCCTCAAAACCGTCTGTCACGATATCTGCTTTTATTTGATTAATTTCTAAATAATCTCTCTGTAATTCTGCAATACTGATATCATCCTCGATGATTAATATACGAGTTGGCACGAGTCATTGACACTTCCTTTAAGCCTTTTTCAAGATTATTGTCACTGTTGTACCATAATCTAGCTTGCTTTGAATTTTTACATGGCCATTGTGCTTGGAAACGATCTGCTTTACAATGGCAAGCCCCAGGCCACTTCCGCCTGTCGTTGAGGTACGTGCTTCTTCACCACGATAAAAATGATCAAATACATATGGGAGCTTGGATTCCGGAATTCCTTGCCCATTATCCCTTACTTTAATTTCAACTAGATCATCCACGACTACTACTTCTAAAATTATATATAAAAGTTCAGTTTGCTTTTTAAATTTCATACTGTTTTCTATTAAATTAATAATGGCCCGATTCATCTGCCTACGATCAATATAAACATACACATCCTCCTCTACATTCAACTCTAACTGAACTTCTTGATTATATAGCTGAAACTCCTCCACGATATGTGTAAGGAACTTTGTAAGCTGTATACGCTCAAAATAGAACTGAATGGCCTCTGCATCAAACTTTGAATAAAGAAAAAGTTCTTCAATTAAACTATTCAATGCAAGTGATTTAGAATGGATGGTCTTCAAATACTTTTCTCGCTTTTCAGGTGTTTCGGCAACACCCTCCTGTAAACCTTCCACATAACCAATAATGGTGGTAATCGGTGTTTTTAAATCATGAGAAATACTGGCTATTAGGTCTTTACGATTTTTTTCAAGATTACGCTGCTCCTGAATAGAATCTAAAAGTGCTAACCGCATACTCTCAAAGTTGGAGGTCAGTTCATGTACTTCCTTTGCTGTCTTGGGAGGTAATATTGGTGTCTCAATCATTAAATCTCCTTCTCGAATTTCAGACATGGTCCGTCCTAAATTTTCTAAAGGCTTAACAATCGTCTTGCTTAAAAACTGATTTAAAAAGAGCATTGCCGTGATAGCTACAAGAAAGATGATGAGAATAATAATAATTCCCCATTTTGTCAGGAAATCTAAAAAGCTATTTTCTTTCTTTAACACTAAAACGCTGCCCTTCGACTTATCGCTATAAAAAAAATCATACTTAATATAACGGTAGAGTCCACCTGCATTATCTATTGTGCCCTTTGTCTCAATATTATTCTTATCAAAAGACGGGAAATGTACAATAAGTGATCTTTCTACTAGACCCTTAGAATAATATACAATCTTCTTTTCATGCCGAATGACAACCCCAAGTGACCTCTGCTCAATCTGTTGTAACCTTTTTTGTATATCCTGCTCTAATAGATTGTCTGGGTCCATCTTAGCAATATTACGTAGTTCTACATAAGCAAGCCCCTCATCTGGACTTAAAGAACGCTGCTTCGTAAAAGTTTGATACAATGTTTTAGGGGTGGAAATAGACCCTGTTGTGACATAAAAAACAATGCATAGAATAGAGAGAATAGAGACACTCGCAATCACAATACCGCCAATATATGAAGTTAAAAATCTATTCTTTATAGTCATTATTCATCTCCTTTCTTCAATTTATAAAGGAGAATCCTTCCTTTTTCAAGGAAGGAGGCATGATTGATTAAAAACTAAATGAGGGATTTAATTCTCCCTTATAGGGCTCATGTTCCACAAAGATTGTGATATCTTTGCCATTTGCATCTTTACCCACACGTTTATAAGTAAACTTGCCATCGTTCAATTCAGTAAGTTCTAATGCGGCTCCGTATTTATTTTCGCCTAATGATACATGCGCACGGATTTTATTGTGGTCTAGGACATCAAAATAACCGTAATCTCCACGACTTTCCCCTGTTTCCTTATTAAAGAATTCGTATTTGTTCGTATCCTCTTCAAACTTTGCCACACTCAAAAAGTTCGTATTATACTGTGAGACATCATTTCCATCCTCATCATGTACCTTTGTTCCTTGCCATAATGTTTTACTAAGAATCTTATCCCCATCTACACGAGTATTAATATCTCCAGTAGAAGTAGTTAGCTTTTGATTGGGTGTAGAGAAAGCTAAATCATTTTTATCATATGGTATATGCTCTACAAATACTTCTATATCATTACCTTTCGTATCTTTGCCCATACGTTTGTACGTGAAAATCTTCTGATTTAATTCAGTTATTTCAACAACGGCTTGATATTTCATCGTATCTGAAATTAAAATGCGTTTCTGGTCATCATTTGTGACAAAGAATGTACCCTCGTCGCCTCGTGTTTTGCCTGTTTTCGCATCAAAAAACTCGTAACGTCCTTTCTCTGCATCGTATTTTGCTAAACCGATAAAACCGGAATTCTCCTTAGTTAAATCATTTTTATCTTTATCATAAACACGAGTACCTTGCCAATTTGTACTACTTAATATGTTCGCCATTTCTTGCCCCTTTGAAAGTGGCTGTTCAGCGTTTTTGGCTTCTGCCTGCTCATTTTGTACTGCTGATTTGTTGGTCTCATTTTTAGTTGTATCATTGCATGCTGCTAATAATGTGACTGAGCTAAGAATAGCGAGTGTAGTGAATTTGAATTTGTTATTCATAAAGTATTCTCTCCCTTATCGTTTTCTTATACTCAGTATGGACATTAGTTCTAAACTGTATATATCGCAAATATAAACAAAATATAAATTCGTAAAAAACGCACAATGCTTTATATAGGTATGTTTTTTAGAATAATAAAAAGGTATATGAAAAATTCCATATACCTTTAATAATTGGTGTTGTGTCTCACCTAATGTTTTTATTATATTAAGATAAATCCCTATAATGAGTGGCTCGATTTCGCCCCATTTTCTTAGAAGAATAGAGAGCTTGGTCTGCATTTTCTATGATCGATTCTTCTGTATCCTTTTTAGTAAATGTGGCTGCACCAAGACTGATTGTTAAACTTCCAATCTCATTCCACTCCGCTTGTGCAACCTTTTGATTCATATTCTGAGAAATTGTGATCGCTTCTTCTACATCCGTATGTGGAAGAATGATTGTAAATTCTTCTCCACCAAAACGAGCAGGAATATCTGTAGGTCTCACCTGGCTTTTTAGGATATTTGCTAGCTTTATAAGGGCCATATCACCTATATGGTGTCCATACGTATCATTTACCTTTTTAAAATGATCAATATCAATAATAAGTAGGGAGAATACTTTTTGTTCTTTGTGATAACAGCCAATCTGCTCTTCCAGTTTTTGCTGAAAGAATCTTCGGTTAGGAATGCCTGTAAGCTTATCTGTATTTGATATTTCAACTAATCCTGAATTAATCTCCATCAATTCAATTTGTTTCTTTTCTATTTCAAGATAGATTTGTTCTAGTTTTGCAAAAGCTATATTCTTTTCTATATAGGCCTCTTCCATTTGCTTTTTGGTCTTACGTAATTCTAGTTCATAATCTATCCGCTTTTTCATTTGAACAAATATACAGTCGACCATTTCAATACTGTCTTGCTTTACATGTCGTGCATTCATTAAATAAGGAATAGCTTCGCCGTTTTGATTTCTAAGATTAATGAATAATTCTTCTACATATCCATGTAAATTAATATTTGGGTAAAAATAAGAATGAAAGATTAACTTATTCCCCGTCGATAATAATGATTCAAAATGCTTCCCTATTAAATTCTCTTGCTTGAACCCCATCCATTCAAGAAAGGTATTATTAACCTCTGTTATATAACCATTACGGTCAATCGATATAAACCCACAAGGTGCTTCTCTTAATCTTTCATTCATTATTAAACCCCTCTGATAAATTAATTCTCTAGATACTCCATAATCATCTTAGATGTTTCTAACGGTTGACTAATATGTGGGTAATGACCTCTTGCATCTATGATTTTAAGCGTACTATTTTGTAAATGTTGATTTAAATATTCACCTACTTCTTTTGGTACAATGCTATCCTCAGAGCATTGAATAATTAATGTAGGTACATCTAATAAGTCTAAGCTAGAACGGTAATCTGAATAGAATGTAACCTCTGCAAACTCCCTCGCTACACGTGAATTCGTTGAAACAAAGCTACTTTCCAGTTCTTTAGTTAGCTCTGAATCATTCGACTGGTCCATAGCTAAAGGAGCCATATAGCTTGCCCAGCCAGCAAAATTCATTTCCATCATTGCAAGTATTTCATTAATATCACTTCGTTCAAATCCACCAATATATCCGTCTGAATCATTTAAATAACAAGGAGAAGGCGCAATCATAATCAGTTTATCGAAGTAATCTGGTCGCTCTATAGCAGCCAGCATGCCAATCATTGAACTAATTGAATGTCCAATAAATAATACATGTTGAAAATTCATTTCTTCAATGATGTCTAGAACATCCTGTTTATATCCATGGAGCGTGCTATATTTTTCAGATTTATAAGCAGTGATATCCGAGTTTCCTGATCCTACATAATCAAATAAAACAATTCGATAACGATCAGCCAGGTTTGGAGTTACATATTGCCACATGCTCTGGTCACAACCAAATCCGTGTGCAAGAATAATCGTTTGCTCTCCCTGCCCTATAACCTTCACATTATTTCGATTCATCACATTATGCATAACAAGCGCTTCCTTTCTACTTTTCCTATTTTCATTTTAACGAGTACACTTTAAATCTCTAGTGAAATTTCCCATATTTAACCTCTATTTAACCATTGTACTGGATAATTCAATTAATAAAAATACAGTCCAAGCAATTTACTGGGACTGTATGAAATGTTTGTTACATATTTTTTAATATGCCTGCAAGATTATATAAAGATTGGGGCTTAATAATTTGGTAGTGCCTTCCATCCTTTTGTAAATAGCCTTTATCACAGAATTGTGTTAATACATGCAATAAGTGACGATAGGATACACCTAAATAATCACAAACTGTTATGTGCCTCTCTTTATATATCCCTTCGTCAGCTGTTTGTAAAATGAAATCTGCTAGTCTATTTTCGAGCGGAAAAGCTAGGCTCTGTGAATACCTCGTTGCCATAATAGTTGCCTTAATACTTAAAAACTTGGTTAATTCACGTAGAAACTTTACGTCTTCTAACAATTGTGTACCACAAAGATGAATGGGAATAGCAAAGCAAATGGTCTTAGTTAAGGCCTGAATCCCTTTTGTATAGTACACCTCATTTAGTAATTCCATTTCTCCAATATAATCATGAGTGTTGATAAAATTAATTAAGGATACCTTCCCATTTTGATGTGTTACATAAATTTTGCCCTTTCCTTCAATAACATAAAACAGAAAGTTGGATCGCGTTCCTTCTTGTATAATCCATTCATCTCGCTCATACTGATGTACCTCAATGAACTCCTCCACTGGAAAAGAAAACAAATGTGCGATAGAGTACATCTTCATATATTGTTGTTTTTTCTCATCCTTATAAATTTCCACCTTGCACCTCAAAAATATGAGATATCTCATATTATTCTCTCTTCACTCCATGATACCATGCAAACAATGGAGGGAAATAAAATGAACACACATCACACACATCGCTGGATGAGCATACAATATTTTAGCTTTTTCATAACATGGGGGATATTTCTACCCTATTGGACGGGATGGTTGATTCATGCCAAAGGAATGACCGTCCCTCAAGCTAGTTTGATTATGAGTGTGGGTCTAGTTGCAAGAGGCCTTTCTACACTATTTGCATTTCCTTATTTGTCAGAGAAATATAGTAGTAAAACCTTATTAAATGGAGCAGGGATTGGAACGCTGATTGCCATACTGTTTTATATTCCATCCAGCTCCTTTACAAGCTTACTTATAGTTACATTAATATTTCACTTCTTTTATCCTGCTTTGATGCCTACCCTGGATAGTGCTGCTGGCGTGCTTATACAAAGTAATCAGTTAAAAAACTACGGAAAGAGCCGTCAGTGGGGATCTATTGCCTTTATCTTTGCTGGCATGCTTTTATCTGTCTTTACAGGGGCGCTTGGAGATAAAGTTATTTTATGGGGATTTTTACTTGGTGCTGTGGTATTAATGTGTCTTGGCTTCACACGTGCGCCCGTAATTCTATCTGTAAAGCCAACGGTAGATCCAATGCAAAAAGGTGGAATGCTAAAATTATTCCGTATCAAGCACTTTAGTTTAGTACTTATCATAGTCATCTTACTGCAAGCAGCACATGCAGCCTATTACAGTTATGGTTATCTCTTTTTGCAAGAAATACATGCGCCCAAGTTTTTAATAGGTACTATTATTAACATTTCCGTTATAGCAGAAGTCATCTTTTTTTCAATAGCTGATCGAAAGTTTCATACATTTTCAGTGGGGTCTTTGTTAGCTATAGCAGCGGTGGGTTCTACCATCCGTTGGGTATTCGTATTTGTCTTTCCAAATGTAATCGTTTTTAGTATTGCACAGGCTTTGCATGCTTTTTCATTTGCTATGGCGCATTATGCGTTTATGAAATACCAAATAAAAAACATTTCACCTACAATGATTTCGAAAGCTCAAGGCATTTATTCAGCTTTAGCCCTTAGTTGGAGTACTGCTGTATTTACTGTATTTGGCGGTTACCTATATGAAATTGAGCCAAGATATGCCTTTCTAGGCATGATTGTTTGTACTATCCCTGCTATGATACTCGCGCTTTTATATCGAAAACTGGAAATAAATAATTCATAAGAAAAAATAAGCAATGGAGATAATCCAATGCTTATTTTCCTTCTCAAATCCGCTTAAAGATCTCGATTTAGTTAGGTGCTATTTAATGGTTGTTATTTATTCTTTAAGCAATTTAAATTTCTCATAACTCTGTTTAAATTCTTTTTCAGTTACAGCATGAAATTGCAGTTGTTCACCGGTTATCCAAAATAAAAGGTCTAAGCCAGTTGCATCCTTAAGAAAATGCCCACCCAGTTTTGTAGATTTTCCGTTTACGGTAGGAAAGAACTCAACCATATTTCCGTCTGTTATTCCATTCATCACATAACGGGTTTCCTTAAAGGGCTTATGCGAGTCACCATTAGCATTCAAAACAAAAAGTGACCCAGACAATTCTCCTCCAGATAGTACCTCATCAACTTTTAGAAAGAGCTGATATGTTCCATTTTTCTCAGCATACAGATAACCATAATTCCGTTTCAGTGCTACCGTAAATTGTTTCCATCGTATCTTTTCATCATATTCCGTATTATATTCCCTATTGGCCTCTACAGATGTAGCAAGCTCCTCTCGGCTAACACCCCTGTATAAATGGCCACTCTTTTCGCCTCTTTTTTGTACCAGCAGATTAGATTTAGAAGGTTTTATATCAAATACCAGAACATCTCCATGTTTATCCACCTTCAATTCAAACCCTTCTTCGGTTTCCTTTCCGGTGACAGAGAATGTTTCTTTTTCTTTGATTTTCTGTTGATGATATTCACCTTTCACTTTTCCATTTCGACTAGTCAGTTCAAACCAAGAAAGGACATCGTTATCATCGTATACAAACGCATCAAATTGATTCAGTAGTACCTGTCGTTCCTTTATCCCTGAAGCAAACCACCAAAGTGCTAGCCCAACAAGCAGTAACATTACCGCTACAATTCTCCAATGTTTGAACTTCCTCATTTTGCCCTCCCCTATAATTAGCCTTAGCCTGCAAAACAAGATCAGTCTATCTTATGTAAGACTTCAAGATTATTTGTTAGAAGTCCTGCAAAGCAAGTTGTTCTTATCTTTCAATTTTAGGGATTCATACTCTATTTAGTAATAGAATAAATGTTCAATTTTTCTGAGTAAATGATTTGTACATAGCCTAGCTCTTAGCTTCTTATTCTGCTGGTAAATTAATTCTGAAGTACTTTATTTTTATTGTTATCAATAATAAAGAAAGAAGCGTGAATAGGAAGCCACTCCAAATCAGCTGGTGAATTCCTAATTTAGAAATAAACCAGCCTCCAATAGTCGTTCCTAAAGTAATTCCAAGGTTTGAAAACGAGACGAATAAACTGTTTCCAAATTCCGGTGATTCCTTTGCTTCATTCATTAACCAAGCTTGACTTACGATTAATCCACCAGAATGAATGATACCCCAAATAAATATTATAAAAATCATGGGAAAGAAATAAGAGCCTAAATAATATAGCAATATATAAATAATTAAATATGCACCTAGGAATGATACGATGGTATTCACAATACTTCTTTGTAAAAGTACTCCGAACAAATGATTGCCAACAATCATAATTAGCCCAAATATGAGTAACATGATACTGATTAGAGAACCATTCATGTTTGATACTCTTGAAAGGTACTCAGCAAAGTAACTATAAACTGAAAACATGGCTGCAAAAATAAATACAACCGCTATTATGTTTAACCATAATCCAGGCTTACGTAATATACCTATCTGTTTTCCAAAGGACATTTTTTCTGTAACTGGCATAGAAGGAAGCAAAGTAGCTATTCCTATAAAAGCAAGAGCGTTTACAATTGCTCCAAACAAAAAAGCAACTTCTAATGAAAACTGTTCTGCAAGATAAGATGTCAATGGGACACCAAAAGCAAAACCAACGGTAATTCCCATGAAAACCTTCGTGATGGCTTGTCCACTTTTTTCAGGTGGAACAAGAGAAGCTGCAGTAACAAGTGCTATCGAAAAGAAGAGGGGGTGAAGCGCTGCAGGTAGAATACGAAAAATGAGCATAATTTCAAACTGATTTGTAAAAGCATAAATAACATTAGAAATAACAAACATAAATATGGCTGTCAGTAAAAGTAACTTTCGGTTAATTCCAGAGACTATTACTATAAGAAATGGCCCGGAGATTGCAACAACTAGCGCAAATATACTTACTAATAAGCCCGCTTGTGAAGTGGAAATTGCAAATTTTTTCGCTATTTGTGGCAACACCCCGACAATACTCATTTCTGTTGTAATGATTCCAAATACACCTAATGCCAATGTGATGATAAGCAGAGGGCTTACTTTCTTCATGAATACAAAACTCCATTCTCATATTAATTTAAACAATTATAAAATTTATTTATCTATATATCTGAAAAAGTAGATATATTAGCTTAAAAAAAGAAACCCTCCCCTCTTTTTATAATTTGTTTTGAACGTAATCGGCAAATTCTTTGATTGTTTTTTCATTCCGACGATAATACGTCCACTTCCCAATTCGTTCGGATTCTAATAATCCTGCCTTTTTCATTGTTAATAAATAACTAGAAATAACTGATTGGGCCATCCCAGTTTTTAATTGGATCTCTCCTACACATACACCAACTTGAAAACTAATCCCCTGTTGTAAATAAGGCTCTTCATCAAAATAAATTTCTGGGTTTTTTAACCACAATAAAATTTGTTGTCTTGTCTCATTTGATAATGCTTTATAAATTAGTAAAGGTTCCATACCAACATTATATCTATTTTTATAGATTTGTAAATACGTTGCGTAAGAAAAAAGACCTCAACCAATAGCTCAAACATTCTAAGTTATTTTGACCTAACTTTATATATTTAGTTTTATGCACTTCGGTTCTCTATATATTTACAGATTCTTTTTATTAAAAGTGGTTCAAAGTTTTATTTTCTTAAATTACTATAAGGTATAATCTTAAGTACTATATCTTTCTAAAAAGGAATGGATACTACATGAGTAAAGAACAAACAAGATACTCACGTCTTGCTAATATAACTAAAGTTATCAATATGAAGCTCGAATTACGCGAAGTATTGGAACAAGTAACAATCGCAATATCAGAGGAAATAGTTCGATGTAATTCTGTCGGCATATACTTACCTCAAGAAGATGGATCGTTTAGAGGCTTTGTAGGAAAACCAGAATATCTAAATGGCTGGACATTAGATATGCATGTCATTGATACGGATTACGATTTACTCGCAAAAGAAGTCATTGAAACCAAGAAAGCCATATACATTCCTGATACATCAAAGGATAATCGTCCTGACCCACGGGCTGTTGCAGGATTTCAAATCAAGTCTTTATTAGGTCTGCCCATTTCATTTAAAGATGAGCTATTTGGACTGGTCTTTTTATTCGATTATGGCATACCAATGAATCTAACAGATGAAGAAATACAAACAGTCGAAGCCTATGTCAATATGGCTGCTGTTGCCATACAAAATGCGAATAATCTAACGTATAAAGAACGACTCATTAAAGAAAAGCAGCTTTTGCTTGATGCGACAAGAGATTTATCAATGTGTTCTTCTATGCAAGAAAGTCTTGATATATGCTTTTTCTATTTAGCCCAAGTTTTAGATACGTATAATACAGGGGTTCACTTATTAGATCCGATAGCTGAGAAAAAGATTAAACCCGCCAAGTTAAGCAATAGGAGTGACTGGTCTGAATCAGAATGGCTCAAAACGCATAATAAATTTCAAATGGATCAAAGTAATGACCTGGTAATGCAAGAAGTTTTTGAAACAAGAAAGGCTATATTCATTCCGGATGTATTTAAAGATAATCGACCAAATCACGAAGTTTGTCGTAATTTCGGCATTAAAGGTCTACTCATGTTTCCTTTAATTTCAATGGGCGAGATTTTAGGACAAATCTCAATTGTAAATCTTGGCGAAGAAAAAGTCTCTTATTCGGAAAATAAGATACAGTTAGCCCAATCTATTATAGATGCGACAGCCGCCACGTTATCAAATCTTTTATATATGGAAAAGCAAGAGGTCATTATTGAAGAAAGAACATCTGAAGTAACAGATAAGAATCAAGAACTTGAAAGAGTTATAGCAGAATTACAGCAACTTAGTCGGGAAAAGGAGTTGATTCTCAACTCTGCAGGCGAAGGGATCTTTGGCTTAGACCTTGACCGAAATATCACCTTTTGTAATCCAGCAGGCGCACACATGTTAGGTTATAAAACAGAAGACGAATTAATTGGAAAAACAGTAAATGTTATCTTTAACAATACGGAAATAAGCCGATTAAATAGTGTGGCACCTGATTTAGAAGAAAACCCAAAATACGGATTAAAAGAAGGCGAATTTTATAGAAAAGATCATTCGAGTCTTCCCGTTGAGTATGTCATCTCTCAAATAGAAGAGAGGGGTAAAATTGTTGGGGAAGTTGTCACGTTTAAAGATATTACAGAACGAAAACAATTAGAAGAAGAAATTACCTACCATGCATATTATGATAGCTTAACAGATTTGCCCAACAGAGTTCTCTTAAATGATAGATTAACCCAAGGAATCATCCATTCAAAAGAGAATGGAGAAAAATTAGCCGTATTGTACTTAGATTTGGATCGTTTTAAATATGTGAATGACTCACTTGGCCATAGCTTTGGAGATCGTTTACTTCGAGATGTTGCCAATCGTTTACGCCATTGTGTTCCACACACAGCAACATTGTCTCGTCAAGGGGGAGACGAATTTGCCATTTGTTTACCCCATATCCACAGTAAAGATGATGTCTTAAAAGTGGTTGATGATATTATCTCTACTTTTACAAAGCCTTTTAATTTGCTAGACAATGAAATATTTATTAAAGCGAGCATCGGTATTAGTTTATTTCCGGATAACGGGGATACAACAGATACATTAATTAAAAATGCGGATACGGCCATGTACAAATCAAAAGAGACAACAGGCAGTGGTTATCATTTCTTTAGTGAAAGCATGGATGTAAGAACCTTTGAAAACATCAAGTTAGAGAATGCTTTATACAAAGCTTTAGAAAAAGATGAGCTTGTTCTCCTCTATCAACCTCAAATCAACTATAAAACGAATCAGTTAGAGGGAGTAGAAGCCTTAGTAAGATGGAATCATCCAGAACACGGTATGATTCCGCCAGAAAAATTTATTCCTATTGCTGAAGAAACAGGTCTAATTGTGCCCATCGGTGAATGGGTTCTTACTGAAGCTTGTAAGCAGATCAAGGCATGGCATAATCAAGGTTTCCAATTAAAAAGTGTGTCTGTCAATCTATCTGTTCTCCAGTTCGAGCAGAATAATTTATTCTCTATTGTCAAAAATGTATTAGAAAAAGTTGAGCTATCACCTAAGTATTTGCATCTAGAGCTCACAGAGAATCTTATTGTTAAAAATACAGAGTTAACTTTAAAAACAATGAAACAATTAAATGGATTAGGTATTAACTTAGCCATTGATGACTTTGGCACTGGTTACTCTTCTTTAGGTTACTTAAAAAAATTGCCAATTTCCACATTGAAAATCGATAAAACATTCGTGCAAGAAATGACAGAAGATGAAGCTGCGATTACCAATACAATCATCACACTTGCTCACAATTTAAACCTTGAAGTCATTGCTGAAGGTGTTGAGACATTAGAACAAGTAGAATTTTTGTCTTCTCAAAATTGTTATTTGATGCAAGGTTATTTTTTCAGTAAGCCTTTAACAGCTGATCATCTATTGAAAAAATACTTTCCATATAAATCTATTTAGTCTATAAGGAGAATGAATATGAAAACAGCCCGACTTGTACTTGAATATTTAAAAGAGACCGGTGTAAAGTATATTTTTGGCATTCCAGCAGGTTCAGTTAATGCTTTTTTTGATGAACTTAATGAAGTACCAGAGATTACGCCAATTGTAACAAAACATGAGGGTGCAGCTTCATATATGGCTGCAGCATATGCAAAATATACGAATGAGTTAGCTGTAAGTATTGGTTGCAGTGGTCCTGGTGCAACAAATCTAGTGACAGGTGCTGCAAATGCAATGCGTGAACACTTACCGGTTTTATTTATCACTGGATCTGTTCCATTAAATACAATGGGGTTAAATTCTTCTCAAGAACTGGATGCTGCGCCTATCTTTGCACCAGTTACAAAATACAGTGTATTAGTTAAAGACTCAAAAGATATTTTAAAAGAAATTGTGAAAGCATGCGAAATTGCGTTAAGTGATGTTCCGGGACCCGTTCATGTAGCGATTCCACTTGATCTACAACATGAAGAGGCGGATGACACTCATATACCGACTCCTCCCAAGAGAACAGCTATGGTTCCAGATCTCAGCGTAATCAAAAATGTAGCTAAGGAATTATTAACTAGAAAAACGGGCTATATTTTCATCGGACAAGGCTCACGTTACTCTACAGATCAAATCATTGAGTTAGCAGAAATGCTTAATTGGCCTATTCTAACAACTCCGGTCGCAAAAGGATTCATCCCAGAAAACCACCCTCTTCTAAAAGGTATTTTCGGATTTGCTGGTCATGAAGAGCCTTCCTCTCTAATCAATGAAGGAAATGGAGAGGTATTATTAATTGTTGGATCAAGCTTAGGTGAAACAGCTACAAATAATTATAATGTAAATCTAACGAAGAACCGTTTTACTATCCAAATGGACTTTGACCAATCTGTATTTAATCGAAAATATCCGATTAACTTACCTGTTCTAGGTGATATCAACTTAAGCCTATCATATTTAATTGAGGAATTAAGAGCTGCAGGTCTTACAAGAAACACTGCTGATTCGGTTGTTCCAAATAAAGTAGACTTTGAGGAAATGACAGAGGAATATAATACGATCAATGTCCTTCTAAGCCTACAAAAATATTTACCAGCTTCTACTAGATATACAATTGATATTGGTGAGTTTATGTCTTATGTCATCCACCATATGAAGGTTCTGGATTATTCAACATTTGATATTAATGTACATTTTGGTGCTATGGGAAGCGGTATTGGTACTGCGATTGGTTCACAATTAGCAAATCCAGATCGTCCTACTGTATGCATTACAGGGGATGGCTGCTTCTTCATGCATGGTATGGAAATTTTGACTGCAAAAGAATACAATTTACCAATCCTATTTGTTGTAATGAATAATGCTCGTCTAGGCATGGTATATCATGGACATTCAATGCAATTTAAACGTACACACCCATCATTTGAGCAAGAAGCAATCAATATTAGCGCTCTTGCTACAGCCATGAATATCCCAGCTTATAGAGTAGATGACATGCAGGATCTTAACGAAGACTTACTGAATAACTTCAAGAATTTAAATGGTCCTGCTGTTTTAGAAATAGCTTTAGTCGATAATAATACTCCTCCAGTGGGCGATCGAGTGAAGTTTTTATCTTCTTTCGGAAAATAATATTCTAGAATAGTTTTCGAGAAAACTCAAAAAGCATATAATATGGGAAGTTTCCCTTTTATATGGCTTTTTGAATTATTAAACTAAAATATCTTATAAAGTTGCGAAGGACTCTGTTACTACCTTACCAATGGCTTGCATGGTTTTCCCTTTAAAACTATCAGGAACCGCTTCACCTGTAGGATTACTATAATAATAACTACCGATTTCCTCATTATATGTATAACCTAGTTGTAATAATAATTGCTGTAGGTCCTCAGGAAGCACCGCAGATCCTGTCTGTTCTATAAAGTAAGTGGTAGGATAAATTTTCACATCAATATCACCTATCCCAGTATGGACGACAAATAAGTCTTTTTCATGGTGAACAATCCATTGATCTTTAGAGTATAAGGATATCTTTGCGCCTTCTAAGGCTGAGATCCCTTCTAAATTAACTCCAAAAATTTTATTGATTAGCTGGCGAATAACCGGTCCTGTTTGTTTCTCATCAGACTGCTGTAGATACAAATCAATCACTTCTCTAGAAGACAATTTGCCAGGAGCGGATGTAAATCCTTCTATATCATTATCTTTTAGTATTGGTGCCTTATCTAAATCTATTCCAAATGCTGAATCGACAGCCTCACAAATCACAGAACCTCTAATTTTCCCCTCGTAAGCATCCAGATACTTATCCATCATTTTAGATTTCGACATGTGTTTTCCCCCTGTGTATTATTCTACTTTAATAATAATTAAAAAAACTGAATATAACAAATATTGATATTTCATCTATGCATTTAACATATTTTCATTTCTATCTTCTCAATAATTGACGGGCTTTTTCTATATAGTCACTGAGGAATCTGTCAGTTCAAAATACCATTCTAGAAAGCTGTTAAAGCTTTTCCATTGCGGTTTCAATTTGCCAGCAAAAAAATCCTCCATCTGCTGTCCCAATCCCAAGCCTAATACTTCATCTGTGCTCTTATTATAAAAAAAGCCGAACTCCCCTTCAAAGTTATCCAAAGGAATGTATTCTTCAGGCAGGTTTAAAACGCTATGAGTTCTCTCCATACCTAACATATAATCAGAAGAATTAATCATAAACCAACAAATCTGATAGATTTCACGGCGTCTATTGAAGAAAGTCGGTCCATCCTCTGCATGCAGATAAAAAGATGCAAAATCTGACTCTAAATCGATGCCTAGCTTAACTAATGCATGTTCATACTCGTCTGTAATATCTTCGAACCACCAGTTCTTGCTTTTGCAATAATTGATTACTTTTTCCGATAGCATCTAGACTGCTCCTTCGTTATAAAATAAACTACATCCATTATATTCCTGAGTATACCACAACTCATTTTCTTGTCATTAGCCACAGAATATTAAACTTACTTTCATTCTCAACCCTTCGTTTTATTAAGAGAATTGCCAAAAACCTGCTACTGGATGTTGAACCTCAGTAAGCCCTATGTTAGCGAAAATATATAGTGAACCAAAACCAAATGGGTAATTGTCATCTGCATGAAGCAACGCTTCAGGGTAACCATCTTCATCTACTTGAAAGAAAAAAGAAAGTGATTCTTCTTTTAGTTTGGTAAAGTAATAGTCTTCCTCTTGAATGAGTCTTGGTTTCCCACCAAGTTTAATTAAAAAAGGTGACTCCATAGACTTTTTGTCATCGGTGATTTCTCCGTCTGAAATTACATGTTTTATAAGACCTGGATTAGTAAATAGATCTTTGACGCTTTCCTTTGAAATCGGATGCTCAATCACCTTTATTGAACAACTTGGATAAATGTTTTTGTCCAAATATTGTCCATAGTCCTCTGGAATGAAAATTGAAATCATGGTTTCAGATTGGAATGGATGAATAATGCTCAAATAAAAATAATAGCTTTGATGAGCTTGATGGATAAGGTTTGCTTGCTCATCAAAGAAATCAGGTGCATTCCCACCTATCCAACCAGTACCATGTTCATTCGAAGAACATGGTACTGCATAATAAAGAATACAGTCTGTTCTCTCCACTAAAATATTCGTATAGTTCTTCATTACACCTCTCCCTCAAGAAACTTAATGAGGTATATTTCAGGCTGTGCAAGGAAATCTGTAAAACTGCATAGGTCCGCATAATTCTGATGTTCTTCGTCATAACAGCCTATCTGACCTCTGTTATTTGGATTCCAAACTAGCTGCAAATCAGAATAATTATCTATTTCAGCTGATAGGCGCAACAGCTTTTGTTTGCCAAGTTTCATTTCAAATGTATCGGTCAATGTGAAAAAGTCTATATAGCCAATATCAAATTCATTTTGTGCTAATTCAAGACGGGGCTTGTCTCCTGTAAGAAAGATTACCAGTTTATCTGGTAATTTATATTTTTTCAGTTCATGCTTTTTATTTTCTAAATTATGCATTTCAGTCGGCTCTAGTGACTTTAAATAATCAGCTATGTCACTATGCTTATTACTAACGGCAATCGTGTAAGGCCTCTCACCGTTCTTTTCTGCTAAAGTAACGTCCGCCCCGTGTTCAATCAAAAATTTAACCATCGTCGTATTCCCCATACGTACAGCAACCGTTAACGGAGTCGCTTGATAAGGATAGACTTTATCCGGTTTATTATAATTGATGTCCACTCCTTGATTGAGCAAATAATTGAGTGTCTTCATGTCATGGTCTAAAACAGCTTCTCGCAATACAGCACCGCCATAAAGCTTTATATCTAATCCCAGTTCATGTATAAGCGGAATATTATTTTTGTTACCATAGTAGGCCTGTGAATAAGCATCAGAACCTATTTGATTAAGCATATCTAACTTGGCCCCTTGTCCAGCAATATACCTAACTATGTCTTCCTTACAATAGCGGACGGCTCTTAAGAATGCAGGATTATGCTTAGCATTTAGATTGGCCCCATGCTCTACCAGCAGCTTTACTACCTCTAATTTCTGTGATACAAGTGCCAGATCCAATGGGCTTAATGTAATACGCTTGTTAAGTACGATGCCCTGCTCAATATCCCAGCCTGCTGTTATTAATGCTTGTAAAGCAGGGATATCCCCTTGGTAAATATACATGGCGATTTCCGGGAGTTCTTTAAACCTCCCAATATCTTTCAAAACAATCATCCCAAACACCTCTCTATCTCTATAATAAGCTACTTACTAATAAAATAGGCACCCTGGTTTTGGTGTTCTACTTTCAGCTTTATGGATGCCAATGAACTGGCAGAGAAGTCGTATCTTATAATATGAAGACGTAGTCGATTTCTCTAAGCCCTGTCAGAAGCAAAAGATTATAAAATTAGAACCGTATATAATTATATACGGTTCATCTTTTAGTGTTCTGGTTAGGAACACCGACATATTTTTTATAAACGCTCTAAATCTTGATACTCTTTGATATAAGGACCATCCTCTGCAACATATGAATGGTACAATGCCTTTACTGCGAAGTTTTTCTCTAATCCCATTTCTGATTTTAGCCTTTTTAATTCATCATGCAACGTTCGATGTTCATTGATAAGCTTTAACATAGTTGTTTTATTATATTTCATTACATCCGTCCTTTTTATAACTCATATTATTACTATTTAAAATAACAAAATTCAAGGTAAACATGTGTAGCGATACTCGTATAGCTGGTATAATCTTTTGTACAAAGTATACTATACATTACTTTCCGCTGTATAAATGTACACTTGGTTACGTCCTTCTTGTTTGGCCGAATATAATGCTTTATCAGCTTTATTCAGAAGCTGATAAAGTGTCTCCTCTTTCTCTTTCGTGGCTTCAGCTACACCAAGACTTAGAGTAACAGAAATAATTCCACCATTTGTGATGAGTGGGTTTGTTTCTACATGGCTGCGTATCTGATTAGCTAATACTTCGGCTTCTAACACCGTATATCCCTTTAATGCAAGAACAAATTCCTCGCCGCCATATCGAGCAAAGAGTTCCCCTTTGTTCAACTGAGCTCGACACATATTTACTACATGCTGAAGCAACTGATCCCCAACAAAATGCCCGTACGTATCATTAACTCTTTTAAAATAATCAATATCCATCAAAATTACCGAGAAGGCCAATGAAGTATGCTTTAACTCTGTAAACTCTTGATTACACTTCTGAAAGAATGCACGTCGGTTATAAATTTGTGTAAGTTCATCATAAAAAGCTTGATATTCCAGTTGAACCTGCAATCTTTTTAGATCTGTAATATCAGTGAATATAATTAACAGACCTTTATTAGTATTAGCATGCTGTAGTGGTGACATACGAACTTGATAAGTATTCTCTGAATGATTTGCTGCTCTAAGCTGTAGTTCTTGGTTAAATGCAGTCTTCTTCAAATCAAAAGGGAATGCATTTCCTGACAATTCAAGCCATACTTTAGCAAAGTCCATTCCAAACATTGATTTATGCAATTTCGGAAACATGCTCTGACATGCTTGGTTAAACTCGATTAATCGGTTAGATTCATCCAATACGATAACACCATCATTAATACTATTAAATATCACATCTTTAGCAACAGGCATAATCGTAAACATACGTGATGAGCTAATAGACCATAAATATAAGAGTGAAGAAAGCCATAAAACCATTGGTACAGGGTCAATTCCTGGAGGAGTCACCCCTATTAAATATATAAAAGCTGTGATTATAGGCACTAATTGACCGCACATTAATGCGATTAATTGCAAACGGTAAGCCCTAGCTGTTTCTTTCCAACGAGAGAGTACTAGAAGAAAGGCCACAAACATGCTGGCAAATGTGAAAACGCCTTGGATCATATACCATATACCTAATTCCAAATGTACATAAGGAGCGCCCAAAGCTGGATCAATTTCAAACACTCTATAATACAGGTGATGGAAATTATTCGTAGCAACCAGGATCAAGCTAATAAAAGGTATAAGAAGAAGCGCTACACAACCTTTTTTAGTTATCTTCATCCCTAAATACTGCATGATAAATAGTAACCCTAAAGGCGGTGAAAATGGCATCCCTATATATTGAATGATAGTCCAAAATTGTACTTGTTCAAGATTTGTAGACAATAACCCAAATGCGGAAGCAATACAATAAACAGATGTAAACGCCGTATAAAGAATAAATAGATTGGCGATTTTCGTATAATTAAATCGCTTAACGAAAACGTATATGCATAAATACAAATTTAGCACGCTTGATGTACAAACTAGAGTTATATTAGCTGTCAAATCCGAATTCACGGTTATGTACCTCTTTAAAAATGTTTTTATTTTAATTTAGCACAATAACAGATATACATATACTTATTGTTGTTATGACTATGCACATTTCAATCAAAAAAAATGTCCTCTTATGTCGAAAAACTTCTTAAAAAAATTTGACATTCTAAAAAAAATGATATAAATTGTTAAATACACGAACAAATATCCAATATACATAATTTAATATTCGCTTTTTGATTCTTCGTATAAACTTGGAAATAAGGTCCAAAAGTCTCTACCAAACTACCGTAAATAGTTTGACTATGAGGAATGACAGAAAACGGCACGTTATCAGCACTGATCAAACCATTCATTATTCAGGCTATTTCTCGTTTTTTGTTTTTTCTGTATGTCAAACTCTAGTTAATTTAACTAGAGTTTTTCTTTTTTCACTCATATTTATACGAAACTATTCTAAAAAGAGAAAATCAACAGGAGAGGAAAAAGAGAATGAAAAACAAAGAACACTATCAATCAATAGGAAAAATAATCAAGGAGAATTATCGTTTATACCTGGCTGCTCTAGTCATCGTTCTCGTTGCTGAACTAATTGGGCTAAAAAAGCTTCAAATAGGGTCTGCTTTAATTATCATATATCCAATGCTTTTTGCGATTGTGATAAGTGTCTTACTTGGACCTGATATTTTTCGATTTTTTAAAGAAAAGGAATCAAAAAATGCCTCATCACTTGTTCTCGTGGCCATTACTCCTTTTATGGCAAAAGTAGGGGTACTAGCCGGTGCGAATCTTCCAAAACTAGTTGATGTAGGTCCAGGATTAGCTTTCCAGGAGCTTGGACATGTCGGAACGATTTTTCTAGCCTTACCAGTCGCAATATTATTAGGGATTAAGAAAGAAGCCATCGGTGCAACTAGCTCTACATGCCGTGATAAGGATTATGGACTGATTTGTCATCTATATGGAGCCAATTCACCAGAAGCAAGGGGCGCCCTTTCTATTTACATCATCGGTTTTTTAATCGGTACAATTTATATCGGTTTTTTGGCAAGTTTGGTAGCATCCATGAACATTTTCCATCCCTTAGCGCTAGCTATGGCCAGTGGTGTCGGGAGTGGTGTAATGATGGCGGCTGCTTCTAGCACACTGGCAACCATCTATCCAGAATATGCTGATCAGATTGTAATGCTAGCAGGTGCAAGTGATATGTTGGCTGCAATTGTTGGAATTTACTTCACTTTATTCATTTCACTTCCTCTTACAAGGAAAATGTATTACTGGCTTGAACCAAGAATCAGCCCAAAACATACACGAGAAACAAAAAATATGAAGGTTGGTAGTTAATATGACAATGAATATGCGCGATTGGACTATTTCTCTTTTATTCACTTCCGTTATTACAACCCTTGTGGCTAACCTAATTGGAAATCATATGTCCATTGCAGAATCCATTCCAGGTGTAATGATTTTATCAGCAATAGCTTTTATTGGGATATTTTTAGGAAAATTAATTCCTTTAAGAATACCGGCTATTGTTTATGTAATTCTTACAGGATTACTTGTTGCAAGTCCTATTTCCCCCATCTCCCAACCAATCATTGATTACACAGCCAAAATATCCTTTATGGCTCCAATAACAATTGTTGGGACCCTTGCCGGAATTGGTCTTAACTTTAAATCTTTTATCAGTCAAAGTTGGAAAATGGTCATCGTAGCGATCTTAGTTTTTACCGGCACATTTCTTATACAAGCCATTTTTGCTCAAGTGTTCTTAAACTTAACTGATACGTTAGATTCATTCTAAATACAGATGAGGTAGGAAGGCGACTGCCATCCTGTTTCCTAAAGCCATCTAAGGAGAATTGTTATGGAAAATAGAGAGTATAACGCTGATTTAATGATTACAAATTGTTCTATATTAACCCCCGATTTAAACGTACTAAAGAACCAATGTCTTGTTATAAAAAACAATAACATCATAGATATTGGTGATAATATCCCCTTATCAAAATCCTATAAATCGAAAGAAACACTATTTGGAAATGGAAAATTACTGATGCCCGGATTAATAGATGCACATACCCATTCATGTCAGCAGCTTCTACGTGGAAGAATTGCAGATGAATACCCTATGATCTGGACACGCATAATGGTTCCATTTGAAAGCAACCTGCAAGAAAAAGATGTATACATAAGCTCACAGTTAAGCTGTCTTGAAATGATCAAGTCTGGAACAACAGCCTTTATTGATGCAGGTGGAAGACATATGCATAAGGTAGCAGAATCTATTGTGGAATCTGGTCTACGAGGGGCTATTACCTGTTCCACCATGGATTCCGGCAAGGATATTCCTGATATAATGAAGTCTAGTATAGAGAAAAATATTAGTGACAATCGGCAATTGTATAACCAATTTCATGGAACAGGTAACGGGAGATTAGATGTATGGTTTTCACTAAGATCTATCATTACTTGTACACCTGATTTAATTCAGGAGGTTTTTGCAGCCGCAAAGGAATGTTCCACTGGTGTACAATCCCATATGAATGAATATCCAAATGAAATTAGTTATTGCTTGGAGAACTTCAAAATGCGTCCGTTTGAATATCTTGAGTCTATAGGTGTCTTGGATCAAAATTTCCTAGGTGCACATAGTATTCTACTTTCTGAAAATGAAATGGATATTATTAAAACTTATAATAGTAAGGTCGTTCACTGTCCCATTAGTAATTCAGGCAAGGGAATTCCTAAGACACCTAGCCTACTGCAAAAAGATATAAGTGTTGGTTTTGGAACAGATGGAGCTGGTCACTCTGGATTGAGTTTATTTGACCAGATGAAAGTGTTTAAATCATTAATGCGAGCTTTTTTGGGAGTTCCTATTTTTGATCCAGTGGTCATGCCTTCAAAGAACATCTTAGAAATGTCGACATTAGGTGGCGCTAAAGCCATGTTACGAGAGCATCAGCTAGGGACATTAGAGGTTGGTAAAAAAGCGGATATGATTTTAATTAACATTGACCAGCCGCATATTTCTCCGACACATAACTTGCTAAATACCCTAATCGAATCTGTTAACAGTAATGATATAACCGATTGTATTGTCGATGGCAAAATATTAATGAAAAACAGGGAAGTACTTACATTGGATGAGGAAAAAATAAAATATGAAAGTAAGCTTGCAATGAAGGAACTTTCTATTCGAGCAAACATATAACCCTACTCTAATTCATGAGTTAGGAATAATTGAGGTCTGATAAATGTTTACAAATTTATTTCTTTTTAGTATTGTCGCATGTTCCAATTTAATTATTGGCGTTTTATTAGGGATGTCCGGAATTGCAGGATTTCTTCTCCCTTTAATTTACGTAGGCTTTTTAGATATACCTGTGCATGATTCTCTTGCACTAAGTTTCTTATCCTTTGCTGTTTCGGGTATAATTGGGGCCTATTCTTATTGGAAATCAAAAAACATGGATTTAAAACTAGCGCTGTTTTTAAGTCTCGGCAGTCTTCCAGGTGCGTTTTTGGGAGTTCAAATCAATGTACTCATTTCTGATTTCCTAGCAAAGCTTCTTCTCTATATCTTTATCCTGCTAGCTGGGCTATCTATGCTCAAGAAAAACAAGGATGATACTAAAGTAAATCGATCAATACTATTGAATCATTCATTAATCGTTATCCTTCTTGGATTTCTAACAGCAACCATTTGTGCATTAACAGGGGCAGGTGGTCCCATTTTATTAGTACCATTACTAGTTAGCCTCGGAGTCAATATTCGGGTGGCCGTAGGGGTAAGTCTTTTAAATTCTGTGTTCATTGCTATTCCATCCATCTTCGGCTACTTTGCCCATGCCAATATGCAAACCACCTCCATGCTAATTATCGCTAGTTTAATTGGAACCGTTATAGGGATTATTACGGGTACTCGTCTTGCCAATAAGGTCCCTATCAACCGTTTAAAAATAATGATTGCACTCATAACTATCCTATCTTCGGTTTATATGCTGGTTATGCTAACAGTGGGGGCCTGATCCCCACTTTTTTTTATGGAAGGTCCCTCTAAGCCCTACAAAGAGTACCCTTCTCTACTTTCCTTATAAATACAAACGAAAATACACCTATGATGGCAACATATATTTCAATTGCCTACAAACTTTTGTCCCTTATATCTGAATAATAGTATGTGATTCAGCCTTAAAATAAAGTATAGTTAGTATTTAATAAAACAATCCCTGATTAAGGATGTGCCAACATGCGTATTAATAAATATATAAGTGAAGCTGGAAAAGCATCTAGACGAGGTGCAGATAAATTAATTACTGATGGAAGAGTTACGATTAATGGTAAACGTGCAACCATAGGTAGCCAAGTTGAAGCTGGGGATGACGTCCAAGTAGATGGAAATCCAATCTTTGTAGCAAGGAATAATGTCTATATTGCCCTAAATAAACCTGTAGGCATTACGAGTACAACCGAAAAAGGTGTAAAAGGGAATATTGTTGATTTGGTCAATCACCCATTAAGAATATTTAATATTGGACGCTTGGATAAAGATTCCGAGGGCTTAATTCTTCTTACGAACGACGGCGACATTGTTAACGAAATTCTGCGTTCTGAAAATAAGCATGAAAAGGAGTATATCGTTTCTGTAGACAAGCCAATTACTCCTGAATTCTTGAAGAAGATGTCAGAGGGAGTCAAAATATTAGGTACCAAAACACTTCCTTGTGAAGTCGTTCAATTATCAAAATTTGATTTTCAAATCATTTTGACACAGGGACTAAATCGTCAAATCCGCCGCATGTGTGCTGAATTAGGATACGAAGTGTACCGATTACAAAGAACTCGAATCATGAATATTCATTTAGGTAACCTCCCACCTGGACAATGGAGAGATTTATCCAAGAAAGAGCGAACTCAATTATTTAGAGAATTAAACTATGAACCAAAAGAATGGTAAAAAGTACGGAATATTAAATTAAAGTAGAGTTATCATTGAATTAAGCCAAACCAAAGGGACAACCTCATTAGAATTAAATCCTTAGTGCCACTTTCAAAGAAAGCAGCACTAAGGATGATTGATATGCATAAGGTCATCTCTACTCTTAAGAACCTCATTTATTTACTTATGATATGGTTCTCCGTAATAAGTTTAAATGCAGTTTTACTGCAAACTTTAATAAAAGTTAAAAACTCTAACCCTTATTTCTTTCTAATAGTTGTTCAATTTTATGATCTGCGTTTAGTAGTACACGTTTTATTTGTTTAATGTTATTTTCCGTTTGTACTATTTGTTTATATTTATTTTGAAATATCTCTTTTATTTGAAGGACGTTTTGAATTTCTTCTTGTGTTAATTTTTTATTATGATCCGTATTTTTCGACCAATCAAAAAGCATTTTAACTTCCAATAGTGAAAATCCCGTTTGTTTCAGTTTAATGATTGTTTCAATTAGAATGACGTCATTATTGTTATATTCACGATATTTATTTATAATTTCTGGATGTAATAAACCTATCTTCTCATAGTATCGAATAGTATCTTTACTAATACCAGTACGCTCTGCAAATTCTCCAATTTTCACCACTACCACCTACTACTTTATAAATTTATAAACCATTAGAATAATTATACTATGGAAAATAAAACGACTGATATGATGGCTGTACTTAATTCGGCCATTTGTTACTATCCCTTGTATAATCGTCAATATGTGTAGAAAAACAAATGAGATAATTAGTAATAGAAACAGCAAGTCTTTATTTGGTATAAATAAGGTTAGAATTATTCCTGTTGATACAATAATGAATAATAAGGCTCGTATATGATATCCTTCTTCTTTCCATTGTTTGATGCCTGCTACTGCCATTAAAAAAGCATATAATCCACTCAATATATACGTCACACTAGCCATTTACATCACTCCATTCTTTTAATATACTCACTTTAAAAGATGGAGTTAACTCCATGTCAATAAATAAAAGAACAGCCTACTTTAATTCGTAGCCTGTTCTATGTAATTCAAAAACCGCACTTACTTGTGATAGGGTTCACCGAATACCATACAATAACATAGTCAAATTTGAACACAATATTTATATTTCAATTTAATTGAAAAGACCACTTCGATGGAGTGGTCTTACTTACTAGCATTTGGCTAGAGGATTTTAAAAAACCATTCTTTCTTATCTATAGTCTTGTTCACCATACGGTATTAAAATGAGACTATACTAAAGTACTACTGATAAATCGCTAAAACTTCTAGCACTATAATATTTTCATTACTTTTAATACTTTGCATACCCTCAATTTCCTGTTCACCCATTTGCCTTCTAATCCCTCGATTTAGAGAAAATAAATCCTTCAGGGTATCAAATACAATAATAGGCTTGTCTACTACGTCTTTTCGAGATAATACTTTTGCTATCATAGTTACTTCATCATCCTCAATGTCTTCCAACTCTTCTAATTCATAACGCAGATTTTTTGAATTGAGTTTCGCGAAGCCTACTCTTTTTTCAAAGCTATCACAATCAAGAAAAGCTGGAATTTTGGTACTTTCCTTAGCAAAAATCTTATTGAATATTTCTTCTTCTTGAGCGTTTTGCAAATTCATACTTGAGGTCAACATAGGTTTGAATTGGTTGATTAAATCCATCATATCAAATTCTGAAGGAATCCTAAATTTTCCTTCGAACCGGATAATCGATGTTTTAGGTATTGTTTCAGAATCATATTCATTCTCTAAAAAGTCAAAGTAATTATCTTTACCTTTATTCTCAAGTAACTCTTCAAATTCATTACAATCGATTATTAGGTTCTCTAGTATTTCCCCTTCCATTTCGTTGTTTCCATTTATTCCTCCTGAAACTATTGAGATTTTAGCACTTATAGATTTAGCCGAGCTTACTTTAACATTTTTTATAGCCACACGTTTTTCGCCTTCTAGTATCGCTTTATATTCGGCTACTTTGTTTGTATCAAAGTATATTAGATTTTTGAACAAGATAAACTCCCCTTCCTAAACTTCAGAATTTGTATTTAAAAAAATGATCTTTAGTATACGAACGAATATTGTGTCATTTTGTTATATAAATTTTTAAATTCATTTAATTGTCTCAATTTCTAATATTATTAAATAGTTCTGGCTACAGATTCTCTTTATAAGCTTCCGCTATATAAAAAATTTGTCATTACTGTTTATTTTATACACATAAATAGTATTTGAACGGTTATCTGCACCAATAGCATAAAACTTCACATATCTACCAGTTAGTGTATCACTATATCGTCACTTATCGAAGCAATAGCGATTTTTTCTCAGAGGAAAATATACTATATTTACCATTATTTACGTAAATGTGGAGATTGAAATATTTATATCGATTTAAGAATGTTTTTAAATTAAAATTAGACACAGAGGCAGAAACCTTGTGTCTAATTTTAACCTTGCTTTTTTAAGTCAACTTTCTTTGTATAATGGCTTTAAGGTCTAAAGTTGTTGTTTCAATAAAAGTTTGGTATTGATACTCGGTATTCTTTCTCCCGGTCATCATATATGGCGACCAATCTCTATTTTTCACTGACCAATTGATTAAGCCCAATTGTTCAATTTCATCCTCCCATGTTTCTAACCATTTTATTTCATTATCATTTTCAATGATTACAGACTCGTTTATATATAAAGCAATAGCGTTTTGCATAGGCTCATGCCCTAAAACACTTTTCAATACATCCCCCGGATTAGCGGGAAGTGTTGAAAACAAAACACTAAACAGTTTGTTTAAAAATGAAAATATTTCATCATATTGTTCTTTAATTTGTTTTTCATTCTTTCGACTAGGGGATTCCTTACCAAAAATAATTAAATTGATAAACTTTTTCAGCCTAACACTTGTAATAAACGTAGTATTATTTGGTCTAACAATACGGCTTTTGTTAAATTCTACTTTAACCGTTTGCAGAGCGTCAGAACTATGATAAAGTTCCCTTACTAGTAAATTATAAATATCCCTTGTGTCAAAATTAGCAACCAAAGACCTTGACACTCTTTTGGCATTAGTATTTATATCTGTAAAAAGTTTTCTCTCGTCCTCTTTTGACAAGCCAAAGTATATCTGAACGGTTAAATTACTATTCAACAGTTTTTCTTTCAGCTCATTGTCAATACTACTTTTATTTATGAATTGATCTATTCCCTTGATTCTGTGTTGTCCATCTATGACAGTCAATTTAATACCATTCGGAATTAGCAAAGAGGAAGTTTCCGGATTATAATATTTCGTTGGATCTCCCCTAAAAGATAAAACAATAGACGGAAGGAAAATTCCTATAGGGCTCTCCATTGTCTCCAGATATTTTACTAACTTGGGTATCCTATGATAGCCTAAATCCCTGTTGACTTCTTTATCTGTTGAATAAATATTGAGAATGTCCTTTATAGTTAGTTGGGTTGACATTATCCCTTTATCTTTTTTATTAATCAAGGTGCTTATACTTCCTCTTGCTATTACATTAGACATAAGATCAGCCCCTTAACTCCTCATATTTTTTCATTAAGAACTCAGAAAAGTCTCTTATCGTTCTTCCTGTAGAACCAAAATTATATTTCCTTGTTCTCTTATTATATTTTGCAGAAAGCTCCTTAAACTCTTCGTTTTTATGTGTCCAGTCTACCTTTGCTACCACATCTTTAAATAACCCTTCCATTTGTTCATCTGGGTATTTTTTATCCACTTCATAAACAAACTTAGCAATAGCAACTGTAATATTGGAACTCATAATAATGTATTTATCCCGATTGCCAGCATCAATTGGAGCATACTGTCGTAAAAGCTTTATGAAATTTTCAGTTTTTTGTTTGTACATCTCGTAATTCTGTTTGTTGATTCCTGATCTTGATTGGCGACTGTAAACCCCGTCATTTATAACTTTAGCCACTGAATATAAGGTTGATGCTGTCATTAACTTTGTTCTCGTTGTTTTTGCTCTACACTCAATTAAATCTAGAGGTAAACTGTCTACTACTTCTCGAACTAAGTCTCCAAACAAATCATCCTTTTTATACATTATTAACAATGTATTATTAACCTGGGATGACTTAGTATTTATATCTGTAAACAACTGTCTTTCTTGTTCTAAGCTTAAATTCGCAAAAATTTGTATCGTCATAGGGAAATTTAAGAGCATTTGATACGCTTCTCCGTTTTGATTACTTACTTCCATTCGTCTTTTTAAATATTCAAAAGCTCTTATTCTATGTTGTCCATCTAATATGAATAACCTTTCATCCATACTTAAATTGTATTCATATCTCTCTTCATCGTATTCCCCTTGTCCTCTTGCTGAAAAAATTAGTGGGGAAAAATATACATCATTGCCATCAAGGCCATATTGAATGTATTGCCCTATGCTTGCTACTTTATTTTCATCAAGTTCCCGTTGTACCCTTATATCGACTTCCAGAAATTTCAGAATATCATTAACTGTACACTGGATTGTTATCACATCTTGGTTAAATTGTTCTCTTTTAATTCCGCTCAAGGTTATAAAGTTTTTCTTAGTTCCACCTGTTAAAATTGATAAATCCATTCCCGTTTCTTCCTTCCCCTCCTGCTTTTTTTAAGTATACACCTACTAAAATCGTAAATACTACATTTTTTTCGCTTATTTTGAAAATTATCCTCCTTTTTCCCTTTATTTTTATCATTTTAGCCAAATTTCAATGTTTTTCAGGCCTTAAAAATTTTCCGCATAACCTTGTGTTATCACCTAGTTTTTATAAAAACCCGCTGTTTTTTGATTATATACCATGATTTTTATTAGTTTCAAAAAAACACTTGTTAAAAACAAGTGTTAGTTTATGTTTACTATATTAATTTTCCGCATTCAAGTTCTTTCATTATTAATACCGTTGTTTTTCCAAGGTCTTTAAGCCTACCTTTTATATATTAATTTGTTTTTTTATCTCTCTGTATAGAGTCGCTTTCGAAATATTGGTTATCTCTCCTATCTCTTTTACTGTATATTCCTTCGTTCTATATAGCTTAATTGCCTTCTCGATTTGTTTGTTGTCCTTTTTTGGCCTTCCCCCTGTTCTTCCTCTTGCTCTCGCACTCTCTAGTCCAGCTCTAGTACGTTCTGAAATCAGGTCACGTTCCATTTCAGCTAAGACAGCCAACATCTTAAACATTGCCTTCCCGACTGCTGTAGTAGTGTCTATGCTGTCACTAATGCTTACTAATTCAATTCCACGTTTCTGAAGTTCTTCCGATAACTCAATTAATCTCTTTGTAGAATGATCAAGTTTATAAATAACTAATACATCACCTTTTCTAGCATAGCCGATTAATTTTTGAAGCTCAGGTCTGTCATCTTTCATTCCGCTTATTTTTTCTTGATAAATCTTTTCACATCCTGCCTTCTCTAATGCGTCTAATTGCAGGTCTAATGATTGTTCTAAAGTGCTTACTCTTGCATATCCGATTCTCATTTTATAACATCACTCCTTAAATTTATTTCATTAATTCGGTTGTATCAAAAACGTATTTTTCAATAAATATTGAGACATTGTTTTTGATACGGGTTTTGATACATATATTTATTGTTAATACTTTGATTTTTGGTACTGCTTAACAAGTCTCATAAACATTCGTTTTTGATACATTAATAAAACAGAAAAGCTCCTGTAATAAGAGGATTTATAAAAAACCTTTGTTTGAAATTTAATTTAGATTGCAGGGTTGTTAGTGCTTATATTAGATCAACATTTTGTATTGCTTTAATTGGTGAAAAGGACCCGTATGTCAGCTTTATATTTTATACGCAGAATCATGTTATTAGAGAGGAAAAACCTTATATTCATACGTGATATATTTTTAATAAAGGGTGCGGGGCTATGTCACCATTTTTATGTTGTAGACCATAATTTATAAAATCTTTCTTTTATGTATTTCAATTAGTCCAACGATATGTAAAGTTGCTTTTGGATAATGTTGGTCTTTGTGTTCTCATTATATTCCTCAACTAGTTCTTTTCTAAACGTCCCCTCCTTGTAATAGCCTTTTTCTAGAAGTGTTCTTTCACCAATTTTTCCTTCTAAGATTTTAAAAGCTAATATTTTTTCAATGTCCGCTACTTTCATTACATTTAACATCATGAATAATTCATTGTCTTCCATTTTATTTAGGCTTTTAAGGAAGTCATTTATCTTAAATTTTTCAATTGCATTATTAAAAAAATCTTTAGTTATTAATTCATTTGCTTTACTTCCAGATGAATAATTTTTCAACTGATAAGCCGCTGGTCTTATTTCGAGTCTTAACAAACCCTTAGCTTGTTCTATTACATTTTGCGGCTCTTTTGATGTCACGAACAAAAAATTTGATATGGTTATGATTTGGAAAGTTTCTAGACTGTCCCGTAGGCAAATTGATTTTCTTAACATTATTGAGCATTTAAAGAAACATGATGTTGGTCTGTTTAGTTATAGCGACAATGTTAATGCTTCAACCTCTATGGAAATAGCTATGCTTCAAATGATGGGAACTTTTGCTGAGCTAGAAAGAAATACAATCGTAGAAAATGTAAAAATGGGAATGACTCAAAGAGCAAAGGAAGGAAAATGGAACGGAGGTAGTGTACTAGGCTACTCTTCTAAGAACAAGAATTTAATTATAAATGAAAGCGAGGCTACTACTGTAAAATATACTTTTGATATGTATGTTAGCGGTAAGGGTTTCAAAGCGATAGCAAATCAATTAAATCATGAAGGATATAAAACTAAGCGTGGGGCGAGTTTTTCCATTAACTCTATAAGAACGATCATCATGAACCCTTTATATGCCGGTTTCATTCGTTTTAACCAAGTTGAAAATTGGAGCGAAAAGAGAAGGACAGGCAAAAGTGAAAATGTTATTCTTATAGAAGGTAAACACGAGCCGATTATCAGCATTGTACTATGGAGAAAAACTCAAAAAATTTTTAAACAAAAGTCTAGCAAACCTTCCAAGACATTCACAGGGCATTTTCCCCTTACTACCTTACTTCGTTGTCCAAAGTGTGGTCAAGGAATGATTGGACATAAAGCCAAAAAAAGCAAAAGTAGTAAAGAATACATACGTTATTATGGAAATTTCCATTATAAAGGAAGTGCCGTTTGTAACTCTAATTTGATAAGAGCCGATGAAGTTGAGCTATTTGTCTTTAATAGAATAAAAGAAGTTACTACTGAGCCAAATATACTAAACTTTATTGTTGATAAAGTGAACGAGAAAATAGCACATTTAAAACAGCCTATTAGGGATAGACTTAGCTATGTGGAAGAACCATACAACCAGACCGATAAAAAGATTAACAAATACCTTGCGATTATAGAAAAAGTGCCTACTCCGCCAGAATCAGTATTAGACCGACTTACAGACCTTGATAAAGATAAAAAAGCCCTATTAGAGCAAAAGAAACATTTAGAGTATGAGTTAAGCAAGCCTACTATTAAAGAAATTTCATTTAAGCAACTACAAAATATACTAAGCACTTTTTCAAATATACTTCCAAACATCCCACCCGAAAAACAAAAGGATTTGTTACATTCTGTCATTAATAAAATTACTGTTAATGCAGGGGACTCACCTACTGAAAGAAGCGTCAAGGACATTCAATTGTACTTTGACGCTTCACAAAATGATAACTATGTGCTTACTTATGGTACGGTTCACCCTTCATAATCCGGAAGCTTCGATATACTTGCTCCACTAATACTAGCTTCATTAGCTGATGTGGCAAAGTCATTTTTCCAAAGGAGAGTTTATCGTTAGCTCTACTTAACACATCATCATGAAGCCCAAGCGAGCCACCAATAACGAAAGCGATTTTGCTTTGGCCATATGTCATGAGACTTTCGATATCTTTTGAGAGTTCTTCGGAGCTGCGCGTCTTGCCGTTGATAGCAAGGGCGATAACATAGTGATCAGGGGTTAGTTTAGCGAGGATCCTTTCTCCTTCCTTCTTTTTGACGATTTCCATTTCAGCATCACTCAATTGTTCAGGCGCTTTTTCGTCAGGAACTTCGACAATTTCCATTTTTGTATAACCATTTAGGCGTTTGACATACTCCTCAATGCCCATTTTTAAATACTTTTCCTTCAATTTACCGACACTAATAATTGTTATACCCACAAGTTATCCACCTACCTTTTTTATTTACAAACAACTTATCCCCAAAAGTTATACACATATCCACAATTCATTTCAATATATTGTGGGCGTTCATTTGTTCGCCACAATATATGTTGCACGCTCTTCACAGTACTCGCACTTTGTGGATAACTTTTCTTCCTCATTGATATTTTCCATTAACGGTATCTTTTTTTCAGTTGCAACAAACATGTCTAAAGCATGTCCTATATGGGTTTCACAGCTATATATTGTCAAAATATTTATTCCTTTCTTGCTTTTAGATTTCCACAGAGTTATGCACAATTTACCTTTTTTTATCCACAACTCATTGTATCAAACAAAAAGCGAGCTGGAAAGAAGGGGATTTTCTTTCCTTGCTCGCTTGTTTATAATTTAATTCTTTTCCATTACTTATCCACAAACTAAATTATTGTTTTAGTTTTGAGCTGTCTTCTAATGTTAATGTTTTTTGAACCAACTTGCCATCACGATACACTTTCAATTTGATGTGATCTCCAACATGTTTCTTGTTGTAAAGAATCTTACGGAGGTCGATAGAATTGTCTACTTTCTCTCCATCCATTTCGACTATGACATCATATTTTTGAATACCTGCTTTTTCAGCTGAAGAATTTTTTACAACTTGGCTAACAACGATACCAGCTGTTACTTCAGGAGGCAATTTTAATGTTTGGCTTTGGTGGTAAGCTGGTACATCTGTTAAATCGATTAATGATACGCCCATTGAAGGTCTTACTACTTTCCCCGTTTGTTGCAATTCGTCTATTACAGGAATAGCTGAATTAATTGGTATGGCAAAACCTAATCCTTCTACAGCAGATTCAGAAATCTTCATTGAGTTAATGCCAATGACTTGGCCAGCCAAATTGATTAATGCACCGCCACTATTCCCTGGGTTGATTGCTGCATCTGTTTGCAATACTTCTTCTTGCCAATCCTCCGTACCGTCTTCATTTAAATCCACTGGCACAGTACGATCAGTTCCTGAGATAACGCCAGTTGTAACAGAACCATAGAAGTCTAATCCTAGAGGGTTACCAATAGCAATCGCAGTTTCACCTTGTTTTAATTTATCAGAGTCGCCAAAAGTAGCCACCGTTTTTACCTTTTTACTTGAGATAGAAATAACTGCTAAATCTGTCCATATATCTGTACCGACTAGCTTAGCTTGTTCTTTAGAGCCGTCTGAAAATGTAACTTCTAACGTTTTAGCTCCTTCAACAACATGGTTATTGGTGACGATATATGCTTTGTTACCTACTTTTTTATAAATGACACCAGAACCACTACCAACTGGCTCACTGGAATCCTGATCGTTTTTGTCATTACCTCCAGTGATGCCGCCACCATCTTGGAATGGTAAGTCGCCCCATAAGTCAGTTTGCGTCTGTTGAATATTTGTAATGCCCACGACTGCATCCTTTGTTTTTGCAACAGTATCTGTTACATTCGTGGAAACCTCTGTAGACACCTGTGGAGTGGATGTTTTATTGGCTGTGGAACTGCCGCTGCTCGATACTCTCGCACTATTATTATTCGGCAGGTAATCCACCATGGACGGCAATAAGAGCCATACAAGAAGTGCTCCTACAATGACACCGATAATTCCGCTCAAAAAATAGCCTGCCTTGCTGCCATCTTTTCTACGTGTTTTTGTTTCATCTTGATCGTAATATCCCATATATTTCACCCTTTCTTCAATTATCTGCTTCGTTAGTAATACAATATCTGACCAACATTAAAATAAGATGAAAACAAGTTTAAAATCACCTCAAAGTTTTCCTAATCTTAACTTCCCCATTTCGGCATAAAAAAATCCCCTTTTATTAAACTGACTCTAATCTCGTTCGTTATCAATATAACGGACAGAGCCATTTCATAAAGGGGGATTTCTATATATTTAGACTGTGACCAGTTCTGTTGGTTCATTCGCATCCGTATCATACAATTGGACGAATTCACCAGGCATAATGCCACATGATTGCAATGTTTGAGAAACGCTCATACGTGCTAAATCTTTCATATTATTGTCTTTACTTAAGTGTGATAAATAGATGCGCGTTGGCTTCTGATCTATCACTTCACTCATTGCAACAGCTGCATCCTCATTGCTAACGTGCCCTAAGTCGCTCAAAATTCGGCGTTTGACGGACCAAGGATATCGTCCCATCTGCAGCATGCCAACATCATGGTTGCTTTCAAAAACAAATGAATCAGCACTTCTTATAATGCCTTTCATCCGATCGCTAACATAGCCTGTATCTGTGATGACCACTAGCTTTCTTTGACCATCATGGAAGCAATAAAACATAGGATCACTTGCATCATGTGAAACAGCGAAGGACTCAACATTTAATGAGCCAAAGGTTTTGACCGTTTCCATATCAAATTGAAAACGAAGGTCTGTTGGAATTGTGCCAACTAGCCCATCCATTGCCTTCCATGTTTTTTCATTTGCAAATACAGGGATTTGATATTTTCTTGCCAGCACACCCACACCTTTAATATGGTCAGAATGCTCATGTGTAACCAATATCCCGTTTAAACTTTTTATATCACGGCCTACTTTTTCAAAAAGCTGTTCCATCTTTTTGCCAGTCAACCCAGCATCGACGATTAATGAATGTTCGCCGCTCTCTACAAAGATGGAGTTGCCAGTACTGCCACTAGCTAACACACTAAACTGCATGGCTAAAACTCCTTACTGTTGCTGTAATTCCCTTTCTTTGGCGTTATGTTCGATATCTACGATTGTCCCATCCGCGTTTACAAAGTAATCCACTTCATTCTTAATCCCTTTTTTATCCTTTGGCAATTCTACATGGATATACCATGTTGGTGCCAGCACTTGGATTTGCGTTAAAGGTACAAGTGTTGAATAGCCAAGCTCTATTTTTGTAATTGTAGAGTTCGGCATTAAATAGCCTTTGTTTAGAATAGCTTTAATAGCTTTTTCTGGTTCAATCAACGTTCCTTTTTCGCCAAAGCTTTTCAGTGAATCAAACATCCTCTGTTCATAGTTTGTGATTTCATTTGCGTCATTCCAATGTACTTTTACAGCTGCATTCTGATTGTAATAAATCGTTCGATTATCTGAAACTTGGAAGAATGTTGCTACTTTGTTCAACTTGTCTATCTTCCAAAGCCTATACGATCTTCCTTTATAAACATTCTTCTCAACAAATTGTGTTATATTATTAGCTGATAAACTTGTCAAAGGCATCGGCTTGGTAATCTTTGATACAATTTCTGTGTCATTATTACCGATATGGAGCTTTTGATTTTTCAATTGGGCAAGCTCCAACATATTAAACTTCTTAATTTTGCCTGAAATATAGGAGACGTTAATCGTTGCAGCAGGCTTGTTTTTAATCGTTATGTTTTCATCTTTTAAGCGTGTAGAAAAATCTGTATCGCCAATAACAGGAACACTTTGCGCTTCATTATAACGATTTACGTACATATAGTACAAAAATATATTTAAAATAGAAAATACAATGATAAAGATGGTTTTGGCTTTATTCCAATCCAACTTGCTCACCTCCTGCACTCGGCACTAGAGGTAGAGACTTCCACTTGCCATTGATAAAGTAAAACCAAGTAGGCTTGAGTATAAAGACATTTGGGCGTTCATTCGTAGATAAATAATAACCCGGCCTTATTTCTTCCACATCATTTATATCGACACCATCTTGTTTGCTTATTTCCTCAATGGCTCTTTCGCCACTCTCTATCATAACGGTTTCGTTTTCAGGGACAGAGACAAGCTTGTAATAAGGACGTATATAACGAGCAATCCGTGTTTCTCCCCATACAGTCTCAATCGCTGTAGAGGTGACAGATGCGTCAGTATATACCATATAGTCTTTCACATATAGCTGATACATAATTTTGTTGTTTGAAGTATCAACATCTTCATAGCGGAAATCGCCTGTCCATCCACCATGTTCATTAATAAAATTGAATGTATTCAAGATAAGGCTAGATTTATTTGTCTTTTCTAAGTTGTCTACAGCATTGGCATCAACGTAATCCAATGTTTTTTTACTTGTATTAACCGTCATCATGGAAACGCCATCCGTATAATTCTCTTTAAAGTTTGTATCATCAATACTGCTTTTAACTCTTTTAGGCATTGTAAATAATGCATTTTTAAACTTATCAATAGAGGAAGAAGAGCTTAAATACGTATACTGCATAACCTTCTCCTCTTGTGCAGGTAAATACAGTGTATTTCCTCTTTCCCTTGCGTACGCAATATAACGTTCAAAAGAATGAGATTTGTCTATAATATATTTATAAAAGTCATCTTGGCTATCTACATGTACCTTTGCTTTGTAAAGCTGACCATTAGCAGTATTGGCGAAGAAAACAATAAGTTCATCTGAGTCGTCTATGCGCTCCCAATCTAAAATCATTTTATTAAATGAAAGATTTTTAGGCTGTTCATCGACGGTCGGCAAAATATTTTGGAAGATGGCATAGGGCACTTCAGCAGGGAAAAATAGCGTGAAGTTATCTGCATCTCTCATTAATTGATTCACCTTATAGGCATTCGCATTTTTGCTTACTAAAGTCATATTAGAGATACGCCAACGATGCATTCGATTTAGCATGTTTTTCATTTCTTCATACCGATCTGTGCCGCGCCACGTATCCTTCTCGTGGAAGACCATACGATATGGTTTAACGACATCAGCCAGCTGTTGTTTCTTTTCAAAAGAAACATTCAGCGGCGGTTTTTGTTTTTCAAGTGGGTCATAGTCTGGTTTGTATGTCCAAATGGAAAACGTCAACGTAATGCTTAAAAAGACTAAGACGAAGAGTAAAAGTGATTTAATCTGCTCGATATATTTCAATCCCACTCACCTGCCTCATCCTCTTCATATGGCAATGTGAAGAAAATGGTTGTACCTACTCCCTCTTCACTCTCTGCCCATATTTTCCCGCCATGCGCTACAATCATTTCCCGAGAAATAGCAAGGCCAAGCCCTGTTCCACCCATAGATCGTGCCCGTGCCCTATCTACACGATAAAAACGGTCAAAGATACGGTCAACATTATCTTTCGGAATACCCATTCCATCATCTGAAATCATGACAGTTAAAATACCGTCATTTGCTTTCATGCCAAAGCGAATATTGCCGCCATCGGGCGAATATTTCAATGCATTGGAGATAATATTATCAATAACTTGAGTAATCTTATCTGTATCGATTTCTACATAGTATGAAACAGAAGGCAATAATCGTATAAATTCAACGTTCTTCGATTTTGCCATTTCAAAACGGTCAATAATGCTGTTGAAGAATCGATTAAAGTCCACAATGTCAGCGTTAATCTCATATTCTCTGCTATCCATATGGGAAAGCTGCAATAAGTCTGTTACCAGACGAATCATCCGCTCCGTCTCAGTTTGTGTGACATGCAAAAAGTGCGGGGCAATCTCTTTATTTTGCCAAGCTCCTTCTGTCAATGCTTCTAAGTAACTTCGCATCGTTGTAAGTGGCGTACGCAATTCATGAGATACATTAGACACAAACTCGCGCCGTTCCATATCAATCTTTTCTTGTTCTGTAATATCATGCAGAACTGTAATCAAACCGTTCACAAAGCCAGTTTCCTTCTGTATTACAGAGAAATTAGCACGCCAAATATATGGACGCTCTGAGAAACTAAAATCAAGGTTGATTGCATCCTTCATGTGGATTAAATCCTCAAATGTATATTGTTTCTCCAAACCTAATACGGAAACCAATGGTCTTCCCATTAACTCATTATGACCGCTATTTAACAGTTTTTCAGCTGGTGAGTTGATTAATATAATTTTCCCTTTCCGATCAGTCGCAATAACGCCATCCGTCATATTCGTAAGGATGGAGGCAAGCTTTCTTCTCTCACCTTCAGTAGTTGACTGCGCTTCTTGAAGACGATTGGTCAAATGATTGAAGGCAATAGCTAATTGACCTATTTCATCGTTGCCATATACTTTAACCTTCCTTGAGAAATTTCCTCTGGCCATTGCTTGCGCTTGTCTTCGCATATCGGAAATTGGCTTTGTAATAGTTCTGGCAATGAAAATTCCAAGCACAATTGTTATGGCTAAAGCTAATGCAGTTCCGGCTGCAAGGATTTGGTTAATATCATTCATTTGCTCAAAAATCCGTTCAATGTTTGCCTTTACATAAACGGTTCCAATTTCTTTGCCATTAGCCTTTCCATTTGACATGATTGGAGTGGCCACTACCCAAATTCTTTTGCGTGTCTTTTCATCTAATGCAATTTTGGCATAGCGCGTTTGTGTTGTGATAGATTGCCTTACAAGTGAATCCATTTCTCGTTGACCGACAATAGACTGATTGCTCTTATCAGAGGAAGCAAGGATTCGGTAACGCGGATCTATAACTCTAATTTCTTTAATATCATCGGAGGATAAATCTACAATACTTTTTAAGCTTTGTTCAAGCGTTGGATCACTATCCGTTCGTTCCTTTAACAATTCTTCTTTAACGCTAAAGTTAACAAGTGTCAAACGGTCAGTAACTGAAGTTTCAAAGCTCTTTTTTAAGTTTTGTTCCAATTCCTTTGCAAAATAAAGCCCTATAATTTGCATTGCAATAAGGATGAGTAATACATAAATCAGTACTAGTTTAACTTGGACTGATTTAAAAAAACGGACCTTTTGCATGTTCTTTTACTCCTGTTCAGGATTTCTTAAATAATAGCCAACGCCTCGGCGAGTGACAATCCATGCTGGATGACTCGGGTTATCTTCAATTTTTTCACGAAGTCGACGAATGGTCACATCTACTGTGCGGACGTCTCCAAAGTAATCATAGCCCCAAACAGTTTGTAGTAAGTGCTCGCGCGTCATAACTTGTCCGATATGCTTAGCCAAGTAATGAAGCAACTCAAACTCACGGTGTGTTAATTCAATTGCTTCATCTCTTTTTAATACAAGGTATGCATCTGGCTGAATGACAAGCGATCCTACTACGATATCATTGTTCTCTTCAACTGCTTCTTCAGCTACTGCCACAGTTTGGTGTCTACGCATATTTGCTTTCACTCTTGCAATCAATTCTCGTGTGCTAAAAGGTTTAGTCACATAATCATCAGCACCAAGCTCTAAACCTAGTACCTTATCAATCTCTGAATCTTTCGCTGTCAGCATAATAATTGGCAGGTCATATTTTTTTCGTACTTCACGACATACTTCCATACCATCTCTTTTTGGCAACATAATATCTAAAAGCATTAAATCAGGTTTAATTTCCTCTACCTTTTTTAATGCTTCATCTCCATCATATGCACAGACAACTTTATAGCCTTCCTTAATTAAGTTAAATTGCAATATATCTGCGATTGGCTTTTCATCGTCCACTACTAAAATCGTCTTATCCAATATATATTCCCCTTCCTTACTCCGGTCTTTTTCTATTCTATCAATACTCTACCATTCTTAAGTTTGCGTTGCATCTTTAAAAACCCCCTTCGACATTTCCTGGGGAATAATTTCGCTATGAATCGACACATCGACTATATGTCCTATTTAATTTTACCATACTTCAGCTATTTTCATTGAGATTTAGAACGGTCATAAGGGCTTATTTTATCCCCTACATTTCTCCTATAATATGCATTTCTTTTTAAAAGTTTTAACAAAGCCATGCTTTTCACTTCTTAAAACCCGAATTTTCCGATATTATAGAGATATAGGGTGACGCTTTGCTAAAAGGATGATAATTTATCTCATTTGGTTATTAGTGGAACTAATTGGGCTTTACGGATGAATAGGTCTATGGCTTAAAATTACGATTAGCCAATTCTTCGCCAAGGATCTTGCTATTTGTAAGTCTTGTTAAACTATTATTCTACAAAAAGATTGGAGAGATTTTATGAGTGATGCAAACCGACAGAAACAGCAGCCGGTTTTGCCAAAGGGCGTAGAAGTAAATAAACTGAAGAAAACACAGTCTAAAAAGAGGCTGGCACAAAGAACTATTATGGTCATCATTGGTGCATGCATAACTGCTATTGCACTTAGCCTATTCCTCGTTCCCAACAACATTTTAGACGGAGGCATTGTCGGCGTTTCTATAATTATTTCCCATTTAACTCATCTGCCACTAGGCGTATTTATTTTCCTCCTTAATATCCCTTTTATTTTCCTCGGTTATAAGCAAATTGGGAAAACATTCGCATTATCAACTGCACTCGGTATTACTACTTTATCTGTCGCAACACTTCTCTTGGAACATGTAAAACCCGTTACCCAAGATTTGCTGCTATCCACTGTTTTCGGAGGAATTATCCTTGGTATCGGAGTCGGCCTTGTCATTCGATCAGGCGGTTCACTTGATGGTACAGAGGTATTAGCTATACTTTTCAATAAAAAACTCCCATTCTCCGTAGGCGAAATCATCATGTTCTTTAACCTCATTATCTTCACAGTAGCCGGATTTGTATTCACATGGGAACAAGCTATGTATTCAGGGCTAGCTTACTTTATTGCTTACAAAATGATTGATATTACCATTCAGGGTCTCGACGAATCGAAGGCTGTCTATATTATCAGCGATGAATACGATGAAATCGGGCAAGCAATTATTGACCGTTTGGGCCGTGGCGTTACCTATCTAAATGGCGAGGGCGCTTATACAGGAGACACGAAGAAAGTAATATTTACAGTGATCACGCGTTTAGAAGAATCAAAGCTCACAACGATTGTTAGCGAACTTGACGAACATGCCTTTCTTGCAATTGGCAATATTGCTGAAGTGCGTGGAGGACGTTTTAAGAAGAAAGATATCCATTAATAAAAGGCAATCCCTCGAAAAGATGGGATTGCCTTTTGACTTTTATATGATTGGGTTAGAATTACGCGTCCCACACATTAAGCAGTACATTAGTTTGATCACGATCTGGTCCCACTGAGAATGTTGCAATGCGGATACCAGTTAGCTCACTTACACGTTTTACATAGTTTCTTGCGTTCTCAGGTAATTCATCTAGCGTTTTGCATCCTGTGACATCTTCTGTCCATCCAGGAAGCTCTTCGTAGATTGGTTTGCAGCCTTCAATTGCGTGAAGAGTTGCAGGGTATTCTGTAATAATTTCACCATTATATTCATACGCTGTACAGATCTTTACAGTTTCAAGACCAGTTAACACATCGATTGAGTTTAATGCTAAATCTGTAATACCTGATACGCGGCGAGAATGGCGGACAACTACGGAGTCAAACCAGCCTACTCGGCGTGGACGGCCTGTTGTTGTACCATATTCTCGTCCAACTTCACGAATTTGTTGGCCAATTTCATCAAATAGTTCAGTTGGGAACGGGCCATCTCCTACGCGTGAAGTATAAGCTTTACTTACACCGATCACACGGTTTACTTGTGACGGACCTACGCCAGCACCTGTTGCAACGCCACCAGCAACTGGATTGGATGAAGTGACATATGGATATGTGCCATGGTCTACATCCAGCATAACGCCTTGCGCACCCTCAAATAGTACCTTATTGCCCTCTTCTAGCACATCGCTAAGAATCTTAGATGTATCTGTTACATACTGAGCAATTTCTTGACCATATTGGTAAAACGCTTCAAAAATATCTTCAAATTTCAAAGGTTCTACACCATAGAATTTTTCAAAAAGACGGTTTTTCATTTCTAAGTTTGTACGTAACTTCTCTTCGAATACTTTTTTATCTAGTAGATCTGCGATACGGATACCAATTCGCTGTACCTTATCTATATAACATGGGCCAATTCCTTTGCAGGTTGTTCCAATTTTTTGGTCACCGCGGGCTTCCTCATCTACTTTATCTTGGTAAATATGATACGGCAGAATAACGTGAGCGCGATTAGAGATGCGTAAATTCTCTGTGCTTACGCCTCTTTCTTGTAGCCCTTTTAATTCTTCAACAAGTGATTTGGGGTTGATTACCATGCCATTCCCCATAATGGACATTTTTTCTTTATAAAAAATGCCTGAAGGGATTAAATGCAATTTATATGTTTCCCCTTCAAATTGGATTGTATGGCCTGCATTATCACCACCAGAATAGCGGGCGATGGCTTCAGCTTCTTTCGATAAGAAGTCGGTAATTTTCCCTTTTCCTTCGTCTCCCCATTGTGTTCCTACTACTACAACTGATGTCATAATCAGCACCTCCGTCAGGCACATTCATTGCACCCTGATTCAAACAGACTTATTGTAACAACGAAAATAGGCCAAGTCAATACAAGATGGCTAAAATATACGAACATGTAATAGAAGTCAGACTACAATGTTCGTTTTTTTAATAGTAAAGTTATAGACTTTGGGTAATATTACCTCAATAGATTGTTAGTTCCGTTTTGCATAGAATTCCTTCCTTTTCTTGCTCCAAGACTAGCTACTCATTCTGGCAATAAAAAAAAGAGCATTAAATGTAATGCTCTCACAACTAAAAGCCAGCAGGTACGTCTGCTGTCCAATCTACGCTAACAAATTTATTGTATTCTTTTTTAAATGCCAACTTCACCGTATCTGTCGGGCCATTACGCTGTTTGGCAACGATAATTTCAATTGTATTGGCGTCTTCTGTCTCTTTATCATAATAATCTTCACGGTATAGGAATGCTACGATATCCGCATCCTGCTCAATACTTCCAGACTCCCGTAAGTCACTCATCATTGGACGTTTATCTTGTCGCTGTTCAACACCACGAGATAATTGGGATAGCGCAATAACAGGCACTTCCAACTCACGTGCCAATGCTTTTAGTGAACGAGATATTTCTGATACTTCTTGTTGTCTATTTTGACCTGCTCCACCGCTGCCTTGAATCAATTGTAAGTAGTCGATCAAAATCATGCCAAGCCCTTGTTCTTGTTTAAGACGACGACATTTGGCACGTATTTCACTTACACGTACACCAGCTGCATCATCGATATAGATGCCTGCTCTGGATAATGTACCTGTCGCCATCGTAAGCTTTCGCCAGTCTTCTGAATTGAGAGCGCCTGTTCGTAAGACTTGTGCGTCGATATTACCCTCTGCACACAGCATACGCATGACAAGCTGTTCAGCACCCATTTCCAAAGAGAAAATGGCAACATTCTCCTCGGTTAAGGTACCGACAGCTTGTGCCACATTCAATGCAAAGGCGGTTTTTCCTACTGAAGGACGCGCAGCAACGATGATTAAATCTCCTCGCTGGAATCCTGCTGTTAGACGGTCTAAATCACGGAAACCTGTTGGGATTCCCGTGATATCACCTTGGCGATTTTGAAGTTTCTCCACATTGGCATATGTCTCAACAAGCACGTCTTTGACATGTTTGAAGTCACCGGCATTCTTTCGATTGGCTACTTCCATAACTTTGCTCTCTGCTTCAGCAAGAAGTGCGTCTACTTCATCTTCACGTGTATAGCCATCTTCGACTATTTTGGTTGCCACGCGTATTAAACGGCGAAGCAACGCCTTTTCTGAAACGATATGAGCGTAGTAGCTGACATTGGCTGCTGTTGGGACAGCATTCGCAATTTCCGTAATATAAGAAATACCGCCAATATCCTCAAGCTCATTATGCGAAGATAACTCTTCCGTTACCGTAATAACATCAATCGCTTTTCCTTGGTCGCTTAAGCGCAACATTGTTTGGAAAATCATTTGGTGTGCCGTACGATAAAAATCTTCCGGTAACAGTACTTCTGAAGCAGTAATCAAAGCTTGCGGCTCAAGAAAAATAGCGCCAATTACGGATTGTTCAGCTTCTTGATTGTGCGGTGGGATACGGTCCAATTGTGGATCGTTCATACTGTCTCTCCCTTATTCTTGTTCTGCAACATGTACTTTCAATGCAGCAGATACTTCATGATGAAGCTTAACAGGAACTTTCGTTACGCCTAATGTACGAATCGCATCTTTCATTTCCATTTTTCTTTTATCGATTTTGATGCCAAAGTCTTTTTGTAGCTGTTCTACAATTTGTTTAGACGTAATAGAACCAAATAATCGGCCATCTTTTCCTGGTTTAGCTGTTAATTCAACTGTTAAGCCCTCTAATTTTTCCTTTAATGCTTTTGCGTCTTCTAATTCTTGGGCTGCATCAAGGGCAGCACGTTTATTTTGTGCATTCAATTGAGCTAGTGCAGCTGGAGTTGCTTCAACAGCACTTTTTTGCTTCAAAAGTACGTTACGTGCATAACCATCTGACACCTCTTTTGTTTCACCTTTTTTTCCTTGCCCTTTTACATCTTTTAAAAAGATCACTTTCATGATTCTTTTCCCCCTTCTATTACTTTATCTATAGCTACTTTTAGTCGTTCAATTGCTTCATCAATCGTATCTGCTTCTAATTGGCATGCTGCGTTTGTCAGATGTCCGCCTCCACCGAGTTCTTCCATTACTAGCTGAACATTCATTTCACCTAACGAGCGGGCGCTAATGCCAATTCTGCCATCACTACGATGTGCAATAACGAATGAGGCTGAAATGTCTTTCATCGTCAACAAAATATCCGCTGTCTGCGCAATTAATACAGAGTTATAGATTTGATCATCATCACCACGAGCAATTGCCAATCCCTCATGGTAAAACTCTGCTGTCTGCACGATTTTGGAGCGTTCAATATAGGTTGTAATATCTTCTTTTAATAATCGTTGGACGAGTACCGTATCTGCCCCATTCGTACGCAAGTACGAAGCTGCCTCAAAAGTTCTGGCACCTGTACGCAATGTAAAGCTCTTGGTATCGACTATAATGCCAGCTAATAAGGCTGTCGCCTCCAACATAGATATTTTATCATCTTTCGGCTGATATTCTAGTAATTCGGTCACTAGCTCTGCAGTAGAAGATGCATATGGCTCCATGTAGACTAGCATCGGACTTTTAACAAATTCTTCACCCCGACGGTGATGGTCAATCACAACGACTTTGTCTGTTTTGTTTAATAGCTTTGCCTCTATCGTCATGCTTGGCTTATGTGTATCCACTATAATAAGCAGAGACTTCTCTGTCATTTTATCAATCGCAAGCTCTGGTGTAATAAAACGGTTATATAAGTCTGATTTCTCTTTTACCAACTGCATAAGACGATTAATGCTATTGTCTATATTGTCAAAATCAACGACAACATATCCTTTAACCCCGTTCATATCGGCCATCTTTCTCACACCAATAGCCGCGCCAATCGCATCCATATCGGGCATCTTGTGACCCATAACGAAAATTTGGTCACTACCTTGGATTAAATCACGCAAAGCATGCGAAATAACCCTTGCACGGACTCTCGTGCGTTTTTCAACGGGATTCGTCTTACCGCCATAGAATCTTACTTTACCATTCGCTTCTTTAATTGCTACCTGGTCGCCACCGCGACCTAAAACTAGGTCTAAACTGGACTGCGCTAACTCTCCTAATTCTATAAGTGATGTCGAGCTTGCCCCTACTCCAATACTTAACGTTAACGACAAATTTTGCTGAGCTGTAATTTCTCGTATATCATCAAGAATTGAAAAACGTTTTTTTTCTAGTTCTTGTAAAATGGACTCATTCAATATAGCTATAAAACGATCCGCAGCAATTCTTTTCAGGAAAATACCGTTCGCATTGCTCCAGTTATTAACTAGCGAAGTCACAAGAGAATTTGTCTGGCTACGCGTTTGGTCATCCATCCCTTGTGTAATTTCGTCATAGTTATCAACAAAAAGGATGGCGATCACTGTGCGGTCTTCATTATATAACTCTTCGATTTCTACTTGTTCCGTAATATCAAAGAAGTAAATTAGTTTTTCCTCTGATCTATAATAAGCCCTGTATTTGCGTTCATTTAACGTTAAATTTAATTCGTTAGAGTCCTCATGCTTGATTAATGTATAAAAATCATCTGATAAGGAAAACAAATCTTCTCCGATCAATGACTCTTTATTTAAAATTTCGTGCATATACGGGTTGCACCATTCTATCTCATACTCATCCCCAACCAGTACAATCCCGATTGGCATCTCAAGCAACGCCTCTTCGCCCACTTTTTTCAAGCGGTATGAAAGCATCTCAATATGCTTTTCTGTTTCCTTATAGGTATCCATTTCAGCCTTCCAAGCAAGGATAAAAACAAGGATAAGGATTAAACCATAAAGGATGCCAATCAATGCATTCCACATTAAGCAAATAACTATACTTGCTAAGCCAAGCAGCGACAGCATTAAAAGAGGATAACGTATTGGTCTTTTTCTAAAAAGAGAACCCATAAATCCCAACTCCTTATTTTCTTGTCATGTCACTTATTAGCTCGCGCAGTTGAAAGCCTAAATCAGCAATTCCTATCAAAGTGACAAATGAACTCAACGGAAAAGCCAAGATTGTAGCGACAACTGCTGTCCACTTCGGCCAACCTTTTTGATTTATGATGAAATGGATAAAGGATATTCCTTGAATCAAAAACAAAATGGTTAGAAGAAAGGATAGATTCAGTACTATGACATAAAGAAATGTTCCTTCTGCTGGCTTGATAAACAATGTTATTGCTAAGACAGCAAGATAATACCATAACATAGCTCGAGGTAAACGCAAGTCTTTGAACGGCTTAAATTTGGGTGCATTTAAGCCCAATCTACGCAATAAAGGTAGCTGAACCGAAATCATTAACCAAGCAAATGCAAATACGCACAAGATGATTAGTGTAGGCATGCTTATCTGTATTGTATTAATCATCGTTTCGATCTGTTCACTGGAAAGCGGTGCTTGTCCAGTCATTGCCTTAGTCAATTCATTTGATTTTTCATAGCTTTTTCTTGCAGTTTCAATCATTTGTTTTATAAAATCCATATGAAAAAAGCGTACAGCAATCACATATTCAACGGAAATTACAACTAACGATGCTAAAGAAGTTGATAAAAATAAGAATCCCTTGCTCTTCTGTTTGCGTATGCCATATCCCACTATAAAAGCAACAATGCCAAATAAAATAGCTTGTGGAAGCGCTAAGAGGCCGCCAATTAAAAGGGACAGAATAATACTGATTGCAATAGCTGCCAACGAAAATTTACTTTCGTACTTTGCTGCATACCATGCTAAAGGCAGTGGCACGAACCAAACTGTTACAATATTGATGAGAGGCACGTAGGTTGAAATAGCTAATAATATTGTAAACAACGCAATCATCATTGCGCCCTGTGTCAATCTTCTTGTCTTGTTTTCCGGCATTTATAACCTTCCTTTTCTTATAGACAATCTACTATTTCATCTTACTATTGTACCATGTTTCGTGGTTGCAAACAAAAGCACAAGGGGTATCTAGCTCTCCACCAACCTTAATTGAAACAGCAATCATTACACTTATAAAAAATGTAAGAATCCTCTTGTTCCCCAACTGGATAAATAATAACCAAAAGATTTTTTAGCGGCTTGCTAGCACTACTTAGACGGCTTAAACAAATAAAGAAATTAAGCTTTATATCGATAAAAAAAGACTAGCATAAGCTAGTCTTTTAACATTTATTATTTATCTTCTGCAGTGAATGGTAGTAAAGCCATTACACGAGCAACTTTAATTGCTGATGTAAGTTTACGTTGGTATTTAGCGCTTGTACCAGTCACACGGCGTGGAAGAATTTTTCCGCGCTCAGAGATGAATTTTTTTAGCAAATCAACATCTTTATAATCGATGTGTTTGATGTTATTAGAAGTGAAATAGCAAACTTTACGGCGTTTGCGGCCTCCTCTACGTGGTGCCATTGTGTAGTCCCTCCTCATAATCATTTTGTATTAACGTGTGGTAATCTCTTGCTAGAATGGAAGGTCGTCTTCTGTTACGTCGACTTTCCCTCCGCCATTGTTATTCATTGGCGCAAATGGATCTTCATCTACACGTGTATAGTTTTGCTGATTAGGTGAGTGATTCTGTTGATATGATGGCTGTTGATAATTCCCTTCTTGAGAAGCACTGCCATATTGGCTGCCACCACCGTAAGACGGTTGACCGCCATACGATTGGCTTGGTGCCGGACGATCTCCAGTTGCACTTCGTGGTTCTAAGAATTGGACACTATCTGCCACCACTTCTGTTGTGTATACACGCTTGCCGTCTTGACCTTCAAAACTGCCTGTTTGGATGCGGCCTTCAATCCCTGCAAGGCTTCCTTTATGCAAGAAGTTTGCAGTATTTTCAGCTTGTTTACGCCAAACAACACAGTTGATGAAGTCGGCTTGCTTTTCACCTTGTTGATTAGAAAATGTTCTATTCACAGCTAATGTAAAACGAGCAACTGCTACACCATTTGGTGTGTAGCGAAGTTCCGGATCTTTTGTTAGCCTTCCGACTAATACGACGCGGTTAATCATCAGAATTCAACCCCCTTCTCTGCTTTTTTATTTATAATTAATTATTTTTCTTCTTCGCGAACTGCGATATGGCGAATGATATCTTCGCTGATGTTAGCTAAACGAGTGTATTCGTCGATCGCTTTTGTATCAGCGTTAGCTTTTACAATTTGATAGTAACCTTCACGGAAGTCTTCGATTTCATAAGCAAGACGGCGTTTGCCCCAATCTTTTGATTCGATGATTTCTGCTCCGTTAGAAGTTAGGATTTCGTCGAAACGTTCAACTAAAGCCTTTTTAGCTTCTTCTTCGATGTTTGGACGGATAATGTACATTAATTCATATGCTCTCATTTATAAGCACCTCCTTATGGACTTTGGCCAAATGAATGTCACTTGGCAAGGAGTTAGTAATATTTACTACTCACATCAATATATTGTACCACAAGAGATTGCTTTGGACAACTATTGAGTAGAATTATTGTGTATATTTCATGTCTTCATAGATTAAGTAAATAAAAAACCATGTGATGCCTAATGCATCACATGGTTCTAATTATCAACTATACATTAAAGCGGAATAGCATAATGTCGCCATCTTGTACAACATACTCTTTTCCTTCAAGACGGACACGGCCAGCTTCTTTTGCTGCACTCATAGAACCGTATTGCATTAAATCATCGTAAGAAACAGTTTCTGCACGGATAAATCCACGCTCGAAGTCTGAGTGGATGACGCCCGCACATTGAGGAGCTTTCATACCTTTGCGGAAAGTCCAAGCTCTTACTTCTTGGACACCTGCTGTAAAGTAAGTGGCTAGGCCTAGCAAGCTATAAGAAGCTTTGATTAACTGATCTAGACCAGATTCTTCAATGCCTAGTTCTTCTAAAAACATAGCTTTTTCTTCATCATCCAACACAGCAATTTCTTCTTCAATTTTCGCACAAACAACGATTACCTCTGCACCTTCTTTTGCAGCATAATCACGTACTGTTTGTACGTATTGATTGTTGCTTACATCCGCTACTTCATCTTCTGAAACGTTAGCTACGTAAAGCATTGGTTTTAGCGTTAGTAAATTTAAACTTTTGATGATTTTTAATTCCTCATCCGATAAATCAACTGAACGTGCAGGTTTTTCGTTTGCGAAAGCTTCTTTAACTTTTTCTAAAACCGGCGCTTCCACCATTGCTTCTTTATCTTTTTGGCGAGCTAATTTTTCTACTTTTGCATATCGTTTATCAACCGATTCTAAGTCAGCAAGAATAAGCTCTAGATTAATTACTTCAATATCGCTGATAGGATCTACTTTTCCAGCAACATGCGTAATATTTTCATCTTCGAAACAGCGAACTACTTGCGTAATTGCATCCACTTCGCGGATATGTGCCAAGAATTTATTTCCTAGACCTTCGCCTTTGCTGGCACCTTTTACAATACCCGCTATATCAGTGAATTCAAATGCTGTGGGTACTGTTTTCTTTGGTTGGACTAGTTTTGTTAATTCATCCAGACGCGCATCTGGCACTTCTACAATCCCTACGTTCGGGTCAATCGTTGCGAATGGATAGTTTGCTGCAAGTGCTCCTGCTTTTGTAATCGCATTAAATAAAGTGGATTTTCCTACGTTTGGCAATCCTACAATCCCTGCTGTTAAAGCCATTTTCCCACTACCTTTCCCTATACGTTCAAAAATTCATATTCAACCTGTCTATTATAGATATTCATTTATCAAATGTCTAATTTTCATAGGCTTCTGTTGGATTCGCCTGAACTAATACCTTTTTCATCTTTTTCTCAAATTCACGCCGTGGAATCATAACGCTGTGCTGACAACCTTCACACTTCACCCGAATATCTGCGCCCATTCGGATAATCTTCCATCTATTTGTCCCGCAAGGATGCTGTTTTTTCATTTCTACTATATCATTCATCTCGTATAGCTTTTTTTCCACTTTTACTCACCTTCCTCCGTTCTATTCATATTCCTTTCATAAACCATCATTTTAGGGAAAGGAATTTCTATATGGTGCGTATCAAATATTTCTTTAATATCTCTTCGAATCATTCGGGATACAGCAAAATGTTGCATTGGTAACGTTTCTACTGTAATTCGCAAAGTCACTTCGCCACCTGCTACATTTTGGACCCCTAGCAGCGTGGGCTCAACCACAATCTCTTCGTGATTGGAAGGCAGTTTGCTCAAGTATTCTTCTATTAAACTTTCCGCCTTGGCTATATCATTATTATAAGCAATGCTGACATCAATTACAGCCACTGAATTATTGATAGAATAATTCACAACCTCTGAAATAGTCCCGTTCGGTATAATATTGATTTCACCTGCGCCCCCCTTAATTTTGGTTGTTCGCAGTCCAATTTCAATCACAGTACCCTCAACAGCTGAAATTTTGATATAGTCGCCGACGCCGAATTGGTCCTCAAATATAATGAAGAATCCGGTGATAACATCCTTTACCAAGCTCTGTGCGCCAAACCCTACTGCTAAACCGACAATCCCTGCGCCTGCCAACAAACCGGCTACTTTAATCTGCATGACGGAAAGAATAGAAATAATGGCTGAAAAGTATACAGCATATGAGATGATGCTTTGCAGCAGTCGTAAAATAGTTCTATATCTCCGCTCTGCCGTAGGATTTAAAGCAATCGGACCATTTATACGTAGGTTGAAAAACTTAGTTATGGCTATTTTAGCAATCCTTACAATAATCATGGATAAAAGGGCAATTGTAACAATTTGAATAGCACCTATTCCCAAGCTTGTCCAAAGCTTTTCATTATGAAAAAATTTGGTTATCTCCTCTGAGGGATGACTAAACAATTTTTGTATATTCAATTATATGTCTCCTTTAGTATAAAAAGTTTCGAATATACGTATACTGCTGAAAAAAGAGAAAGTGAGATTACCTATGACACTCCCTATATCTAATTCGGCATTCTCATACGCATTGCATTATGAAGACTCTGGCGCCACTTGGCGGTTAAGTTCATTTCTATTAGAGCATATACCATTCCATCATGAAAATCTCGTATTTTGCTGTATCGGATCTGATCGTTCTACAGGAGATGCATTAGGCCCTTTAACCGGCAGTATCCTGTCAAACTTTGTATCATTTCCTTACAAAATCATTGGTTCATTAGAAGAACCGCTTCACGCACTGAATTTATCCCAAACAGTAGATTCATTTGAAAATCACAAGGTACCACCTTTTGTAGTAGCAATTGATGCATGCCTTGGTGATCAAAAACGAATCGGCGAAATTCTTTTCCAACCTGGACCTTTGCTTCCTGGAAAGGCTGTAAAAAAAGAATTGCCACCAATAGGAGACGTCTCAATTAAGGGAATCGTCAACTTTGGCGGCTTCATGGAACACACTATATTGCAAACAACAAGACTCAATATCACCTATGAAATGAGCAATCGAATTGCCCGTGCCTTGTATCTTGCATGGCATCGCCATTCATTAAAAAAAGTGCATCAGCGTCACTATGAGAGCCACAATTAAAATAGCCGGAAGCATATTGGCAATGCGAATTTTAGCAAGTCCCATCATGCTTAATCCAATGGCTATAATCATAGCTCCCCCAGTAGCTGTGAGCTGTTGAACAAATGTATCTAAAACGTCAGCGGGTACAAAGCGGCTAATTTGGCCAGCAAATACGGCGATGACTCCTTCGTATATAAAGACTGACACAGCACCCAAAATCACACCGATACCTAACGTAGATGCTAGGAATATCGCAGTAAATCCGTCAATAATTCCCTTTGTAACTAGAACAGAATGGTCGTTTCTTAATCCACTGTCGAGTGCCCCTAAGATAGACATAGAGCCTATCGCGAAGATTAATGTACTTGTTATAAATGCTTGGGCGATATCTCCATTATCGCCTTTTTTGCTGATTTTGCTTTCGATCCATCTTCCGAATCGATTTAACTGCAAGTCTAGGTCAATCCACTCGCCCAATAACGTGCCAATAACAAGACTAACAATAACAATAATAAAGTTGTTACTTTTAATTCCCATTTGAATGCCCATCAGTATTACCGATAGCCCTATTACTTGCATGACAGCTTCTTTCATTTTATCAGGGATGCCTTGCAGGAACCTACCAATGATCGTTCCTATGATGATTAATAGCGCATCCACTAATGTACCTAATAATACCAATGAACATCCTCTCAATCCTCTAGTAATTCTAATATGCGTTCTAAATCATCTTCTGAGAAGAACTCAATTTCAATTTTACCTTTATTTTTTGTTTTTTTGATTAAAACATTCGTGCCAAAATAATCCCGTAACTGCGATTCTTTTTCTTCTAGGAATATATCTTTCTTTCCTTTATTTTTTGTTTCACGTGAAACATCCTCATTAAGAGATTGAACAAGCTCTTCCAATTGGCGGACATTAAGATGTTGCTTTATGACCTTTTCTGCCACAAGAGGTATTTGCTTTTTATTTTTCAATCCTAATAACGTTCTTCCATGTCCCATTGTTAGGGCCCCATCATTGATATATTGCTGAATATCTTTTGGTAGTGACAGCAATCGTATATGATTGGCAATATGAGGACGGCTTTTTCCCAATCGTTGAGACAATTGATCTTGTGTCAGCTTTAGAGCCTCCAATAAACTTTGGTACGCTTCTGCTTCTTCAATTGGCGATAAATCTTCTCGTTGAAGATTCTCTAAAATGGCCAACTCCATCATTTGTGCATCGTCTAACTCACGGATAACAGCAGGCACTTCTACCAGTCCTGCCAATTGAGCTGCGCGGAAGCGTCGTTCGCCTACAACAATTTCATATTTAACTCTTTTCTTCCTTACTATAATCGGCTGTAGAATACCATGTTCCTTTATTGATTGAGCTAGCTCCTCTAATGCGGATTGATCAAATATCTTACGAGGCTGAAAAGGATTTGCTCTGATATCTTTGATAGAGATTTGCGTTACTTGATCTCTTTCAGATAAATCTTGTTCTTGAAAAAGCGCGCCCAAACCTTTGCCTAATCCTTTAGCCATTCTTAATCACCTCTCTCGCCAACTCCATATAAACTTCAGCTCCACGTGATTTGCGATCATATATAATGATAGGTTCACCATGGCTCGGAGCTTCACTTAAACGTACATTCCTTGGCACGATTGTTTTGTATACTTTGTCTTGAAAATACTTTTTTACTTCTTCAATTACTTGAAGCCCCAAATTCGTACGGGCATCTAGCATTGTCAACAAAACTCCATCAATGACAAGATTGTTATTCAAATGCTTTTGGACTAAACGTATAGTAGACAACAACTGGCTTAAACCTTCAAGCGCATAGTATTCACATTGCACGGGGATTAAGATAGCATCTGCTGCTGTAAGTGAGTTAATTGTTAATAAACCTAATGAAGGTGGACAATCTATAATAATAAAATCATATTCTTTTTTCAGTTGATCGATGGCATGCTTTAAACGCACTTCTCTAGAGATTGTAGAAACCAACTCAATTTCTGCCCCAGCAAGCGCTATCGTAGCTGGTACAACATAGAGATTTTCCATTTTTGTTTGGGTAATAGCTTCATGTATAGGTTCATCATCAATAAGTACGTCGTAAATGCACTTTTCTACTTCCCCTTTATTGACTCCTACACCACTTGTTGCATTTCCTTGCGGATCCATATCGATTAATAATACCTTTTTTCCTAATTCAGCAAGGCACGCGCTTAAATTTACAGATGTTGTTGTTTTGCCAACGCCGCCTTTTTGATTTGCAATTGCTATTGTTCTTCCCATGGTGCACCTGCTTTCAATAACATATTGAGTGTAACAAACATACCTTTTTCTACATTCTATCAAAAAAATACGTGTTCGGCTCCAATTTAAAAGAGTAAAATGCAAAAATTTAAAAGGCTCAGTTAATCATTATCTGGATTTTTTATAGCAAATTTTTAAGGGAATATGCTGTTATCAGCGGACTTGGCTGCAATCTATTGTTTGAGTTCACAATGTAAAAGAAGGCTTAAATAATCAAAAACCCTTATTCTATTGCTAGAGTAAGAGTTTTAGATGGGCTATTTCTTCTTTTTTGGTATCTTTACAGTAATTTGATAAAATTCGTCGTGTTCTTCTTCTTCCGTTTCCACGGAAATCCCCGTTTTATTTACCATTGTTAAAGATTGTCGAATTGTATTAAGGGCGATTCGGATATCTTTGCTAATCGCTTTACGTTTTGGTTTAGGTTTTTTTACCTTTTCAACCGGATTGGCAATTTCAATAATTCTTTGTTCCAACTGCCTCACGTTATATCCTTTTTCAATTATTTCTTCCAATAATTGAAGCTGCAATTCTTCATCTTTAATGGGCACCAGTGCTCTTGCATGCCTTTCGGAAATGTCTCGTTTTAAAATGGCCTCTTGAATCGAATGAGGCAGCTTTAATAGGCGCAGTTTATTGGCAATCGTTGATTGCCCTTTACCTAATCTTTGAGCAAGCGCTTCCTGCGTTAGCTCATGAAGCTCCAAAAGTCTTTGGTAAGCCTGAGCTTCTTCAATAGAAGTCAGTTCTTCTCGCTGCAAGTTTTCAATTAAAGCAACCGAAGCAGTTTCCTTGTCATTCATATCGCGAATAATAGCAGGCACTTCTAACCAGTTTAATGATTTCATCGCGCGGTAGCGTCGTTCGCCGGCGATAATCTCATATTTATCTTCTTCGTATTTACGAACAACTATTGGTTGAATTACCCCATGCGTATGAATTGTCCGGGCTAATTCCTCAATCTTGGCATCATCAAAAATTGTGCGGGGTTGATATCGATTGGGGCTAATCTTATCAATGGGGATATTGGAAACTGTCTCTTTATCCCTACCCTCGGTTTTTGAGGTGTTTTCTACTTTCTCACCACTTCCAAAAAAACGTGAAAAAGCACTTTTCATCCCTTGGCACCACCTTTTAGCAATATTTCCTTCTTTAATCCATTATGGATGAAGAATAGAGGCGACTATCTATCTATATATATTTTCTAACATTATACAAAAAGTAAGTATGTCCAATTATATTATAGTGTCTTTTAATCAAAAACGATAGATTCCTTTTTCGTTTCATGTGAAACATTTCTAGTGAATTGGAGATTTATTAGGCATACCGGCCTTACGTGGATATTTTTTTGGTGTGCTTTTTATCTTTTTGAATACATATATTGTACGTTCGCTATTTTCTATTGGGAGTGAAAATTTATATTGATCCATCAATTTAGTGCCAAGTACTTGAATTGCCTTTTTAGCATCCGTTAATTCTTCCTCACCACTGGCAGCTTTCATCGCAACAAAGATGCCATCATTCTTTACAAGTGGTGCGCACAACTCTGACAATACAGATAGCCGTGCGACTGCGCGTGCAGTTACTAGATCAAACTTTTCACGGTATTGCCCCATTTGTCCAAAGTCCTCAGCGCGAGAATGAACGAATTGCATATTTTCTAATTCTAATACATCGCTTAAGTGATGTAAAAATTGAATTCTCTTATTTAATGAATCAACAATCGTCACCTTTAAATGTGGGAAGCAAATTTTAATCGGGATACTCGGAAACCCAGCACCGGCTCCTACATCGCAGAGTGATTCGATATCGTTAAAGTTTATATAAAAAGCAGCACTAATCGAGTCATAAAAATGCTTTAAATAAACAGAAGGTTGATCAGTGATCGCAGTTAAATTCATTTTTTCGTTCCATTCGACTAATGTTTCAAAATATAAATGGAATTGTTGTACTTGCTTCTCTGATAACTCTATTCCTTGCTCTTTTAATGATTGCATAAACTGTTCTTCGTTCATGTTATTCCCCTTTCATAGTGCTGCGAAGGCTCTCATCTAATTAATAGTAGACATGCACTGCCAAGTAGGCATGCATGTCTAGGATTTATTATCTATACTTTTGCTATCTTACCATGTTCTATATACACTAGTAAAATTGATATATCAGCAGGATTTACTCCTGAAATCCGTGAAGCTTGGGCAACTGAAAGCGGACGAACTTCTTTAAGTTTTTCTTTTGCTTCTGTTGCAATCCCTGAAATAGCATCATAATCGATATTCTCAGGAATCTTCTTGCCTTCCATTTTCTTCAGCTTTTCGACTTGTTGAAGAGCTTTCTCAATATATCCTTCATATTTCACTTGAATTTCAACTTGTTCTTTTACTTCTTCATTCAGTTCCACTTCAGATGGTGCAAAGGCTGAAACGAATGCATAATTTGCTTCAGGACGTTTTAATAAATCTGTTCCTCGGATGCCATCTTTTAATGGACTGCTGCCTATTTCTGCAAGAGCAGCTTGAGTTTGCTCATTTGGTTTTATAATGATATCGTGCAATCTTGCAATCTCATTCTCCACTTGTTCTTTTTTAACTAAGAAGCGTTCATAGCGTTCTTGAGAGATAAGACCTGCTTGATAAGCACGTTCTGATAAACGAATGTCAGCATTATCATGGCGAAGCAGCAATCTATATTCCGCGCGTGATGTAAGAAGGCGATAAGGTTCATTTGTCCCTTTTGTCACTAAGTCGTCTATAAGCACGCCAATATAAGCATCTGCGCGGCCTAGAATCATTTCTTCCTTATCAAGAGCTTTTGCAGCTGCATTAATGCCGGCCATTAAACCTTGACCTGCTGCTTCCTCATATCCAGATGTACCGTTAATTTGGCCAGCAGTGTACAGATTTTGGATGCGCTTTGTTTCAAGCGTTGGCCATAATTGTGTTGGTACAATTGCATCATATTCAATCGCATAACCAGCGCGCATCATTTCTGCTTTTTCAAGCCCTGGTATGGTTTCAAGCATTTTGCGTTGGATATGTTCAGGTAAGCTTGTTGATAGTCCTTGTACATAGACTTCTTGTGTATTGCGTCCTTCTGGCTCCAAGAACAATTGGTGGCGTGGTTTGTCATTGAAGCGTACAATCTTCGTTTCAATTGACGGACAATAACGTGGGCCTGTCCCCGTAATCACGCCAGTAAACATTGGTGATTGTTCTAAATTATCATTAATGATTTGATGCGTTTCCGGACTTGTATAAGTTAACCAGCATGGAATTTGATCTGTTATGAATTCTGTCGTTTCATAGCTGAATGCACGTGGTTCAGGATCTCCAGGTTGGATTTCCGTTTTGCTGTAATCAATGGTCTTGCTGTTCACACGCGGTGGCGTACCTGTTTTAAATCGTACCATTTCAAAACCAATTTCTCGCAAGTTATCCGCAAGTTTGATAGATGGTTGTTGGTTGTTTGGTCCGCTAGAGTATTTTAAGTCGCCAATGATGATTTCACCGCGCAAGAAAGTTCCTGTTGTAATAATGACAGTCGAAGCGCGATAAATTCCACCTACTTGTGTAATAACACCCTTTACTTCATCATCTTCAATAATCAGTTCATCAACCATAGCTTGGTGAATTGTCAAATTTTCTTGTTCCTCTAATAGCTTTTTCATTTCTTGTTGGTATAAGACTTTGTCTGCTTGTGCACGTAATGCACGAACAGCAGGACCTTTACCGGTATTAAGCATACGCATTTGAATATGCGTTTTATCAATTACTTTGCCCATTGCTCCGCCCATTGCGTCGATTTCACGGACAACAATACCTTTTGCCGGTCCTCCTACTGATGGGTTGCATGGCATAAAGGCAATCATATCTAAGTTGATCGTTAATACTAATGTTTTAGCGCCCATGCGAGCGGAAGCGTATGCTGCTTCAACACCTGCATGACCGGCGCCTATGACGATAACATCGAACGTGCCTGCTTCATAATTTGTTGGCATGCTCGTTACTTCCTTTCTATAGTAAGAATTAGTTTGATGCTTTCTCTGTCGTATTTGCTATGGCGTTATTTTCCTAAGCAGAATTGAGAGAAAAGCTGATTAATTAGGCTATCTTGCACCGTATCCCCGACAATTTCGCCGAGAATCTCCCATGCTCGTGTTACATCTATTTGAATCATATCGACAGGCACGCCTGCTTCTGCTGCAGTAATCGCATCTTGAATACGATCAAGTGCTTGATGCAACAATGCAATATGGCGAGCATTCGATACATACGTTAAGTCATTTGCTTCAACAGAACCTTCGAAGAATAGTGCTGCAATTGCTTCCTCTAGTTCTGCTACACCCTCTTCTTGCAACAATGAAGTCGTCACAACTCTTCTTTCTCCTGCAAGTTGTTTTACTTCATCTATATCTATTTTTTGAGTCAAATCTGTTTTATTGACTACAACAATATAATCCATGTTTTGAATAGTATCAAATAAACGTCTATCTTCTTCGGTCAATTCCTCATGGTAGTTGACAACGAGCAATATAAGATCTGCCTCTTTTAAAACTTGTCTCGACCTTTCTACTCCGATACGTTCGACAATATCTTCTGTTTCACGTATCCCTGCTGTATCTACCAAGCGTAATGGAACGCCGCGTACATTGACGTATTCTTCTATAATATCACGTGTTGTTCCTGCAACATCAGTGACAATAGCTTTATTTTCTTGTACTAAACTATTTAAGAGAGAAGATTTTCCCACATTTGGACGCCCTAATATAACGGTCGATAAACCCTCACGCAAAATTTTTCCTTGTGACGAAGTTTGAAGAAGTTTCTCGACTTCGCTCTTTACCCATGTGGCCTTTTCTAACATTAGTGGAATGGTCATTTCTTCTACATCATCGTATTCGGGATAATCGATATTTACTTCTACCTGTGCTAATACCTCAATCAATGCTTGTCTTAATTGGTTAATTAATCGTGATAATTTACCATCCATTTGATTTAGCGCTACGTTCATCGCTCTGTCTGTTTTAGCACGAATTAAATCCATCACAGCTTCTGCTTGCGATAAGTCGATACGGCCATTTAAAAATGCCCGTTTTGTAAACTCGCCTGGTTCTGCCATTCTTGCACCATTACGTAGAACAAGTTGCAAGACTCGATTGACTGAGACTAATCCCCCATGGCAATTAATTTCTACTACATCTTCACGTGTAAAGGTTTTTGGCCCCCTCATGAGCGAGACCATAACTTCTTCTACTACCTCACCCGTCTCTACCTCTTTTAAATGCCCATAATGAATGGTATGGGATTTTTTTGAGGATAACTTTTTACCGCTTGGCAAACTGAAAATCCGGTCTGCAATTTCTACCGCTTGGTCACCGCTTAATCGAACAATGGCGATCGCTCCTTCTCCCATCGGAGTCGAAATCGCTGCAATAGTATCAAATTCCATTAGTGAACAAACCTCCTATATAATAAAACTTTAATCTGTGGATTTTTTTCCACAGCGTATTAGTTGAACAGTTCGTTGATTATGCCCGATAAAAATTATCCACATGTGGATAATTTTATTTTTCTATTCTAGCACTTAATCTTACCATAAAAGTGCAAAAAAATAAGTCCTTCTCGTCTGGGGAGAAGGACTCTTTCACAATCCTTAAGTTAAGCTCGTATAGGTTCAATGACTAAATGTCTCTTGGTGTCTTCGCCTTTTGAGTAGGTTTCAACGTCTAAACGGTCTGCCAAAATATGGTGTATAATTTTACGCTCATTTGAAGGCATTGGCTCTAGTTCTACCCTTTTGCCTGTATAGACTGCTTTATCGGCCATTTTGTTCGCCAATACTTCTAATGATTGCTTTCTTTTTTCACGGTAATTCCCTACATCCAGTTTCACCATAATGAAGCGTTTGACATACTGGTGGGCAACTAATTGTGCCAATTCCTGTAGAGCATTTAATGTGTTACCTCTTTTACCAATAAGCAATGCAGCTGAGTTGGTTGATAAATTAAATTGTATCACTTTGCCTTGTTGTACTGTCTCTATATGGAGATCAGAGATGGAAAGCTGCTTAGAAATATCGGATAGATATTCTTCTACTTTAGAAATAGCTAGTTCATAATCATTGCGTTCAAACGGTACTTCTGCATTTTCGCTGGTTGTTTGCATTTCGAGATTTTCTTCAATAGTACTTAAACTACTGCCAATCTGCGGTTCTGCCACTTCAGATTGACTATTCTCAAGATTCTCAACCAGCTCTGCTTTTTCTTGAAGCGGTTCTGCAGCCTCTTGTACAGCAAAGGGTTTTTGTGCTTGCTTTTCTGTGACTCGGATCTGCGCCTTTTTAGAACCAAAACCTAAAAAACCTTTTTTTGCTTCTTGGAGAATTTCAACATCTACTTGTTTACGGGTAAGGTTAAGCTCATGCAAGGCAAGCAAAAGTGCTTCCTCTACAGTTGCGCCTGTTTGCGTAATCTGTTTCATATCTGGGCTCCTCCTCTTCGCAGGCTTTGTTTGATGTGCTAAAAGCTCACTAACATAGCTCTTCGCCATGTGGCCATTAGCAGAAATCCCTGCAAAATTGAATGATTTACTTTATTCTACCATGCGGTTTCTTTTGGTCTCTACTGCTTCTCTTCATTACCTTTGCAATTTTTAATACATGCATTAGGCTTTTCTTTGTTTCATGAAAATCTAAATCGGCCGCCGGGTTCCTGGCGATAATGACGTAGTCCATATGCTGCTGCAATTCACCATCTAGTTCTAAAAAACTTTGGCGGACATAACGTTTAATTTGGTTTCTTGTGACTGCCTTTGCTACTTTTTTATTAATGGATAAACCAATCCTAAACTCAGTTTGCTTTTCCTTTTCAAGGAAGTAAACGACAAACTGCCGATTGGCGAATGACTTTCCTTTTTTGAATACCTTTTGAAAGTCTTCATTCTTTTTAATTCTGCGGCGTTTTTTCATTTTTCACCTGCTTATTCCTCTTTTTCTTCTCCTACGTATAATAAAAGAAAAAAAGACCACTGAGTTTATTCAGTGGACTCATGGTTATGCTGATAATACTTTTCTTCCTTTACGGCGACGAGCAGCGATCACTTTACGACCGTTTTTAGTAGCCATACGTGCGCGGAAGCCATGTACTTTACTATGCTTACGTTTTTTTGGTTGGTATGTGCGTTTCATTATATGACACCTCCTGATGAAAGTCTATTAATTCAATACTACAGACAGTCTTGCATATTATAGCTATTAGCAGCCAACTTTGTCAACTGTCTTCTGTAAATACTTAATCTCATCTGTTTTATTTCTCTGCTTAAATTTATCCACAGTTCTATCCCTCTTCTCTCAAACAACCCTGTGAACATATTTTTTTCGCTAAATTTTATCCACAACACTTACTGACAACTTTTTCACAAGTTCAAACCGTGTGGATAAAGTGTTATGCATAATTATACATTGTGTGGATAACATCTTAGAAACACTTGTCAGACAACATTTTTCTTGCTACAATTGTTGTGCTTCATTCTGTCGATAAATTTATAGCGTCAGATTTTATCCACAAATGTTAATAACCTGTGGATAATGATATCCACGCTATCAGGACAGTGTTTATCCACAGGATGTGTTTACTGTGATTAATATGTCATTAATCTACTTAATTCGTTATTATTTTTAACTCATAGAAAACTACTATCTTGAAAAAATGAAAAATATCATAGACCAGTATTTTAGAAAAGGAGAAGCGCCTTGGAACATATTGAAGAATTATGGGACAAAGTACTCTCTGAAGCGAAACAAAAAATATCCAAACCGAGCTTTGAAACTTGGTTGAAGTCAACGAAACTATTGGCTTATAACGGTGATACTGTGACAATCTCAGCGCCCAATTCATTCGGCCGCGAGTGGCTTGAAAATCACTACGTACACCTAATAGCGGCTATTTTAGCTGAACTGACAGGGAAAGATTTGCATATTCGCTTTGTTGTTCAGCAAGATTCGAACTCAGAGAACTTTGATATCCCGACACCACCCATTTCAGGGAATTCAAAAGAGCAATCCGAAACACCTTCTGGAATGCTGAATTTAAAAAACACATTTGATACATTTGTAATTGGTTCGGGCAACCGCTTTGCACACGCTGCATCCTTGGCCGTAGCAGAGGCGCCGGCCAAAGCTTATAATCCATTATTTATCTATGGGGGAGTGGGGCTAGGAAAAACTCACCTGATGCATGCGATTGGCCATTATGTATTAGAGCATAATCCAAAAGCGAAAGTTGTATACTTGTCATCTGAAAAATTTACAAATGAATTTATTAATTCAATTCGTGATAACCGAGCAGAGGAATTTCGCAATAAATACCGAAGTGTTGATGTCCTTCTAATTGACGATATTCAATTTTTGGCTGGAAAAGAATCAACACAAGAGGAATTTTTCCATACATTCAACACGTTACACGAAGAATTTAAACAAATTGTTATCTCCAGCGACCGTCCGCCTAAAGAAATCCCAACGCTGGAAGACCGCTTGCGTTCACGCTTTGAGTGGGGTTTAATTACTGATATTGCTCCGCCAGATCTTGAAACGAGGATCGCTATATTACGAAAAAAGGCTAAAGCAGATAATCTTGATATACCAAACGAAGTGATGCTTTATATTGCTAACCAAATAGATTCCAACATACGCGAGCTAGAGGGCGCGCTTATTCGTGTTGTCGCTTATTCCTCACTCGTTAATGAGGACATCACTGCAGAATTGGCTGCACAAGCATTAAAAAATATCATACCGAATGCCTCTCCACGCACGTTGACTATTCTCGACATTCAAAAAGCTGTTGGTGAGCATTTTCACATTAAACTCGAAGATTTTTCTGCTAAAAAGCGGACAAAGTCAATTGCATTTCCAAGACAAGTCGCTATGTACTTATCGCGTGAAATGACAGATTGTTCACTTCCTAAGATTGGCGATGAGTTTGGCGGTCGAGACCATACGACCGTTATCCATGCGCATGAAAAAATCTCTACTCTTTTGAAAAGTGATCAGGGTTTACAGCAAGATATTAAACAAATAAAAAGTATGCTAGGCAAGTAATCTATTTGTGGATAACACGAAATGTTAACAACAAACTTATACACAGTCTATCTACATGTGGATAGACTGATTTTATTTGGCTAGAGAGGGCTTATCCACAAATCCACAGGCCCTATTACTATATCTATTAATATTTAATAAATAATAAATAATATATAAGCGAGGTTTGTAACAATGAAATTTAGTATCATGAGGGACCGTTTGTTAGATGGATTGAATGATGTAATGAAAGCTGTAAGTTCAAAAACAACCATTCCAATTTTAACTGGAATCAAAATTGATATTTCTTCTGAAGGAGTGACTTTAACAGGTAGTGATGCAGACATCACAATCCAAACCTTTATTCCTGTTGAAGAAGATGGAAAAGAAATCGTCCAAGTAAAAGAACCAGGTTCAATTGTTCTACAAGCACGGATGTTTAACGAAATTATCCGTAAGCTGCCAACAAACGAAGTAGTAGTAGAGGTTAGTGAACAATTACAAACACGTATCCAATCTGGTAAATCGGATTTCCACCTTATTGGCTCGGATGCATCTGAATATCCTTTGTTGCCTGATATTTCAGCGGATCGTCAAATTACACTACCTGCTGATTTATTGAAAACGATTATTCGCGAAACTGTATTTGCTGTATCAACCACTGAAAGTCGTCCCGTGTTGACAGGTGTAAAGTGGGAAATTAAAGACAACAGTTTAGTCTGTATTGCAACAGATAGCCATCGTCTAGCTCAAAGGAAAGTAACGCTTGAACAATTGCCGTCTGAAGAAATGAATGTTGTCATTCCAGGGAAAAGCTTAACTGAATTAAGTAAAATCCTTAGTGATTCACCACACCCTGTAGATATCTTTATGACAAATCAGCAAGTTTTATTCAAAACTCCTGATGTTTTATTTTTCTCTAGATTGTTGGAAGGTAACTATCCGGATACATCACGCCTTATTCCGGAAGAATCATCTACTATTGTTACAATTAATGGGAAAGCTTTATTGCAAGGTATTGATCGTGCTTCACTTCTTGCAAGAGAAGATCGGAATAACGTTGTACGCTTCTCAACAATTGATACTGGCACAGTAGAGATTTCATCCAATTCACCTGAAATTGGTAAGGTGGAAGAAGAAATTCAAATCGACTCTTTTGAAGGGGAAGAACTTAAAATTTCTTTTAGTGCGAAGTATATGATGGATGCTTTAAAAGCTATTGACGGTCAAGAAGTTGTAATTCAATTTACGGGTGCTATGCGACCTTTCACTATCCGTTCAATTCATGATGATGCGATATTGCAACTAATTTTACCTGTCCGCACATACTAATATTTTTTTACTATAGCTTCCGCTAAAAATTATTTCCCAAATATTTTAGTACCTGGTACTAAAAATGTCTTTTTGTACGAAAAGGATAGTCAAATGCACGACTATCCTTTTTACTTATGAACAAAAGTTCGGTAAAATAGAATAAGATAAGAGCAGATAGGATGAAGTGAAGTGAAGAATATCATTTTAGAAAGTGAATTTGTTACACTTGGACAGTTTTTGAAAATAGCCGATGCTATTAGCTCAGGCGGAATGGCTAAATGGTTTTTACAAGAAAATGATGTATATGTGAACGGTGAAGTAGATCGCAGACGTGGCCGTAAACTCTATGCTGGCGACCTGATTAATATACCTGGTTGCGGGAGATTTAACCTTGTAGAGCCACAAAGCGAGGAGTAGCATGCATATTGAGCATTTAAAGCTTAAAGACTATCGTAATTACGAATCTCTTGATTTGTCCTTTTCTCCAAAAATCAATGTGTTTATTGGCGAAAATGCACAAGGGAAGACAAATGTAATGGAATCAATCTATGTCCTAGCTATGGCAAAATCGCATCGTACGTCAAGTGAGAAAGAATTGATACGGTGGGGGCAAGAATATGCTAAAATAGAAGGGGACATCCAAAATAGATATGGTCGCTTGCCAATGGAATTAACTATTTCCAAGAAAGGTAAAAAAGCCAGAGTAAATCATTTGGAGCAGAGCCGATTAAGCGATTATATAGGGCAAATGAATGTTGTTATGTTTGCTCCGGAAGATTTAAACGTAGTAAAAGGTAGTCCTCAGGCGAGAAGGCGTTTTTTAGATATGGAGATTGGCCAGATTTCCCCAGTCTACTTGCATGATCTGTTAACCTTTCAGAAGCTATTAAAACAGCGGAATCATTTACTTAAACAAAATCAAGGGAAAAAAACATTTAATGATGTAATGTTTGATGTTTATACAGAGCAGTATATTGAAGCAGCAGTCAAAGTAATCCAAAAAAGATTCCACTTTATGGAATTACTTCAAGCCTGGGCAGGGCCAATTCATTATTCAATTTCACGAGAACTTGAAAATATGGAGATTCGTTATCGCCCTGTCAGCGGTATGGATGTAGATTGGTCTGCTGAACAAATGGCAGATCACTTGGCTGCAAAAATAAAGGAACAGTCTCAAAGAGAGTTGGAAAGAGGCGTAACATTGGTTGGTCCACATCGTGACGATTTGCAATTCATTGTGAATGGCTATGATGTCCAAACATATGGTTCTCAAGGACAACAAAGAACGACTGCACTGTCATTAAAGCTAGCAGAAATAGAGTTGATCAAACAAGAAGTGAATGATACGCCTATTCTTTTGCTTGATGACGTTCTTTCAGAATTAGATGATTATCGGCAATCTCATTTGCTTAACACGATAAAAGGTGAAGTCCAAACATTTGTCACAACGACAAGTGTGGAAGGCATAGAACATGAAACCATTCGCGAGTCAGAAATGTTTCATGTGAAACAAGGCTCCGTGGATACTGAGTGATCTTAGTATTTGCGGATTTTATTAATATGGGAATCTGACCTTGCTAATTAATTGCGTTGAAAGCCAGGTATTCTGCGCTTTAAGCCGCAAATTTCAAGGTTTAAGAAATTTACAAATAATGCATACTAATGCCATGAAAGAGTAGGTGGAACAATAATGGCGATTGAAGATAAAAGCCCTGCAGCTTATGATGCAGACCAGATACAAGTATTAGAGGGACTAGAAGCAGTACGTAAACGTCCGGGTATGTATATTGGTTCGACAAGTTCCAAGGGGCTGCACCATCTTGTATGGGAAATCGTCGACAACAGTATTGACGAAGCATTAGCTGGTTATTGTACTGAAATCACTGTTGCGATTGAAAAGGACAACTGGATCAGAGTAGAAGATAACGGACGAGGCATCCCTGTTGATACTCAAGAGAAGGTCGGCAAGCCGGCAGTAGAAGTTATCATGACTGTTTTGCATGCTGGTGGTAAATTCGGCGGCGGCGGATATAAAGTATCAGGAGGTTTGCACGGAGTAGGTGCATCTGTTGTAAATGCGCTTTCGATTGAAACAGACGTGCAAGTACACCGTGACGGACACATCCATGAAATTAAATTTGAACGCGGCAGAACAATCCAGCCGCTTACCATCATTGGTGATACGGACCATAATGGTACTACTACCCGTTTTAAAGCAGATCCAACCATTTTTAAAGAAACCACTGTTTATGAATATGACATTCTAGCACACCGTATCCGCGAATTAGCTTATTTAAACCGCGGTATTACGATTATAATTATGGATGAGCGAAATGAAGAAATTCGTAAAGATGTCTATCACTATGAAGGTGGTATTAAATCTTATGTAGAACAGCTTAATGAAAATAAAGAGCCATTGCATGAAGCGATTGATTTAAAAGGCGAAAAAGATGGAATTTCCATTGAAATTGCCATGCAGTATAATTCAGGTTTTGCCTCTACTATTTTGTCATTCGCAAATAATATCAATACGTATGAGGGTGGGACTCATGAATCGGGCTTTAAAACAGCGTTGACGCGTGTGATCAATGACTATGCCCGAAAGAATAACCTGCTTAAGGATTCTGATGCAAATTTATCCGGAGAAGACGTACGTGAAGGTCTTGTAGCAATTGTTTCTATAAAGCATCCAGACCCACAATTTGAAGGTCAAACAAAAACAAAGCTTGGTAATTCAGAGGTTAGTTCCATTACGAATTCTCTGTTCTCCGAACGCTTTGAACGCTTTTTATTAGAAAACCCAACAGTTGCTAGAACAATAGTCGATAAAGGTTTAATTGCATCACGTGCACGTGTTGCAGCAAAGAAAGCTAGAGAGATGACACGTCGTAAATCTGCGTTAGAGATTTCAAGTTTGCCAGGGAAGTTGGCTGATTGTTCTTCTCGCCATCCTGAAGAGTGTGAAGTATACATCGTTGAAGGTGACTCTGCCGGCGGTTCAGCGAAGTCTGGGCGTGACCGTCACTTCCAAGCTATCCTTCCACTTCGCGGTAAAATCTTAAATGTCGAAAAAGCCCGTCTAGATCGCATTTTGTCGAATGAAGAAATCCGTGCCATGATCACAGCTGTCGGTACAGGTATTGGTGAAGAGTTCAATTTAGAGAAGGCACGTTATCATAAAATTGTTATCATGACGGATGCCGATGTCGATGGCGCTCATATACGAACGTTATTATTGACATTCTTCTTCCGTTTTATGCGGCCGTTAATCGAAGCAGGCTATGTGTACATTGCACAGCCGCCGCTATTCAAAATACAGCAAGGTAAGCATGTCGAATATTGCTATAGCGATAAAGAATTACAGGAAATTTTAGAGCGTTTACCAAGCCAACCAAAGCCTGGTATCCAACGTTACAAAGGTCTTGGTGAAATGGATGCGGAGCAATTGTGGGATACTACAATGGACCCGGATAATCGTGTTTTATTGCAAGTCGAATTGGACGATGCGATTGAAGCAGATCGTACTTTTGAGCAATTAATGGGCGATAATGTAGAACCAAGACGCCAATTTATTCATGAAAATGCTGTTTATGTAGAAAACTTAGATATTTAGTTCCTTTTGAAGGGGGTTCCACACTTTGGCTGAAACAAATAACTCTGGCGTTAAAGGAGTTAATATAACAAAAACAATCAAAACCTCATTTTTAGATTATGCGATGAGTGTAATTGTTTCCCGGGCATTGCCTGATGTTCGAGATGGCCTAAAACCAGTTCAACGACGTATCCTATATGGAATGCAGGAATTGGGAAGTACTTCGGATAAGCCATATAAGAAGTCAGCTCGTATAGTAGGGGATGTAATGGGGAAATACCATCCACATGGTGACTCTTCTATTTACGAAGCAATGGTCCGCATGGCACAGGATTTTAGCTACCGGTATATGCTTGTTGACGGCCACGGTAACTTTGGTTCTGTCGATGGAGATGGGGCTGCGGCGATGCGATATACGGAATCCCGCATGTCTAAAATCGCCATGGAAATGCTTAGAGATATCAATAAAGATACAATTGATTATACAAACAACTATGACGGCAATGAAAAAGAGCCGGTTGTATTGCCTGCTCGCTATCCAAACCTGCTAGTGAATGGGGCTTCGGGGATCGCTGTTGGTATGGCTACAAATATTCCCCCACACCAATTGGGTGAAGTAATTGACGGCGTTTTGGCTATTTCTGATAATCCAGCCATTACAACGGAAGAGTTGATGGAGATTATTCCAGGTCCTGATTTCCCTACTGGTGGTTTGATTTTGGGTAGAAGCGGCATTCGCCGTGCATATGAAACAGGGCGCGGTTCAATTGTCATTCGTTCACGCGTGGAAATTGAAACAAAGTCTAGCGGAAAAGAAGTTATCGTAATTAATGAACTTCCTTACCAAGTCAATAAAGCCCGTTTAATTGAAAAAATTGCAGAATTAGTACGAGATAAACGGATTGATGGCATTACCAACATTCGCGATGAATCAGATCGAAATGGTATGAGGGTTACCATTGATGTACGAAAAGATGCCAATGCAAATGTAGTCCTAAACAATTTATATAAACAAACTGCTATGCAAACTAGCTTCGGTATTAACATGTTGGCTCTTGTTGGTGGGCAGCCAAAAGTTTTAAGCTTAAAAGAAGCTTTATTCCATTACTTGGAACATCAAAAGATCGTTATTACTAGGCGAACTAAATTTGAATTAAGCAAAGCTGAAAAACGTGCTCACATTTTAGAAGGTTTGCGTATTGCTCTTGATCATATCGATGAGATTATTAGTTTGATTAGAGCTTCTCAAACAGCTGAAGATGCGAAAAATGGCTTAATGGAACGCTTTAATTTGAGTGAACGCCAATCTCAAGCTATTTTAGATATGCGCTTGCAACGTTTGACAGGTTTGGAGCGTGACAAGATTGAAGCAGAGTACCAAGAATTGCTTCAATTAATTCAAGAGCTCAAAGATATTTTGGCAGATGAATCAAAAATAAGAAAAATTATTCATGATGAGCTTCTTGAGATTAAAGAACGCTTCAATGATGCTCGTCGTACAGATATTACAGCGGGTGGCATGGAAATGATTGAGGACGAAGATTTAATTCCTCGTGAAAACTCAGTTATTACCCTTACACATAATGGATATATTAAACGCCTACCAGCTAACACATATAGAAGTCAACGCCGAGGCGGCAGAGGCGTACAAGGTATGGGAACGCATGAAGATGACTTTGTAGAACATCTTCTATACACATCAACACATGACACCATTCTTTTCTTTACTTCAAAAGGGAAGGTATTTAAAGCAAAAGGTTATGAAATCCCTGAGTTTGGTCGTACAGCAAAAGGGCTTCCTATTGTTAACTTACTGAATGTAGATAAGGGTGAAAAGGTAACGGCTGTCATTCGTGTGGCTTCATACGAAGAAGATGCTTACTTTATCTTTACCACACGTACTGGAGTGGCGAAACGTACACCGCTATCCAACTTTGCGAATATAAGAACAAACGGTTTAATTGCAATTTCCTTAAAAGAAGACGATGAACTGATATCAGTCCGACTTACAAATGGACAACAAGAAATCATTATTGGTACTCATACAGGTATGCTCGTTCGCTTTAATGAAAATGATATTCGGTCAATGGGCCGTACCGCTACGGGCGTACGTGGCATTCGTTTAAGAGACGATGACTATGTAGTAGGTATGGAGATTATTGAACCAAATCAAGAAATCCTCGTTGTTACTGAAAAAGGTTATGGAAAACGTACACCTGAAGTAGAGTATCGCTTACAAAACCGAGGAGGCATTGGTATCAAAACATGCCAAATCACTGATAAGAACGGTCCTCTTGTTGCTGTTAAGGCAGTTGATGGATCAGAAGATGTTATGCTTATCACAGTAAATGGTATGCTGATACGGATGGATATTGAGGATATCTCGGTTACTGGTCGTAGCACACAAGGTGTTCGTTTAATCCGCCTAGCGGAAGATGAACATGTAGCAACAGTGGCGAAAGTTAAGAAAGAAGAAGCAATTGAAGCGGAGGTAATCAGCGAAGAGGAAGAAAATACTGATTCAACTGATTCAACTGAATCTCCTGCTGATGGAACAATAGAATAAGAGAAAAAGGTCCCGGAAATAATCTGGGGCTTTTTTTATGGAAAATTATAAAAAAGTTTACCTTGGACAAAAAAATTGAGATAAAATAACTATAGATTCAATTTCTTCATAAGAAACAGGAGAGAAACTCATTTGAATGCAAGGGGGGGTTACAAGTGGATTACCAATTAGTTAAGTTGTCTGATCTACAGTTAGGCGCTATGGTTGCTAAAGATATTATGGCTAACACACAATATCCTATTCTATACAAAAATACAAAGATTACAGGAGAACACTTTCCAGTATTAAAGGCTTTTCAGATTGAAAAGATACCTATCGTTGATATAAAAGAAGCAGATAAAGCACAGCAAGTTCAAAGTGTGTCATCATCCATTGAAACCATAAAAGAAACGTTTAAAAACTCCTTTGAAAGAAAATACAATGAATCAGTAGCAAAATTTAAACAGGAATTTTTAAATTGGGATGCTGGTAGCAATGTAAATATTTCAAAAGTTCGTGAAAGCATATTGCCATTAATTGATGAAGTATTATTGAATAAAGAAAAGATATTTATCCTAAATGAATATTCGACAACAAAGGACTATTTTTACCATCATTCAATTGCAATTAGTTTAATTAGTGCGGTTATTGCTCAAAAAATGAATTACTCTAAAGGAGATATCACACAAATAGCAATTGCAGCGGCAGTAGCGGATGCTGGTATGGCAAAAATTAATAAAAAAATTCGTGAAAAGAATGGTCCACTGTCAGAATATGAGTTTAAGGAAATTCAAGAGCACCCATATTACAGTCTTCAGATGGTAAATCATATATCTACCTTAAAGAAAGAAATGAAACTAGCGATCTACCAACATCATGAGAGGTTAGATGGCAGCGGCTATCCAAAAGGAGAAAAAGGTAGTAAGGTATTAATTCACTCCCATATCATTGCGGTTGCAGATGTTTTCCATGCAATGACATGTGAAAGAATTTACCGTTCCAAAGAATCTCCATTCAAAGTGTTAGAAATGATCCGAGAAAATGACTTTGGAAAGTTTAATATAGAAGTTGTACAGGCTCTTAATACTTGTGTAGCAAATCTTTCTCTTGGTACAAGTGTAGAATTATCAAATGGTGAAGAAGGGACCATTATCTTTGCTAATAAAACGTCACCAGTAAGGCCTGTCATTAAGTTGTATGAAACAGAACAAATTGTTGATCTATCTAAAAATAGAAATATATATATTGAACGTTTAATTTTAAATAATTAATGAATCTAATTAAATAAACATAGCTATTGAAAAACATAGTACTGCAATTAAACTATACTAAGTTTGATTGCAGTTCTTTTTGTATGGCCATGTCTATAAAACACTTGGCTAAATCCAATTCTTTAGATCGAGTTACACATTCTTATTCAGTGAACAGAGATTAATTACCTTTTTAAAAAAGGTGTTGACTTTGATATCTATTTGGCGTATTCTATTTAAGTTGCCTCTAAAAAGCAATTAATTATATTGAAAAAATAATTCTAAAAAAGCGTTGACAATCTTTTAATAGTATTATATACTAATTAAGTCGTTAAGATGACGACGCAACATGAACCTTGAAAACTGAACAAGCAAGATGTTAATCATTTAAACTACTAACAATTGTTAGTTTTAAAGTCATCATCGTAAAGATGATGCGCTAGTGAAATTTTGAGCAATCAAACACTTTTATGGAGAGTTTGATCCTGGCTCAGGACGAACGCTGGCGGCGTGCCTAATACATGCAAGTC
>NZ_JAVGCV010000007.1:0-96960 GCF_052928305.1 Rummeliibacillus sp. BSL5
TATTAGGCACGCCGCCAGCGTTCGTCCTGAGCCAGGATCAAACTCTCCATAAAAGTGTTTGATTGCTCAAAATTTCACTAGCGCATCATCTTTACGATGATGACTTTAAAACTAACAATTGTTAGTAAGTTTAAATGATTAACATCTTGCTTGTTCAGTTTTCAAGGTTCATTTTGTTGTCGCCTTAACGACTTAATCTATCTTACAACTTCTTTATTTAAAAGTCAACAACTTTTTAAAAATAATTTATTTGAGATATTTTGTCGTGCTTTGTCGCAACAACATGAAATCTAATATACGCCCTTATTCAACTAAAGTCAACAGTTTTACACAAATTATTCTTCTATCTTTTAAATATCTGCATATATGTTGGAATTTTTCTTTCTATATCTTCATATTACAACATTAATTCTATATGTTAGCTTTCTATTCTATATAAAAAAACAGCTCCTGATGCAAGTGCATCGGAGCTGCTCCTTCTATTAACCTTCTATTTAACGTACCCAAATAAAGTAGGCCAAGAAGACGAAGAATAAAACATACATCAATGGATGAACTTCTTTTCTTCTTCCTGCTAAAAGCATTGTTATAGGATAGAAGATGAAACCTACCGCAATACCTGAAGCAATACTATATCCCATTGGCATCATGAACATCGTCAAGAATGCTGGTACTGCGATCTCAAATTCATCCCACTTAATTAAACGAAGCGAAGAAGCCATCATGACGCCGACGATAACCAATGCAGGTGTTGTCACTGCTGTTGTCACAACACTCAATAATGGAGAGAAGAATAGAGCAAGTAAGAACATAATCCCTACTACTACTGCTGTGAAACCAGATTTTGCGCCTGCTGCCACACCTGCAGTAGATTCAACATATGCAGTTGTAGTAGAAGTCCCGAAGATGGAACCAACTGTCGTGCCTAGGGCATCTGCCATAAGGGCTCTCCCTGCGCGCGGTAATTTGTCATCTTTTACTAAGCCTGCTTGATTTGCTACGGCCATTAATGTGCCTGCTGTGTCAAAGAAATCTACAAATAAGAATGTCAGTACAACAACTAGAAATTTCACATTGAATAAAGAACTTGGATCATGGATAACCGGATCTAATGCGACACCAAATGTTGGCGCAACGCTAGGAATAGCTGAAACAATCGCTTTCGGAACTTCCACTAACCCAAAGATCATACCGATTATTGCGGTGATGACCATTCCATAGAATATACCTGCTTTCGCTTTACGTGCTACTAAGATTACCGTGATAACAATCCCGATAATCGCTAGTAGTACATTACCGTCTGTAAAATCGCCTAATGTAATAAAAGTACTTTTGCTCGCTACGACGATTCCAGCGTTTTTTAAACCTACAAATGTTACGAAGAAACCAATACCTGCTGATACGGCATATTTCAACTGAACAGGAATAGCATTGATAATCGTTTCACGGATGCCTGTTAATGAAAGAATGATAAAGATAACACCTGAGAAAAATACACCCGTCAGGCCAGTTTGCCACGGGATATGGTAAGTCAAGATGACAGTGTATGCAAAGAATGCATTAAGCCCCATACCTGGTGCTAAGCCGATTGGATACCTTGCGACAAATCCCATAATGAACGAACCCACTGCTGCAGCCAATGCTGTAGCTACAAATACAGAACCATAGTCCATGCGCATGGCATCTGGCAAATCTTTTACATCTGCTAGTGTCAGGATGAGTGGATTTAATGCTAATATATAGGCCATTGCTAAGAATGTTGTAATACCGCCAATTATCTCTCGACGATAGTTAGTGCCAAGCTCCTCAAATTGAAAATATTTCTTCATGTTAATCCTCCATATGCCGCCTTATACGCCAGAAAAGAAAAAACAGTCAACTCCCGATGAGCTGACTGTCTGCAAATTTCACTAGTATCCATAACTAATGAAATAAAAGGTTCCCCTTTTATATATATGCGTAGTCAAGTCATTTACGGTAACTCGGTAGAAACTTTCGGGCCATATTCCCGACATTATACGACGACTTTATTTAATTTACTTCGATAATATAGCATGCAACAGCTAGAGTTTCAATAGAAATTTACGAACAATTTATATATACATAGAATAATAGTTCGTAACTAATTCATTTTTATAGAAAAACTGTTCGCATATCATGTTAAACCGTTTACTTTTAGCTTTCATATATGACATCATTAGGAGAAAGCATTGAGGAGGCTAACCAAAAATGAAAAAACCTTCTGCACATTACACACAAACCATCCAAAGTGAGTATGTATTATTTGAAGAAATAGAAGACAACACGCTTCTGATTGATTGTGAGATTGATTGCCAATTTGGCAGTAAACAAATTCAAGAAGTAAAATTTGAGAATTGCCGTTTCAGCACAGCCGATTATAAACAAACGGAATTCCTAGATGTAATCTTCCAAAAATGTGATTTGTCTAATTTTAATTTCAACAAGTCTATATTCTATCGCTGTGAATTCCAAACCTGCAAACTGCTTGGGACGCAATTTATAGGAAGCACATGTAAAGATGTGAGTTGGCTGAATTGCTTGATGAATTACGCTATCCTCTCTGAAGGTAAAATGAATCAAGTTTGCTTCCGAGAAAGCCAGCTAGAAGAAGCTTTCTTTCACAATTGCAAATTCCAGCAAACCAGTTTTGAGTTATGCAATCTCCAGCTAGCGGATTTTTCAGAGAGCAAATTAAAGGGAGTGGATCTATCCTCCTCTGACTTCGTGGACATTAAGCTGACCCCTAGTTTAGCAAAAGGCCTCTCCATCCGTTTTGACCAAGCCCCAGCCATTGCGGCTATGCTCGGTGTAACGATTAAAAACTAAAGAGGTGTTTCCCATGAAAAAATATGATTTTTTAATTTTTGATTTAGATGATACATTATTAGATTTTCAGGATACTGAAATCAAAGCATTAGAATCGCTGTTCAACAAATATGAAGTACCGTTTAACGAAGAAAGTGTTAGCGCCTATAAAGCAATGAACAAGAAGTTGTGGGCTGAAATAGAAAAAGGCAGTTTAAGCAAAGCTGACCTCCTTAATCAACGGTTCGCTGCTTTCTTTGAACTCTATGAAAAAAAAGTAGATGGCCAATTGGCAGAAAAGGAATATCGTTCGCTCTTAAACCTAGGACACAAAATGCTTGATGGTGCTCTCGCCCTCTTAACTGCTTTAAAAAATCACGGCTACACCATTGTCGCTGGAACAAACGGCATCGGCATCACACAAAGACAACGTTTGACTGATGCAAAGATTATCGACTTCTTTGATGATTTATTCATTTCGGAAGAAGTGGGATTTGAAAAACCAAATACGCAATTTTTCGAAGCAATTTTCAAGAAGTACCCAGCTATGACGAAGGAAAATACCTTAATGATTGGTGACAGTCTCTCTTCTGATATTAAAGGCGCCACAAACGCAGGCATCGATTCTGTATGGATGAACCCAACAAAAGCACCTCATAACGGTATTGAAAGCACCTATGAAGTACAGACGATGGACGAATTACTTGCTCTATTAGGAGAAGAAGTTGCTTCAATGGAATAACTTTTTATAAGAAAAAGCCTAGAAATCCAAGGATAAGGATCTCTAGGCTTTTGTTTATTTTTAATCTTCCACAAGGTTACTCTACATCATTTGTAACATATCCAACTTTTCCAGCACCAATCCCCATTATGAGTAGAACGAATGAGATGCAGATAAGGAGGATGAGAGGGATTGTCCATCCACCAGTCAAGTCATGAAGTGTACCGACAAGAACTGGTCCAACAGCCGCTAAAAGATACCCGAAGGACTGTGCCATCCCTGATAATTCTGCCGCTTCTTTCCCATTCCTTGTCCGCAATGTAAAGAACATCATAGCTAGACTGAAGGCACTTCCCCCAGCAACGCCAAGCATGATGGCACATACAGGAATGAGCACACGAATTCCTAGCAGAAGTCCTGCAAAACCAAGGATAAACAAAGTAATCGTTATAATACTCAGGCCAACTTGGTTTTTCAATTTTTCCGCTATGATTGGAACAATAAACGTCACAGGAATAATGGAAAGCTGCATTATAAATACGATCCATCCAGCAGTACTTGAGTTAAATCCGATCACACGTAAGATATCGGGCAGCCATGTAATTAATGTATAAAACATGAGTGATTGTCCACCCATAAATATCGTAATCTTCCATGCTAGTGGCGAACGCCACAAACTACTTTTCTTCTCTGTTTTCACATTGACTTTTACTTTCTCGCCCTTCTGACTTTTACTAAGCTGCGGAAGCCAAAGTAGTAAGGATATGATGGTCAACACTCCCCATATACCAAGTGCTCCTTGCCAGCCTAAGTTACCCATAGAAGCGACAGGTACACTGACTCCTGAACCTAGTGCACCGAAGAGATTCATGAAGATAGCGTATATACCGGTCATGAAACCTATTCTCTGCGGGAAATTCATTTTCACAATACCAGGGATCAGAACATTACCAATTGATATGGCCATCCCTATTAATATCGTTCCAGCGAATAAATAAAAAACGCCAGAAACTGATCGTACTGCAATCCCTATAATAAGCAGGGTTAGCGAGAACGTAATCGTTAATTCCATACCAAACCGATTTGCTATTTTAGGAGCAAATGGAGAAAGTAGTGCAAAGGCAAGCAACGGCAATGTTGTGATAGTTCCTATAAGAGTATTGCTGATGCCTAGATCATCACGTATAAAAGGAATGAGCGATCCTGCTGAAGTTAAAGGAACCCTCAAATTAGACCCGACTAAAATCACGCCAATAAGTAATAACCAGCCATTTTTTGTTTTTTTATTTGATGTAGACGACATGGCTTTCTGATTCATGCTGTTATTCTCCTGTCATTTTAATAATTTCTTTTCTTAGTAACTCCATATAGTTTTCCACATATGTAGCGGCAGCTTCTTTATTCTGTCCACGAATGGCTGCCAATAAATCGATGTGAAGCTCTTCTTCGAATTTAAAAGTTACATTCATTGCCATTAAATCCTGAACAAAAGAATAGATGGTTTCTAGCAGCGGTTCATATAAATCAATGAGGAGCTGATTGGTAGATGCCAATACAACCGCTTTATGAAAACGAATATCTAATTCCATAAATAGTCCCCAATCCTTACTTTCCACAGCTTGACGAGAAAGTTGTATATATTTTTCTAGCTTTGCTAAATCATCCTTTGTCCTATGCTCGGCAGCTAGCTGTGCTGCCTGTTTTTCTAAAGCTAAACGCACATCAAGGATTTCAAGCAAAGCTGTTTTTTTCACATACCGCTTAAGCGCAGCTCCAAGAGAATTGGCAGAACGCACAATAGTTCCGCTGCCTTGTTTCGTTTCAAGCAAACCTGCATGGACTAAGGCCCGAATTGCTTCCCGAAGTGTATTGCGGCTGACATCAAACTTTTCCATTAGCTCCATTTCAGGAGGTATTTTCTTTCCTACTTCCCAGCTTCCAGATTCAATCAACTGCTCTATTTGAGTCGCAACCTGTTCTACTAGATTCATTTTGTTCGTTTTTTGAATCAATTTTATACCTCCTTTAAAATTTGTAGGATGATTGGTATATCGGTAAAATTAGCATGAATAAATTAAATTGTCAATGGTTGTTTACTTTTTCTGTTAAATTAATGCGATACTGCATGCAACTCTGCCTTCTCCTGAAAATAAAATAAAGGCTTCGATCTCTCTTAAGAAGAGTATCGAAACCTTTAGCAGTTTTCTATTTACTGACCCTGATATTTTTGAAAGTGTTGTTGTGTAAGTTCAATAAAACCTGCTAACGGAGGAGACATCCATTTATCTTTATGCCAAGCAATATGCGTAAAGATAGGCGGAATGTTATTTTCCCACTTCAATTCCACTATTCTCCCTAGCTTTATGTCTTGTTCCACAACCATTGTCGGTAATGCGGCAATACCTATTCCAGCAATCACACATTGCTTAATCGCCTCGATACTGCCAAATTCAAACTTATTGATTGGATACACTTTTGCTGAATGACAGGAATTTTCTAAAAGAGTGCGATAAGAACAGCCTGTTTCAGTTAAGAGAAGAGTTTCCTGTTCAATATCTTTAAGGTAGATCTCTGATTTAGAAGCTAATGGATGGCCAGGTGCCGCTACTAATTTAATATCTTCTTGGATTAGAGGTTTTATCGTTAAAGCCTCTTCCGGTTTAGATATATCCATAATGAAAGCAACATCAAGCATCCCATTCATTAATTGCTCTCTAGCCAGATCATCTGAATGAGCAGGCTTAAACATCAACTTTACGTTTGGGTATCGATCTTTAAATTCTTTCAATATGTCCGGCAACCTATATGTACATTGGCTTTCTTGAGCGCCTATTATAAGGGTGCCTGAAAGTTCTCCATCTTGTGCGATCGCCATCTTTGCTTCTTCATTTAGTTTGATCATCTTTTCAGCATATAAAAGAAATTTCCGTCCCGCTTCTGTCAACATGAGACGCTTCCCTAAACGTTCAAATAAAGGTGTTCCCAGTTCTTCTTCTAACGATTTTATTTGGGCTGTAACACTCGATTGCGCAAAGTTTAACATTTTTGCACTTTTAGTAAAGTTCAATGTTTCAGCAGCTACCATAAATGTAATGAGTTGTTTGTTCTCCATATCCTCATCCTTTCTAAATCGTTTTTTTCGATCGATTCAATCAAAATAATCCGTTTTTATGATTCATACTTTCATTATAAAATAGAAATAATCAATTTAACAAATGGAGGAAGAAAAATATGAGCATTGTTGTTCTTTATGGCGGAAGCCGTCCAAACGGAAATACGGAGATTTTAACAAAGAAAGTAATCGAAGGATTAACGGTAGAAGAAATCTATCTAAACGATTATGTAATTCAACCAATAGTAGATAAACGACATGCTGAGGAAGGATTTCAAGAAATCGATGATGATTACAATTCCATCATTGAGCGCATTCTTCCACACAACATTCTTATTTTCGCTACGCCTATTTATTGGTATAGCATGTCGGGAACAATGAAAAACTTTATTGATCGATGGTCACAAACATTGAAAGACTCACACTATCCAGACTTCAAAAAACAAATGTCCCAAAAAAGTGCCTATGTTATTTCAGTAGGAGGAGATGATCCTCATCTAAAGGGTTTACCAATGGTTCAACAGTTCCAATTTATTTTTGATTTTGTAGGAGTACATTTTGCAGGATATATTCTTGGTGAAGGAAACAAGCCTGGAGAGATTATTGAAGATAAAGAAGCATTGTTTGCTGCTGAACAGCTTAATCATAAGTTACAAATACTACTATCAAAATAAATACCACTATAAAAAGCAAGGCATGATTGCCACTTCACTATTACAAACCTAACAAGCTCTTTTGTTAGGTTATTTTTTATCTTTATATCCTGCTAAAAATGTAGGAATAAACAAAAAAGCTAGGATCTGGACAGGTTAGTTGAAAAAGAATCCGCTTAGGTGTTACTCTCCATCTCATATTTCTAAAAAACATATTATATAAGAAATGAGGAGGTGAAATTATGTTCGAAAAAAAGAAGATTAGTAGAATAACACCTAATGAAGGTTGTCCGCCGGTTAAGTACACAGTACTTAATGAATGTTGTCCTCTGACTCCTCTTCCGTCGAGTCTTTGTGACTGCTGTGTTTCACCACTTCAGTCAGTATTACAACAACTTGTTGGGCAAACTGTAATTCTTGCCACTATTGCTGACCCACCAAATGCACCGCCTCTCATTTTTTTATTCACTATTACTAAAGTGAATGATTTTTTAGTTACCGTTACAAATGGAGTGTCAACCTATGTAATCAATATTTCTGATGTTATAGGAGTAGGATTTTTACCACCGGGCCCTACTATCAACTTGTTGCCACCAGTTAACTTAGGGTGCGAATGTGAGTGTCGTGAACGACCAATGCGCCAATTGCTAAGTACGCTTATCGGTTCTACAGTGAATATTTTAGTAAGTAATGGTTCGACTGCAATAGGTTTCAACGTAGAACAAACAGGCCTTGGCATAGTGTTAGGTACTTTACTAATAAATGATGATACACTCGTTAGATTTGCAATTTCTACTTGTAAAATTACAGCTGTACAGACTAGTTGAAGAACGAATGATTTTAAGAAGTAATTAGTGAGAAAGTAGTTATTAATAATTCGTAATTGCATCATTCAACTAATAGGTTATGTAGTAAAAATATATAAAAAACAAGCTTGGAAACACTTCTCCAAGCTCTTTTAATACAAAAATCAACCATTAAAATATACTGTACGTCTTGATGTGCTATCTCTATAAAAAAACTACAATAACCCTAATTACTATGGTTTACTCATTGATCGATATATTTCACCTTGCACATATAACAAAACTATTTAATGACTGCTTATTGTCATTTGAGGTCTTCATTAGTTCAAAGTAACTGTTAACCATTGTTTGTATCATTGGAGGAGCAACGCTGAACTCTTTACGAATGCTATTCGCATAACTTGTTTCCCACTGCCCATCCTGTAAATACTTGGCATTGACTGTACATTGCTTCTCTATTTGGAAATTCGCCATTTCAAGCATCTCTTGTATTTGTGCTTGATGAAACAAGTTTTGTATATTTCCATCGTTGTTTACAAAGTTGGAGTGTAAGGCCAGAATGGAAGCTGCACAGAAATGGGCACGCTGATTTATGTCAGTGAAGTTAAGATCCCACTCCGCAAAGCATATACATTTAGCTATTTTTCGCAACTTCTTAAAATAGCGAAGTAAATCTCCCGGTCTTTTGAAGTACCAAGAACTGTGGGATAACACGGCTATATCAAATACTTCGTTAGCGCCAAATGCGTCAAAATCCATTTCAAAATGAAACATAATGCGCTCTCCCAATGTAGACTTCTTAATCATGTCTGTAGCCTGCCCTAATGTCAAAGGAGCTCCATACTCACGACTGGCATTATCAATTCCGATAACCTTCCCTTCTTCTCCCACTGCGTCAGCTAAGGCGACTGTTGTATCACCTTGACCACACCCAATTTCTAGTATTCTCATACCTCTTTTTATCTCAAATTCCTTCACTAAGTCTAATCGATGTTGTAACTGAACTTGCTGAACTTCATCTTCTTCAAATAGCTTGTATGTAGATAGAAACGTTAATGTTGATTCGCTTAATTCCATTGATTTCAACGTCATTCCTCCTGACTAGCAGTTATAAATCGTTATGGTTTAATTTACCCGAATACTGTAACCCTTAATTTTATAGAATTTTCTAATAATTATTAACAAATTAATAATATCATAACTTTTATAATTATTTTATAACCTCCACTAATTTTCAGCTCTGTTTACATACACTTATTCCTTATCCATAAAAAAGACTCTCCTTTTCCACTATGAATGTGAATAAAAGAGAGTCTTACTTTAAATACAATTAATTTGGTCGTTTAAAGCTTATTCCCACTCAATAAAGAGCTAAGTATAGTACAACTCAAAACAGTTAAATTAAAGTATTTATAGTTAGTAGAATCAACATGAATTGTCTAAAAACAATTAGATTGGTATCAGATTGGTATCAAGTTAATTTCTATTATAAGAAACCCTTAAACTTATCAATACTTCTCTTCATAAAAGTTTGCTTTTTATCACGCAACTCTGTTTGATTATCTAGGTCTTGCAATTTTTCACCTAATTCTAAGAAAGCTTTAACAATTTCATCAGCCAGTTTTGTATCATAATAAAAATTAAAATTGTTATTCAATGAAATAGTAGAAAGAATTTGTTTAACACCTTTTTCATCTTTAGTGTGTTCAATAAGATAATTAATGAGAGTATTATTTTCTTCCTTTTCGACCTTCTTATTTTTATCATATTGCAAAACCCAACGATCAAATTGTTCTTTGGCGATTAATTTTATCTTTTCATCATCTCCCCAAGCAATAGGAATATCTTTAGATTTTCTAGAAACTTCTAATTTAACTAAATCCACGAACTTTTGTTGCTGTACCTCTTTTGTTCCTTCATAAGCAAAACCTTCAAACAAATAGTTAGGTATTTGAGAAGTATATGGTTCAATAATACATTCAATATAATCTTGAAACTTACTACGATAAATATTATCAAAATATTTTTTCACATAGTTTAATTGTGGAAGCTTTTCATCATTGAAACCAGCATCTTGGAAAAGCTTTACTAGCTTATCTATAGTTTCAGGATAAGTCTCTATAAACTTATCATAATTATTTTCTTTTAGGTATGAGAGAATAAAATCCCTTAAACCTCCCCAATAAATCCAATCTATTGTTGTGTTTCCCAATTGGGCTATTTGTTCAATTGTTAATTTTGATGGAATCCCTAATCCTCTCATCCAAGAATCTACAGTTCCTTTAGAAATATTTCCACCTTTTTCATCTTTCAATAACTCACCAAAATCTTTCAAACTAATTGGCGGATTATGGTTTTCTTTAATTAATTTTATCCGCTTTCCTACATCCTTTTTATTAGGTTTCATTTATTTTCACTCCTCTACCCAATCAAAATCTATCATTTAAATTCACTTTAATTTATTTATCTGTCTTTAAGTATTGCTAATTACCTTAAAATGATTTATTTTATATATACAGAGTTATCGTCGTATTTTCGTCGTACCAATAATTTTGATTATTTTTTTAATCAATTCGTCGTATTTTCGTCGTAAAACTTTGAATAATAGAAAGGAGCGCAACGAAAAGAAAAGCAGCGTCTGCCAACGCTGCAAACCTATACTTTCGAAAGGAAAATATATTTATGTTTACTAAATATCATAAAGCAAAATTAAAAACTAAACAACAAGGTTGGTTTATACCAATTAAATACTCCATACTTGCTGTTATCCCTTTAATCATTAATTTTACATTTACAACTATGTCAAAAACTCTTAAAGAAATTAATATTATTTTTGAAATTCCAAATCTCTCTAAAAGTATTGTATTTTTATGGCTTATTTTATTTTTAATAACCGCTTGGTATTTAAGCCCAATTTCATTTTCAAAAATACAAAGAATGAGATATAAACTCAAACAAATAATCGAAGTAAATCAATTCTATTACGAGAATAAAGATCTTAACAAAATCACTTTATCTATGTTAATCAAATTCTATTGGCTAGAAGATAATTTATACTTAGAAGTTTATCCAAACGGTGGGAAATACACTCATAAAATGAATGAGCTCACTGAAATTTTTCAGACGTCATTAAACATGACTGTTATTGCTGTTCAAGATGATTTTGCAAATCATACAACCTATATTCTATCGAAAGAAACAGATAATTATATAGATTCCACAGATGAATGGACGGTATGAAAATGAAGCAAGAAATAAAATTAGATAAAGATAAAACTTTTGAATTTTCAACAAAACAAATTGGAGCCATTATTCAAGCACCTACAGGGCAAGGTAAAACACGTTTTCTTTCTTATCTTATTTTATCCGTAGCAAAAATTGGAGCCGATGTTTATTTCATTGATGGTAAACGTGCAGATCTTTATGGTTTACGATTTGCCTTTTCTGTTGATGAAAGAGAAAAACATGTAGCTTGTACACCTAATCAAGCTTGTCGATTGCTTCGAGAACTTGTTGAACATATGAATAATCGATACGAGAAATATTTCTCAAACGAAAACTCGGCAATTGGAGAAAATTATTCATTCTATAAACTTCGCCCCATATTTCTATTCTTTGATGAGCTAATTGCTACCCTGGGGGAAGATAAAAAGCTCGGAAAAGAAATTGAATCCTATCTTATTCAAATAATGCTTAAAGGACGTCAAGCAGGAATTTTCGCAATTCTATCTTCTCAACGATTTTCTGCTGAAGTGTTATCAACCACTATCAGAGAAAATGCGGGTATGCGAGTAGCTTTAGGACGTATGTCTAAAGATAGTTACAAAATGGTACTAGGTGATTTCTATGATGAACTACCAGCTGCCGAAAAAGGGATTGGAAAAGGCTACATTTTTCTAGATGGATTAGGTTGGAGTACGCCAAGAGCTTTTCAAACTCCTTTTCTAGATACATCGAAAATTAATGTTAAAGAAGTTTTGAAATATTACTTGTTAAAGGGAGCTAACCTCTATGAGACTGGTGAAATATAGTTTCAACATTGTCCCTTTCCCTATAGTACTCAAGCGGTAATAAATAGAATCCTTGCGTCAGCAAAAGGATAGGCGGAGCCGGTCTATTTATTATCGAATGAGTGCAACCACGAAGCAAAGCGAAGTGGAATATCTTTTGAAAATACTTCTTCCCCCGTTAGTAACACGGGGGAATTAAACTCAACGCTATCTCTTGTATCCCTTGATACAACTAGCATTATAGTTAATTTAAAATCCCGACATTTCGGGAAAACCCCTCAAGTGAAAGGAATATAAAAAATGACTACTAAATTAAAATTAAATGCTACTTCTAAAATTTCATTAACAGATGGAACAGAACAAGATTTAGCAAATCTACAATTTGATTTAAAACAATTCAAGTTGCCTAAACAGTTTTTATTCTTAGCAAATGAGTTATCCATTAAAGCTGAAAAAGAGCGTACGCCATTAGGTGAATATGTTGAAACAGGTGCAATGTCTCTAACATTTAAAATTTATGATCGTGCATTAGTCGAATTAGCTATCACTAACCAACTTACTGAATATGGTTCTCCTATTACAATTGTTATTGAACATCAAGAATCATTACCTATATTAGATTCTTATGAAGAAAATGAATTTATCCCTATTACATTTACAAACTTATCAGTATTCCCTAAAAAAGTTCAAAAGAAAGCTTATTCAAATGGTTCAATGATTGATACATGGCAATTCGCTGAACTAAAAGTTAGTGCTATAAACTATAAAATTGGTGAATAACCATGAGAACTAACTCTTGTTTAATCGATTGGTTACGTTTTTCAATTCCAAATACTTCTCTCTTAAGAGTAGCTGAAGATATTTTAGGCATTCCAGTTGAAGAATTCGAAAATGAAGGGAAAAGTAGTCCATTTCCTACTTACAGTTCTCGTTACTGTTTTGCAAATATAGAACTTCACACAAGTAATCTTCATTCTAATATTTTAGTGAACCTTTCAGGTACAGCTTGCAGACAATATGAAGAATATATGTCACAAGCTACAGGCTGGCATTGGCAAAGTTTTATACTGACTATCTTAAAAGCTAAAGCTACACCTTCTCGTATTGATTTAGCAATAGATATTTTTGATGAGAGTTCTCCCAGTGTTCAAAAACTACAAGATTATGTGAAACGTGGTCAACTCTCTACTAAGGCTAATACATTCAAAGAAATTAATAGTGGTCGTATCTTAGATGGACAATTAAAAGGTTTCACTTTATATATTGGATCATCTCCTCAATTACTTCGAATTTACGATAAAAAACAAGAAGTAAGAGACAACACTTGTGAAATAGTTAATATTAATCAATGGGTTCGCTGGGAATTAGAATTAGGTGATAAAAAAGCCGTTCAAGTATGTAATTTAATTTCAAACGGTGCCCCCTTAAACAATGTCATTAAAGGTATCTTAGCAAGTCATTACTCTTTTAAAACGCAACCTAAAGATAAAAAAGATTTCCACAATAAAGCACGTTGGAACAATATGCGTTGGTGGGATAAATTCATTGAAGGAATTCCTAAAATACCTTTAAGAATTATAAAAGAAAAAGTCACGTTGAAAACTAAAAAAAAATGGATTGAAAAATCTACGACAAAATCTCGTGCGATGGTTTATGAATCTTACAAACAGGCCTTTGGTCAAGAATACGCTGACGCCTATTTAAGAGAAGAAATTTTATTAGGTAAGAGTAAATTTACCGATCTAGATAAATCAATGATTGAACAATCTGTTAATGAGCTACTTGGTGAAAAAGAAATATAAGAAATGAGGTTATTCAATGGCTACCGTTATTAGCAAAGAAGAATTAATTGCTGTAGGCTATCCTAAATCTACGGCACAAGGAATTATTCGGGAAGCTAAAGCACTAATGATCCAAAGAGGTTATGCTTTCTACATCAATAAACGATTAGGACGTGTGCCTAAAGAAGCTGTTGAACAGATAACTGGAATTAAATTTTAAATGTTACGAGGGGACTTCAAGTAAGTCTCTTTTCTATACAGATAGATGGGAATGATAAGATGGCAAAACTAACTGGTATCTATAAAGATAAGAAAACTGGAAAATGGTATTACTCTGTTTCACTAGGTTTTGATACAATCACTGGGAAACGTATTAGAAAGGTTCGTAGAGGGTTTAATACCCAAAAAGAAGCGTATGAAGCGAAAACAGCGGAATTAAAAGCAGCACAAGATATGGGACAAATTGCGAATAGCGGTCTGGATTATGATTCTTATATGGAGCAACTTTTTCTCCCCGATTATAAATCAGGTGTACAAATCACAACTTATGAAGCTCGTTTACCAGTATTCAAAAAAATGATTAATCATTTTGGTAAGAAGAAGTTAGATAGTATTTCAAATATTGATATTCAAGTTTGGAAAAATAGTTTAACCGAAGACTTTTCCCAAAACTATGCTCGTATGGTGTATGGTCTGTTTTCACAAACATTAGAAAAAGCTGTTAACCTAGGTATGATTAAAACAAATAGAGCAAAACAAGTTGGTTCAATTCCAAAAGAAAAAGTGAAAGTTGAATTTTGGACAAAAGAAGAGTTTCAAAAAGTTTTATCAACTTTTAATCTTGATGATTATTATGAGCATTACTCCTTTATAATTATTTGGCTGTATTTTATGACAGGTCTTCGAGTAAATGAAGCAACTGCATTACGTTGGAAACAAGATATTGATTTAGAAAATCGTACTTTGACAGTTAGTCATTCGCTACGTTTGAAAAATAGTGATGATTGGACACTCGGACCAACCAAAACAAAAGCTGGTATGCGTACTATCGCATTAGATAGCGATACCGTTGAAATTCTAAAAACATGGAAAACTAGACAAGAAGAATTCGGGGAAATTGATTTTGTTTTTTCATACGATGGCAGACCAACGTGGAAATCAACTATTTCAAGGATTATCAAAAGGCATGCAAAATTTGCTGACGTAAAACCAATACAAGCAAAAGGATTAAGACACTCTCACGCTTCATTTTTGATTAATGAATATAACGCTAATCCGTTAATTATTAAAGATCGGCTAGGACATGAAGATATTAAAACAACCCTAAGCACCTATTCACATTTATATCCTAATGTTAATTTTGAAATTGCTAATACAATAACAGGTTCTATAAACTACCAAACATCCAATGAGAGGAAAACTAAATTTCAAGGAAATCAATCATTTAAGTATTAATCAAAAAGCTGGTAGCAACTTAAAATACGTTATTACCAGCTTTTATCACTAAACTAATTCTAATTCTAATTCTAATAGTTGTGTAAACATTTCGCGTCGTGAACTATTTGATTGATTTGTGAATTTAACGTTTTTTACCCATTCAACCAATTCAAATTCCAACTCTTCAGTTAATTCTGCTGAATTCTGATAAGTAAAGAAACCCGTTAAATATAAAATATAATCCATTCTAGAAATATAATCTTTTAAATCATGATTGTCGATAAAAATCAATGCCTGTTCTAATGATGATAAAGTTAAATCGATAATCTGCGTGAAAACTCCTACATCTAATTTGGTTAAAATAGCTTCTTTGGTATCTGATGGAATAGGTGCATAGTTCGTATTATGCATCCCACCTTTTTCGATAACCTCATATGCCGGATTTAACGCTGCTATCGGATAAGATACATTTGTTGTAAATGGTGAAAATAATTCCTCATAGCCATATTCATTAGCTTTCTGTTTAAAAGGCTCTGTATAGTCTAGATAAATATCTAAATTATGAACCTTTAATTTAGAAAAACTCATTTGTAATGTTGTCACTCTACTGCCTGCATTATTTAAAACTTCAAACCACTCAATTTGTTCATCTTCCGTTAAATTCTCAGCAATATTAACTGTATAATTGTAACTTCGAATTTTCGTTCGCACACGAAGTGCAACAGCAAACAAGTCATTAAAATTCCCTTTCTCTTGAAGATAATCCATTAATACTTGTTCATTTTCATTTAAAAGCATCCCCACTGGAATTTGCGAATTAGAAATATCTCCTTCGACAATTCTAAATGCTCCTCTTGAAAAATCTAGCACAATGTTTCTAAAACTATCATGATTAATAAAAGCTTTAAAATTCGTAGTCAAACGTTGCTGCCCATCTACAACAGACTGGTGATCCCCTTTAATGTTTTCATGGTGAACAATCTCACGAGTTAAGAAAGAAATTTGCGGTATATCTTCTTCCGTAGCATCACTAATTTCATTTATAGAAATAGGTGCAACAGGCGCCTTTCCAAACAGTTGAAAATCAAACAAATCTACAGCTTTCTTTAATGTCCAACTTAAATCACGTTGATATAGCGGTAAAGTAATTTTATTATTCTTTATTTTTTCACACATCGTGGCGATATCCATCTGATGGGTTTTTTTAGTGGGATTAAACCCCGTAGCCACTTCAACTTTTTTACTAATTCTCAATTTATTTCATCCATTCTCATATTCTATATGACGATTATATATCTATAATCTATTTAATGTCTAGCAGCTATTTATAGCTGCTAGTTTATTTAAATATACAAAAACAGTAAGATTCCTTATAAAAGCTATTGAAACGCAATTATAAAAAATAGCTGCTACATAATAATAGATTCGCTTTGAAAATCGAATTCCATACTTAATCTCAATTTAAAATGCAAGCAGTTGGTATCAAATCTGGTATCACCAAACAAAAAAGCTCGGAGCATACCTACTTTTCATAGGCTCTCCAAGCTTTTTCTAGTCGCTATTTATTTATTCCCACTCAATAGTTGCTGGTATTCTCTTTCCCCTTAAATGACGGCACTTTTTGAAAAGTCCCATTGTTTTGGTGGTCTCTTTGGTGGGAAATACATCCACCGAGCATGAAATAAGAGAGATCTCCACTTAAGATACGGTTCTCCGTAATAGGACTAACTGAGGTTTCTGAGTGTATATCATTCAAAGGATATACTAACTTATCTATGACATTAAATAATTGTTCCCTTTTATCATAAGATACCCCATAAGTTTTTATAATTACTATTTTTCAGTCACTTTATTTTCAAGTTTAAGTATAGATTCCTGTACTTTCTTTTCATATTCTTCAAAATTATATATTTTACCGAATAATTTCGCATCTCTAGTGGCAGCTAAAGCTATAGTATAATTCATTATTAATACTCCAAAAAATATTATTGTATTATTCATAAATGTCGTCTGTATAACTGCGTTATAAAAGTTCTGAAGATAAATACCTAAACTTGATAATGTAGTCAATATTAGTATTTTTAAGATACTTATTACACCATATGCTATAAGTCTATTTGCATTTTTTAATAAGTTTCTTTTTTCTTCTAATTCTTTTTTTAAAGCGATAATTCTTTTTTCTCTAGTATTATTTGAATAATTTGAATACCAATTAATTACTTTTGGTGTTAATAGATTTGTTGCAATTCCTAATGGTATAACTAGAATAATTGCTAATATAGATAGAAAATTCCCCATAAACGTTTATATCTCTCCAATCGATAGATTCATGTTAAATTATAACATATAATATTATTTGAAAGATGAACCTATATGTAATCGTAACTAGAGTGAGAATATTTAAATTGATAAAGGGGATTATTAATTTGAAAGCTTTATTATCAAAAATACCATTATTGTTAAAAACTTTAATATTGATTTTAATTTCTTTAACTTTAATAGCTTTTGCTTTTTATGTAATATTAAAATTTAATCCACCTGCTGATTTTTACACTAATCTATCAGCAATTTCTACCACTTTTGCAGCAGTAGGCGGTATAGCATTGTTAATAGTTACATATTTCACATTTTTTGATGCTAAACAACAACGAGAAATTGAAAAGGAACCTATAATTACATTACGATTAATACCTGATAATAAAAATTCTAGTTTCGTCAATTTTTCTCTAAAAAATACAGGTGGTGGGCCAGCCTATGATTTAAATATTATTTTCACACCGGATGTCCCTTATAATTCTTCAACATTGAATGAGTTAAGCATGTTTAAAAGGCTACCTCTACTGGATAAGGATGAACAAATTGAATTCTTTTTTGCTAGTCTAATAGAATATTATAATAGCGATAAACCAAAAATTTTAAATGCTGTAGCTACATACTATACACTCCCAAAAGAAATTAAAAAATCTAAAATGATAGTAAGAACATTTGAAATCTTTATAGAAGAACGTAAAGGACAAATGCAAATTATAAAAAAAGATTTAAATGACCTAGTTAAAGAAATTGAGGAATTGAAGCATTTTATCGCAATTAAAAACTATCAAAATAATGATAAACTCGAAATAGAAAAATTAAAAAACGATGTTGATGAGTTAAAAGCATTAAATAAATCGCCTGATATTGAGGTGCTAAATGATTGAAAAAATTTTACAGAATAATTTATTCAATTCTAACAATCCAATCGTACTTAAAAATTGTACACTTTTCTTTAGACTTAAACATTTTGAGATAGACGATGTATTTCTTTTTCATCGACAAGATACCTATCCTTTTTCTATCGTGGGAGAATTATGGTTAAAAGGAAGAATTCAAACTGAATACAATAGTAAAGGTTACTTTTCAACAAAGTTTTATACAATAGAACATTTCCATATGTGTAATCATTTTGATAACTATAGCGCTGAAGAAATTTCGATAATTGGCTATTATGAAAAAAAGAAAATTCAAGTTTCAGGAATAAGCTTAATTAAAAATAAGCTTGATTTTAATGAAGGTTTAACATGTAAATTTAGTTTTATAGAATGGAAAATTTATTAATATATTGTCTATTATAGAGAAAAGTCTAATTAAGAAGTAAATCTTAATTAGACTTTTACTTTATTGGTCACTAAATTAAAAACCGCACTTACTTATGATATGGTTTACCTTAATGTATCTAATGACTTTTCTAAGGATTTGCTTTTAAACAATGTCATCAGTCCACTGATAAAGAAACAAATAAGTAATAACAAAACAAAAGTGAAGAAGTTAAAAAAAACAGCATTTGAGTATATAGTGTATAAAGGAATATTCGTTCTTTCACGATATATTGGGTTTACTTCGGCTAGGACTGATTTTAATTTAAATGCCCTTATAAGAGTAATACTTATAATCAAAGTCATTCCTATTAAGCTTCCACTTGTAATAATTCGAATAGAACTTTTTTTCAATTTCAGATACATATATACATGTAGATAACTAATAGACATAGCAACAAAAATAAGGATGAATGGAAATAAAAAAAAGAATCCCAATAATCCAATATTGCCATTTCCTCCACTATTATGAGATGGAGAAACAGCTGTTAAATTTGCAAAAGTAAAAGAGCCAATTGTTATGACTGCACTAAAAATATAGATGATATGATAGAGATAACTAGTCATTTTTTTCATCTACTAACAACTCCTCTTTTTATCAGATGTTTTGATCAATTTTTTTACAAAATACGCTCTTTTCTAGGATTGTTTATAAAGGTTATTAATACCAATTTGATCAAACTTTTTTTAAAGTACAACTGTTTTTTTATTAATTAGAAGACATCATATTTTTCATCATTTTCATATCAGTTCCTATTAAATTCATCGTTTGGATCTACTTATTAATGATACGTTTCTCTGAAACTAATATTAATTTCGTTATTAGTTCGTGGGGAACTATTTTGTAAATCAACATTTCAGTCTATTTTATAACAAAAGGAATGCCATTAAATCCGCATTCCCACTCGTTATTATATATATATCCTATTTCCACTCAATAATAGACAGTACTTCCTACTTCTTTAATTAACGATATTTCTTGAAGAATCATATTGTTTTGGCAGTTTTATGGTGGGAAAGAAATCATTTAGCTTTACTTTTAGCTATTGAAAACTCAATATTTTTTTCATAACTTGAATATAGTTTTGTATTTGTATCGTATTTTAATAGTGGAATAACATAACTTTTATTTGTTTCTCCATCAATAAAAAAATGACTTTCTTTATCCCAATAAACCTTACCTAAATAGCTTTCATCTTCTGAAACAGTTACACTTGATACATGTCCGGCAATAATATCTTTATAAAAAGAACCTGTTTCAACAGGGAATTTCCAAGTATATTCACCTTCTTCAGTGGCATGTTTCCACAATTCTTCATCTTCCTCACAGATCCCCGCATGAACGAAGATTTGGTTTGACGTTTCATAATATAAAGAAGCATTTTTGGCAAATAGCCATTGTAGTAGCTCCCTATGATTTTTTTTTAATTCACTTTTTAATAAGCCATTCATTCTTGTTCTAGGGTTCTCTATGACTTGAACTTTTTTTAGCATACAATCCCATTGTTCATCTGTAAAAAAACTCTTAGTCGCCATTAATTCTTGGTCTTGTTCTAGCCATAGCCAAAAATCTTCTCCCCACCAATCTATAAACATTTGATCGTGATTTCCTATTAAAACAATTACTTGTTCGGGATACGTTTCTTCTAGTTCCTTTATTTTATAAAGGACTTGGCAGCTCTTTGGTCCTCTATTAATATAATCTCCTAAAAAAATAAGCTGATTATCTCTATTTGAATCTAAATCAACTAAACTTAAAGTCTCCATCATTTCATCAAAAAATCCATGAATATCACTTACGGCGTACATAATAGACATATGCTGATCCTTCTTTCTCTTTTTAGAAAAATTCACAGTAGAATATAGTTTCTTTTCAAATAACAATAGATTTCTTTGCTCCAACTGCTTGGACATTCCCTCTAAATAAAATTAGTCTTTTACATTACTTTTATTTAATGTCTGATTTCCATTAAATTTGATTTTTGTTTGTTCAGCAGTTTTGATCTCTATATTTCCAGTCATTGCATCAGCAATTGCAGTATCAGCACCACTCCACATATGAGCATAATGTTTCAAAGTGATTTCGGGACTTGAATGCCCCATACGTTGCGACAAAACTAGTACCGACACATTAAACTCATTGATAAGATATGAAGCATGTGAATGACGCAACCCCTTTGCTTGTATCTTTTTCACATCTGCAAATTTAGCATAACGAGCAATGATTCGACCTATTGTTGACTTAATCATAGGCAATCCATCATAACTAAAAACAAAGTCATTCTCTTTGCCTAAACCTATTTCAATTTGTCTATTTCTCCATTCTGTTAAAATTGTTATAGTATCATCATCAAGCGCAATCATTCTTTTGCCGTCTTCTGTTTTTGTATATGAATTTCGTTTCCAATCCATTCTAGTTTTTATAACAAGCATATGATGAACTCTTATACGTTTCTTCATTAAATCAATGTCATTCCAATGTAAAGCTGTACCTTCATTCACACGAATTCCTGTCATATAATAAACCCATAACATAACGAAACTTAAATGCTCATAAAAATCACCTTTATAAATTTGATTTATTACTTTTTCAAATTCTTGTTTCGTCCAATATGGTACGATTGCCTTTCCTTTCGGAATTGCCCTAACCTTTTTAGAATTATTGTGCTCCAAATACTGCATTTCTACAGCTTTATCTAAACTCTTTCGAAATACTCCAAAAACTAAACTTGCATATGATTGAGCATATCCAGCTCCCCCATTTTCTTTACTCGTTAATAACCATGTACGAAAATTTTGTACGTCCTCCACTGAAATGGAACGGAGAGAAAATGTTGCAAATCTTTCTCTTATCTTTTCTAGTATTCTTTGCCGAACGGAGAAAGTACTTTCTTCAACTTCAGTTCGATAATAAGGTATATAAACTGTATTCATAAATTGCTCGTAAGTCATTTTATAGTTAGCATAACCATTGACTTTATGATATTCTCTTTTTAATCTAGTTAACTCTTTGTTAGCTTCAAACGCTGAAGAAAAAGGCTTACCGTTTACGTCTTTTCTTCCCTTTTTCCTTATCCGTTTCCCTGTAATTTTATCAATTCCAAATTCTGATTGATAAAAGTAGGTCCCTTTATCGTCAACGTAAACACCGGGATATTTCGTTGTTTGTTGTTTCGCATTTTTCATTGAGAATTACTCATTTCTGTTATAAGAGAAACTCCTAAAATGGATTCAACTACGTCTCTCGGAACTCTCCCCAGTCTTTTGTTGTTATAATAAGGACAACCTTTTTGCACCATGATTGCTTTTGCTTGTCTAATTAGTGAAATAGCTTGATATTTTTTATAACCCAGTTTAATTAAATCATCTTTACATATTGTTGTTCCCATCACACCAACCCCTTTCCACGCTAATATTCATCTTCACTCATAAGTTCTAATACACGTTGCTCAATTAATGTTTGGTCGGATTCAGTAATTTTTTCTTTCCCCATATGTATTAACTCTTTCAAATAAAGATCCGCATATTTTTCACCATATACACGCCTAAATGACTCATAAAGCATGCTTATTGATTTTACTGTAGAATTTTCAACCCAATTTTTCTTTTTCTTTAAAGTGAGTTTTTCACGCCTTACCTTTAAAGGGATTTCTTCTATACCGTCCACAAATTTTTGCCACCATCTCATTGTAGGCAGTCTATTTTTATTGTGTAAGTCACTAACACTCTTAGGTTGTGTCTTAAAACAATAATGTGCTGATAAAATACCTTTAATAATAGCATTAAGTGGTTTCCCCTTTGATATTTGAAGAGCCACTTGCATAGCTTTATTCCCGGTCAATTCTAGTTCCCATCTGACCCACTTTTCTACATTTACAAATTCATCTGCGTTATCTTTTCTTTCTTGTTTTTTATCATAGATTCGTAATATTTGTGGAGATGAACCAATATACAACGTAAAGCCTGTCAATTTCCCATCAAGAACCCTTCCACTATTTATTTCAATAAATTTATGACTTTTCGTACTTAACTGTCCACGTTTTACATAGTCCTGCAATGCTTTTACAGATGGAGTAGAATCATCAAAAATATCTATAGCCAAATCTATTCTTGATACTTTACCTTGCATTTCTAGAATAAGTGATAAAAATTTGTACCAATGCCAACCATCAACCCTTGACATGTATTCTTCATATTGCCTACATGCTTGTCCAGACATATCTATAAGAATACTACTATGACTTCGAGAGGAATGAAGCTTTATATTTGCAAAGCTAATGCACATATCATAAGTGGGGTACGGAGACCCCTTTATCTCTGAAGAAAATTCAGAGATAGGGATACCTAAAATTCCATCAGCGACTGTCGGAAACTCACAATTTGGAATTGAACAACGTAAATAATCAATTAAGCATTGATTACTTCGCTTTTGGCTCATTCGCTTCACCTATAATGTAACTATCAGCTTCTATTTTTATTTCTGAATACTGCCATGTATCAATCATTGGCTTACCTTGTCCGACAAATGTTTTCTTTTGAACTTTTTTAGGTCTCACTTTAAGTCCAATAAAAGAAATTGGAATAAATTCACCATCTTCATAACTATCAAATATAGGTAAACTATCTTGTTTTTCAACAACTACAGTAATAGGCGAACCGATTTCAGTACCACCATTTTGTAATACAAGTTCAATAAATGGTCTGTCGTATACCTTAAAAGTTATTGCGTATTTACCTGTTTCAACTAGCTCACCATTTAGATTCTTTTCTTTTTCAATTCGAGCGGCAAATTCATCTTTTTGCACTAACATAGCTGTAGGGATTTTAAATTGTTTAATATCAAAATGTAAATCAACTAAATCAATATTTTCCGAGTCATTTAAAGAATGAAGTTTTGACGATTTTAAAATTAACTTTTCCATATTTTCAAGCTCCTCTTTTGTCATTATTAAATCCCGAACTCTCGGGATTTTGAAAAACCTTCCACCCTTAGAACCTCAAAGGATTACACATTTTCCATTGAGGGAGATTCACCAGTGTTACCCACTGTTTGCTTCGCTAATTTTGTTATTTATATACGTTGGGCAAAGAACGCCCAACAAGGCATAACTTTTCACGAGCGTTTCTTGCCACTCCGTTTGGCGACTTAGGTCGCCACCGAAACACTCGCAAAAAGTTACGCTCTATTTTTGGAAGTGTTGCATTTACTTTATAGAACTATTATCCATAACTTTTTGTTCAAATTGTGTTCGCATACTCAACGACTGGCTGTTTAGAGTTATCCATCCCTTGCTGAATTTTCATCAATTTTTCTATTTCTGCTATGAAATCAAAGTCTTTCTCTATAAATGGAGTTTCAAAATATACCGGAGCTGTATGAACACCATCAATTTGAATATATCCACCACCCTTTTCCAGAATAGTCTTATACTCAACATTATTTGTATCAAATATCATATTGTACCCAATTGAGTCCATAGCTCCTAAACCCGCTTTAAAGCCCATTTGAGCCCTTATATTCGTTGGTAGGTCATCAGCTGAAGGGCGTTGCATAAGTATCTCTATCATGACACCAGCTTGTCTTCCTTTCATAACAATTTGAAAGACATAATCTATTGCTTCTTTAGCAATTTTTTTATCTACCGAATGCATGAAGGCTGAAAATTCATCAAAAACTACTATTATTACTGGCAAACCAAAGTCTCGGTATGTTTTCCCAAAGGCAGCTACATCACTGAAATAGTTTGAATACCGCTCTTCCATTAACTCAACAGTTTCTCGGAGCATTTTACATATTTGATTACTATCCGAAGCTACTTTATTCTCAAAACCAGTAACAAATCGCAGTAAACTTAAATCAGCTTTTTTAGGGTCAATAATTCTCAAATCCGCTTGAGGAGATAAGTTTAAATACGAAACTATTTTCCCTAGAATAAAGAATGACTTTCCTGAACCAGTACCGCCTACAATCAAAGAATGGGGAACTTTATGAAGCTGATATGAAATATTACCAGTAATTCTTATTTCATCAGTTTCATTTGAATTCATAACAGTTGAAGTCAAGCTAATGCGCTTGTCTCTTTGCTTTAAGAAAATGTATTCAGCATAATTAATTGTTACATTGGTTACATCAAGCTCCATACCTAACGCAGATTCCAAATTTTCACTAAGATTGACAGCTTCTTTTGTAAAGCGATCACCATCTCTGGAAATTCGTACCCAAACTTTTTTAATATCTTCTTTGAAATAAATTCTTGCCACCCTAACAATTCTTTTTTCCTTAGATATTTTCCCGTTGTTTTCATATTCAAAAGTTTCTTCGTCATATAATTTCAATGTATGAATCACATATGCTAAGTTACTTGCAATAAATGATTTTCTCTTAGATTTTATTTTTCTAAATACCATTATCATTTTAAAAATAAAGAACATATACATCGCCAAAAATAGTACATCTGCTAAAATTCTAAAAAAACTAAAGCGATAAGCAAAAGGAAAATCTTTAACCAAAGACGATGTTAGAACCAAAAGCCATGAACCAAAGGATATTGAAAAAACCAAAAAGAGAAGAGGAAAACATCCATCCTTTTTTGCAGGATATTCAACTTTTTTCCATTCACTATTCTTTCTCTTAATAAAAGGAAAACGATACAAATAAGTTTTTAATACATCAATCATTCAGTAACTCCATTTTTTTATTAAACTCATTCATCATATTTCTACCACGTTCTTCGATACGAAAATTGGCTTGTTCCAAAAATTCTATTAATTCGAATTTGTTTTTAGGTAAAAGTCTTGAATATGGTACTAAGTGATTTTTCCAATATGGAATAATTTTATAATCTTCATCTACATAACAATTAAGAAAATTTGTGTTAATAAAATCTTTCCATGCTCCGATAGGCTCTAAAAAATCTTGAAGTAACTTCAAGCCCCAATCCCAGTAATCACGATGTCCACGACCACCATTAAATCCACACGGAACAGCAGCAATATTTCCAACTGTATGAGTTAATACTGCGAATTTTTGTAATTCCTCTGAATCATGAACTTCAGAGAAGTATTCAAAGTTTGTAGATAGGAACTCTATCCAATTCATTCCCTTTTCAACTGTTAGCGAAGGAAAATTATTTTTATAATATGTTAGATATTTTGGGTGAAGTACCTCATATTTTTCAGAGCTATGTGGAGGATAAGCGAAATTTGGAATTGAGTCATTTCTCTCATAGTCTGGAATTATTAAAGGAGAGGCGTCTCCTTCTTTAATTGTTCCAATAGGCATAAATATTTCTGGATACATGATCTGTAAATAACACTTATAAGTTGTCCAAAAAGAATTCATTACATCTTTATAATCTGTATTTGAACTAGGAAATAATATTCTAAATACGTTCTCAATTAATTGATAATTTTCAATATGACCTCGTTTAAAATTATTGTAATTAAAATAGTCATCACTTTTATCAAGATAATTTGCGGAAACCTTTGCTAATAAAATATTCTTAATTGGATTTCCATCACCGATATAATTATCTCCGAGTAACACCTTTTTAAAATCATAGTTTGCTGTTAAAATTTCCACTTTCTTTCCTCCTGTATTTTTATTTGTATAATTTAATTTGGCATAAAAATGAATAAAAAAACGCCAAATCAAATTGTACATTTATATACATATTACAAAAACATCTGTAATACGTCAAGGTTTTGTACAAAATAATTTGGCATTTTTAGCGATTTTAAAACTTATCCTCTAATTCAGCTTCAAGTTTATCTAGTAGTACTATTATTTTTTCACTAATTTCATCATCAAAAGACGATTTAACTTCTTCTTTATATCTATTTATCATTGTTCCAAGTTCTTTTGATTTTAAATCACCCAATTCTACGTTCTTAATATAGGCAGCTTTTAATATTAATCTAATACAGACACCAATTGTCACACTTCGTACCTTAAGTATACTTGGTAGTAAATCCTTTAAATCCTTTATCCCTTGTTCAACCTCTTTGCTTATTTGAATTCTCAATTTAAGCGAATTGGGAGATATTTCGTAATGATTAGGTAATTTAATTTTTCTACCATGTATTTCCGTCCACTCTTCTTCTTTTACCCATAGAGAATCCTCATAAGCTTTCATAATTACATTACCTTTTGTAATAGTCACTCCAGATTCTTCTTCATAAAGTCGTTTCAATTCTTCTAAAAGCTCTGCTGTATCAATTGCTATTCGTGATTGATAGTAATTCATAGTTTCCCCACTTCCTTTTAATCGTAAATTTATTTTATATTGTATAAATTAATTTGGCAACAATGAATAGAAAATTTAAATTTGGTGGGAGGAATGGTGGGGAACCATATAAAAATAAGCCTATTCTACAGTATGATAATTGCAATAAACACTGTAAAATAGGCTTTTTCAATTCAATTTATACTATCCTTTTATTCCCACTCAATAGTTGCAGGTGGCTTGCTCGTTACATCATACAGTACGCGGTTCACGTGGTTAACCTCGTTGACTAGACGTACAGACACTCTTTCTAGTACATCATATGGGATACGTGCCCAGTCAGAAGTCATGCCGTCGATTGAGGTTACGGCGCGGATACCGATTGCGTAATCGTATGTGCGTTGGTCGCCCATGACGCCGACAGATTTGATGTCAGGCAGCACAGTGAAGTATTGCCAGATTTGATCTTCAAGACCGGCTTTAGCTACTTCTTCACGCAAGATTGCGTCTGATTCGCGAACGATTTCTAATTTATCTTCAGTTACTTCGCCAAGTACACGGATAGCTAGACCAGGACCTGGGAACGGTTGGCGCCATACTATTTCTTTTGGAAGACCTAATTCAGTACCTAAAGCACGTACTTCATCTTTGAATAATGTTTTAAGCGGTTCAATCAATTCAAATTGCATATCTTCAGGCAGGCCGCCGACATTGTGGTGAGATTTAATTGTTTGAGCTGTTGCTGTACCGCTCTCGATAATGTCAGTGTATAGAGTGCCTTGTGCCAAGAAGTCCATGCCTTCTAATTTTGATGCTTCATCATCAAATACATAGATGAATTCGTTACCGATAATTTTACGTTTTTTCTCTGGATCACTTACGCCTGCAAGCTTGTCCATGAAACGTTTACGTGCATCAATTTTGATAACATTCATGTGGAAGCCATCAGCGAATGTTTCCATTACGCTATCTGCTTCACCTTTACGTAAAAGGTTGTGATCCACAAACATACATGTTAATTGATCGCCGATTGCTTTATGGATTAAAACAGCTACTACTGAGGAATCCACGCCGCCTGATAGTGCGCAAAGCACTTTTTTGTCGCCGACTTGCTCGCGGATTTTGCGAATTTCCATATCGATGAAGCTATCCATCGACCAATCGCCTTTTGCACCACATACATCGAATACAAAGTGACGTAGGATATCGTTGCCGTATACAGAGTGGCGAACTTCTGGGTGGAATTGAACAGCATAGAACTTGCGCTCAGCATTTGCCATAGCAGAGATTGGGCAAGATTTGCTTGTCGCAATCGTTTTAAAACCTTCTGGAATGGCTGTTACCAAATCGCCGTGGCTCATCCATACAACTTGGTCTTTTGGAAGCTCTGCAAATAGAGCGTTGTCTTCAACAATATTAATTTCGGCTTTACCGTACTCACGGTGATCAGCAGGCTCAACTTTGCCGCCTAAAGAATGTGTCATCAATTGCATGCCGTAGCAAATGCCTAAGATAGGCACACCCATTTCGAAAATTTGGTCATCAATGCGAAATGCATTTTCATCATATACAGAATTAGGGCCACCGGAAAAGATAATACCAGTCGCGTTCATTTCTTTTAATTCCTCAGCTGTAACAGTATGAGGGTGCAATTCACTGTAAACGCCAAATTCACGGATTCGACGGGTAATAAGTTGATTGTATTGGCTTCCAAAATCAAGAACGATAATTTTTTCTTGATCCTTTAAAATTGTACTAACTGACAACAGTTCCACCTCTTTTTTATTAGTAATGAAATCGCCTTGTATAAAAAAACGCGCACGAAAGAAAGCTCCTTCATACGCGTTTCAAATTATACAAAAGCAAAATAAACGAATGCATGCATAAATCATCCATCGTCTAAATTGCCTTCATAGTCAAACTGTTTACGGTAGTTTGGTAGAAACATTCGAACCATATCTTCGAACATATATGAGGGTCGTTCATTTATTGTTAGTTTTCTTCATTTTACAGGCAATACGACGCAAAATCAACCTGATGTCCGATTGATTAAATATTTCCAACATTCGATTAGTTCATCGCTCGGTTTACCAGGTACATCTTTGTTGTAAAGCCGCTCCTCCATGGCTCTTGTTAAGATGCCCATTTTGTCTGTACTGTATGCGGTATCCACATGCTCAGCAAAGTCTTTGAGGGTTTGACCTTCTTTTCTTCTGTGACCTGCTCGCTTCAATTGCTTTAGTAAATCTTCATACATTGTATCTAACTGGCGGTAGCCTTGTGTCCGATGCTTAAAGATCAGCCATTTCGGCATCCACTTGCGGCGGGTAAAGAATAGAAGCAGAAGAATGGCAACGGCACCGATCAAGATACCCAACCAAATAGCACTCCAGTTGTTCGTTTGATTAGTAGCTGATTTCTTTTCTACCTGTTTCTTTTCTTTTTTCTTTTCTTTTTTTACTTTCTTTTCTTTTTTCTTTTCTTCTTTTTTCTTCTTCTCTACTTTTTGTTGTTCATTTTCTTTCTGCTTTGGATTGATGGCTGATTTTTTCTCTTTGCTTTTCACATCATTTAGCACATTATCAAACCCACCAAAGCCGATTGTCGGTTCAAAGGACATCCATCCTACACCTGGAAAATAGGCTTCTACCCATGAGTGGGCATTATTGTTAGTCACGACATAATGATGTTTATTATCGCTCATCGGCACTTCATCGCCCTCTGAGAATCCCTTCACCCATCTAGAAGGAATGCCAATCGTCCTCAGCATGACCGCCATTGAGGTAGAAAAGTTGTCACAGTAGCCAGATTTCGTATCAAACAGGAATTGATCTACATAATCTTGTTTTCCCTCGGGTGTTCCTACTTCTAAGCGTGAATACTTATAGCCGTTGTTTTGAAAATAGGAGACAATGGCATTAGCCTTGCCGTATAAGCTCTTTTCGTCTTTTGTAATAGTTTTAGCCAGTTTCTCTACTCTAGCAGGTAAGGTTTTCGGCACTTGTAAATAAGGCTTGAAATCCTTTGATAACCCCTTCAAGTCAGATGTCCTGGTTCTTGATAAAGCCTTCAGGCTGTATTCTGGCTTGGAATAGGTCATTGAATAGGATGGCAGGACAATTTTTTTGCCATCCATTGTCGGACGGATTTTTTCGCTGTCAATCTCAATATAAAATTGATCGCCCATACTTTGTTCGTCCATTTTTTGCAGTCCATATGGCTGAAGGACAAATTTGTAGTCTTTCTTCAGCTCAATTTCTGCATGTTCTCGGTTCTTCTGTTTACCGGGTTTAAGCGACATAGGTATCTTTTCGCCATAGTCAAAAGTGTGAACGTATATGTCCCCTTTTTTTCTAACCCAACCTTTACCTGTATAAATATTTTTCGTTTCAATGCGCCAATATTGGTTTTCTTTAGCCGTCGCGACAAGAACAGGTCTATGATCTTCTTCAAAAGGACCCCCTAATTTCTCGTCATCTTCGACGTACCCAATCTTGCCAATCTCCCCAGTCTGGTTTTGCTGCATATCCAGCAGTTTCTTGAGCGGCTGTGGCGGAGCAACGACTGCCTGCTTCTTAGGCGCCACATAGGCGAATAATGTACAAACTGCGATCATACACACAAATGGCAGCAGCCATTTGAAGCTGCTTCTTTTTTCCGGTAGAGCTCGTTCGCTTTCAAGCAACCTATAAAGATATAACCCTGACATTAATAGGGTTCCAGAAATCATGGTGCGGATAATGGCGTGCTTGGCATCATACTCTGTAAATGTATCTAACAGACTTAAAAAAATGATGGTTACCAAAAAGAAATAAAAAATGGAACGCTTGGCAGTAATCCAATGGTGAATGAGATAAATCGCCATCCATAGCAAAACAAAGAATAAAATACTGCGGAAGGAATCTGCGATGCCGTTCCAGTCGCCGTTTGTGACGGCTCCTATACTTCCAGTAAACTCGCTAATAATACGCGTAAAACTATTTAGTGAAAAAACAGCTGTGCCCATATAGACATACATCAAAAACCAGGCAATATAAATAATCTTCACTACAAAGGAAAGCACAATATTGATATTAAAGGCATTGCCCGCTAGGCATAAAACGATAAACAGTAGAAACAATCCAAGGTGACCTGTAGAGGTTAAGTTCACGACTGGTATCATCCATTCGCATAACATCAGGAACACAAGAAGGTAAAGCCCTATTATTCGAGCCTGTTTGGCAATTGTTCTGTTCATGGCTTCATCACCTCCATAAAGGCGTTAGGAAACTGTGATGGCGTAAGAGGCACAATGCGGATACTTTGATCTATTAGTCCGCCTATTTTCTCCACACTATCTTCCAGCGGCCGAAGTAAAAAACAAACTGCTGGTCCTGATTGTTTGGACGTTCTTTGCAATACCTGAGCCCATTCTTTCGAAAGATTGCTCGTGACAAAATAGATGCCTGAATTATTTTCGAGCAAACGATGCTCCGGCAGACTTTTTTCAAACTGCTCTATTGGTTCTGGCTGTAATTGAGCCATTTTATATAACGCTTGCTTCAACTGGTCATTCGTGTGGATGCCTTGGATGAATACTTGTTTAGCCCCTGCAAATAAAAAAGACAACGTTTCGCGCTTTTTGACAGCAGCGGCTAAGATGGATGCACAGAATTCCACTTGTTCTTCAAATAGCTCTTCCTGTGTCCCATCCAGGATCAAGCACCACTCTTTTGACTGTTGGCTTTCAAAGGTTTTGGTTTGCAAGGTTTGTGTTTTCGCGAATGTCTTCCAATGAATCCATGACATACGATCTCCTGGCTGATAGTCACGAACACCAGATACCACCGTGTGATCGCGTTTCGATGAAAGATTAGAGCTCCCAGTACTACTTTTATTTTGCAGAGATGGACTTATATATTTCATCTCAGTAATTTTAGGCGTCACCACAATAGTTAACGGTGAAGACACAAATACTTTCCTTTTCATCCACCCAAAGAAATCTGTTACAGTCAGCTCAATACCTGTTTGTTCATAATATCCTCGTCTCAGTTCAGTCGCTTCATAAGCAAATACAAAACTTTTCTTTGTTCCTAGCATTGTTACCTGCCGGGTATCTTCTTCCTTTATGGGAAGTGTGCCTTCAGCGGCCTTTTCCTCAGCTATCACATACAGTAGCGGAAAACGGAACATCCGCTTGATGGTCGTCTCCACTATGACTGACTCCCCCTGTACGGCTTGCTTTTTTATACTTGTCCGTTCTGCAGAAAAGCGAAATGGCCAGAAAAATAGCAGAGTTGAATACAAGGCAAATGGCAGAAACATAAAAAAGATAAACCAGCTGACAAAGCCCCCCTGCATTAAAGCGAAGGAAAGAGAGATTGCAAGCAACAGCAAAATCAAGAATAATCGAATAAATGCTTGCAAACTCCGCCCTATTGCATGGCGCTTCATCATAACAATGCCCTTTTAACTGGAACTGGAGTATTTATGATCATGCGACCAATCACATCCTCAGCCGAAATTTCATCATATCTTGCAGCCGAGTTCAAAATAATCCTATGAGAAAATACGTAAGGCGCTAAATATTGGACATCATCAGGTGTCACATAGCGTCGGCCCTTTAAGAATGCATAGGCTTGAGAGGCTTTCATCAGAGCAATGGACCCCCTCGGGCTGACTCCGAGGAAGACAGACGGATTCTCTCGTGTGGCTCTGGAAAGGTCTACAATATAGGTTTTGACAAGTTCATCTACATGGACCGTCTTGATCTCTTTTTGAATCTCTTTTAATTCCTCTAATGAAAGAACAGCCTCCAGTGTTTCTATAGGACGCGATCCTTCAGCCCTTCTTAAGACTTCCATTTCGTCCTCATGCGAGGGATACCCCATATTTAATTTTAAGAGGAAACGATCCAGCTGAGCTTCTGGAAGTGGATACGTCCCCTCGTATTCAATCGGATTTTGGGTGGCCATGACAAAGAAAGGCTTGGTTAATTCAATTGTCTTTCCTTCAACCGTAATAGCTGCTTCTTCCATCGCTTCAAGCAAAGCGGCTTGCGTTTTAGGAGATGTACGGTTAATTTCATCCGCTAGCACGATATTGCCCATGATAGGACCTGGGTGAAAACGGAATTCCATCTCTTTGGGATTATAGATTGATACACCAAGCACATCAGAGGGCAACAAGTCAGGTGTAAATTGAATCCGTTTAAAATTTGCGCTAACGGATTTTGCAAGAGCGCGCACCATCATGGTTTTCCCAACGCCTGGTACGTCTTCGAGCAATATGTGGCCTTCCGCTAATAGTGCAACAATACTTAACTCTGCTATATGTCTTTTGCCGATCATCACCTTTTCAATATTTCGTATGATGGCTTGAATTTTTTCTTGCGCTTCCATACTTGTCCTCCTCTACCGTTATGTATCATGAAAATCGATTTCGTAGTTCTCTTATTATATAGGCTAATGTACACTGTGGCAAAAAACCTATTGAGTTCCCAGTCTTTCCACTGCGAAAGAATTTTAGAAGCGCCATCGAAAATAAAACCGGTTCTATCTTTTCAAGAACCGGTTTCTAGTTGAGTAGTGTATGAAGTTATTTCCAAAAATCATCAAAAATCGTAATAGGCATATGGCGTTTATGTTGTGACTTGCAATAATAACCTTCTAGTTTCTTGCGAGCCACTTCAGGGATTTCCTTGCCGTCCAAGTAATCATCAATTTCGTCATACGATACGCCAAGTGCTACTTCATCCGGAATAAGAGGACGATCTTCTTCCAAATCAGCTGTTGGCACTTTTTCATATAAGTGTTTTGGACAATCAAGCGCTGAAAGCATCGCCTTTCCTTGCCATTTGTTTAAGCGGAAGAGCGGCATAAGATCTGCTGCTCCATCACCAAATTTGGTATAGAAACCTGTGATGGCTTCAGCCGCATGGTCTGTGCCAAGTACCACTGCACTATGATGAGCAGCAATGGCATATTGCACTTTCATTCGTTCGCGTGCTTTTTCATTTCCTTTTAGGAAGTCTGTCAGCTTAATGCCCGCTTCTTTTAATGATTGGACACCCGCATCTACTGCAGGCTGAATATTCACTGTATAGGTGAAAGTAGGATTAATAAAGGTCAGCGCATCCTGACAGTCCTGTTCATCCCTTTGGATACCATATGGTAATCGTACTGCCCAGAAGGAATACTCATTATCCCCATTTTCCGTATTTAGCTCATCCACAGCCATCTGTGCCAGTTTGCCCGCTAATGTCGAGTCCTGTCCGCCTGATATGCCAAGCACGAAACCTTTGACGAAGGAATTCTTCTTCGCATATTCCTTTAAGAAATCAATGGACTTACGAATTTCTTCTTCAGGATTAATCTCAGGCTGCACATGCAATTCTTCGATTATTCTCTGTTGCAATGTCATCTATTATCTCCTCCTAAATGTAATTCGTGCACCATATCTCTAACTTCTTGAATGTTGCGCATTTTATTGTCCCAACATTTTTGGCTAAGATCGACAGGGTATTCTTCCGGATTCAATGAACGTTTATATTCATCCCATAAGAAGTTGAGATTGTCTTTTGCATATTCCTTCATCTCTTGTACTGAAGGTGTTTCATAGATTTGCTTACCGTCTTCAATTACTTTCTTATGAAGGTTTTTAGCAGCAAAGTTCGTAACAAATTTTGAGATAAAGGTATGCACAGGATGGAACATTTTCAGGCGCTCTTCCGCTTCTGGATTTTCATCATGCATAGTGATGTAATCTCCTTGCGCTTTTCCGTTTTCTAAATCAATAATACGGTAAACTTTTTTCAATCCAGGAGTCGTTACCTTCTCTGCATTAGCGGAAATCTTAATGCGATCCTGCATGTTCCCTTGCTCGTCTTCCAACGATACGAGTTTGTATACTGCTCCTAATGCTGGTTGATCATATGCTGTGATTAGTTTGGTGCCTATACCCCAAGTGTCGACCTTAGCGCCTTGCGCAAGGAGATTCAAAATTGTATATTCATCTAAATCATTAGATACCACAATTCTGGCATCCGTGAAACCTGCTTCGTCTAACATTTTGCGGGCAGCCTTTGATAAAAAGGAGATATCACCGCTGTCGAGACGGATTCCCAAGAAATTAATCTTGTCGCCTAATTCTTTCGCAACTTTAATGGCTGCTGGTACTCCGGACTTTAATGTATCGTACGTATCTACTAAGAATACGCAATTTTTATGGCGGCGGGCATATGCATGGAATGCCTCATAGTCATTTTTATAGGCTTGTACCAATGAATGTGCATGCGTCCCAGCAATCGGCAGATTAAATAGCTTTCCAGCTCTAACATTACTTGTAGAATCAAACCCACCGATAAATGCTGCACGTGAACCCCAAATCGCCGCATCCATTTCTTGCGCACGTCTTGTGCCGAATTCCATGACGATATCTTCTTTGACTACTTGCTTAATACGGCTTGCTTTAGTTGCAATCAATGTTTGGTAGTTCACAATATTTAGCAAAGCTGTCTCGATAAGCTGTGCCTCTACTAAAGGTGCCTCAATCCGGAGAATGGGTTCATTGCCAAATACAAGCTCCCCTTCTTCCATCGAATAAATATCACCTGTAAACTGCAAGTCTTTTAAGTAATCTAAAAAGTCTTCTCTATAACCTTGTTCCTCACGAAGATAGTTAAGGTCTGATTCGCTAAAACGAAACTCTCGTAAATAGTCCAGTATTCTTTCTAAGCCTGCAAAGATTGCATAGCCATTGCCAAACGGCAATTTTCTAAAATATAATTCGAAAACTGCTTTTCGATTATGTATTCCATCTGCCCAATAGGACTCAGCCATATTAATTTGATATAGATCTGTATGCAGCGCTAGGCTATCATCTGGATAATGTGATTTCATTTTTCATAGTCCCTTCTTCCACATTTTACTTAAAACATAGTATACACCAATTGTCTCTGAATATATCTTCCTAAGGCAGTAGTTGCCACAAAAAGGGAGCACTAATCCTTAAAAGGCACTTTTTCAATGGTCAATAACTTTTTCTTTAACGGAATCCCACTACTAAATCCAGTTAACGTTCCGTTCTTACCGATAACCCTGTGGCATGGCACCGCAATGAGAACAGGGTTTTTGCCAATCGCACCGCCAACTGCTCTCACAGCCTTCGGATTGCCTATAGCTTCTGCTATATCAGCGTAGGAGACCGTTGACCCATATGGAATTTGCTGTAATGCTTCGAAAACCTTCAGTTGAAAAGGTGTACCCTTTAAATCGAGCGGCAAATCAAAAATTGTTCTTTCCCCCGCAAGATATTCTTGTAATTGGCTTTTGTAGAGGGCCATTTTTTCTGGAGCTTCCACTAATTCGGCGTCACCTAGATGCTTACTTCCCCATTCTTGTATTTCTTCCAATGTGATTCCGACACAACACACCCCTTGATCGGTCGCAGCCAAAACTAAAGAACATTGTTCATCTTCCAAGCGTGTCCAATATAAATGCACTTTGAATTCCCCCTGTAGCTTTCAAAACTCAGTAATTTAGAGAGCAAGAAAATGAAGCCTTGCTTACTAAATGAATAGATATTGGTAATAATTCTATCAAAAAACCAAGTATGTTACATTAGAAGAAACACTATTCACTAGGAGTTACATATGAATTCAATCGAACCTTCAGCCATTCACTTTAAACATATAGAGTACGAAACAGGAGGACAGCATATCTTATGTAATATTACAGGTTCTATTTCAGCAGGTAAGATTACGGCGCTTGTAGGACCTTCAGGGGCAGGAAAAACGACTTTGCTTCGGCTTTGCAACGGATTAATCTCCCCTACAGCTGGTGAAATTTTTATCGATCAAACGCCTATAGCTTCAATAGATCCGATTTCACTACGACGACGTGCGGGCATGGCGCTTCAATCTGCACCCATGCTGAACGGCACAGTTTTTGAAAATTTAGCTTTGCCAAGGCAGCTGCAAAATCGGTCATTAGATAAAAAGGAAGCGATTAAATTATTAGATGATGTAGGATTAAAACCCGAAAACTTGAAGAAATCTATTCGCGAGTTATCCGGTGGCCAGCGACAGCGCGTATCGCTTGCACGTACATTAGTGAACCGTCCGAACATTCTTCTATTGGATGAGATTACCTCTGCGCTTGATCCTTCTTCTATTAAGGAAGTAGAAACATTAATCAAAAGGTTGAATGAAAAGGACCAAACGACGATTATTTGGATTACACATAATTTAGAACAGGCCGTCAGAATGGGACATTATGCATGGGTGATGGCAGAGGGAAAACTAATAGAAGCAGGAGAAAGCTCTCTGCTAAAGAATCCAAATGAAGAAATCACCAAACGGTTTATTAAGGGGGAGTTGGTATGAGTTACGGTACACTCTCGCTTACACTCGTCTTTGTCTTAATCCCGCTACTACTATCTAAAACACTTCATCTTCAGTTAGAAAAAGATGTTTTAATCGCTACCGTTCGATCCATTATTCAATTGCTTGCTGTCGGGTATTTCTTGAAATTCATCTTCGAATCAGACCATCTTGTTTATATCCTATTCATGGTTGCATTGATGATTGGTGTCGCTACAGGCAATGCCAGAAAAAAAGGCAGCAAAATAAAAGGCATCACATGGAAGATTGCCTTGACGCTTACAGCTATTGAGATATTAGTGCAATCTATATTGCTTGGATTTCACATTGTGCCGCCAACAGCGCAATATATTATACCGATTAGCGGGATGGCAATCGGCAACTCGATGGTGCTATCGATTCTCTTTTTAAATCGGTTTCAGGCTGAAGTCGATGCCCATCATGATCAAACCGAGCTTATCCTGACACTTGGCGGAACGCCGCGGCAAGCCATTCATACACAATTGACCAGAGCTATAAAAGCAAGCATGATACCGACAATCGAAAGCCAAAAGACGATTGGTTTAGTCCAACTACCCGGCATGATGAGCGGTCAAATTATTGCTGGCGCAGACCCTGTACAAGCCGTTCAGTTTCAGCTTCTAATTCTCTTTATACTTCTTACTACTGCAGCGATTTCGAGCATTCTTCTCGGCTTTCTATCATACCCCTCCTTATTTAATGAGCGGATGCAGTTGTTGAAAGAGAAAGAGTAATAGAATTTAGGCAAATAAAAAAACGTTTTTCCTATTCCATGTAGGGAAAACGTTTTTCTGTCATAATATTAAATTTGTACCTCAATACTAAGTTACTTATATTATTGTGCAATTGCAACTTGTTTTCTTAAAAAGCAACATAATTCGACACAAAAGAGCCTAATCATTCTATATAAAACTCTTCTGTCCGAACACATTTATCATAAACCCCTCCTAGCTTTTCAACAACTTTTTTGCTTAAAAAGAAAATAAGAAATGAATATAAAAACGTTACTCCGGGACACCAGTGCGCTAATTGATTGAAACTTTCCTAAAATTATTTTTTTCATTTAACTTTGAACAGAATGACTTTTTCGTTAAATATGATATAATTGAAAAAAATAAAATATTCACAACAAGGGGAAGTAGCATATGTCACTTAAAGATTTTTTCATCGCATTGTCTGAAAACCAGTTTTTAAACAACAATGCGAAAAAATATGGTCTTAAAATGGGAGCTGCGAGTGTTGTAGCTGGCACGAATATCAATGAAATGATTAAAAGCATTAAAGAGTTAAACTCACATGGCATTTCGTGCACAATCGATAACTTGGGGGAGTTTGTTCACGATAAAGCTGAAGCTACAGCTGCAAAGAATCAAATCTTAGCTGTAATTGAAGCGGTTCACGAAACAGGGGTAGATGCGCATATCAGTTTAAAACCTTCTCAACTAGGTTTAGATATTGATTATGATTTCTGCTATGAAAATTTGAAAGAAATTGTCGAATTAGCAGACCGCTATGATATCTTTGTTAACTTCGATATGGAAAACTATGCACGCCTACAACCGTCATTTGACTTGCTTGAGGAATTATCACGCGAGCATGATAATATCGGAACTGTTATTCAAGCATACTTTTTCCGTGCAAAAGAAGATATCGAGAAATATAAAAACTATCGCCTTCGCATCGTAAAAGGCGCTTATAAAGAGCCGAGCGAAGTAGCTTACCAAACTAAAGAAGAAATCGACCGCAATTATATTGAGCTGTTAGAGTACCATTTATTAAATGGCAAATTCACATCAATTGCAACGCATGACCATAATGTCATTAACCATATGAAACAATTTATCGCGGCCCACAACATTCCAAAGGAAAAGTATGAATTCCAAATGCTGTATGGCTTCCGTCGTGATATGCAACTTGAGCTTGCAAAAGAAGGCTATAACTTCTGCACGTACGTACCATTCGGCCAAGATTGGTACGGGTACTTTATGCGCCGTTTAGCTGAGCGTCCACAGAACTTAGAGTTAGTTGTTAAACAAGTGTTCAACAAAAAGACAAACACATTAATCGGCTTGACTGCTGCAGGGTTTGCCCTTGGTCGTTTAACAAAACGCCGCAAGTAATATATTAAAATAGATAAAGCGGATTCATATTTATATGAATCCGCTTTATCTTATTTATTCCACCCTTTTTCTTTAAAACGGGCAATGGCTTCAATTCTGTTGCTGACTTCTAATTTATCTAGGATTGTGGAAATATAATTTCGTACAGTACCCGGGGAGAGAAAAAGTTCAGCGGCAATTTCTTTCGTTGTCTTCCCTTTCGCGACAAGTTCTAACACTTCACTTTCGCGATCGGTTAAAGGATTTTCGATTTCTTCCTCATATACGATATCGATTAGTTCTGGTGCGAATATCCGTCTTCCATCCATAATGACTCGTATTGCATTAACTAATTCCTCAATTGGGCTGTCTTTTAATAAATAACCCCTCACACCTGCTTTTCGTGCACGCTCAAAGTATCCTGGCCGTGCAAACGTCGTCAGGATGATCACTTTGCAATCTTTATCTTTTAGTTCTTCGGCAGCATCGAGCCCTGTCTTCTCAGGCATTTCGATATCCATAATGACAATATCAGGTTGAAACTCTTCTACTAGTGTTAAGGCATCTAAGCCATTATAGCCTACCCCTACTACTTCCATATCTGCTTCCATATTAATTAAAGACTTGAGCGCGCCCAGCAGCATTCCCTGGTCTTCTGCTATAACAATTTTAATCACTTTGCATCCTCCTCTTTGACCGAAGGCATTTTATGTCCATTATACTAGCAAATAATTGAAAAGCCATTCCATTTGACTGGAACAGCTTTTTGTGGAATTTTTCTTTATAAATAGTGCGGCACTTTTCTTTTATATTTTTGTGTACGCACTCTTTTTTTAACATCTTTAAACGTCACAAAGCTTTTTTGCGATGTATCATACAATTTATAGCGTAGTGATTCTAGGCTTGTTTTTAGCGTGACCGTAGTAGCACGTTGCAAAGGCGGTGTTTGCTGGTGCGCATCTGCTAAATGATAATTTGGTATGCGCGGTGCTAAATGATGAACATGATGGAAGCCAATATTACCTGTTACCCATTGCAGAACAATCGGCAATTCATAATAAGAACTTCCCTCCACTGCCGCTTTTACATAATCCCATTCTGATTCATTTTCAAAATAAGAATCCTCGAAGGTATGCTGAATGAAAAAGAGCCAAATACCTAGCGCACCCGCTACAAACATGGTCGTCCCATGGATAATCAAAACGGAGGGGATATTTGTCAGCAATGCGAGGCCAACAAGCAATGCAGCAAGTCCCAAGTTTGTCGCGTATGTGTTTAGGCGTTCTTTTTTCCTTGCATCTTTACGATTGAAGCGATTGGATACCAATACTAGATAAAGAGGCCCTAAACCAAACATCACAATTGGCTGGCGATACGCTCTATAGCAGAAACGGCGCCATGGTGTAGCGCTAATATATTCCTCAACTGTCATAACCCAAATATCGCCAATTCCCCGCTTATCCAAGTTTGAGCTTGAAGCATGATGAATCATGTGCTCTCTCTTCCACTTTTCGTACGGAAAAGATGTAAGCACCCCTGTCACAAACCCCACATAGTCATTTGCTTTCTTGTTTTTGAAAAAAGAACCGTGTGTACAATCATGGAAAATAATGAACGTTCGCACTACAAAACCTGCGGCAACAATGCTTAGAAGGATTGCACCCATCACTGTATATGGCAAAATCAAATAGGCGATCACCCAAAGAATTAACATCGGCACAATGGTATTAATTATTTGATAAATACTTTTTTTCATTTCTGATTGCGCAAATGGCATCACTGCTTTTCTTAATTGTTTCGTTTTTTCGCGATCTGTCAAAAACTCCACCCCCAGCTTTTTAATCTCTTGATATTATTTTAAGCGAGGTAGAGTCATCTCCATAGACATAGATGTCATAAGGATAATATGACACTTATCATGTTTGGCCTTCTAATAAACTATTGACTGTCTATTTCATTTGCCGGATACATAAAGTATAATATTTTATACATGAAGCAGCATAATTCATTACGATTTTATGAAAAGATCTGATAGGGAGGGCTTTTTTTATGGAATTACTTCTAAACCAAAAGCAAGAACTAAAGCTTTTAATGACATCTCAACTCCGCCAATCGATTGAACTGCTACAATACTCAACAACAGATTTAGAACAATTCATACGGGAACAAGAGCTAGAGAACCCATTGATTGAATTGCATGATTCTCCCCCTTCTCCCCAAATTGAAAGGATTTCTTCTGAGTGGGCGATAAAACCTGCGGGCATGCCTCAGGAGATGATCAAGGCTCGTGAGGAAAATGGAAGAGATCAATTAATACAAATTGTTAATGTAACTTATAAAGAAAAGACAACAAAAAACCTTTTAAAATATATTATTCATAACCTTAATGATTTCGGCTATCTAGAGATAGATGAACAGAACTGCCCCTACACAGATGTGGATCTCTCCCATGGGATTTGCCTTTTACAGCAAATCGGTCCAACAGGTGTTGGCGCTCGTACAATTGAAGAATGCTTAACCCTTCAGTGTAACGAACGGTTTCCTCATCATTATTTATTAAAAGAGGCAATCAAAACATGCTTGCCCTTAATTGCGGAGAAAAAGTGGAAAGAAATGGCCAAAAAGCTGAATTGTTCTGTAGAGGAAGTCGCTTATATAAATAACTGCATCTTATCTTTCAATCCTAAACCATGTTTATTAAAACAAGACAGAACCGAATTTGCACAGCCAGATATCATTGTGATTGAGGAAAGAGGCGGATTTTCATTCTTTTTGAACGATCGCTATTTGCCGTCAGTTACATTGAATGAACAAAACTTACATATTCCAACCAGCAATGGCGTAGAAAAACAGTATATAAAAGAGCAGTACAAAAACTATCAATGGCTTGTCAACAGCATCGAACAGCGCAGGCAAACGATTATCAAGATTATGCATGTCCTATTAGAAAAACAACCAGCCTTTATCAGGAACGGTTTATCAGAGCTACTTCCTTTAACATTAAAGGAAGTAGCCAAGGAAATCGGTATGCATGAATCAACTGTTAGCCGGGCGACATCCAACAAGTATATCCAAACACCAGCTGGCCTATTTGAATTAAAGTCATTATTCTCCTCGAAGGTGGAGAGTGCTAACGGGCATCAATTCTCACAAGAAAAGGTGAAGGCCCTTTTAAAACAATTTATAGGAACTGAAAACAAGAAAAAACCCTTCTCAGACCAAAAAATTGCTGAGTATTTCAACACGGAGTATGCAATCCAGATTGCCAGAAGAACGATCAGCAAATACCGCGATGAGCTCAATATTCCATCGGCCAGCATGCGAAAACAGTGGATTTAATAGTTTCGTAGAACATCAGATAGACACTATGATAAGAGGTGGATGCATAAAGATGGAAACAGTATTCGGTGACTTACCTACGCTCGAAACAGATCGTCTCCTACTTAGAAAAATCGAATTGGAAGATAAAGAAGATATATATGCCTACACTTCAAATGAAGAGGTCTCAAAATACGTGACATGGCATACACATAAGTCACTAGCTGATACGAGTGGATTTATTGAATTTGTGCTCGCCCAATATCGAGTAAAAAAAATTGCGCCATGGGGTATCGAGTATAAAGAAAATGGAAAGCTGATCGGCACTATTGATTTCGTATTGTGGCAGCCAAATTATCATGTTGCTGAGATTGGATATTGCCTGTCTCAGGACTATTGGGGAATGGGCATTGTAACAGAAGCTGCAAAAGAAGTGATAAAATACGGCTTTACTCACATGGATTTAGTCCGCATTCAAGCAAGATGCATGGCAGAAAATATTGGATCCGCACGAGTGATGGAGAAAATCGGTATGTCCTTTGAAGGAGTTATGCGAAAAGCCATGTACACCAAGGGTTTCCAGCGAGATATCAAAATGTACTCTATCTTGGATGAAGAGTTTTTTGCTTCCCCATAATCAAAAAGGGATTGGATTTTAATCCAATCTCTTTATTGTGTCTATGAGTTTTCTTTTTGTCTCGGCTAATTTATTTTCTGCTTCAATGTCAGTATCGCCATATTCAGTAAAAAATTCCGCAAAGTTTTGTCCTTTATACCGCGGAACCACGTGCATATGAAAATGTGTGAGTTCATCAAAAGCCCCACCATTTTGGCAGACCGTAATTCCTTCTGGATTAAACAACTTTTTTATAGCTTTCGTCATTATTCCTGATGCTTTCATTAACGATTTTGCCGTATGTTCGTCAAATTCATCAAAGTATTGTATATGTCTTTTCGGCAATATCAGGACATGTCCCTCATTATACGGTATGTGGTCTAAAATACAACAAACATAATCGTCTTCGAATACTACATGGACAGCTTCTTCTTTATTTGCTAATTTACAACCTAAACACTCCATTTAATACCCCTCCCCTTTGTATCTCATTATATACCCGTTTTCTAAATTTTGTAATAATTTAAAAATATATAATAAAAGGGCAGTCAGCATTAGCCAACTGCCCCACCCTGGGTTTAGAGCAATCATTAAATTCTACGTGTTCAAAAAGTAACTGTTATTTGCTTTATAAGGGAATTGCCTTACATACTCACCTCTGACAATAAGCCTTTGGGTACCATCTGCGTTGCATGTGACAAGTGTAATAAGTCGTTTTTGACCGATATCTTGAATCACATCAACCTGAGCGGGCTGTACATAAGACATATCTTCTATTCGATATTCATATATCTCTTGAAAATCCGTTAGATACACCTTCATGCCCTTCTTAGCTTTAGTCAACGGGCTAAATAGTGTCTTTCCATCGTTCATATTGTGGGCAGCGAGGGCATAATTCCCCTCTCCCATTTCTTGCTCTTTTTTCATCGTACCTGCTCCGACTGTCAAATTGGCATTCGAGATGCCATAAACAATAGGTAGCTGAAGCTTTACTTTAGGAATGTGGATGGCGCCGATCGCATGAATATTTTTTTTCTTAGTCCTTGCATCTAAAACATCCCGAAGTGTTACATTCTTCACTTGGGCAAAATCAAACGAAGAATGCCTATCTTCTTTTTCAGTTGGCTTACTTGCTTTTTGTATCGTCTCTTTTGACATCTGGCCAACTAAAAAGGTCATGATCGGTTTTTGAAAGCTTAACGCCAATCCAACAAGAAGCAATAAGGTTCCTGCAACCAATAATATTTTTCTAGTCATAGAAAACCTCTCTTTTCACAATTTCGCTTACTTGTTAAAGTCCAAAATTTTCCGCGCGGTATCTTGGCCATTTTGAATACAATTCCCTATTCCTACACCATAATATGAACAGCCAGCCAAATATACATTCGGATACTCCTCTTCCATTTGCTCTGTTAGAGATTGAACGATTTTCGCATGGTCCATACCATAGACAGGCATTAAATCTGTCCATTTAGTTACATTTGATACGACCGGTTTTCCTTCAATTTTAAGTGATTTTCTTATGTCTTTAAGTGCAACGTCAACCAATTGGGCATCATTCAATCCCTTTAATTGTTCAAATGCGGGGTTTGAGCTTTTATAAAACATCCGAATTAATAGATTCCCTGACTCTGAGGTATGTTTCCATTTTCGACTCGTCCATGTACAGGCATTACATAATACATCGGTGTTTTCAGATACAATATAGCCTGTGCCGTCTGCAGGCAATTGATCGTCTGGTATGTCAAAGCCTACATAGACAGCAATAATGGAGGCATTGCGAATTGAATTCAGTTCTGTTTGAATCTTTTCGTCGCGCAGTAATGCGCTCGCAGCCTGATGCGGTGTAGATAACACTATCGTATCTGCTTCTATGCTATCGCCATTATCAAATTCACATAAATAGCGATCTCCACTCTTCAAAATTGCCTTTGTCTCTACTCCCTTGACGATTTCAACATCTGTTAGGGTTTCTTCTAGCTTTTCAATAAGCTGCGATAGCCCTCGTTTAAAGGAGATAAACTTTTTCTCGGCGCTTTTTTGGAACTGCTCTCGGTTCTCTCCAAAACCTTTGATAATGCTACCGTACTGATTTTTGTAATCCAGTAAATAAGGAAGTGTTGAAGCCATGGTCAATTTATATAAATCACCTGAATAAACTCCTGACAGTACAGGTGCAATCTGCTTTTCTACAAGCTCTTTCCCTAAATAATATTCAAGGAACTCGCCGATCGAGCTATCCTTTGTAAATGGGTTTTCCGCTAAAACAAAATCCTTTAATGCATCTTGTTTACCCTTTTCAGAAATGAGGGTACTACTATTAAGTGAATCTATACTTGTCGGAATGCCAAATACACTATCTGCTGGTATGGCATGCAACGTGTTATGGCTATAAATGTAAGAAATACCTGTGCTGTTATAGACAAGTTCACTCTCTAAGCCTATATCTTGTACAAGTGGCAACACACTCTTATGGCGAGCAACGATTGAGTCAGCTCCTGTCTCCATAATAAATCCATGCTCGCGTACAGAATGCAATTTTCCGCCGAGATGGTTATTCTTTTCTACGAGAATAAGGCGGAGTGGCAAATTTTTTTCTACTTTCTGTTTTTGGAGTTCATGCATGGTACAAAGACCCGTGATGCCTCCACCGATTACAACAACTGTCTGCAAGTTGTCCATCTCCTTTTAGTTTGCTTGTTTCCTGCTAGGTGTTATCACCTTTATCCATGCTTTAGTATAAGCTTTCATAAAACTTGCTGCCATGATTTTGGTCACAGTTTAATTTTAAATGATGGAGTTATTAGTGAATGTGTCAGAAAAAAAAATAGTCAATTCGAAGGGTTATTAGTTGTAGAACTCTTTTATACATTTTATTCTTTTAATATACACTCCCGCTTTTCCACTTTAAATCAGTAACAGTACTTAGGGGCTTTCATATAACTTTTCACAAAATTAATACAGTTTTCTTCCAACTGAGAGGATGATATTTTTGGACTTACTGATGATTATTTTTGTCTTAATGGGCTGCTTACTTATCTCTAACATTATTAGCCACTACATACCCTCAATTCCTACAGCGCTCATACAAGTCGCTTTAGGTGTCATTGTAGCCCTTCTATTTAGCAATGTAACCTTAGAATTGAAGACAGAATGGTTTTTATTGTTATTCGTAGCTCCCCTACTTTACAATGACGGCCGTAATTTTCCAAGGGACCAGCTTTGGAATATGCGAATGCCTATCTTGGGCAATGCCATCGTCCTTGTACTAATCACCACAATAGCCGGCGGTTACTTTATCCATTGGTTAATACCTTCTATACCGCTTGCAGCCGCTTTTGCGCTTGCTGCTATTCTTTCGCCTACAGATCCTGTTGCTGTCAATGGGATTGCTAAAAGAATACAAATTCCGGAGAAAATTTTAAATGTAGTACGCGGCGAATCATTGATTAATGATGCTTCTGGCCTTGTTGCCTTCAATTATGCAGTAGCAGCTGTTGTTACTGGCTACTTCTCCATTAAAGAAGCGCTAATTGACTTCTCATACACTTTTTTAGTGGGCGCATTAATCGGTTTGGTTGTTGGCATCATTCTAACTCAAATTCGCTTTTCATTAAGACGTGCAGGGATTCGAGACGTTGTGTTCCATACGTTGCTCCAGCTGTTGACACCATTCCTTGTTTACCTGGCGGCAGAAGATTTGTTCCATGCTTCCGGTGTTATTGCCGTAGTTGTAGCAGGTATTACGCAAGCCCTCGTTAAAGATAAAACAGAAACAGTACTCGCTGAGGAGCAATTGCTTACTGAAAATACGTGGTCAATCGTGCTATTTATTTTAAATGGAATTGTCTTTTTACTGTTAGGATTAAACATTCCCTCCACAGTCGAAGCCTCCATTGAAAATGAGAGCATTAATAACTGGAAGCTAATAGGGTATGCCGTGGCAATAGGTACCGCTATATTAGTGATCCGTTTCATTTGGTCACACATAGGTGCTATCTATGAATACAAAAAAGGTAGAGATGAAGAAAAACCAACCTTAAAAACAAGCTTACTAAGCAGCCTGACAGGCGTGCGTGGTGCTGTCACAATGGCCGGTATCTTATCACTGCCGTTCTTTACAAAAAATGGGGAGCTCTTCCCTGAACGTTCGCTCCTTTTATTTCTAGCTTCCGCCGTCATTTTGTTTACACTGCTTGTGGCTACTGTTTTCCTTCCACTCCTCATTGATACCGAGGAAACAAAGGAAGAAAAAGCTGATTCATTAAGCTTCAATGAAGCCAAGCAGAAAATCTTGATGGCATCTATTAAACAGATCCATCGTGAGATAAACGATAAAAATCGGACAGCAGCTTATCAGTTAATTGGTGAATATCAGCAACTCTTCCGCCAGGCTCAGCTGGACGGCAATGCTGCTAAAACTGGAAATCCTGGATATCAGAGCGAAATTATGAAAATCCGCTTAAAAGCTTTATCTATCGAAGAGCAATACATTCAGGAGCTGCATAAAGGCAACCACCTGGATGAGGATATGTATATCGGATTCCAAACAGCTTTTATAGAGCGAAAAAGAGCCATCCACCAAAACATGCGGAAAGGCGTCTTATATATTCTTTATCGCGTTGTGCACGAATGGCGTATTACTCGTAAAAAGTATCGCTTGGACAAAGAGCAGTTCATTTCTTATATCAAAATGAGACAAGATGTGCGAAGAAATACTTATCAACAAGCGCTAATCTACCTGAAAGAACAAGCAGCAATTTCAAATGAACCAGATCTCTACTATATCGTTTCATTTGAATACGAAAGAGCCCTTAACCAGCTGAAAAAGCCAGTTACAATGGATACGAATAAACAAGAGGAAATCAAAGATGAACTTCGATCTGTAATTACTGAAACAGAAAGGGCCGAGGTTCACCATATGTACGAAATCGGTGAAATCAATCGGGAACAAGAACGGGAATTGCGCAGATTTATCAATTACATCGAAAGTGTTAATCTATATGAACAAGTAGAATAAGTGAATTGCTTATAAAAAGAAACGCAAGAGTGAATTCTCTTGCGTTTCTTTTTTGCATGTCTTTTATTGATGTTTCGAAATTTCACTGCTGATGAGCGCTGTATAATATTTCGCACCTTCAGCATTTGGATGGATATGGTCATTATAAAATAGCTGTTCTTCATCTTCTGTCGCTTCATACCAATTAATCAGCCGGACATTGTTTCTTTTTTTAATAGCCTCATCCAATTTGCGATTCACATTATCCTGCCAATTTCGCGTAACGCGCGTATTGATAAGATAAATATGCCTAGACTTCCCAATGGTGTTTAGTAATTCTTCTAGCTGTGGTCCGCTAAAGTCTCCATTAGAACCAAGTCCGACAACAACTACTTTGCCAAGCTTTCCTTGGCTTTTCAATGATGTGACGACATCATACGTATCATACATTTGGCGCCCTACTTTTGCGTCGACGACAATTTGCGGAATTTGCGCCTTTAATGCAGAGGCAGCACTTAGCATAACCGAATCTCCAATAGCTGTGACGCTAAGTGAAGAGGGAACAGTGCCTGGAACAATCTTTTTCTTTTTTTCATTTGCTTTTTTTTGAGCCTGTTCTTTCTTTTTCGCTAGTTGTGCTTCTTTTTCTTTTTGAGCCAACTTCGCTTCTTCTCTTGTACTGTTATCTTTGGAATTCTCTTTTTGTGAAGTAACTTCCTTTTTAGCAGGATCTTGCTTCTCCTTCTTCGGCACTATCGTAGCGGAAGAGTTCTCTAATTTTTTCTCTTCATTCAGCAGATGCTGCTCTAGCGCCCTGCTGCTTGCTTGAGTATCAGTTGGCGTAGAAATCATCCCCATCATAAAAATGATGACAATACATCCAAGCATCGCTGATCCTATGCGGTAAGGTAATGTCCAATCTTTCCACTTCCATGACCATTCATGTGTTTTAAATTTGGATACCCACACCTTCCATTCGCCCTTTCGAATTGGATCCTCCACAAAACGCCATGAAAGCTCTGCAAATAAAACCGTCATCAAAACAATGATTAGCGTCTTCCAGAATGGTATAGGTACACCTTCAAGGCCTGCTCCCATCAAGACAATAAACGGAAAATGCCAAATATATATACCGTAGGAGCGAACACCAACCCATAATAACGGGCGAAAGCTTAAGATTTCACCCATCGAGCTCGCCGGATGGACGATGACAGCAATCAGCACTGCTGTCGCAAGAGATGCTAACAACATCCCGCCTTCGTAAAGAAACGGACCTTCTTCATGCATAAAAATAATCATGAGTAACAGTACTAACGCACTGATAATCCCTGCTCCATTTAATAATTTTTTGGCTTCATCTGTAATATTGGCTTTTAATTTACGACTTGGCCATACGAATGCCAGCGCCGCCCCAATGAGAAGCGAGAAGGCTCTTGTATCTGTGCCATAATAAACACGGCTCGGGTCCTCGCCCGGCGTGTACATCCAAAACATAGCTATAGCAGAGATGAATGCTAGGGAGCAGATTCCTATCGCTACCTTCCCGCTCACCCTTACAAATCGAAGAACTACTAACATCACCAATGGCCAAATAATATAGAATTGCTCTTCAACAGCGAGTGACCACATATGCTGCAATGGAGATGGTGGAGCAAACTTTGTGAAGTACGAATGATGTTGAGCAACGTAAAACCAATTGCTGACATAAAAGACAGCAGATAATATTTCTTCTCGCAATCCTATTAAAAATGATCGTTGAAATAACGTAATCCAAAAACCAACCAATAGCAGCATGGCAAATAAAGCGGGAATGAGCCTTCTAAAACGCCTGATAAAGAATTTCTTGAAGTCAATCCTTCCCGTCGTATTCCACTCATTGATCAGCAAATCTGTGATTAAATAGCCTGACAGCACAAAGAATATCGTTACTCCCAGATAGCCGCCGGCAATTCCTCCGACATGAAGATGATAAAGAATCACCGAAAGAACAGCGATTGCCCTTAGACCATCTAATCCACCTATGTATCTATGATTTTTTTGAATCGGCTTTGGCATATATTTCACCACTTTCCACTTATGTTCCCACCTTATATATGACGATTCAAACGACAGTTTGTTTTTAAATTTTGCTAAAAAGCGACAAAAAATTTTATTTCATCCTATTATATCCTATCGCAAAGTTCGTTTTATAACAAAAAATTACATAAGTCGGTAAATAAGTTCCCTCTTAAATTAGCAGAAAAGCCGACATCTAGGTACATGTCGGCTCTAAATTTTCTTTATCTTTCACACGCCCATCCATCATGATCTCGGTCCATCTTTGACTGGTACGCTGGATGAGATTTAGAAACACCATGAGGATAGTACTTGCGTAATTCGGTGCAATTTTTAAAATTTGTTTTTTTGGTAGTAGCTGGCTTTTTCTTTTTAGATGATGAAGTCTTGGCTACAGATGGTTCCTTCTTACCACTCCATAGACCCTTTTTCTTTTTCTTTACAATCGCTTGAAGATGCACAAGTTTTGATTCGTATGAATAAGTGCCATAGTCATAGAATTTCTTTACATAGCCTTTTTTCACCAATAATTCTTGCAATAGCTGGCCGTCCACCCATACCCATACAAGTGTGCGTCCGTATTTATCTTTTCTTGCCCCATCATATTGCAATTGAATTTTCTTAGCTTTTTTAAGTTTCGTACATGTGTATTGTGATGCTGTTTTTCCATAAGGCTCAATTTTTTTCGTTGATTCTGGGGTATCCACATAAAGGAATCGCGAATAGCCTGCTTTCTTAAAGTGTGCTGTATCACCATCTACACATTTCGTCAGAGAATCTGTAAATTTCGCTGATGCCTTAGCATTCACATCAGCAGGGATAGTAAGCCCCATTACGATAAAAGCTACGACCACCCAAACACTTAAAGCTACTGATACTTTTTTCAATATGTCCACCTCTAAAAATTTATAAAGAAAGGTAATTTCTTTATAAATTAAGGTACCATATTCTTATGGGAAATAGTATAAATTTTTGAAACACACCATTATATTTATCATTTTTCCTGCATTTACTGTTTTTTAGCTTGGTGATGCTTCTCAAGGGGCAGCGTAAAATAGCCTGTTATAAAAACAGAGATACTTAATCTTAGCCTCTACTTATGTGGTTTTCACTTTACCATAGGCACCGCCACCGCCCATTACCAATGAAAGCTCTCCCTTCCTTCCTTTATCGATTAAGTCCGCAATTTTTTCGGGCACTACCGTTTCTAACTCTTCTCTTGAAATGACGTGAAGAATATTCATTTCTGTCCCAAATGTTGCTAAAAGCTTTTCCATTGTTTTATTGCCTACTCCCGGAATAAAATCTAATGGAATTTGATGAACATATGGAGGGCGTTCTCTACTTGATTCTTCCTGTGTGGATAGTTCTTTAATGCGCACAGAAACACCTTTCGTCAGATGTTTTCTGCCACAATTTGGGCATGGAATCTCTGTTGTTCTAAACCCACAGTCTGCACAGGCAGTTTCGTGATATTTTCCTAAAAGTGGATTCAGTCCATAGTTTTCCACAATGGCTCGTCCATCCTCCTCTTTTAATGCTTTTTTCAGCTCATCAAAAGTGGGCTCTTCTAATCGGATTTTTTGATATTCTCTCGCCATCTTCCCTAATGAATGTGCGTCTGAATTTGTAACGTATGTGTATTTCTCTAACTCTTGAATACCTTTGACCATGTCTGTATCAGAGCTTAGTCCAAGTTCAATACCATCGATTTGGTCCATATCAAATACTTCCGCAAGGCTTTTTTCAACACCTTTTCCGTAAGCACTTTTAAAAGGTGTAAATACATGCGCAGGTATAAATAAACCTCCAAGCTCATGCACTTTATGCTGTAAAGTCAATGCGTCACAGGCTATTCTTTGGGTGCTCAAATTAATATTAGTGATATGGTTGCTCATCCAATTTGAAAAAGCACGAATCGTTTCCATGGAACGGAAGTAAGCTAAGACATGTAGCGGTCCCTTACAATTGGCATCATTGACCTCGATCTCAACACCTGGGATTAATGTAGTGCTTTCAAAGCGAAGCCCGCCACCCTCTAATGCTATCAATTGATTTGCCTCTATTAATGCAGCCATTTCTTCCAATACTTCGGGCGAATGGCAATCAATTATTCCAACAATGTCCAATCCTTTTTTCATGGTTGCTGTTTTTAATATATTTTCCAGAGTCAGCGTTTTGCTTCCTGTAATCTTTACTGGGCGCCCCTTCCAGGTACGTCCAATATGAATATGTAAATCTGCATAATAATCATGCAACAAGTGATATCACTCCTTAGATGTTCTAACTTATATTCCCAAATTAACAATATTTTAAACGTACACATTAGTCTGTCCTAAGTAAGCGCAAATATGTCTAGAAAAGAATCTTGCCCATATAAAAAAACAGCTGCAGTCTATGCAGCTGTTCCAATTTAATGAATTAGCCCTTCATTTAGCTTTCCTGTTAACCGGTCAATGTCTACTTCAAATAATTCAATCTTAGGCAGGATGGGATATCCTTTTCTTTCAAATGTCCATGAAGGATCACCGTATTTTTCAAGCAATCGATCAAAAAATAGCTCCTTCTCTTTTTCTTCTTCAATTCGTTTGATGGTGCCGAAAACGACAACGCTTGTATAAACGAGGGCTGATTGGCAAGCATATTTTTTTCCAGGATGCAAATCGCCCATTTCGCTTACCTCAATACATACTTTCGGATTTTCTTTGATGTTTTCCCAAAAGTGGCTTTCTCTTATATTGCCGATATGTAGATAAACTTTTTCATTCTCATAAAGATACACAAGCGGTATTACATAAGGAAATCCATCACTATCTACTGTTGCCACATGTGCTACTTTTGCCATCTTCAAAAAATGCTTTGCATTTTCTTGTGAAATCTCCACACGTTTATTTTGAATTGCGCCGCGCATATGAACACCCCTTTTTTCTTACTATTCTAACATATATATAAAATACATCATATGTATCCTCCAAAATATTTACATATCCAAAAGAATGATTGGAAGCATTTTGGTTAATAATAAGAAATAAAGTGACACTCACTCCGTGTTTTTTTCCATTTAAACGCGAGTGTATCATCGGGCTTTTACAGGTAGTTGCAGTTTTTTAATGATGAATGCCAATAACCTGTTATGTCAGATAAATTCTAATGAGGTGAACAGTATGATCCAATTTGATTCACAGATTGAAGGTAAAAAATCGTATTTTGGTGTCATTCGCGACGTATTTGAGTCTCATGGCTGTAGTTTTTGCTCAAACTTTGAATATCATGAAGGAAAATTCGATTCTATCCTCCACCGTGATGGCGGTGAGACCATTTATCTCCGTATGCCTTTTTGGACACTGGACGGAGATTTGGACCATCACGCTACCTATATTCAGTTTGGCAAACCTTTTGTCATCAAGCATGTGGTCAACTTAGGTCTAGATTATGATGAACATTCGCTGGTGACCGCTACAACTGGCCTAAGCCAATTCCAAGAGCCAATTGACAAAGACGGTAAAATTGTGGACAAAAGCCGTTGGGTAATTGCTGGTGAAGAGAAAATTAATAAAATGCTTCGATCATTGGATGGCGACCATATAGTACAATAAAAAGCCGAAAGCACTTCTCTTAGAGGAGTGTCTTCTTTTTTACAAAAAAAATTACAACACTATACATAGCCAAATGAATTCTACACATACTGAACCTATCAAAAGGAGGGAATTCAAATGGCTCTATTAGAAAACTGGCAACAATGGACATCATTCTTAGGACAACATGTCAACCAAGCAGAACAATCAGGTATGCCAAACAATGCGATTAAACAAGCAGCGATGCAAATCGGTGATTATCTCGCAAACAATGTTGACCCGAAAAATGAACAACAACGCGTGCTTTCCGATATGTGGGGCGTTGCAAATGAAAACGAAAAAGAAGCATTAGCTAGTTGTGTTGTTAAGTTAGTCCAAAACAAGAACTTACAATAACATTAAAACCCCGAATAGCGCTGCTGTTTGGGGTTTTTGTTTCCTTACAAATAATTGTTTAAAAGGTGGCAGATGAAGGAAAAACTACTGTATGAAAACGTTTTGAAGGAGAAGAATATGGCCGTTATGAATAATAAACAACAGACAAATCAATCTCATTACTCGAAACGAAACATATGGTCTGGTTTTCTTTTTGGAGTAGGTATTGCCGCCTTTATAGATGAAGTTGTTTTCCATTTAATACTTCAGTGGCACCATTTTTATGACAAATCAACACTTCATATCGGGTTGTTATCTGATGGTATTTTCCATGCATTCGGCTGGTTTGCGACCATTGGCGGTTCGTTCCTTTTAGCCGATGTCAATCGCCGCCATGCATTTGCTCCAGTAAAGTGGTGGGGAGGCGTGCTGATTGGTCTAGGAGGATTCCAGCTTTATGACGGCACCGTCCATCACAAAGTCATGCAGCTTCACCAAATTCGATATGTCGATAACCTCATCATCTATGATTTAGTATGGAATATTTTAGCTATCATTATGTTACTTATAGGGCTGTTCCTTGTGTTTAAGACGCGTAGCAGACTTCAGCCTGTTGGGAGTGTGACTGATGAACAGCCATAGCAATATGCATTCTACAGTCCACTCTTTATCTGGAGAAATGCCTCAATTCTTTTTGGGGCTTTTCTTTATATTGGCTTTGGTCTTCTATATCCTTGCGGTCGTCCTTTCGAATAAGCGATACCAACCATGGCCGGTAAAGCGCACTATACTGTGGCTTTTTGGCGTTTTGTTTGCAGCAGCCTCGTTACTAGGGCCACTAGCAGAGCGGGCTCACACAAATTTCACCGCACATATGGTTGGTCACCTGCTTTTAGGAATGCTTGCCCCACTGCTAATGGCGCTTGCTTCACCTATGGCCCTTTTGTTACGTACATTACCTGTCGCCAAAGCACGAAACCTAACTCGGCTGTTGAAAAGCTGGCCAAGCAGAATGTATACACACCCAGTCATTGCGTCTCTTTTAAATATAGGTGGACTCTGGCTTTTATACACCACTCCCTTATACTCACTTATGCATGAAAGCATGTGGATTTATGTGATAATTCACTTCCACATCTTTGTGGCTGGTTATTTGTTTACTGTATCAATGATTTATATTGACCCTGTTTCCCATCGTACGCCCTTTCTGTACCGCGCCATTGTATTAACCATTGCCTTAGCGGGCCACGGTATTTTATCTAAATATATTTATGCTCATCCGCCGGTTGGAGTACCGCAGTACCAGGCAGAGCTAGGCAGTATGCTTATGTATTATGGTGGAGATGTCATTGATTGTGCCATTATTTTTATGCTTTGTTTGCAATGGTATAGATCTACACGGCCACGGGCTACTGTATCAGCAAATAGTACAGCAAATTAAATTTAATTAAAAAACTACTTTAGGAGCATGTTTAATATGAAAATTAAAGCAGCAGTTACACATGGGCAAGGCCAAGATTTTACTCTCGAAGAGGTAGACTTAGCAGCTCCCAAAGCAAATGAAGTATTAGTCAAAATTGTCGCTACAGGTGTATGTCATACTGATGCTGTTGCGCGTGATGCAGCCATCGCTCCCCTTCCAGCTGTGCTCGGTCATGAAGGTGCCGGCATCATAGAAGATGTAGGTGAAGGTGTTACCCGTTTTGCCAAGGGTGATCATGTAGTATTATCCTTCGCTCATTGTGGTCATTGCGACAATTGCTTAACTGGGCACCCTGCTGTTTGTGAAACGTTTAATGATTTGAATTTTGGTGGTGTCAATGACGATTATACGCATCGTTTATCCCAAGACGGCGAGCAATTATCAACATTCTTCGGCCAATCTTCCTTTGGCACTTTTGCCGTTGTACATGAGCGCAATGTGGTGAAAGTAGATCCAGATGTAGATTTAGCCTTATTAGGTCCATTAGGGTGTGGAATTCAAACAGGAGCTGGCACGGTTTTAAATAAACTTAAACCAGAATTCGGCTCTACGATTGCGATTTATGGCGCTGGCGCTGTTGGATTGAGTGCCGTAATGGCAGCCAAAATAGTTGGGTGTAAGATGATTATTGTGGTCGATGTTAATGACTCTCGCTTAGAGCTAGCAAAAGAGCTAGGTGCAACGCATGCCTTTAATGGATTAAAGACTAATGTGGTAGAAGAAATCAAAAAATTAACAAAAGGCGGCAATAAATATGCGATTGATACAACTGGGGTTCCGCCAGTTGTCCGTCAATGTTTGCAGGCATTACGTCCACTTGGCGTGGCTGCAATCGTTGGTGTAACACCTGAAATGACGATTGATGTCCACAATGATCTAATGGCGGAAGGAAAAACAATGGTGGGAGTTATTGAAGGCGATGCTGTCCCGAATGTCTTTATCCCCCAATTAGTGGAGTATTATAAAGCCGGCCTATTTCCTTTTGATAAATTAGTGAATTTCTATGACTTTGACCAAATCAATGAAGCATTTGAAGCCTCCAAAAATGGCGAGGCGATTAAACCGATTTTACGCGTTCAATAAGACATAACCAGTTCCTTTTAAAAATTTTTTAATAAATATTTGATATTAAAGTGGAATAGCGGCCATCCTTTTTGCATACCAAAAAGAGGAGCTTATTCCACTTTATTTTTTTATTTCTCCTGTTTCGAGATCAATAATTGGAACATATGAAAGAAACTATACATACACTGAATGAATTCAACAAGATGGGGAGTTAGGTTCATATTTGGAACTTAAATGAGGAGGAAATATTAGCAGGTAAACCACTGCTTCATATTATCAGTCAATTTAGAAAGGTTATTGACATTAAAATCGAATAGATATATATTATTTCTGAAAACGGTATCTATCAAATCTTACCTAATGAAACGGAAATTTGGAAATACTAATTATCATAATTTAGAAATAATACATTCTATTAAGCAGTAAAAAGCTTTTTGCTCTAGGGTATGAGCTACTGCTGCTACCTTATATTTTTGGATTTTCATACTGGTAGAATCCTTATATTGCCGTTTATACATATCTTGAAGGAGGCTAATTGTAATAAGCTTATTTTTTTAGTTTAATATCCTACTATATTTATCGGTATTATAAGATAAAAAATATGTAAGTAAAGGGAATTTGAAACAATTCTTTATCATATCCATGTAAGAACGATTTTCAAACGAATTATTTAGTTTTAGGAAAACATTCCAAGGAGGATTCAAATTGAGAAAAAAATTTACAAAGTTAATTATTCCTTTTGCTGCTGCTTCTTTGTTATTAGCAGCATGCGGTGAACAGGCGACAAATAATTCAAACAATACAAGTTCAGGTCAATCTTCGAAGGTTGCCTCTATCAAGGATGAATCGCTGAAAGCAGCAAGCCCAGATAGCGTTCCGGCAAAAGCGTTAAATCGCAAGGATACTTTTATTGCTACTCTCTCGACTAACCCAGGCGGCGCTTTTTTACCGAACTTCTATAAAACCGGATATGACGGCAATGTATCTTCACCTATTTTTGACGGCTTAGTTGATATCAATGAGAAAGGCGAATACACACCAAAGCTTGCTGAAAAATGGGAAATCTCGAAGGATGGAAAAACGTATACATTCCATATTCGAAAAAATGCGAAATTTAGTGATGGTAAGCCTGTAACTTCCGAGGATGTCGCATTTACATTGTCCATACTACATGACCCATCATACGCAGGTGACACAGATATTAGCCGTGCCCATATCCTTGGCGGCGAAGACTACAAAAAAGGCAAAGCTAAAACAATCAAAGGTATCGAAATCGTTGATGACCAAACAATCACTATTAAAACAGACGCTGTTGATGTGCAAGCACTAAGTATCTTGGGAGGCCCTGTCCTTTCAAAAGCTTATTATGGTAAAGGTTATCACTTTGGCAACCTCGATTATTTAAAAGATCTTTACCAAAAGCCAATGGGAGCTGGTCCATACAAATTCGACAAGTACATTCCAAATCAAGAAGTACGCTATGTGGCAAATGAAAACTATTGGAACGGCGCACCGAAGATTAAACATTTCATTTATAAAATCGCCAATGAAAATGGCCTTCAATATTTCCAAGCTGGGGATGTAGATTTTGCTGGTTTCACAGCAAATGCGGATAACCTAGAACAATTGAAATCAGTTGGATTTGCAAATATCGATATCTATACTGGCACACCAATTAGCTTTATCTCTATTAACAATAAAAAAGAGTATATGAAGGATGCAAAAGTACGCCAAGCACTAAACTATGGGCTGAATCGCCAACAAATCATTGACACTGTTTACCAAGGATATGGCGAAGTAGCGAATATTCCAATCGCGCCAGTGTCATGGGCATACAACGATGAAGGTGTCAGAAAGTTTAACTATGACCCTAAAAAAGCAAAAGAATTATTGGATGAAGCCGGATGGAAAGTTGGCAAAAACGGCATTCGTGAAAAAGATGGCAAAAAGCTAGAACTTGTTTATCTAAGCGCTAAATCTGATGATGGCTTAATACCAATTGCCAAAGAGAATTATAAGGAAATTGGCATCAATCTTAAACCAGAGTTCTCTGACTTTAATGCATTAGTTTCAAAAGTAGACAAAGGGAACTATGACTTGGCTTCCTTCTCTACTCCAATGATTATGGATCCAAACGATGTAGTAGCAGATTACCATTCTAAAAATGCAGATAAGAATAACGGGTACAAAAATCCGGCTCTCGATAAGCTGATTGAAGAAGGTCAAAATACACTTGATCAAGAAAAGAGAAAAGAAATTTATCACGAATTATATAAAGAATTTGCTGATAACCCACCAATCATTCTATTAAACTATCGCAAGATTTTGAATGGGGTTAGCTCTCGAATCGACGGAGTCAAACAAGATCCTTACAATGGTATCCTTTCAAGTTTAACTGAGGTTGACATTACAAAATAAGCGCAATCCTCAATCGGTACGTCGCATTTTGCAAAGAAAATTATTAGCCTGTGACAGACGTTGGTCATTTAAGCTAACCGCAATCACAGTGAAATTCATTTAAAAGCGGATGGAGTGTATGCTCCTCCCTTTTCTGATGGGGGTTTTACGTTGAAAGAATATATTATCAGGCGGGTACTTATTTCGATTCCCATATTGATTGGAACATCGTTTTTAATCTTTTATTTATTCGCATTGCTTCCAGGAGATTATGTGGACTCAAATCCTTCTCTTACTCCTCAACGCGCTGCCGAACTAAGGGAATTTTATGGTTTTAATGAGCCTGTCATCAAGCGATATTTTAATTGGATTGCTGGGATATTCCACGGCGACCTAGGCTTTTCATTCCAATACCAACAACCGGTGACAAAGGTAATCAATCAATTCATCTGGAATTCATTTATCGTTTCTATCATCTCTTTGGTCATCACATGGATTATCGCGTTAATAACTGGTGTGTATTCTGCGATGAAACAATATTCTATATTTGATAGCTTCGTTACATTCTTTGTTTTTGCCGCTATGTCTATCCCCTCCTTCTTTATTGGTTTATTGCTGATTAAGATCTTTGCGATTGACATGAATCTATTGCCTGTAGGCGGGATGATTGACGTCGGGAGCAATACTACTGGATTAGCCCATTATGCGGAAATAGGGCGGCATATGATTCTTCCCGTATTTATATTGGTATTACTTGGTACAGGAAGTCTGACTCGATATGTACGAACTAGCATGCTGGAGGTTGTACGTCAGGATTATATTCGTACAGCACTTGCTAAAGGGCTAAAAGAAAGCAAAATTATTTTTAAACATGCATTAAAAAATGCCCTGCTGCCATGTATCACTTTATTGGCATTTGAGTTGCCTGCACTATTCTCTGGGGCAATCATCATTGAACAGGTATTTAACTGGCCTGGCATTGGCCAAGTACAGCTAGAGTCATTAAGTAATCGCGACTATCCGGTGTTAATGACATTCACAATGTTTTTGAGTTTCTTAACGATACTGGGAAATCTTTTCGCAGATGTTGCGTATGCTGCGGTCGACCCTAGAATTCGTTTGAAATAATGGAGGTGAAAAGATGAATTCAGCGACAGTCAAACATGCAGACAATGGACAATCAACAAAACGGCCTTCTCTTTGGAAGGATACTTGGAAAAAAATCCGCAAAAAAAAGCTGGCCATGGGGAGTCTCTATTTCTTGGTTTTCATTTTTTTATTTTGTTTTATCGGACCTTTCCTTTCTCCGTATGCAGGCCAATCCGTAAACAGTGCCATCATTAACCAACCACCCTCTTCTCTCCATTGGATGGGGACAGATAAATTCGGACGTGACGTATTGACTCGGCTCATGCTTGCTGGTCGCATATCCCTAACAGTAGGCTTAGCCTCTATGGTCATATCCATTATTTTAGGTTCAGCCTTAGGCGCCATTTCCGGTTATTATCGCGGTTGGCCTGACACGATTATTATGCGGCTAGCTGATGTATTGATGTCCATTCCAGGTTTGCCATTGCTGCTACTAATGGGTGCTTTACTATCAGAACTGAAAGTAGAACCAGAATATCGTATTTACCTTGTTATGCTGATGCTTAGCTTTGTTGGATGGCCTGGTTTAGCAAGGCTTGTACGAGGAGAGATTTTAACATTTCGCGAGCAAGCCTTTATGAAAGCGACAGAAGTATTGGGATTAAAGGATCGACGAAAAATTTTCGCTCACTTGCTTCCAAACACTGTTCCATTACTTATCGTAGTGGCCACTTTGAATGTGGCAGGAGCGATTCTAAGTGAATCGGCCCTAAGTTTCTTAGGCTTAGGTGTGGTACCACCAGCAGCTTCTTGGGGCAATATGATTGATTCTGCCAACTCATTAATAGACTTTCAACAACGGCCATGGCTATGGGTCCCGCCTGGTTTTGCTATATTCTTGACCGTTATCTCCATCAACCTGCTAGGTGATGGTCTTCGCGATGTATTGGATCCAAAAATGAAGCAATAAGGAGGGTTGATTTTGGCAACTCCGTTACTAGAAATAAAAGATTTACAGACTACCTTTTATACGGAACACGGCTCCGTTAAAGCAAGCAACCACGTCAATGTCACTGTCAACAAAGGAGAAATCGTTTGCTTGGTTGGCGAATCAGGGTGCGGAAAAAGCGTCACCGCTATGTCCATCATGAAGCTGATTGAATCACCCGGTGTCATTGAAGGCGGGCAAATTCTTTTTCAAGATCATGACATTTTGACACTTGGCAATAAAGCATTGCGCAATCTACGTGGCAATGATATTGCAATGATTTTCCAAGAACCGATGAGCGCATTGAACCCTGTGTATACAATCGGAGATCAAATGATGGAACCCCTTCTTCAACATACAAAACTAAGTAAAAATGAAGCCTACGACAAATGTATCGAATTGATGGAAAAAGTAGGTTTGTCGAGAACCAAACAACTCATGAAGTCATATCCTCATGAATTGAGCGGCGGCATGCTGCAGCGAATTATGATTGCGATCGCCCTTTCATGTGATCCTAAGTTGATTATTGCAGATGAGCCGACAACTGCTTTAGATGTGACGATTCAAGCGCAAATCTTAGAGATTTTAAAAGAAATTAATAAAGAATTACAAACTTCTATTCTTTTTATTACGCATGACCTTGGCGTAGTAGCTGAAATGGCAGACCGTGTAGTTGTTATGTATGCAGGGAAGGTCGTTGAGGAAGGTACGGTCCTGGAAATATTCAAAGAGCCAAAACATCCATACACAAAAGGTCTGCTTCATGCAAAGCCAGTCATCAATAAATTTCAAGAACGCCTCTATACCATTCCTGGCCAGGTGCCTGACCTTTCTACATTAGGCGACCATTGCTTCTTTCAAGATCGCTGCGAGTACCGAATGGATATTTGTGGCCAATCGATGCCTGCTTTAACATCCGAGTCGACAACTCATTGTGTTGCTTGCTGGTTATACAAGGATGCACCTCGTAAGGAAGGATTAAAGATATGACCGAATCAATCATAGAAGTAAATGGCTTAAAAAAATATTTTCCGATTAAGTCCGGTGTATTTGGACAAAAGAAGCAATATGTAAAAGCAGTAGACGGCGTTGATTTTATCATAAAGCCAGGAGAAGTATTTGGCCTTGTCGGAGAATCCGGAAGTGGAAAGTCGACAGTCGGCCATACAATACTACGGTTGAATGAAAAAACAGAGGGTACGGTCAAATTTATGGGTGAGGATATCTTTGGAGTAGATAAACAAAGACTTCGGCAGATACGTCCGAAAATGCAATTGGTATTCCAAGATCCGTATAGTTCACTGAACCCTAGAATGCGCATTGGTGATGCCATCGGCGAGGCGTTGATGGATCACGGACTAGCAGATAAAGGTGATATTCGTGACATCGTTTCCGAAACGCTAGAAAAATGTGGCCTTTCTCACCATTATATCGATCGCTATCCACATGAATTTTCTGGCGGACAGCGGCAACGAATTGTCATTGCGAGAGCAATGGCCTTAAACCCAACCTTTATTGTGGCGGATGAACCGGTAGCAGCATTAGATGTATCAATTCAAGCACAAATCATCAACCTGTTTAAAGATTTGCAAGAACAAAACGGGCTATCATACTTATTCATTTCTCATGATTTAAGTATCGTTGAGCATCTATGCACGAAGGTTGGCATTATGTATTTGGGCAACCTTGTAGAAGTAGCTGACCGCACAGAATTATTTACGAATCCGCTACACCCTTATACAAAAGCTTTATTGTCAGCAGTGCCGATCCCTGACCCCACTATCAAAAAAGAAAGAATTATATTAAAGGGTGAAATCCCTAGCTCTGTACATCCTCCAAGTGGATGCAAATTCAGAACACGATGCCCTTTTGCTACGGAAAGATGCGCTCAAGAAGTTCCAGCGCTTAGAGATGTGGGGGCAGGCCATCAAGTCGCTTGTCATTATGTTTTATTATAGATAAAAGTTTTGTTTTTATTTGAGAATAGAAATGAAGCATAGCTAATGAAAAAACCAAACTAAATGAGACATTTATCGTCACATTTGTTTGGTTTTTCTTTTATAATTTTCAATTTTAACTACTCTAAATGAAAAACTCGCAAATAAGTAAGAACGCTTAATACTTTTTATTATTCCATTCAACGCTTTTATCTCAAGCTAATTTATAGGCAATTCTACAATGAAATTAGTTCCGACATTTTCAGTGCTTTCTACACTGATTTTCCCACCATGCATTTTTACAATGGTTGCAACGATGGATAGTCCTAGTCCAGTTCCTTCTACTGTTCGTGTACGGGCGATATCTACGCGGTAGAAGCGGTCAAAAATTCTTTCTATATCTTTTTCACTCAATCCTATCCCGGTATCTTCAAAAGATACGACTAACCAATTGTCCCTTTTTTCAATTGAAATTTCTATACTGCCATTCGGTTTATTATATTTGATTGAATTTGTTAAGAGATTATCCCAAACAGCATTAAGTAAAGATATATCTCCTACGATTTCTATCTCCGGTAATGAGTAACCAAGCATAATCCCTTTCTCATCCATTTGCCATTGATAGGTTTGGACCAATTCCTTTAGTTGCTTACCAACATTAAATGGCTTTCTTTTTATGATATCTTCATTACGATCTAACGAAGCAAGAAATAATAATTGTTTCGTTAATGTAGATAGCCTTCTAATTTCATCATTAATAATAGAAACATAATGGTCTCTATCTTCTTTGCTTATTGATTCATTTTCTAATAGGTCTGTATATGCTTTAATATTGGATAGAGGAGATTGGATATCATGAGAAATATTCGAGATGAACTCCTTCCTTCTATCGTCCACCTGTTCCAGTTTTCTGGCCATTTGTAAAAAACTAAGTGATAGTTCTCCCAATTCATCATGACGTGTAATATCGAGATTGACATTGAAATCTCCATTGGATAGTAACTTTGTTGCGGATGTCAGTTTTGTAATAGGTGTTACTAAATACTTTGCGCTAAAAATAACTAAAACAATACTTAATAAAATTGATAAAGCAAGCAACCAGCCAAATAAGATATGCATTTCATTAAAAAGGAGTTTAATATCTGGTCTAAGGAAAAGCGCATACTTCTTTCCGTTATGTGTTAAAGGTACACCAATTGTATTCTTCAATTCATTTGCAAAAAATCCTGTGACAAATGTTTCTTGAGGGAAATTGAGGATACCATGAAATATGTCCCCGTTTAAAACCTGTTCTTTAGTAGAATTAGAAAGTTTAATTTCTCTAAAACGCGCGCCAAAGTAAAATTCCTTTCCCCTATTATCAACTAGGTAAATTTGATAGCCGATTGATGATAAATTTTCTAGATATTCTTCTAGATTTATAGTTGGATGATCATTGGCAAACTCAGCAATATTTAATGCAATCCTTGTATTTTTTTGATCATTCAAAGGTTTTAATTTTTGCTGATAATACGTATTAGATATAATAAAAGCAAAAATGCCACTGAAAATCATAATCCCAATCGTAATCACAATAAATTTTATATAAAGGGTTTTCATCGCGGGTTGGCCTCCAACATATATCCAACTCCCCGTACTGTTTTAATTTGAAAATCCTCGTTCGATTTAGAAAAACGCTCACGCAATCTCTTGATATGGACATCCACCGTACGTTCATCTCCCTCATAATCTAACCCCCATACTTGTTCAATTAAATGTTCTCGTGAAAAAACATGCATAGGATTAGACGTTAGGAAGTGTAATAATTCAAATTCTTTAAGCGGTAAAATAATTGTTCTTTCTCCGTTTTGCACTTCATAATTATTCTTATTTATTGTTATATTTCCTAAGCGGATGATTGAATCATCTGTATGGTTATTGTATCTACGTAATAATGCTTCTATCCTAAACCTTAATTCTTTCATTTCAAATGGCTTCACCAGATAATCATCTGTCCCTGAACGAAATCCTTCCTCTTTATCTTCGATTTGACTTTTAGCAGTTAAAAGAATAATTGGGAGATTATATTTTTTACGAATCTCTCTGGTTAATACATAACCATCTATAAAGGGCATCATTACATCCACCACAGCTAAATCACATGCTTGATCATTCAGTATTCTCAATGCTTCATTACCGTCTTTTGCTTGCAATACATTGTAACCTGATTCGGTTAAATGGATATCTACTACCTGTAAAATATTTATATCATCATCAACAATTAGAATATTAACCATTCCACATTCTCCTATTCAGAATTCAAACATTAAGTATGAAACAATTATAAAATTTTATTATTTTTACTAAATCTACATAAAAAAATTTACTGTCATTCCATACTAATAAATGTTTATATAACAAATAAACAGCCCCTAAAAGATTAGTATGGGCTGCTTATTTACATTTAATTCTATACATTGTGCCGTCTTTTTAAAAACTAAAATTCCTTTTCTAAAACCAATCCATCGCTCATCTTGATAATGTGGTCTACATATGACAGCATTTCTTCATCATGGGTAACCATCAAAGTTGTGATTTTCAAAGTTTTTGTTAAATCCCGAATTAACCGCATTACATCTTTAGACTTTTTTGAATCTAAACTTGCGGTTGGTTCATCTGCGAAGAGAATTTTTGGTTTATGAATGATGGCACGAGCAATGGCAACACGTTGTTTCTCCCCACCTGACAATGAGGAAGGATATGCACCTTTTCTATGTTCCATTTCAACTAGTTTTAGAATTCTATTAATTTCTATTTTTTGTTCCTGTTTCTTTAATTTTGACTCAGATACATCTAACATTAGTAACAGCTGCTCTTCAACTGTTAGGAAAGGAACAAGGTGTGCAAACTGAAATACAAATCCAAATTGGCTTGCACGTATTTGACGAATTTGTTCATCACTCATTGGAGTCATATTGTTCCCATTGAATACTACTTGGCCATTTGTTGCTGGCTGTAATCCTGCAGCTATTGTTAGAAGTGTACTTTTTCCTGAACCGGAGGCACCCACTAATGCTGTGATCTCTCCTTCTCTTAACGAAAGGTTAATTCCTTTCAATATTTCTTCTTTTATATCTCCATTCTTAAACGTTTTTCTTACTTCATCAAGAGTAAATATTGCCATATTAAACCTCTCCTTGTTGAATTGCTTGCAATGGTTCTACTTTTTTTATTTGTATCCCTGAAAGCGTGGCTCCGATAAAACCGATTATCAGGAAGACTATGGATAATATGACGGTTGTTTCAAAAGTTAAACTAAAAGGCATTCCTTTAGGTGCTATTACATTAAAAAGCTGACTGAATGCTATAGATAGAACTAGTGCAATTACGGTGATAAAAACCATTTGCGTCCACATCATTTTGAATAGTTTGCTTGTTTTTATACCAATCGCTTTTAAAATGCCGTACAAACCAATTTTTTGAACATTCATCATATAGAAAAAGATGGCGAATAACAATCCACTAATGATTACTAGAAACCAAATAATCATATTTAAAGACATCTGTTCTGCATTAAAACTTGGAATGGTATTGAGGAAGTCCTTATTTGAAAAGGATTGTAATCCAGCAATTTTTTGCGGAGAGTCATCTCCAGGTACAAATACCACTTGCATTTCTTTCGCTCGATAAATTTCTGTATAATCGTCTGTATTTATATAAGCAACAGGGGCATGGCTAAATTTCTTTTGGTCTACAAAACCTTTTACTGTTAGCTTGCCTCTATACTGATTATTCGTTAAGGTATCTCCAACTTTTATACCTTTATCCTTCATTGAATTATCTAATACAACTTCGCCTCTCTTTACATTTGTAAACAATTTAGAATTTGTTGATGTTACAAATGCAACGCTTCGCTGTTTATTGTCCTGATCATTCAAAAATCCCATTTGAATCGAAAATGCAACAGCATCATGGTGTTTTTTTAACACTTCATCTTCAGTACTTGCATCTATCCTAGAGAGATTATAGGTTTGATCTGAATCCTCGTTCATATAAAACTGGCCTTTTGGTAAATCTTTAATTAACGCAGCATTATCTTGAGACAATCCGTTTGCCAAACCAGATATGATAAACGTTAATAAACTAACAAGAAAAACAATGGAGCCTAGAATTAAAAATCTTGCTTTATTTTTTTTAATTTCTTTCCATGCTAAATTCATCACTATTCCTCCAATTCGCTTTCTATAAGCCTAGTATAAAGATGGAATATGAACAGATGATGAATAAGCTGTTACATTTAAAGAATTCTGTCCCTATAGAGTTTCGAAGGAGAATTAGAATGTGATTGTGCATAATCGCTATTATTAAAGGCCAGTCTTCATTTTAATAAATGAAAACTGACCTTGTTATTTCGCGTGCTTAAAGTTCGAATCAAAAATCTCTTAGTCTTCCTTTTTACGAGAAAGCATATATTCATCTTTTAATATAGAATGATACGCGCTATCTACTAATACACCCTTGATCATTTCACTCTTTCGAAGGATGCCTTCACACTTCATACCTAAGCGCTCTAGTACTCTTCCGGAGGCAACATTCTTCACTTCATATGCTGCGAATACACGCTCTAAACCAAGTATATTGAAGGCTAAATCGAGGATTAATTCTCCTGCTTCTGTCGCATAGCCATTGCCCCAATAATGCCGATTCATTGTATACCCCAGTTCTCCGCTATGATTATGTTCATGCACTCTAAACTCAATCGCACCAATCATTTTACTGCTTTCTTTTATCACCATTGCGTATTTGCCTATAGGTTCTTTTATGAAGTAATTCGCTATAAAGTTCTTCGTTTGGTTTAAATCTTTATGCTCTGCATAAAGAAAACGAGTCGTTTCTTCATCTGATGTATATTCAAACATATCCTCCGCATCATCAAACGAAACTGGACGCAAAAGAATCCTTTCACCTTCCATTTGACTATGCTCAACTATTAACGTGTTGATATTTCCCAAGCTGACACCCCTATTTTTGACTAAGTTGCAGTCCTATTTGTTTGTTGAACTCATTAGAATATTATACCATATATTAACTATTTAGATATTTTAAAATTTTCATCTTTTTTCTTTACAGTAAGTAGATTTGTTGCAATATATGGTAAATTAATCTTTTAATTATATTTATTTTTTGTCTACTTTTTTAGCACTTCATCCGTTGTATCAATGAGGAGGAAAAATATGAATCAAAAAGATGCGTTCACCTCCTATCTGATTCAAATTGGAGAGGAAGTGTTTCTACTTTTACGCTCAAAAGGAGCATCAAAAGAAGATGCAGAAGACATTATTCAAAATACTTTTTATAAAATCTATTCCATGTTAAGTAACCTGGATGAAAAAACAATTCGACCGTGGTTTTATCGAGTGTCCCTCAATGACTTTATTGATTTAAAACGAAAAAAATTTCAGCATCATGTTCCACTATCTGATGAGATCCAATCTAAATTAGCAAGTGGAAATACTGATTTTGATCAGCTTTTTAATCAAGATGAAATTATGTATTTATTAAAAAATGTTAAAAAAGAGTATAGAGAGATTTTTATTTTAAAATATTATTATGAATTAACCTATGGGGAAATATCACAATTACTCCATTTACGTGAGGACAATATTAAGCAAAAACTATATCGGGCACGAAAAACAATCCATACAGAAATTGGAGGGATTAATGCATGGATTCATCGATTCAAAAGGCATTAAAAAAAGCAAAAAGAAAACAATTGGTTAAAATTGCTCTTATTTCTTTTATCGTTTGTATTACCCTACTATTTATAATTAGCAGAATAGGCATGTATTTAACTGCCCTAAATACAGCACAATTACATGAGAGTCTATTATTAGAGAACGCTATTTCTCAACCTAATGTCCATATTGACTCCCAGGTAACAGCCAATTCAACGTTGTTCGGCGGCAATATTATCACAAATCGCTCAAAAGATATAGATGGTTATCTAGTTCCTTGGAGTACATTAACGAGTTCTTATTCATTGTTTGGTGCTTCTGGTGATAGCAACGAACGAACACCTGGCTTCCACAAGAACGGGGATACTTATTTTGAGTACGACAAACAAACAAAGCAAAGGTTCGCCACATTTTATCATCCTGCGATTAAACAATATTACGGTGGTGTTCAGAATCAACTCCCAGCTGTGATTCAACTGAAAAATCAGCTAGCTGAAGTGGCTATCTCATTCAAACAGCCGTTAACAATGAAGCAAGTACGCGATTACATACCCGAAAATTTAAATATTGCTTGGCTATATATGTTCTCCGAAAAAGCAGATGAAGTTGCAGGACCATCGGGTGTACAAGTTTATGGTTACTCCGATTCTAAACTCTTAAAAGAATCATTCGAGATATTTAAGAACAACCTTAAAAAATATGATACACGTCAATCAATGGAGGTAATCCAAGATTACATTGCCAAGAATCAAAACAAACCGTTTAACGAAGTGACTGTGTTAGGGGTAATGGTAACAGGTCGTACTGAAAATTTTAAAGAATTACTAGGGAAAAACTTTATTAGAGGTGCATCGGTAGGAGTGACAGTACCGATTGTGCCGTATATTCAACCAACCAAATAGACAAGATTACTTCGTTACAGAAAAAAGTAGTGCCAACCTGCAAATGCAAATGGTTGGCACTAATAATAAAGTTCTTGGTAATAACCGAATTCCATAAGCAATTCCAAAATGACGTATTGATTATATTTATCCAGCAAGTAAACTACATATACATTCCCTTATAATTAGAAGATAGCTTACATTATGCAGTACATTTTTTAACTCTTTATACTATCCTAACGTAATATAGATCAAAATTATAAATGTATTTATCATCTTTTCTACCCCTCAACTTCAAGTAATCCACTTCCCTTTTTTATTGACGTAGTGTTGACAATTTGTCAATTTAACTATATTCTTTTTGAGAATGATAGTTTCATATTCGCAATTGTTTTTATGAAAGGAGACTACATATGGCCAAACCAAATAATAGTTCTGAACTCGGTTTGTTACTGAGACAATTATTAAAAGAACGTTCATTATCCATGCGCAATTTTAGTGAGCTCACTGGAATTGATACAGCCACTATTTCTCGAATCATCAATAATAAACGAAAAGCAACTCCTCAACATTTAGAAAAATTTGCAGAATGTCTAGGAATTCCTTTAATTAAACTATTCGAAGCAGCAGGCTATCCTCTAGAACAAAATACTGGAGAATTAGATTCGGATCTTCATGTGTCTATTGGTGCAATACAATCTATATTTAAGGATTCTAATATTAATGACGAGAATTTTTCAATTGAACGAGTGAAGCAAAAGTTAAAAAGCTATGAAGCATATGCAGAAACAGAAGAAGGAAAAAATACAATTACTAATGGTTTTAAACAAAAAATACAGGAAGTTGGTAGTGTAGGACCCTTCATTAATAAATTAAAGGACTTCCATACAAGGTTTATATCAAGGAAAGGCTCTATTTTTGAATTAGCCCTAATCGGTAGTTCGTTACTGTATTTTATTATCCCAGTTGATGTGATTCCAGATTATTTACTGCCAATAGGCTATTTAGATGATGCAATTGCTGTACAACTTATTACGAATGCATTATTAAAACCATAATGATTTAGGCAGGTGAATTTATGAAACATAGTAAACGGAAAGTATTTAGAAACCTCTTCTTAACATTCATTTTGATCATTATAGCTGGTGTAACCTATTGGTGTTATCAATATAATAGTGGCCTGGCATCAGCAGACAAAGGGCCTTCTAAAGAGGTGAAAACAACATTTAAACCTTTTGAAGGTGCTGATACGCATATTGGAAAGATGAATGTATTGTTAATAGGAAGTGATTCAAGAGGAGAAGAACATTCGAGATCAGATACCTTAATGATTGCGCATTATGATCAAAAAACAAATAACGTAAAGCTTGTTTCTATCATGAGAGATACATATGTTGATATCCCAAAACATGGTATGCAAAAAATAAATAGTGCTTATGCATTTGGCGGACCTGAGCTTTTAAGAGAAACCATAAAACAAAATTTCGATATTGATGCAAATTACTATGCTGTTGTCGATTTTAAAGGATTTTCTAAAATAATTGATCTACTAGCACCTGATGGTATTACTGTGGATATTCCTTCTACTATGGAATATGGCATTGGTATGACTTTGCATCCCGGTAAACAAACTTTACATGGCGATCAGGTACTAGGTTATGTACGTTACCGACATAATCGGTTAAGTGATTTTGGTCGTGTAGAACGACAGCAAGAAGTCTTAACAAAAGTGAAAGAACAAGCCATCAGTATGAAAACTTTAGTGAATTTACCGAAGATACTTGGAACGGCTGATAGCTATATTGAGACAAATGTTGATAATAAAACAATCCTTACAATTGCTAAGGGTTTACTAGCTGGAAAATCAAAAGGCATGGAAACATTGCGTATCCCTATAGCAGATTCTTATGAGAACAAAAATGAAATTGTAGGCGCTGTCTTAGATGTTGATCTTGAAAAGAACAAAAAAGCCCTAAAAACATTTTTAACTACTAGTGAACATGAGAAAACCCAATAAGTAAAACTACTTCATTTAGGAGCGGTCCCCATTGAATTTAGATTATCAAATTTTTAAACTCATTAACCAATTTGCAGGAAAAAGTATCTTTATTGATCATCTAGTTCTCTACTTTTCAAAATATGGCCCTCTGCTATTTGGATTATTTTTTATCTGGCTATGGTTTTCAAAATCTAAAAATAAAGAACAGAATCAGAAGATCGTTTTGTCTGCATTAACTATTGTCATTCTTACACTTGGGATAGACATGATTATTGAAATCGTCCATTTTCGACCACGACCATTTGTTGACCATTCAGTAACATTGTTATTTAACAAATCAAATATGGACCCTTCATTCCCCAGTAACCATGCTGCTGGATCATTCGCCTTGGCGTTTGCAGTTTTTTGGAATAGACGAAAAGCCGGATTGATACTGCTTGGATTAGCATGTGTTATGGCACTTTCAAGGATTTATATCGGGGTGCACTACCCCTTTGATGTTTTAGCTGGTGGTTTTATCGGATTTTTTGTTTCTTTACTTGTTGTGACACAAGCGAGAATCCTTAATCCTTTATACAACTTTATTATAGACATTTTCAATAAGCTCTCTTTTAAAAATTATAGATAAGCATCGCATATTTTGTTGTTCATTTTATTAAATATGTAGGAGGTGTGATTAATGGGAATTAGCCCTGTAACGGCAATTATACTTGCTGTTGTTGCCATAATCATTTTCGGACCAAAGAAATTGCCTGAACTAGGAAAAGCTATGGGTACTACCCTTCGCGAATTCAAAAAAGCTACAAACGGATTAATGGAAGATGATGAGCCGTCTAAAAAGCCTTCAGAATCTACAAAGTCCGAAGATAAATAAGCTAGGATGTTTATAAATGAACCAGACTGAACTATCGATTATCGAACATATAGACGAATTAAGGAAACGATTGATGATTATTGCTGTATTCTTTGTGGTGGCAGTGATAGCTAGTTTTTTTCTTGCACAGCCTCTCATCCACTTTTTGCAATTTAGCAATGAAGCAAAGACATTACAGCTCCATTCTTTTAAAGTAACAGATCCAGTCAATATTTATTTCCAAGTAATTTTTGTACTGGCAATTGTTATGACGTCACCTATTATTTTATATCAGCTATGGGCCTTTATCACGCCAGGTTTATATCCGACAGAACGAAAGGCAACATTGCGGTATATCCCTTATATTGTATTTTTGTTTTTGCTTGGCGTTATGTTTTCATATAAGATTTTATTTCCTTATATGATTCATTTCATGGCAGAAATGTCTATGGATATGGATATCCAACAAACGATTGGCATTAATGAATACTTTCAATTTCTGCTCCAGCTGACACTCCCCTTTGGAGTTGTCTTTGAATTGCCAATGGTTGTCCTATTTTTAACAAGACTTGGGATAACCACGCCGCATATGCTCAGTAAATTTCGGAAGTACGCCTACTTCATTTTAATGGTTATTGCGGATATTATTACACCAACGGATGTTATGTCGCTATTTATAGTCTCTATACCTTTATGCATTTTGTATGAGATTAGCATTTTAATCTCGCGTTTTGGTTATCGAAAATATTTGAAGTCGGAGAGTGAAAGGTCAATCGTAGCAGAAGAAAATCCTTCTACCCTATAAGGTAGAAGGATTTTTTATTGGAAAGATTGTAAATCCAAAAATGCCATCTTCACATAACAACAGGTATTTTACTGATTTTATTTTATATCCTGTATTGTCAGTTTCTGTTCTGGAGTAAAGCTAACATATTCATAATCTTCTTCCCCGTTCACTATACTGCGATACCCCGCCTCAACCATACCATAATCGATTGATTGGTCATTCAACAGTTTCTGCATCAGCTTGCACTGTTGTAGCATCTGTTCTTTTGTTAGCTTCCCTTTTTCGATCTCTAGCATAATGACGATAGGCTTTGGTGTTTTAACCTGAGGCGTCCATTCCTTGGCGTCTTTACTGTATACTTCTACATCAGTATCCACTGAATCGACTTGCGGCACTTTTTTCTGAAGGAGCGTTCGAATATACCTCTCTGCCTCCGTATTTAGTTTTTTAGATGCCTCTTTGTCTATGTTAGACTCATGAATCGTATCACTAAAGACTTCATAGGGTTCAATACCTGAGACATAGAATGAGTAGGTGGTTTCAACTGCTGACGGATCCTTTTTCACTACTTTAAACTGATAGGTACTGTCAGTCCATCCATACCCTACAGATCGCTTAATCTTGTAATTCATATCCGGATAATTTTGTTCTAAAAACGCTTCTAGACTCTCTTTTGCTTTATGTTTGTCCATTGTATTACCGCTCATTTGAATGTAAGCAACCACGATGACGGCAATTAATGAAATGGCAATTACACTATATATTATTTTCTTTTTCATATTTATTTTTCCTCTCTTATTTTAAGAATACAAAAGCCGATAAGGATTCCAATAACAGTAACCAACAGGTGAATAATCAATGTAGTCAGTGCTATTTGAAGAGCTTCCGAAAAACTGTCAGCATAAAATTTACCGAACCAATCCGTCATATATAACAGGCAATTCCACAGGAAATTCGGTACGCCCGCAAGCAGGACGGTAACGAGTACAGATCGGTAGAACAGATACGTGACTGCTCCCAAAATGGCGTAGGTCAGGATAAACCCACTGTTGTCATTCATAATGGTCGTACTCATAGCTAATACAAAGGCAATTGCTACAAAGAAAATCTGTATTGTCGTCAATTTCACGGTTATATTACGAATCATGTTTTTTGAAGCACCGTGAAGTTTTACTTCAGCAGGCAGTGGAATTTGTGATTGTTCCGCTATATGCCGGCATTCTTGGCAGCTTTGCAAATGTTCCTCAACAAACCGTTGAGTATCCAGATGCAATAACTCTTCTTCATATAATGGCAGTAAGTCTTGCGTCACCGCACAGTTTGTCTTCATAAAGTCAGCTCCATTGCTTTTTGAATTCTTAATTTCAATCGGTGAAAATTAACCCGTGCATAGTTTTCAGATTTACCGATTAATACACCAATCTCTGCAAAACTCAGCTCTCCGTATATACGAAGCAGTACAATCTCTCTCGCTGAATCTTCCAACTTTGAAATATGATATAAAAGTTTTTTGGTATCCTCTTTGATTTCGGCTAATTCTTCTAAAGTATGGATTTCCGTTTCTGGCATCAAGGAGAGTTTTTGCATTAAGCTAAGTTGATACTTATTTTTTCGGTAATGCTTCTTCAATAAGTTCACTGCGATCGAAAACATCCAAGTCGATAAGGTGGAAACACCATTAAATGATGCGATGTTTTTACATGCCTCATAAAAGGTATCATGGCAAAGGTCTTGAGCAGTTGCCTGATTTCCTGTCTTTGCATAAAAAAATGCGTAGATTTTCGGTTGGATTTCTTCGTATTCTTCTTCAAGCTTATTCATAACGACCCTCTCTCTCTTGCTGTTCAAATCATTAATACCTCGACTAGATGTTTCGTTACAACTTTTATAAAAATATTTTCAATTTCTTATTTTTAAAATTATAAATTAGTTGAGGGAGAAATTAATAGAATGAGAGTTGGTTGCCTTTAAACAAGGAAGGTTTGAATGCCTCCGGACTAAAAGACAACGATGGGCTATATGAAATCTGGGTCATTGTATTCTTCTCTCTGACGACTTTTACTGGTTTTGCTGCTTCAAGTGAATAATAATCACTTGAAACAATGAATAGATTAATTGCTATGAAAATAAATCCTTATAGTAAATTTACCTATACAACCCCTATCGGTTATACATACATATAGAATGTATTTGATTACAGGTGATTAGTCTCGTTTGTTCTTTCGAAGATTTAATGGTTGAAGGGAAAAAAGATTCTGTTACATGATTATTGTTATTTCTACTCACTTCACATTTGAATTAGCAGTTATAAGGTATCACTAAATTGTAAATCGAAAATACTCGGACGCTAGTTACTTCTAATTAGGTCTAAGTTATTTCCTTTGGAGAGTGTTAAATTGGAAACAATGATTTTTATTGAAACTACAAAAAACGGTTCTAGTAGGGAGGCTGTAAAAACGGCTGCTCGATTAGGTTTTTACACCGTTTTGTTTACTGAAAAAGAAAAGCTTTTAGAACAAAGAAAAGAATTTCCGGATATTATGCAAATGGTTCATTTTAATAAAATGACAGAGGATCTCATCCGTCAGCAAATTATTGAGCTTCAAGAACAAGGCAAAATCATTAAAACAATTATTAGTTTTGTAGATCCCTTCGTGTCATTAGCCGCACAGCTTTCAAATGAATTATGTAAATCAAATATTTCTGTGGAAGCGTTAAAGATCATGGAAGATAAAACTGAAACGAGAAGAGCATTAAAAGAAAATGCAACAACTCCTAAATTTGAAGTTTTTCAGCCAGTGGATAATATCAGTACTTTTATTAAAAAAGAACACAAATTCCCTTTAATTGTAAAATCACCTATGTCAAAAGCTTCAAAGGATGTCTATTTGGTTAAAAATAGATATGAATTAAGAAAGATAATGAAGAAATTTTTAAGAATATATCCGGACCAACAAATATTACTTGAGGAATATTTAGATGGTCCACAATATTTAGTGGAAGTCCTTGTCCACAAAGGCAAAATAAATATTGTCGCTATTTTTAAACAAGAAATTACAAAAGAGTTAAAGTTTATTGTAACGGGTTATGCAGTTCAGTTAAACGTAAAGGATGACCTTTATAAAAAGCTGTCCAGCACAGTGGAATCGATTATGAACGATTTAAAAGTAGCCAATGCTGCCTGTCATCTTGAAATCAGAAATGTAAACGGAAATTGGAAGCTCATTGAGATTAATCCTAGAATATCTGGTGGAGCGATGAATCGGATGATAGAAGAAGCGTTCGGCATAAATTTGGTAGAAGAAACGATTAAACTTTATCTTGGGGATGAACCTAATGTAGATAGGAAGCACGAGAAACATCTCTATACTCACTATATTACGATAAACTCTGTTGGACGACTTTTAAAGGTGACAGGTAAAAAAAGAGCTGCAAATGAACCTGGTGTAAGAGAAGTTTATATCAAGTCACGTAAAAAAGCAGTCATCAGACCGCCTATATCAATGGGCCATCGTTATGGGTATGTAATGGCTACTGGTGAAACATTAGATGAGGCAAAGGAAAATGCGTTGAATGCTTTTAAAAAAATAAAATTCTATATTGAACCGTTATCGGAGGAGATATAATGGTGACCGTTGCAATGCTTCATTATAGAAAACATCCTCATAACATTAAAAAAGCTTATACCTGTGCTTCAGTTGCGAAGATGGAAGGCATTAATTTTTATTTCTTCTCTCCCAGTGCTGTTAGGTTTGAAGAAAAAGTCATTCACGGCTATCAATATGAAAATGGAACTTGGATTCTAAAAGAGATGCCCTTTCCTGATGTGATTTATAATGCTACTGGTATGAAAACTTCATTTCAGAAAAAAGTATATCGACAGCTGAAAAAGACCATACCTTTTACCAGTCATCCAATAGGTAACAAAATGAAAGTATTTAGAAAAATAAAGACAATACCTGAATATGCGCATTACTTAATACCTTCTGAAATAATCAAGGATTCATCAGATGTTTTATCTGCATTAAAACGATTTAAAAAAATTGTTATAAAGCCTTTATCGAGTAACCAGGGCAAAGGTTTAATTTTTATTGAACGGAATGGAGATCAGATTGAGCTGTTAGAAGGTTCTCATCGGAAAACTGTTAATATAACTGAATTCCGCAAGAAAATTGAAATGGTTATAGAAGAGAAGGCATACCTCGTTCAACCTTATATTTCAAGCAGGACAAAGGATGGGTTCCCTTTTGACTTTCGAATCCATGTTCAAAAAAATGGCTCTGGTGATTGGGGGATTACATTAATTTACCCAAGGATCGGTTCAGATGATGGAGTTATTAGTAATGTCAGTTCAGGAGGATATATTGGAAAGCTCGAATCTTTTCTAGAAAAAGAATTTGGTGTAGAAAGCTTTGATATTCTTAGAATGTTAGAACAGTTCCCCCTGCGTTTTTTAAAAAAGTTTGACGCCTTATATAATAACCAATTAGATGAATTAGGAATTGATATTGGGATTGATGAAAATAAAAAGCTGTGGATTTTTGAAGTGAACTGGAGACCAGGATATATTTACCGAGAATTGGAGGCAGCAATGAATACTATTCCATATGCTGCTTATCTCGCTAATCAAAAAAAATCGCATTGAAGCACAATCACCCAACCCTTTCTTTGTGATCCAAAATACAATAGAAATATGGCACATCTAAAATTGTCCGCCGAGGAGGGGAGATTTGGTGGATAACAAAAATTGCGTTTGCAAGGCAATGAAAACACTACAGAAGGAACAAAGTATATTATCCGGTCAACTGATGGAGTTTCAATTTATATGTTTTTCTGCTACGACAGATACCATACCTTTTATGCTTTTAATGAATAACAATCTAAAACCTTTAAAAGCATTCACAAAGTGTACAGTATCCCCTTTTTTTCGATTAGAAAAATTGAATGAGGACACCTGCTGTGCTGAATTATCAATACTTGAAGCCATAGATATGGACGGAATTCCGATTGACTCATGTGACGATTTGTACTCGCTTCGGAAAACTAAAAGCTGCATAATTGTTGATTTAAATTGTTTCTGTGCAATTAATCCGTTTCCACCTAATCTAGTCAATCGACCACTCCCTGAAATTGAACCGAAATAATTAGTTTTTTAATAAATCTCCAAAACCGCAACCATTTTGTAAGAAATGGTTGCAATTTTCACATATAAAAAAGGACAAATCCAACTCATGATGGGACTTTGCCATAGCATTTAAACAATCTATTGGTAAGTGCGCCTTCCCCATCATCCTTTCACTATACAAAAATCACTTTGTGAATCGCTGCTCACTATAAATAGTTAATCCCCGTTATTATTAGCAAAATTGCTCCTAGCAAATGCACAAATAAAATAACCTATGTGTTTCTACTGAGTCCATTAGAAACTTTTGAAATTCATTTTACCAAAATAAGAAAAAATCGATCCTGCTCTATACCTTATAAATTAACAATATGAAAGGAAGTACTTGATTGAACAATGTATACAAATTAATTCCTATTAGTGATGGTAGTCCATGCATCATATTACATCCTAAGCAAAGAAAATTACTAGACGCAACAAGGATAAAAACTACTATTCATTTTGGACTTCATAAAACGGAAGTCATATTCAAACAATTAAATACAATAAAAGAAAACGAAATCGGATTATCTAATACCGTCATAGAAAATCTGAGGCTTCCTTTAGAAGTAGATTATGAAATTTCAATCCAAAATGATGAAATTATTATAGGGCCATTTATTGGCGTGATGATAACGAATTCTCACAAAAAGCTTAAAAAGAAAGTAAATAAACTAAAACAAATAAAAAAACTTGAACAAATAAAGAAACAATATCGATTAGTTAATGGCGTCGTTTTAGCATTATCGGTGGAAGGTATAGATGAAAATAACTCTAAAGTCCATGGTTTTCTTTACAATCCATCTACTAAAAACTGGGTAGAAGGGACTTTCCCATTTCCCTCTGTCATAGTAAAAAGAACAACCATGCCTAGTGACAGTAAGAAATATTTAAAAAGACTTTATGGCCGACGTTTTTTTCATCTAGCAGGTATTAATAAATGGAAAATGTATCAACGACTTCATAAAAATCCAGATTTACTTCCCTATATACCTAAAACTTTCTTATACAAGAAGCCCACGGATATTTTAAAGTATCTTAAAGAACTTGGCACCATTTATGTAAAGCCTATCTCGGGATCCTCAGGAAATGGCATTGAAAAATTTATAGCGAAACATAATCAATATTGTGTTAAATTCCGTCTTAATAGAAAAAACGAGACCATCCACTTTTCCTCTGAAACCGAACTACTTGATTATGTGAAATCTAAGTTCAAAAGTAAGAAGTTTATTATACAGCAACAAATAGATATAGAAATAGAGAAAAATCATCCCATTGATTTTCGAATTGCTCTTATAAAAAACCAGAGTGGCCAGTGGGAAGACATAGGGATGGTGGCAAGGAAAGGCAGGAAAGGCAGTGGCGTTAGCAACATCTTAAATGGCGGAAGAATGCAAAATGCGCGATCTTTGCTTTTAACTTTATACAATCTATCTGAAGCTGAGGCATTGAATATCCGTCAGAAGATGTCTGAAATTGCTATTAAAGCTGCTAGAGAGATTGATGAATATGATACCATATTCAAATCTGGTGTCGATATCGCTCTTGACCGCGATCATCATATTTGGTTAATTGAGCTAAATAATCGTAAACCATATTTAAAGTTTTCGAGAGTTGGACCTAAAAGTACCATTAAAAAAGCCAGAAAATCAAGAATGCTTTACGCGAAATATTTAGCCGGGTTCCCAAAGGAAAAGAAGGATTCTGATCTGTCAGCTCTACTTTGGTGACACCCGTTATATAATAAAGTCTTGTTGGCACATTAGTTAACACTTCACCACCCACCTACCTGATATTTAATCAAAGTAAAAGTACTCCCTCTATATAGAGGAGTACTTTTACTTACAGATCACTTTTTTGTTTTAGATACAAACTCAATATATCAGGGAAATGGTTGCATAGGAACTTAGACTAAAACCGTGACAACAATCGAAAAGCCTAAGCCACCAAATCGCGTTTGTTCAACATAAAATAGAGAAGTAACATAATTTACTCCTCTACTTTAAAGTTACCCTAATAACTTTTGATATTCAGGGTTCTTTTCAAACTCAGCTTTTGCAAAAGGACAAAGTGGAATAACATGTAATTTTTCTTTTTCAGCATATTCAACAGCAGCTTTTACTAATTGTTGTCCTACATTCTTTCCTCTTAAATGTTCTGCTACATGTGTATGATCTAATATAATCCGAGTTTCTCCTACACGAACAAAATGGACTTCTGCTTCACTATTTTTCTCATCACCTATATAAAATGACTGACTACCTTGTTTAATCTCCAGCAACCTTATTCCCACCTTAAATTTTATATTTTAATGCACCGCTTGGACATCTATCAATTACTTCAACTACTTTTTCAGCATCTGCTTTATCAAGAGAAATCCAGGGTCTAGCATTCACATTAAAAACTTCCGGTAACCCTTTAACACATTCAGCAGCATGTTTACAAATTTCCCCGTCAAAAGAAACTGTAATTTTTTCGCCTTTATACTCTTTTAATCCCATTTTTATCACTCCTCATATTTTTAGATTCATAGTAAATAATCTAATCTCTTTATGAAAATAAGAAATTACTTCCATAGTTAGTTAAAAAGTTGTTAACTTAGAATAGATAACAAAAAATACAATTAATTCTACCATAATTAAAATATTAGGTACTGTAATGATTAAATTAAGAATTAAAAATCCAACTAAAACCCCTAAAAATAAACCTAAATGATATATTTTTAATCGTTGTTCCTTATATCTATATTGATGAAAAACAAATGAAGTTGATAAAAAGTAGAGTAATACCGATCCAAAAACAAAAAATAAAATAAAATAATAATTAACCTCGTGCATAAATAATAATCTTATCGACGCTGCAATCATGCTTAAAGACATCAAAATGAATAGATGACCATATATAATCGTTTGACCTGCTGTTTTTATAGATTTATTCACTTTCTTTTCTAAATTATCAAAGTATTGCCACCACATTGATATGATTAAAACGAATGAAACTAAAGTAAATAATATGGAATTCCAATCACCTTGTTTTGGTTGAATTACAGCCAGTGTACTGACTAAAGTTTCGCCGAAGAGAATGATAGTAAATAAACCAAAGCGCTCAAATAAATGGGCTGTATTTGTAGGTACCATCATCAATCGCTTACGCCCAATAATTGGTATTAAGATATCCAGAAATATACCTGTATACAATATAAGATACCTAATCCATGAGTCAAAAAAGAGGGAGCACAATGAAACAATAATACCAACCCAAAAGTACTTTCCAAAAAAGAGTGCAGCTTTCTTTCGAGTCCCTACCTCTGTCCGTTGTACAACAAGATATTGAATTGCGACTAATGCCCTTAGCCCAATATAGCCTACTAGAAAAGATCTATAATACGAATCGAAATCTACTGATAAACTAGCAATCATGATGAGTGCAAAGAACATTTGTAAAATCAAAAATATACGGTGATGAAATAAATCTTCCCCGTAGCGATTGGTAAACATCGTTTGTCCTACCCAAGCCCACCAGATGGGAATAAAAATCAGTACAAACTTTAATAGATAATCTGATTGTATGTATCCTTTTTCCACATGAATTAAAATATGAGTTACAGTAGCAATAGCTGCTACAATTAGCAAATCATAAAACAGCTCTAACCAAGTGACCTTTTTTTCTTCCATTATCCCAATCCTCCAAAACTAAATTAACTTATTATCCAGCGTATTTTTCTCTACATAAATTGTTTCCATGTCACTCTTAATAATAATGTCGAAGTTTTCACTGTATGGATGCATAAACACCTCATACTGAATGCGTCGCTCATTGTGAGACTGCTTTAAATATTCGATATCCGTTCCTCTTTCCTCTATATCTCGACCGCATCGTCTCTCAAGTTCCGTATCACCATCTGTATAAAAATAAATTAGTAAATCAAATAGTTCAGGATTAGTAAAAGCAACACTCATCCCTTCTACAATGTTTAATTTCTTTTGTGAAGAGAGTATTTCACTTTTTAGATAATGTGTATCAATCGTACGTAAATTCATATTTTCTTTTAGCATCAATAGATCTCTTTCTAAGGAAGGTACATGATGTGCTGCGGGATGGCATGCTGTCATTTTAAAACGATGTAATGTTCCTTTATGTATATAGTCAATCATTGCATATTTTCGAATTGCTGAACTCACTATGTATGGATCCGTATTAAGATAGTTAACATCGCACTTTAACTCTTCCATTAACATATGCGCAAAAGTCGTTTTTCCAGCAGCACCATGGCCAGAAATTCCGATTACCAACTTCTTATCCGAATTATAAATCCAATTTATGATTTCTTGAATTAATGTGTTCATCATTCACTCCCATTTCTAAAGTTTTTTTATCATTTGCTAAAAGAGCACCCGATATTATAGAAGAGCCCCCCCACTTCCTTGTTCCACTAACCTGTCCTGTTAGAAGCAATTCTTCAATCCTCATTTACACTCTAACATAAATATCCAATTTTGCTACAACACTTATTCATGAACTCTAAACTAACGACACACTCATACATCACTTCTTGCAGAAGCAGGTGTCGCACTCGAACAAATCATGGATAGACTTGGCCATTCAGGTGATCAAATCAAAAAGAATGTCTATCTCCATGTACAAAAGAAATGAAAAAAGAAGCTTCCCAAAAGTTTTTACAACTAATGAGAAGCCTCGATTAATATACTCTATGTTAGCAAAATGTTGGCATTACACTTTCACCTTACATACAAACCCTTATATATCAAGGTTTCATACATAGGAACTTAGGCTAAAACCACGACGTCAATCACAAAGCCTAAGCCACCACATCCTGTGGAAGTTACATCATGCCGCCCATGCCGCCCATATCAGGCATTGCAGGTGCTGCTCCAGCTGGTTCTGGGATGTCAGCTACTACTGCTTCTGTTGTTAAGAATAGAGCTGCTACAGATGCTGCGTTTTGAAGTGCAGAACGTGTAACTTTAGTTGGGTCTACGATACCTGCATCGATCATGTTTACCCATTCGCCGTTTGCAGCGTTGAAGCCAGTGCCCACTTCTTCACGTTTTAAGCGGTCCACGATAATAGAACCTTCAAGGCCTGCATTGTCAGCGATTTGACGTACTGGTTCTTCAAGAGCACGCAATACGATTTTCACGCCTGTTGCCACATCGCCTGCTTCTGCTTGGCCGATTTCAGCTACTTTGTTGTAGACACTTACTAGCGCTACGCCACCACCTGCAACGATACCTTCTTCTACTGCTGCACGCGTAGAGTTAAGAGCATCTTCAATGCGAAGTTTGCGTTCTTTCAATTCTGTTTCAGTTGCTGCACCAACTTTGATGACAGCTACGCCGCCAGCAAGTTTAGCAAGGCGTTCTTGTAGTTTTTCTTTATCGAATTCAGAAGTAGATTCTTCGTATTGAGCACGAATTTGACCTACGCGAGCTTCGATTGCGTCAGTTGAACCTGAACCTTCTACGATTGTAGAGTGGTCTTTTGTTACAACTACTTTGCCAGCATGGCCAAGCATTTCGATTGAAGCTTGTTTTAGGTCCAAACCGATATCTTCTGTAATCACTTGTCCGCCAGTTAGGATAGCGATATCTTCTAGCATTGCTTTACGGCGGTCACCGAAGCCAGGAGCTTTCACAGCCACTACATTGAATGTACCGCGAAGTTTGTTCAAGATTAAAGTAGTTAAAGCTTCACCTTCAACATCTTCAGCAATGATTAGTAATGGTTTGCTTTGTTGAACTACTTGTTCTAAAACTGGTAGCACATCTTGAATGCTTGAGATTTTTTTATCTGTAATTAAGATGTATGGGTTATCTAATACTGCTTCCATTTTATCAGTATCTGTTACCATATAGTGTGATAGGTAGCCACGGTCAAATTGCATACCTTCTACAACGTCTAATTCTGTTGTGAAACCTTTAGATTCTTCGATTGTGATAACGCCGTCGTTACCTACGCGTTCCATTGCTTCTGCGATCAATTCGCCCACTTCATCATCAGCTGAAGAAATAGCTGCTACTTGTGCAATAGCTTCTTTGTTTTCAACTGGTTGAGAAATTGATTGTAATTCAGTAATAGCAGTAGCTACCGCTTTGTCGATCCCTTTGCGGATGCCGACAGGGTTTGCGCCAGCTGTTACGTTTTTCAAGCCTTCACGAATCATAGCTTGAGCTAAAACTGTAGCAGTAGTCGTACCGTCACCAGCGATTTCGTTTGTTTTTGAAGCTACCTCTGAAACCAATTTTGCACCCATGTTTTCATATGGATCTTCTAATTCGATTTCTTTAGCGATTGTTACACCGTCATTTGTAATTAATGGTGAACCAAATTTCTTTTCAAGCACGACATTGCGCCCTTTAGGTCCTAATGTTACTTTTACTGCGTTTGCAAGTTTATCTACACCTTTTAACATAGCGCTGCGTGCGTCTTCACTGAAACGAATATCTTTAGCCATTTTAAAATTACCTCCTGAAATTTTATCTATTTTTCATTTACGTTTATTATTCTTATTCAACGATTGCTAAAACATCTGATTCGCGAAGAATTAAATAGTCTTTGCCTTCGTATTTTACTTCTGTTCCAGAGTATTTAGAGAAAATAATGTTGTCTCCACTCTTTACGTTAAGTGGAACCACTTGACCACCATCTGTTAAGAATCCAGTACCAACTGCAACTACTTTTCCTTCTTGAGGTTTCTCTTTTGCAGAGTCTGGGAGTACGATGCCGAATGCAGTTTTTTCTTCAACTTCGACAACTTCGATAATAATACGATCGCCTAATGGTTTTAACAATTGAAACAACCTCCTAGAATTATGTGTATATACTTAGCTTATTAGCACTCCTCACTATTGAGTGCTAACACAATTATTATATTAATGAATTCCCATTTCATTTGCAAGCGGTAAGCATCAAAAATTTTGTTTTTATTCTCAGTTAATTTACAATAAAGAAAACAGGCAGAAAACAGAAAGGAAATTGAGTTTGAAATCACACAAAACCGCGTTATATATTTTATTGATTTACCTTGCTATGCAGCTCTCTTCTGTCGTATTCATGCGACCGTTTGCACTGTTCATGAAAAAAAGATATCCAACTATGGGGAAAGAAGAATTAGTCCTCACTATTAATGGGTGGTATATCGTCATAAGTTTTGCAGTAGCTCTTCTATTATCTCTTATTGTGATAGCCTTTAATCGAAACTTCTGGAAAATTTTCAAACAAAAACCCGAATCTATCCCTACATCTATTCTTTGGGGGGTTATTGGATTCTTTCTTGTATTTGTAGGCCAGTGGATCGGCGGCATTATCGAACATAGCTTAGGCATTACTCAGGCATCTGAAAACACAGCAAACCTTACAACGATAGCAGATGCGGCACCTGTTGCTATTTTGGCGCTAGCTATTATCGGTCCTATTCTAGAAGAATTTGTTTTTCGGCGTGTTATATTTGGCTCGCTCATTCAAACGACAAACTTCTTTATCGCTGCGCTGATCAGCTCGCTTGTATTTGCTGTCATTCACTTTGATTTTACTCACATTATTATCTATGCTATTTCTGGTTTTATATTCGCTTTTCTTTATTATCGTACAAGGCGTATTATTACGTCTATCATTGCCCATATGATGCTAAATGGATTTGTGACTGCTATTCAGCTCTATCAGGAACCCATCGTGAAGTTTTTAGAACAGCATCAGTAAGCTATACTCTCTATCTATTTCTCCAACTATACACAAAACCCTTCTTTTATTAAGAAGGGTTTTGTTTCATTTGCATAAAAAAACTGCAATCAAATAGTTTCGTTTGATTACAGTTTATTCTACTATTGTTGTTGCATTTCTATTTGTCTTTGCTGTTCTGCTCTAATATATTTTCGATAACCTACTCGAGAAATCATAATACTAATCTCGTACAGTATACATAGAGGAATAGACACGATAAAAAGCGACAGAACATCTGTTGGCGTAATAATATCTGCAACGACCAACAAGATGAAATAGGCATACTTCCTGAACTTGCTGAGCATTTGAGGTGTAATAATACCAAGCCGCGTTAAAAACAATACGACCATAGGCAACTCAAATACGATACCGAAAGGTAGCGTCAGCTGGAGTAAAAATTGGAAGTACTCATTAATGCCGATCGTTTGTTGAATATCCATTTCCGTAGACATCTCTGTCATAAAATGAATCATATAAGGAAATAAAACCTCATATGAAAACATAACGCCGAGCACAAATAGGAAAACAATGTATGGGATATACCGTAATGTCGCTTTACGCTCTTTTGGAAACAATCCAGGCGTAATAAAGGCCCATAGTTGATATAAAATAACAGGCGATGTCATAACAATCGATAATACAAAAATCACTTGGAAATAAATATTGACGGGATCCGTCACTTTAAATGAATGCAACTGCAAAGTCTTTGCTTCATTACTAAATTGCAAAAAGTGGATCAGTGGCTGTGCTAGAAAGAAACTACCAATCACTGCAACCACAAAGAAAACGGCAACAATCATCAGCCGTTTTCTTAATTCTTCTATATGTTCGACAATAGTTAGTTCTGTGTTATTCATTTACTAAACATCCTAACTTATTTATCTTCAATCTTTTTTGTTTCAGATACTTTATTCGGCTCATCATCATCAGCTAAACCTTTTGTAGCATGCTTAAATTCACGGAGAGTAGAACCCATTGCTTTACCAAGCTCTGGTAGTTTCTTCGGTCCGAAAATTAGTATGGCAACGACTCCTAAAATTACTGCAGTTCCAGCACTAATTCCCATTACAGACACCTCCTCATATACTTGCTCCTATTTTAACGTAAAAATAGGCTTTTGGCTATTCTATTCACGATTTTATTGTGAAATATTTACCTACAATTTCCCTACTCTACTTAGATTGAATATATTATATTTGCTACAAAAGAGTATTCTTTGCATACATAATAAAAAAACTGGCTAAACAGCTAGCCAGTAATTAAGTGAAACATATCCTATTTGCTCTTCTTCCTTACGTTCTGCTCCAGAAACGTTGTTGAGTAATTGCATTCAAGAAATCTTGATTAAAGTTTGGATTATTAGCTGCAAAAACTACGCCCTCTAAATTATTGTTTTGCGATTGTTGGATGAATGACTGTCCGCCTGTACCTACGCCAATCGGTTTATAATGCTTATACGCATTGTGTACGAAGTCAGACACATCTTGCATAAACTTCGCTGGATATTTCGAAGTTCCCCCGACTACATAAAGAGCATCAACCAAATACGGGCTTCCTGTAATGAAGGTTTGGTTAACTTTGATTTGCGCTCCGTCTGTTCCAGTCACATTTCCAAGTCTTTCGCTTATAATATCAATGAAAACACCATTGCTCTCTAAGAAGTTAAGAACTTGCATTACCTCTTGGCCATTGAATCCTTCACCAATTAGCACGCCGACCTTTTGCGTGTAAGGATATTTAGGCGTTGTCGATTGGCTGAGAGATGCATAGCTAGTATTGACAGGCACATTGTCACCGCTCGGCTGTCTTACACCGATATTATCCGCGATGATGCAAGCTAATTCTTTGTCTACATTTACTATTAAATCGACATTTTGCTGACGAACTGATTCGCTCTTTACTTTTCCAAGCTGATAGCTGAATCCTTCAATAGTGTGTTGCTTTTCAATTGGCGTCAAGCTGTTCCAGAAAATACGTACTTGTGAGAAGTAATCGTTAAACGACTTGCTTCTTCCACGGATAACATGCCCTTCTACTTTTTTCGGGTAATGTACATAACCACCTTCTTCAGGTGTGGATGTATGCGGTGTATTATCCATTAATGAGTTATTGTGATAGTTTACTTGGTCCACATCTATTCTCATTCTCATAAAGCCCCTGCGCGTATTATTGTGGAAAGGACAGAGCGGTTTATTTACCGGTAATTCAAGATAGTTAGCACTGCCAAGGCGATGCTGCTGTGTATCTCGATAAGCAATTAATCTTCCTTGTAAAACAGGATCATTTGAGAAACCGATACCCGGCACTACGTTTGCAGGATTGAATGCGATTTGCTCCATTTCTGAGAAGTAATTATCAATATTACGATTAAGGGTCATTTTACCAATTAGTTGAACTGGCACTAGCTCTTCAGGCCAGAATTTAGCAGGATCCAACACATCGAAGTCAAATTTGAATTCATCCTCCATCGGGATTAGCTGAACGCCTAGTTCATACTCAGGGAACGCACCCTTATCAATAGCTTCGCGTAAATCTTTTCGATGGAAGTCTGGGTCAATACCACCAATTTTTAATGCTTCATCTTGAAGTAGAGAATGAACGCCTAGAACCGGTTTCCAAACAAATCTTACAAAAGTTGCGACGCCAGCTTTGTTGACGAATAAGTAAGTATTAATCGACCAAGACTCCATCACTCGATAATTCTTTATTATTCCGCGGTCAGACATAATCCATGTTACCATGTGAAGTGCTTCGGGATTATTCGCTACATAATCCCAGAAACGATCATGCGCACCTGTTGCTGTTGGGATTCCATCATCCTGTTTATTTTGATAAGCATGCATGGCATCCGGGAATTTCATCGGATCTTGGTTAATTAACACAGGCATAGCGATAGTCGTTAAATCGTAGTTGCCCTCTTCTGTATAAAATTTTACGCCTAAGCAGCGTAAATCACGCGCTGTATCATAGGAGCCTTTCGGGCCTTGGACAGTAGAAAAACGCACAGCTAAAGGCGTCTTCTTTCCAGGTTCTTGGAAAAGGCAAGCCTCTGTCACGTGCTCCATCGATTGATAACATTCAAACTCCCCATAGGCACCATAGCCCCTTGCATGCACAACTCGTTCTGGAATTTCCTCATGGTTAAAGTGCGACATTTTTTCGAGAAACCAATAATCCTCATGTAAGGAAGGACCCCTGACTCCTGCTTTTAGTGTTTCCGAGTCATTGGATATTTTTCGGCCTTCTTGGGTTGTTAACGGCTTTCCATCATTACTTTTACGATATTGATCTAATTGCTCTTGCTTTGCATCCTTTTTAACAGACTTTTTGTTTTGCGAGTACTTATCCATCTAATCACCTAACCTATCTTATAAATGTCTAACGTTATAACCATATGCATTTTTTTATCCCAATATACATTTCATTTCAAGTTTGAATATAAAAAGAATCCTTTTTTCGACAAAAAAGTGGCGCACAAGTTGGTTGACTTGTGCGCCACTTTTATCTATTTGTATAGAAGTTAATCTATCTTTCGTCATTACGCATGAAATAGCTTAATGTCTGTAGTTCTACTGTCAAATCGATTGTATGTACACGTACATCATCAGGAACATGCAATGTGACAGGAGCGAAATTTAAGATGCCTTTTACCCCCATCGCGACAAGCCTATCGGCCATTTGCTGTGCAGAACGGGCGGGTATCGTCAAAACAGGCAACTCCGCTTTGTATTCTAAAAATTTTTCTTCTAATAATTCTGGCGGAAAAACAGGGATATCATTGATATACTTACCTTCTTTTGTTCCGCTTGTATCAAATGCTGCAACAATTTTCATATTATGGTTCTTTTGAAAATTATATTTTAACAAAGCACTGCCAAGATTCCCTACTCCAATAATGGCTACATTCATACGTTCATCCTGATCTAATACACTACGAAAGACCGTTAATAAATATTGCACTTCATAGCCGTACCCTTTTTTGCCGAGTGCTCCAAAATAGGAAAAATCACGGCGAATTGTAGCAGAGTCAATGTTCATCGCTTCACTTAATTCTTTGGAAGAGATTCTTTCTTGCCCATCCTCTGCAAACTTTAAGATAAAGCGATAATAGAGAGGCAGTCTTTTGGTTGTAGCTTGTGGAATTTTACTTGTGGACTTCACGCTTTTTCCTCCTGCTAGCAAATCAAAATCCCTTCAATAGTACATGATAATTAGCTTTTTTGCAAAGTAATCCTCGTTGCATACCCTTCCGACTTCCTATAAACTAGGAGTGAACTGAGGTGTAAATATATGATCGTTTTACAGGTCAATCAATTATATAAATCTTATATGGGTGATGAAATTTTAAGCGGCGTTAAATTAGAAGTGCAGCATCGTGACCGCGTTGCCCTCGTTGGAAGAAATGGCGCGGGAAAATCCACCCTTTTAAAAATTATCGCAGGCAAACTTTCATATGATTCTGGCGAAATCATAAAACCGAAGGATATTCGGCTAGGGTATTTAGACCAACATGCCGGATTAGAATCGACCCTATCTATTTGGGAAGAAATGATGACGATTTTTGAACCATTGAAAAAGCTGGAACAAACGATTCGTACTCTAGAACTGAAAATGGCTGATCCTGAGGTCTATGAAAATCCTGATCAATATGCAAAGGTCATGACAGAATATGATCAATTGCAGCATGATTTCAAAGAAAGAGGCGGCTATCAATATGAAGCTGATACACGTTCTATTCTGCACGGCATGCAGTTCTATCCTGACAGCTATGATCAAAAAATATCTGAGCTATCTGGAGGGCAACGTACACGTCTCGCCCTTGCAAAACTATTATTAAGCAAGCCCGATCTGTTGATTTTGGACGAGCCAACCAACCATTTAGATATCGAGACACTAAACTGGCTCGAAACCTTCTTAAAGAGTTATGATGGAGCGATTTTAATTGTATCCCATGACCGTTATTTCCTCGATCAAATCGTTTCAATCGTTTATGAAGTATCACGCCACCATGTCAACAAATTTACTGGAAACTACAGTAATTACCTGGACCAAAAGGCAAAAAACTATGAACGTGACCGCAAGCTGTATGAAAAGCAACAAGGCGAAAAGGCAAAGCTAGAAGACTTTATTCAAAAAAATATTGTACGAGCCTCTACAACAAAGCTCGCACAAAGCAGGCGCAAGATACTTGAAAAAACAGAGTGGATGGATTCTCCAGAAGGAGATGAAAAATCTGCTACTTTCTCATTTGAGATTGAACGCCAAAGCGGCAATGATGTGTTGCAGGTGAATGACTTAACAATAGGCTATGAAGGAATTCTTGTCTCTCAAAATATCCAGCTGCATGTTTACCGTACAGATCGGATCTCTTTAGTCGGCCCGAATGGCGTGGGAAAATCGACATTATTAAAGACACTTATAAAAGATGAATCACCGCTTTCTGGAACAATCCATTTCGGCACAAATGTTCAGATCGGCTACTATGATCAGGAACTCGCAAAGCTAGATAGTAATAAATCGATTCTAAAAGAACTATGGGATGAATGGCCTTTAATGAATGAAAAGGACCTTCGGACAGTTTTAGGCCGCTTCCTCTTCTCAGGAGAAGATGTAGATAAAATTGTTCGTGATTTATCAGGCGGTGAAAAGGCAAGGCTTGCTCTGGCAAAACTAATGCTCCAAAAGGCAAACTTCCTCATTCTTGATGAACCGACTAACCACCTTGATTTGGACAGCAAAGAGGTATTGGAAAATGCATTAGTAGATTATCCTGGCACATTGCTATTTGTTTCGCATGACCGTTACTTTATCAATCGTATCTCTACTAAAGTAGTTGAACTTTCGCATGATGGGACAACTGAATATCTTGGCGACTACGACTATTACGTTGAAAAGAAGCATGAGCTTGAAGAAATAGCTGCCGAAAAACAGGCTGCAATGCAAAAGCCAATCGAAATAGTCGATCAAAAACAAAAAACAACGCAAATTGATAAAGAAGCGAAGAAAAAGATTCGAAAAGTAAGCAGGCGTATAGAAGAGATTGAACAACAGCTAAGTACGCTCGACCAGCAAATAGAAGGCATTGAGAAGATGCTTTGTGACCCTGAAATCTTCCAGAACCATGAAAAAGTACTGGAATTGCAAACACAATTAGATGATTTAAAAGAGCAGCATGAAGTATTCGAATTAGAGTGGCTTGAATTAAATGAAGAGCTTGAGAAGCTGTGAATAACTAGTAGTTATAAAAAGGAGCTGTCGAATGATTAATCATTTGATAGCTCCTTTTGTCGTAACAACACATATATTGTCTATATATTGGTCAATAGCTAATTTTCCAACTATGTTTTTCCACAAATTTATTCACATAAACAATCCTTATTTTTCAATGGTTTAAAATAGTTTTCCACATTATCCACAGATTTTAGTCTAGTTATACACATAAAAATGTGTATAAACTGCTACTATATCTAGTTATTACACATTTAATCCACAAACTGTCCACAATTTGTGGATTATTTTAGAATTTTCACACTTTTTATTACAAAAAGGACTTTCATTTTACATGAAAGTCCTTTTCTGTGTATAACTTTATTTATTCCATGACAACAACTCTAATCCAGGTCGGCCATTTAACGTTAAATCGCTTCTTTTCCCCGCTTTAAACATAGAAGTCCCTGCAGCTGCTATCATAGCAGCGTTATCTGTACATAATTTTAACGGTGGCACATAAAAAGGTATATCCTCTTTGTTAAAGGTTGCAGTTAGTGCATCTCTTAAGCCTTTATTGGCTGATACACCTCCAGCAGCTATCACTTGTTTCACATTGTACTGCCGTGCAGCTCTCAAGGTTTTGGCTGTCAATACTTCCACAACACTATCCTGGAACCCCTTTGCCACATGCATTGGATTAATAGCCTCTCCTCGTTGGTCTGCGTTATGTTTATAATTAATAACAGCAGATTTTAATCCGCTGAAGCTAAAGTCATATGAATCTGGCTCAAGCCATACGCGAGGGAAATCGACTTCACCATCGCTTTCATGTGCTAATCGATCAATCTGCGGACCGCCTGGATACGGAATGTTCAATACCCTTGCCACTTTATCATAAGCTTCGCCTGCCGCGTCATCACGCGTCTCACCAATTAATTCAAAATTGCCGTCTTCCTTCATCAACACCAATTCAGTATGGCCTCCGGAAACGACCAGAGCTAATAGTGGAAATTCCATAGGCTGTACTAGTGCATTGGCATAAATATGACCCGCAATATGATGTACGCCAATAAGGGGTAAACCATGTGCAAAGGAAAATGCTTTTGCCGCATTGATGCCAATTAATAAAGCGCCTACTAAGCCAGGACCTTCTGTCACGCAGACAGCATTTAAATCAGCAGGTTGTATATTCGCCTGCTTTAACGCTTCTTCAATAACGACAGTAATCTGCTCTACGTGATGCCTAGAAGCGATTTCTGGCACGACGCCTCCAAATCGTTTGTGACTTTCAATTTGTGAGGCTACCACATTTGAGACAATCTCAGTTCCATTCTTCACTACAGATGCGGCTGTTTCGTCACAGCTGCTTTCAATTCCTAATATATATATGTTCTCCATTATAAATTCACCCACATCACAAGAGCATCCTCTTGATTATCAGTATAGTACCCTTTTCTTATACCGCCTGCTTGAAATCCAAGTTTTCGGTACAAGTTTTGAGCAACCGTATTGGAAACCCTCACTTCAAGGCTCATGATGACAACGCCTCTTTCTTTCGCTGTCATTATTGCTTTACGCATAAGTCCTTCTCCAATACCTCTGCCTCGGCCTTCCGGAAGGACCGCAACATTTGTAATTTGGCTTTCATCAAGTACAATCCACATACCACAAAAGCCTATAAGCTTCCCTGTCTCTTCTACAGCAACTATATATGTGGCTTGTGTATTACGAGTCATTTCTTGATAAAAAGCCTCTACTGTCCATGGTGTAGGAAAAGAGGCTTCCTCTATCGCATGGACTGCTTCTACATCTTCAACTGTCATCTCTCTATAAGTAATCATCGTTTTTGTTCCTTCTGTTCTTTCAACCAATTGGCTTCTGCTTCTACCAGTCGGCAATAAGTTGGCACAAAATGATGTGTGTCTTCCACTGCCGGTAATTCTTCCTGCTCCGCTAGATAAATGAGTTGCCCTGCACTAGGTAAATCAAACGTATATGGAGCGCGCGTAGCAAGCTCTCCTAATTGTTGTTTAATCTGTTGCCAGAAAACATCTACATCTTGCCCGACAAAAAGGACAGGTTGACCAATTTCTTTTAATTTCTCTAAAAGAGAAGCCATGCTATAATGCCCATCAGCAATAACCGATTCTAATTGATGAGCGGAATTATATACACCGCCATACACATTTTCACGTCTTGCATCAATGACCGAGCATACAAGGCCTTGATATATATCGGCATTTGCGGCTAATACTTTTAAGCTGGATACACCAGCCAACGGTATTTGAAGCGTCCATGCTAATGTTTTAGCTACGGTTACGCCAATCCTGACCCCCGTATAAGAGCCGGGCCCTTGGCTAACCGCAATCGCATCTATATCGCTTGGTGAAAGGCCTGCTTTTTTGATAATATCTTCAATAGCCGGCATAACACTAGCTGAATGATTTATTTTCATATTTCTAGCTTCCGCCGCTACAATTTTTCCATCCTTCACAATAGCTACTGCCAAGGGTGAATTTGCTGTATCTATTCCTAACCAAATCACTTTTTTAACTCCTCGCACAATAGTTCATACCGTTTCCCAAAAGGTATTAATATAAACTTTCTTTTATTATCGTCAATCCGCTTAATTTCAATGGCTAAACGATCAGCAGGTAAATCTGTTTCTATTAGATGAGCCCATTCAATAATCGAAACGGCATCACCATAGAATAATTCATCATATCCTAAATCTTCTTCGCCGTCCGCAAGCCGATATACGTCAAGATGGTTAAGAGGTAATCTACCTTCATATTGTTTCATAATTGTAAATGTAGGGCTGTTAACTGTTCTCGTAATGCCTAAACCCTTGGCGATTCCTTGCGTGAAGGTTGTTTTCCCTGCACCTAAATCTCCCTCTAAAGTGAGTACATCACCTGATTCTAACAAATCGGCCAATTTCATAGCCAGCTCTGTGGTCTCTTCTAAAGAAGCAACCATGATTTCCATCGTCATAAGACTCGTCCTCTCACATTCTCATTACTCCTAGTTTACCTAAATCTCCTGAAATGTTCAAACTGCCACATTTTCATGATATATAAAAAACTACCTTCAATTAAAAATTTGAAGATAGTTTTTAAATATTAATCGAGCTCAATCGTATTATTCATTTTATTGGCGTCATCACCATTGCCTCTCATCTTCTTATAAAGATGAACCATGCTTTTCATCATATTGCCTGTTTCCCAATACTCTGCTGACTCTGCCTCCACTTTAATTAAGATCAAATTAGGATCGTCATAGCTCGTATTTAAAAGCTTTTCATAAGCTGCATTCCATAATTCCTTTTTCTTGTTTACATCATCCACGATTGTGGCTTTACCTCGTACAGAGACATAGTATTTACCGGCATAAGATACGTTTACGTCTGCTTCTTTTTTTATTTCATCATACTTTTCGGTTTCCTTTTTCGTAAAGAACCATAAATCCCCATCAAACTCGACTTCTTGAGTCTTCATCGGACGAGATACTAATCCGTCTTTTGAAATTGTTGTCAGCATAGCTGTTTCTACATCTTTAATGAGCTCTCTTACTTTTTCAACTTCATTTGCATCATAATTGTTATTCATTAACTTCACCCCATTTTTTAGTTACTTTAGTTTACCCTGTTTTTCTGAAGGCTAATCAATGAATGAGGCTCGTTAATTTTATAAAAATGGTATAGAAAAACAATATAAAAAAAAACAGCTGAAATATCAGCTGTGTTTGATTGCGAAGCGACGTCCTACTCTCACAGGGGGAAGCCCCCAACTACCATCGGCGCAAAAGAGCTTAACTTCCGTGTTCGGCATGGGAACGGGTGTGACCTCTTTGCCATCATCACTCCACATATATGTAGAGATTTTGTTCTCTCAAAACTGGATAAACGAGAATTGAAGGTTCTTAAGAAATTTGGTTAAGTCCTCGATCGATTAGTATTCGTCAGCTCCATGTGTCGCCACACTTCCACCTCGAACCTATCTACCTCATCGTCTTTGAGGGATCTTACTTACTTGC
>NZ_JAVGCV010000008.1:0-93452 GCF_052928305.1 Rummeliibacillus sp. BSL5
ATCCTTCTCCCATCCAGACTATACTGTCGGCTTTGGATTCTCACCAAAATCCTGCCTTTAAAAAAGGCTCACGGGCTTAGAATTGCTTCATCACCGTCGATTGGGAATTTCACCCGACCCCGAAGGAATATTCTTTTATTCGAAATCATTATAAACTTAGTAAAACAAAAAAGAAAGCTATAAATCTTAGTCACTTCAAAAAAGAGTGCCTTAGAAGCATTTCTTCTAAGGCACTCTTTTTTATTTTCTTTTATATACTATGTCGGTCACCTTCGTGCTGTTCCAGAGAATAGGCGAACAATAAAGACAATCAGCGCTATGACAAGAAGGATATGAATTAATCCTCCGCCAATATGGAATATAAGGCCTAATACCCAGAAAAGAACTAGGAGTCCTATTAGCGTCCAAAGCATCGCAAACATCCTTTCTGCAGATAATTTAAATTTATTTACATATATTTATTACCCCGCAGAACAATTTACTAAACAATCGCTTGCCAAATTATCTTACTCGCAATGATTCTGCTACTAATTCGTAAAATCGCCTATTCACCATATTGAATTCTATTCATTATGAATTAACTTCAACCGCTTTTTTCTTTACTTTTTCCGGCACTACTATTTCTTTAATTTGGTTGTATTTTTCATACTTGCTCATGATTTCTTGCTCTATCTTTACCGGTTGGCCTTGAGCATTCAATGACATTTCCATGTTGAGATTCAACATAGTCGGATAAAATGTCTTTTTATCGATATGAATCTCATAATCTACTTTGTTGATTTTCATATCTTTCAACAATTCAGCAGAATTAGCCATTCCAGCTGGCAATGTTTTTTGAACTTTTTCTTGAATGAAATGAGTGAACTTTTCACCTGAAGCATTTAATAATAGGATATAGTTTTTATCATTTTGTTTAAATTTAAAGTCCTTTACGAATTTCTTCAGTTGTTTAATCTCTGCCATAGGATCTGTTTGTTGGTTGGAAGCTTGCGCTAATTGATCCGCCATTTCAGAAGGGAACTTCATCCATTTTTTTGAATTTGGATCATACGTAAACATACCGTCCTTTGTAAAATAGCTTTTTGTTTGAATCATTTTGTCAGACTCTGGAGCCTTCATCATTAACTTTTGATAGAAAGACATAGGATTTTGAACTACATCCATAATGATGCCTGTATCTGTCTCTACATTATTTTGTCCAGAATTAATATTTTGTATAACTTCCATTTTTGTTCTGTAACTTTTTAAGTTTTTAGAGGCTTCAGTAGATTTTTTAAATACTTGCTCTAATGTTAAACCTGAATCAGCTTTGGCAGTAGAACCATTTTGTTTGTTTTCAGGCTCTGCCTTTGAGTTACATGCTCCTAGCATAAATACCAAAAGTAATCCCATTGTAAGGGAAAGAATTTTTTTCAACACTTCCACTTCCTTCTTTTATATTTCGTCCTACAATTTAGTATAAAGGAAGCACTAAAAAATGCAGTCAACCATATTTACTATTTTTAAATTATTTGTATTTCAATGGAATAAAAGGAAGGTGACATATGTATTATTACCAATTTCTCACACTGAGCATTATGTCTTCTTGATGTTTGTTTCCATAGAACTAATGTGATATTTTCTTTTCCCACTATTTATCAGAAGTTAACACTTCTTCATAAAAACAAAAAAGCTGGTTTCCATATAGGAAATCAGCTTCTTCTCTTTGCATTATGCTTCCACATCATAGCCTTGTTCTTCAATCGCTTCTTTCATAGCAGCAAGCGTTACTTTTGAATCATCATAAGCTACGGCTACATTACCAGCTTCTAAATTCACTTCAGCTGATGATACGCCATCCAATTGATTCAAAGCACCTTCTACTGAAGATTTGCAATGACCACAAGACATACCTTGTACGGCTAATGTTTTCGTTTCCATTCTGTATTCACCTCCTTCAAAGTGTGCCGCTTATAATTTTATCCGTTTCAATCGAAGCGAGTTTGCCACAACGCTGACTGAGCTTAATGCCATAGCAGCACCTGCTATCCATGGAGCTAGTAATCCAATGGCCGCTACCGGAATGCCAGCTGTATTATAGCCGAATGCCCAAAATAGGTTTTGGCGGATATTGCGAATGGTTGCATGACTGATTTTGATCGCCTTTGGTATAAGCAGCAGCTCGCCACCTAGGATAGTCACATCGGCTGCTTCAATAGCCACTTCTGTACCTGTTCCAATTGCAATCCCGATATCCGCTGTTACAAGGGCAGGGGCATCGTTAACACCATCGCCAACCATTGCTACTTTTTTGCCCTGTGCTTGGATTTCTTTGACTTTATCTGCTTTTTCTTCAGGCAGTACTTGCGCGATAACATGATCAATGCCCACTTGTTTCGCAATAGCCTCTGCTGTTCTTTCATTATCGCCTGTCAGCATAATAACTTCCAGACCTTGTTCCTTTAGCTCTTTAATAGCTTGTGGAGCTGTTTCCTTAATTGTATCCGCCACTGCTACAATACCGCGATACATTCCGTCTATCGCCAAAAGCATCGCTGTTTTGCCTTCTGTTTCGAATTCGGTTAAATTTTCATCCTTGCCTTCAATATCAACTTGATGATCAGTCATTAATTTTCGATTTCCGACTAGTACTTGTTTTCCCGCTATCTCTGCTTGTATCCCATGTCCTGGAATTGCGTTAAATACATCTACATCCACAAAGTCAATATCATTCTCCGTTGCATAGGCTACAATGGCGCCTGCTAGTGGATGTTCTGAACCTTTTTCTGCACTTGCTAACAGCTGTAATGCTTCTGTGTCACCATAGAAGTCAGTTACTTCAGGTTTCCCTTTTGTAATGGTTCCTGTTTTATCTAGGACGATTGCTTGCAATTGATGGGTTCTTTCTAAATGCTCTCCACCTTTAAAAAGAATTCCACTTTCGGCAGCTCTTCCTGTCCCTACCATGATAGAAGTTGGTGTTGCGAGTCCCAATGCACATGGACAAGCAATAACAAGTACAGCAATCGCTGCGACTAGTGCCGGTTCAAATTGGCCAGGTTCTACAAATAGAATCCAGATGGCAAAGGTCACCACTGCAATACCAATAACAATAGGTACGAAGTATCCTGATATTACATCCGCTAAACGTTGGATTGGCGCTTTTGATCCTTGCGCTTCTTCAACCACTTTTACGATAGATGCAAGTGCTGTATCTTTGCCTACTTTGATTGCTTCCATTTCAATCGAACCATTCTTATTGATTGTCGAACCTATCAGTTTGGCCCCCGGATCTTTTTCAATCGGGATAGATTCACCTGTTAGCATCGATTCATCAACAGATGTTTTACCTTTCAAGACTATACCGTCTACCGGTATTTTTTCTCCTGGTTTGACAATTAGATGATCTCCAACTTTTACTTCCTCTACTGGAATCATCACTTCGTTTCCATCTTTGACCACGCGAGCCTCTTTTGCTTGTAAATTAAGCAATTCTGAAATTGCGTTAGTAGTTTGAGTTTTAGCCTTTGCTTCTAAATATTTACCAAACAAAATTAAAGTGATAAGAACTGCGCTTGTTTCAAAATACAAATGCGGCATATAGGCTGGATGGCCAATAGTTTTGACTGCTTCGTACAAACTATAGAAATAAGCTGCGCTTGTTCCTAAAGCGACGAGTACATCCATATTGGCCCCGCCATTGCGAAGGTTTTTATAGGCTCCTACATAGAATTGCCATCCGATTATGAATTGAACTGGTGTTGCTAGCGCAAACTGAAACCATGGATTCATAAATATACCTGGGATGCTTATATGGAATAAATGAACTAACATCGTAACTAAAAGTGGAGCGGAAAGAATGGCTGAAACAATTAATTTCAATTTCTTGCCTTGGAGTTCTTTTTCCTTATGGGTTTGCTTTTCCTCCGCTTCTGCTTTTGGTTTTGCATCATAGCCGGTATTTTTAATCTTTTCAATCAAAGAATCTACATCAACCATTCCCGGATTGTATTCAATCATTGCGCTCTCTGTCGTTAAATTGACAGTAGCATTAGATACGCCTGCTTGTTTATTCAATACCTTTTCTATACGGTTCGAGCATGCTGCACAGGTCATCCCAAATACATCAAGGTCCACTTTCTCTGTTAAAACACCATATCCGATGTTCTCAATTTTTTTAGATATATCATCAAGAGATGTTTTGCCTGGATCAAAATCAATGGATGCCTTTTCTGTTGTTAGGTTTACTTGAGCATCTACACCATCCATTTTATTCAATGTTTTTTCAATTCTATTTGAACATGCTGCACAGGTCATGCCTGTTATGCCTAATGTGGCATGGTTTGTTTCGCTCATCATACATCCTCCTTACTTAGAAAATTGTTTTAATACATTCATCAGCTCTGTAATCATATCCTTACCTTCACCTTGTTCAATTGCGTGTGTGACACAATGGTTCATATGCCGTTCGGTTACTGTAAAACCTACATTTTTTAATGCCGCTTGGATGGCACTAATCTGTACGAGTATGTCAACACAGTAGCGGTCCTCTTCTACCATCTTCTGAATTCCTCGCACCTGTCCTTCAATTCTCTTTAATCGGTTAATCACCGCTTGTTTCTCATCTTTTGATCTTGGATGGCTTGGTTTATCGTGCAAGAATTTATCCAAATGAACCACTTCCTTATATTCTGTTTTTCTATACTATACCCCCCTATAGTATTTAATGTCAATGAAATTGTTTGGGCATATTTAAAAAATCTGCGTATTTTTTTATTACGCTTCCGTAGAAATTCGACATAAAAAATAGCCAGCAACCGCAAACAGCTACTGACAAGTTATTCAGGCTAACATTAAAATCAATTACTATTTCTTCTCTTCTCCATCAAATCTGCCATTTGTATGGAGCTTTTCTGTTGTTCATCCCGTAGATTTTCAACAATTCGATTATAATCTTCCTCATTGCGGTTTTGGCTTAATTTATAAGCAGCTTGCACTTCTTTTACTTCAATTTTAAATCCAACAATTCCTTTAATCTGCTTTTTCGCTTGAGGAGAAAGATTCTCCCATAACACAGGATTTTGGCGATGGTTTTCGTATTTTTGTAATAAGAGAATAAGATCCTCTTCTAATTCTTGTTGGGTCATCAGGCTGGCAGAGCCATATACATGGACTGCTTGATAATTCCAAGTTGGAACATTTTCATGCTTATACCAAGAAGAAGAAATGTAAGCATCTGGTCCTTGATACATAACAAGTATTGAATCATCTTCATTCTCAAACGTTCTCCATTGAGAATTGCCATATGCCATATGCCCGGTTATGTAATATTTATTATCCTCTTTATGTAGCTCCAATGGTAAATGGGTGGCAATGGGTTTTCCTTGTTCTGTTGATACGACCGTCCCAAAAGAATTCCCTTGAATAAATTCTTTAATTTCTTCCATATTCGTTTCCTTATAATACTTTGGGATATACATATTCATCTCACCCTTCGAATGAATTGGTTAAACTTTTCACCATGATTAAGTCAATTTGTTCTTCATCACCCATATAGAATGAGTGGGAACCTGATTGTTCAAAACCCATCTTTTTATAAAATGCTATAGCATTTTCATTCTTTTCCCATACGCCAAGCCATATTTTCTTTTTGCCCCATTCATTCGCACATGCAATAGCCTTTTGGTGTAGGGATTTGCCAAGACCATGCTTTTGAAATGATGATCTAATATAAATCCGTTCAATTTCGAGTGAATCATCACCCATTTTTTCAGATTGCGCATCCAGAATGTTGATCTTTAAATAACCTGCAATTTCATCATTCAAATAAATAAAAAAGAATTGAGATGCTGCTGTAGCTAATTCATCTTTAAGTTGTTCTAGATTAAAAGCTTTTTCTAAATACGTTGCCATATTCTCAGGTGAGTTTTGGTCCTTGAATGTATCATTGAATGTTTCTATACTTATTTCTTGAAGTGTTTTAATATCACTAAGATTGCACTGTCTTATTTTTTGAGTCATTATCCATACGCCCCTTTGTATTAATAATTACGCTTATTTCCCTTCTTCACATAATCCCAGTTCTTCTCGATGTTCATTCTTACCTTTTGCAAAAGCTGTAATGTCCGCTCCGCTTCCTCTTCAGAAAAGCCATCCAACGCCACTTTATTGGAATGATCGTTTTCCCGAATGATAAATGGATAAACACTTTGCCCTTTCTGCGTCGGGTAAAGTCTTTTGATTTTTTTATTATGCTGATCTCCCTTCTTCTCAATAAAGCCATTCATATCTAATTTCTTTACGGCTCTGGATGCAGTCGTTCGATCTACCTTTATCATTTCTGCTAACTTTTCGAGAATGATGCCCGGATTTTCACATATTCGGACGAGGTACAAATATTGTCCCTTCGTAAGATCATGTTCTTTAAACTCGATATTGCTAATCGAATCTAAAGCCCTTGCTATCATTCCAATTTCTCGAAGAATGTCTTTCATTATAAACACCTCATATACCTCATATTGTTGCAAATACAACTAAAATTAAGTTAAATTAAATGTAGCGTAATTTTGTTGCATTTGCAATAAAAAATCGAAATTATTGGGGTCTTACTTTCCTTCATGCCAAATAAGCTGAATCTACTTTTATGTGTAGATTCAGCTTATTTGAGTGTATTCAAGTGGGGGGTATACCCTCCCACCCTATTTTTTATCTGTATATTTTTTAATAGCAGGAAGAATTTCTGTACCTATCAATTCAATATTTTTCATGATTTTATTAAACGGTACTCCACCGAACTCTAACTGTCCCATATATCGTTGGTGGCTAAATTGTTCATGTTGATATAACATCTTTTCAATGATTTCTTGCGGGCTGCCGACAAGCATCACACTATCACGCTCTGCACCTTGTTCAAATAATTGACGTGAGAAACCAGATCCATTTGTTCGTTTCATTCCTTCATTGATGTGCGGATAATATTCCGCTAGTGCTTGCTGAGTCGTCTCTGCCGCATAGAAAAAGCCTGTCGTTGCAACTGGAAAATCAGCTGGTTGGTGCCCTGCTTGCATTAATCCTTTGCGATACGCATCGATAGACATTTTAAAATGGGAAACTGGACCGCCGAGCGTTGCTAAAGCCATCGGTACGCCTTGAAGACCAGCCTTAACCGCACTAGTTGGAGTACCGCCGACAGCTCGCCAAATCGGTAAAGAACCATTCTTAGGGCGTGGTAGCACGACAGCATTTCTTAAAGGAGCTCTGAAGTCTCCGCTCCAATTCACCACTTCATTTTCATTAATTTGAAGCAGCAATTCGAACTTTTCCTCAAAGAGCTCTGCGTAATCCTGAACATTATAGCCTAACAATTCGAAGAGCCCAATCCTTGAAGCACGGCCGGCAATAATCTCTGCACGTCCATCAGATATCAAATCAATCGTGGCAAAATCCTCATACACGCGAACAGGATCAGAAGTAGAAATAATTGTAGAAGAGCTGCCGATTTTTATCTTTTCCGTTGCTTGTGCAATCGCTGATAATATCACTGCATGTGCTTGCGAAGCGAAATATTCTTGATGGCTTTCTCCTACACTAAAGAAATCAATTCCTGCTTGCTCCGCTAACTTTGCTGCTTCAATGATTTCTTGAACACGTTGTTTGGCTGAAATGCGTTCACCTGTATGTGGGTTGGCTAAATGATCGCCCAACGTATATATCCCGAACTCCATTCCCTTACTTTCATCAATACGGTATTTTTCCATACCCATTTTTATTCAACACCTTTTCTTAATTTAACGTTTCACAATTTATTCTCTCACCTTACACATCAATTTTTCCCTATGAATCTTTTTGTGTTAACCAAGGGAATTATCTCTTTGTGTCGAAAATTCATGTTAGCATCATGAATTAGCTGTGAAAGGAATGAATCAATATCTTCAATTAGTGTATTTAATGATTGTAAGACAAAGCCGTTTTCCATTTGTGCTAATGGTTGCGGTAGTTCATCTTCATCCAGTATAAAGTACTCCCCATTCGGAAAAATGACAACATCAATAATCAAATCCTCAAAGAATAGGACATTATCTTTGAAACCTGTATTTTTAACGATATTAAAATAAGCGCCTAAATAGTTTTCGTTCTCATCTCTCCAAATATATAAATTAAACGGCTGATCCTTCCAGTAGTATGCTACTGTATAACTGCCTTCAGGGATGGTTAATTCATTTTGTTCAGCTACCATTGTAAAGGAGGTAGCTACTTTATGAAAAAGGACTATAGATTGACTATCCGCTTCCAACAAAAGGCAATGATGATTCACTATTGTTGAATCATAGCGAATTTTTCTTTCGATTACTTTATCAAAACTTTGAATACTTGATATATCCCATTCTGCCATTACTATTCATTTCAACTCCTATCATAGGTTCTGCAATAGCCTAAAACCAATGAGCAGGAGATTCAAAAGTTCTCCTGCTGTTTACTTATTTAGAGTTACTTAACAGAGCATTCTTTTGCAAGTATTCTTTCGCTACTTCTGTCGGACTTTTCCCTTTTACATTCACTTCGTAATTCATAGCCCGCATTTCATCATCGGTTATTTTTCCGGTCAATTTATTTAATGCCTTTAGCATTTCAGGATATTTTTTGGCAGTTGCCTCTTTCATTAAAGGTGCTCCCTGATAAGGTGGGAATAAATGTTGGTCATCTTCCAGTACCTTTAGTTTAAATTTTCTTAATTCACTATCTGTAGAATAAGCATCAACTAAATTAATTTCACCCGATTTGACAGCGTTATAGCGCAATTTCGGCTCCATTGTTACAAGTGAAGAAAAATGAATGCCATACAATGATTGAATTCCCTTATATCCATCTTCCCTATCGGAAAATTCCAGTGTGAATCCTGCGTGAACTTTATCTTGTATTCCTTTTAAATCAGAAATGGACTTGACTCCATATTGATTTGCAAAATGGTTTGACACAGCCAGTGCATAAGTATTGTTATACTGCATGGGCTTCAGCAGTACCATTTCATACTTGTTCAATAATCCATTTTTGGCTTGTTGGTACACTTCTTTCCGATCGGTACTCTTTGCGGTTTCTTTTAGAAATTCAGAAATAGCTGTACCTGTAAACTCTGGATATACATCCACACTGCCAGATTTGAGGGCATTAAACACGAATGAAGTTTTACCAAGTCCCGGCTTTAATTCCACCTGTAAATCTGTCTCATCCTCAATTAATAGCTTGTACATATTAATTAAAATCTCCGGTTCTGAACCAAGCTTCCCAGCAATCACAATTTTCTGGTCTTGCTGTCCAATGAAAGGCGCCAATATAATAGCCACTGCCAAAACACCGATAGAGCCAATGGCTAGGAAAGCTTTTTTGAAGGATAAGCTTTCAAGCTTTTTAAGCAGGTAATCAAATAGAATCGCTAGTAAAGCGGCAGGAATGGCACCTAGAAGGATTAAATTCGTATTGTTTCGGTCAATTCCCAGAAGAATAATGTCACCAAGCCCACCTGCACCAATCAATGCAGCAAGAGTGGCCGTTCCTATAATTAACACGGTAGCTGTTCGGATGCCCGCCATGATAACCGGCATAGCAAGCGGAATTTCAACCTTCAGCAATCGTTTTCTGAAGTTCATTCCCATGGCTCTAGCCGCCTCAATTAATGCGGGATTCACTTCATTTATTCCTGTAAACGTATTGCGTACGATTGGAAGCAATGCATAGGCAACTAACGCAATAATGGCCGGTATTCGACCAATCCCGAATAATGGAATTAAAATACCTAATAACGCTAGAGAAGGTATCGTCTGAATCACAGAAGTGATACCAATTATTCCTTCTGCTATTCTTTTATGTTTTGTGAGATAAATACCTAGAGGGATGGCAATGATGACTGCAAGAATAAGGGAAATCAGTGAAATCTGAATGTGTTCTAGCAGTGCAGCGAATAACTCGCCTCTTCTTTCTTGAAACACATGCAAAAATTCAGTCATTGCTCAGACCCCCTTCATTCCATTCTTCAGATAACAATTGGATAATGGACTTTCGATTAATTCTGCCAATCCATTCACCATCTCTTTCCACAATGAGTTGTTCATGTTGGGACAAATTATCCAATACTTGTTTCAAAGAGGAAGATACAGATATAACAGCGGGATTTTCTAACATTTCACCCTGTCCAAGTGGTTGGATGATTCGCTCTAAATCAACATCAGCCATCCAAGGACTGTGGGCTTGATCACCGATGAATTTCTTTACAAAATCATTGGCGGGATTCATCACAAGTTCACGAGGTGTTCCGATTTGAACAATTTTCCCTTTTTCCATAATACAAATTCGGTCTGCCAGTTTTAATGCCTCTTGCATATCATGCGTGACAAAAACAGTTGTTTTTTTTAGATTCTTCTTTAAATCCAACATATCATCTTGAAGACTCTCTCGACTAATGGGATCTAATGCACTGAAAGGCTCGTCCATTAAGATTATTTCTGGATCTGCTGCCAATGCCCGTATCACACCGACTCGTTGCTGCTCACCACCCGATAATTCCTTAGGTTTCCGATTTGCATACATTTTAGGATCCAACCCCACCATGTCCATCAGTTCATATGCTCGTTCTTTCATCTTTTCTTTTGACCATTTTTTCATTTCAGGAACAACAGTGATATTTTCTTCGATAGTCATATGGGGAAACAGTGCTATCTGCTGAAGTACGTAGCCAATATTCCACCTTAATTCATGGATGTCATACTCACTAATTTTCTGTTCATCAAAAAATATGGTTCCATCGGACAGTGGAATCAATCGATTAATCATTTTTAGGGTTGTTGTCTTGCCACAACCACTAGGCCCAATAAGAACAAAGAATTCTCCCTTCTTTATCTCCAGGTTCAATGAATCGACTGCAATGGTTCCATCTTGGTATCTCTTTGATACATTTTCAAATTTAATCATCATAGTGACCCCTTATATTTTCGTTTCCGTACGTTAACTAATCATTCCCTAGTTCTATACCTTAATCCTTTATTTGTTAAAACTATGATCGTTCTCTGGGATTTTGGTCTTTCAATGATTCTTAGTTGCTGGAATCTAATTTCTAATGAGGTTTGTCTGAGTAAAGGATATCACTCCACCTAGGAAGTTTAAAGTTAAGTGATGTACTATCGTTGCTTAGCATCAATCTGCAGTTATTTATATCGGAAATGATATCCCAATCATTTCGCCCACTGATTCAATCCCATTCTTACTAATATTTCCCTTTAAATACCTTGCAATACGATGTAAGTAGTGTTACGATGCTTTTAAGAATAATTGGAAGGTGAGCAAATGGATAAAGAAATAATGAAAGGTAGTATTGATATACTACTCCTCTCACTTATACATGCCAAAGATATGTATGGCTATGAAATAGTAAAAACTTTAAAGGAAAACAGCAATGAACTTTACAGCATGAGCGAAGGAACGTTATACCCTGCTCTCAAAAGATTAGAGAAAAAGGAATGGATTGAATCATACTGGGTTCAATCTGAGTCTAGCGCCAGAAGAAAATATTATCGCATCACTGATGACGGCTCAAAAGTTGTAAAACGGAAATTACAGGAATGGGAAAAAGTAAACAATTTGATAAATGTATGTGCGGAGGGAATGACATGGATAAAAGATTCGACAACTATATCAGCCAAATTGTCAGCGGACTAAAGTGCAGCAAAGAAGAAAAAAATGACATCAAGGAAGAAATCAAAGATCATCTGACTTTATTAAAAACGGAATATTTAGAAGAAGGTTACTCTGAGGATGTAGCAATACAAAAAGCGCTATATAGTTTTGGAGATGGGAACCATATTCAAGAGGGACTACAGCATTCTTTGTTCCCTTACTACCGATTAATTAAAATCAGCAAATGGATTCTATTTGGTTTGTACTCATTTGTCTTACTTTGGAACTTATTATTGATACGAATGCTAGATCGAATCATCAATTATAAATATTTTAATACATACTTTTGGTATCCTGAAAACACACATAGTTTCTTTGATCTTAAAGTATGGAAACTTAATTCTAATATCATTCCATTTCATAATGTCTATGAATATATAACGGGCACAAATAGATTTAATGTAGATATCATTATTCACAATACAATAGGAAACATTTTAATTTTTATTCCCTTAGGCTTCTTTTTGCCCATCTTGTTCAACAAATATAATTCCTTATCCAAAGTTTTCATCGTCAGCCTTCTGCTTACATGTATCATTGAGCTACTACAATTCTTCCTACAACTTGGCCAGTTTGATATAGATGATATTATTTTAAATACAATTGGAGGTATTGCTGGATACCTTATAATTAAACTTTTAATGAAAGCTTCCCTTTATACTAAAAGGAAGACTAGTCAGAAACAACAAGTAATCTAATAAATCTGAGCAGCATGTATAAAAATTAGCCCTCTACACAATGGACAACCATCTAACCGCATCCATTTGTAAAGGGCATTTATTTTTTTGATTATAATGTTCTCATTCGGTTTGAAGCATGTTTATTCTTTGATGAATTCTTTTGTACTTCTTACTGTATCAATTGGGCGAACCAATTTTTCTATTTTTTCGCGTTTAGGCTCTAAAAACGGTGGCAAAGATAACTTTTCACCAAGTGTTTCGTACGGTTCATCACCCATGAATCCTGGACCATCTGTGGCAAACTCGAATAAAATTTGTGGTGCCACTCTTGCGTAAAGTGATTCAAAGAAGTGACGATTCACATAACCAGAAGTATGGAAGCCGAAGCTATCCATCCGTTGCGTCCACTCATCTAGTACAGCTCGGTCTTCTACTCGGAAAGCCGCATGGTGTACTGTACCGAATCCTTGTCGGGCATCTGGCAGAATAGAGTTGTGCTCAACAACTACAGATGCACCATTCCCCCCTTCACCTACTTCGAATAAGTGAAATGATCCTTCTTTCGCAATCTCTTTAAATAATAGAACTTTCTCCATCATTTCTTTAAAGTAATCAAAGTTTGCAATTCGAACAAAGACAGGTCCTAAACCAGTAATCGCATACTCAAGTGGGATAGGTCCTTGTTGCCAAGGTGTTCCTGATTCCACTCCTGTATTGATTTCATCTGAGATCAATTGATATTGTTGATCGTCAAAATCAACAAAAGAGAGCGTATTCTTGCCAAATTGTTTCACAATACCAGTATGCTTAACTTCTAATCGATCAAAGCGTTTTTCCCAATAGGCTAATGCTGCATCACTTGGCACACGGAAAGATGTTTTTGATATCTCGTTTGTTCCATGAATACCCTTCGGAATACCAGGGAAGTCAAAGAAAGTCATGTCTGTTCCCGCACTACCTTTATCATCGGCAAAGAATAAATGATATGTTTGGATATCATCTTGATTGACTGTTTTTTTCACTAATCGCATACCTAATACATAAGTGAAAAATTCATAGTTCTTTTCTGCACTGCTAGTAATCGCTGTTACATGGTGTATTCCTTTAAGATGGTTCATTTTTTATTCCTCCTAGAATATAGTTTTAATTTATATATTTGATCTATACGTTCTGCTATTCATTTTCTTCAATCGGTGATAAATGTGCTTCAATCTCTGCTCTGCGTTCCTCTAAAAACGGTGGCAAATCAAGTTTTTCGCCTAAGTGTTCCACATCCCCATCTATTGCAAAACCTGGTCCATCTGTTGCTATTTCAAATAAAATTCCATTTGATTCTCTGAAGTACAAGCTTTTAAAGTAAAAGCGATCAATGATGCCAGAGGTGTGGAAGCCGCGTGCCCGTACTTTCTCCTCCCAAAAAGCAAGCTCTTCTTCATCTTTTGCTCGGATGGCTAAATGATGTATACTGCCACGTCCCGGTCTTTCAGTAGGACCATCTAAGTATTTCACAATTATTTCACCAAAAGGCTCTCCCTTGATGGATTGGAAGATCGCTTCATCCTCTGAATAATGCACAGTAGTATAACCAAAAACATCCGTAAGAGTATTTGCTAGCTTTTCGAGTCTTCTCACTGTAATTTCTACAGGACCCATCCCTTGTATTTGATGTTCAGCTGGCACCTCAGACTTCAACCATGTTTCCCAGTGTGCTACTTTTTCACCGTTTGCAGTAAGCAACACTAGTCGAAGGCCTTCGGGATCTTCAAATTTCAAGGCAGGACGGCCAGCGTAAGTGACCACCCCACTATGAGCCACGCCATTTTCATCTAAGCGTGATTGCCAGTAATGCAGGCTGTCTTCTGATGGAACAAGCAATCCAATTCTTGTGATGGCATTTGTACCGCGATGTGTTTTTCCTGCGGGTGGAATTTCAAAGAATGATAATTCAGTGCCTGGACTACCTGTCTTATCTCCGAAAAACAGGTGATACATTGATGCATCATCTTGATTCACCGTTAGCTTTACACGGCGTAATCCCAGAACATGCCGATAAAAATGATTATTCTTGTTTGCACTTTTGGTAATCATGGAAATGTGGTGATGACCTGCTATTTTATACATAAATAAATCCCCCTTGTACTTAACACGTTAAGTGATAATCAAAAATGATAGCGCAGATCCATGCGCATTTAGTTCTCTAATTTGTTTTCAGTATGTTTTTGTAGCTTATTCATCAACATATATAGTGTTTTCTGTTCTTCCTCTGTCAAACACTCGTCAAGAATAGCCGTTTGAAAAGCAAGCTGATGATCAAAAACTTCCTCTATTTTGCGCTCCCCTTGTGGAGTAAGGACAATCCATTTTGTTTTCCAGTCTTGCTTTCGTTGGATATATCCCTCTTTTTCTAGCCGTGTGAGCATACGTGAAATACCGCCCTCTGACAAGGTTGCTTTTTCGGCGAGCTGACTTTGTGTGATAGGTTGATAAATCGAAACCTGATTTAATACATCAAACTGCGCAACCGTAATATCAAATTGTTTTAAAAAGTCATTTGATAATAAATTGCTTTGATGCGTGAAACGAGCAATGCGAAGCCAGATTAATGAACCTAAAGTATTCTTCTTCAATACGACTCACTTCCTTTTGTTACTATCACTTTACACCTCAAGTGAAGAAATTACAAGAAAAACATCTCGAATTAAAGATATTTTTTTATTTACCTTTAAAATGTGTTCTCACCTTCTTAATAAGATACCCAAAAAAGCCCTTTATAACAGATAGCCGAGGCTAATCCATTCATAAAGAGCTTTTCCATAATCTAGTTGAAATTTACTTTTATACTGCTAATACAATACGATTGCCAGAAGGATCAACCGTCACATACTGATTATCTTCTTCAAGAATCTTTGCACCAATTTTCTCCAAGTTCATTACTGCTTGTTTACGTACCTCATCGTTATCGAATAGAAGCGTAAATGATTCGAGACCAACGCTGTTCTCGGCTGGTGCTGGAATTCCTACACCGTTCCATGTGTTGACACCTAAATGATGATGGTATTTTCCGTAAGAAAGGAACAATGCCTGATCTCCAAAACGATTCACGACTTCCATTCCCAAGCCTTTCACATAAAACTCTTCCGTTTTGATAAGCTCTGACACATGTAAATGAACGTGCCCCATTACACTATCTTTCGGCATACGATCCCAAGGCTGATCCGGAGTGGCATACTTTAACAAAGTGTCGAAGTCTAACGGATCAACCGCCATGTCTACTTCATTGTCGCTCCATTTCCATTCAGAGGGAACTCGGTCGCGATAGATTTCAATCTGGTTTCCATCTGGGTCATTCAAGTAGAGCGCTTCGCTAACGAGATGATCTGAAGAACCAAAACGAACACCGTTTTGCACTAAATGAACAACAATATTAGCCAAGTCCTTCTGTTCCGGCAATAAGATGGCAAAATGATATAAGCCGGTTGTTCTTTCTTGTTTAGGAATTACGTTTTCAGGTTGTTCAAGCGATAGAAAGCTCGTTTTTCCATCTGTGGTTAGTTTTGCTGCAGAAGCTGTTTGCTCTAAAATATCAAAACCAAGTATATCCTTATAAAACTGTAAAGAACGATTCAAGTTTAGTACTCTTATTTTGACATGCCCCACAAATGTAGTGGGCTTAGTATGAAATATCATTATTATAGTCCTCCTTATATTAAGCACGATTGTTTTTTATTCATCAAGTTACTTTATGTAAGTTAGTTTATTTATATTATTAAGTTTTGTCAAGTTATTAAGTTTAATATTATAACTGAAATTCATTTTGTGGTAAAATCAATTATAAGAGAGGTGCACTTAAAAGATGAAACTACCTACAATTTGCCCTAAATTTGAAAAAGCTATTTCATTGTTAAGCCAGAGGTGGACCGCATTAATTATTTATCAATTACTGACGGGTCCCCAACGATTCAATGAAATTCAAACTTCGATTGGCATAAGCGGAAAGGTATTATCAGATCGATTGAAGGATTTAGAGTCACAAGATATTATCAAGCGCGAAGTTATTCCAGAAACTCCCGTTATCATTGAATACTCACTAACAGAAAAAGGACAATCCATGGAATCTATTTTAAGAGAAATCGAAAATTGGTCCCAAGCTTGGATAAAACCGGATGCTGAGTTCCTTGAAGATTAATGTTGGATTGGCTATCAATAAAAAAGGGTTATCTGCCATTCATTGATTTGGCGAGATAACCCTTTTAGTTTAAGAAATAACCTAAAAAGACAAGTATTTATACAACAATAATGTTTTATTAATTCATTAAAATAATCTTTTCAAATTTTATCTTCCGTTTTTTATCGCTCCTTAATTTACTACCTTTTTTCCCTTTATATTCTCAATCTATCTTTTGATAACTAGTTTCAAATTTTGTTTTCTTCTTGAAATTATTGTTTACAAGATAAATACCTATTAAAATGAAAGTGCCTCCCTCTATAAGCGAATAGGAAATATGTTCGTTTAGCAAAACATTCCCAGTTAGAACACCAAAAAAAGGGGCTAAAAATAGATATGAACTCGTTTTGCCTGGATCACCCTTTTGTAAAAGGAAGTACCACACTGCAAATTGAACAATTGAAGACATTATGCTTAACCATAAGAGAATAAATAATGAATATTTATTAATATGAAAGAATGGCTCTTCGAGTAGTAAACTTAAAATTATAAGAATGCCTCCACCGAATAACATTTGATAGGCGGAAAGCACCCAAGTATTAAAATCAGCACCCCATCTACTAACTAATATTGTAGAAAGAGCCCAAAATATAGCGGCGAATGCTCCAAAGACTAACCCAATCCTAAAATCATTAATGCCTCCTAAGGTAATTCCAACTCCTAAAAACCCTAGAATAACTCCACTCCATTGATACCATTTGTAACGGTTGCCCATAAAAATAGTCCCGAAAATAATAACTAGAAGAGGATTCATAAAAGTTAAAATAGACGACTCACTGGCAGATATAGTTCTTAAGCTTATAAATATGCATCCCATTACTCCGGCAGTTTGTAGAGAACCAATAATTATCACTCTTCCCCAATCCTTTATCGCAATAGGATGTGGCCTTTTTTGTACCAATACAATAACACTCATAATACATCCTGCTAGAAAGAAACGTAGTCCAGCCAATAACAAGGGAGATGAGTAGTTCAATCCGATTTTCCCTACGGCAAAAGATGAACCCATTAAGATAGTAGTCAAGATGATTAATGTAAAAAAGCTATATTTTTTCATTTATACTGAACCTCCAATTCAATTTCATTGTGAATAAAAAAACCCCTACCTTCCTTGTAGATCAGGTTCCTTAGTATTATTATAAAAGTTAGATAATACGATATTCATCGAAATATGGAATGCAGAGGTGATCAATTTGAGTATACATCCGGATATCACGGCACTAACTGCTTTACTTACAGAGAAATCGCGGGCAACTATACTGGCGGCTTTAATGGATGGAAAATTTCATACAGCAAGCGAGCTAGCTTACATGGCCTCAATCAAACCTCAGACAGCCAGCTTTCACCTTTCAAAATTAGAAGAAAATAGTCTTGTAATTTGTGAAAAGCATGGGCGTTTCCGTTACTTTCGATTAGCCAATGAAGAGGTAGCTAATACTCTTGAGGTATTTATGTCTATATCCTCCCCACCCGAGGTTCGTTCTTTAAAACAATCAAGCCAATTAAAAAGATTAGAAAATGCAAGAACCTGTTACGACCATTTAGCAGGACGCATAAGTGTTAAATTAACAACTATAATGCTAGATAATGGATACATAGAAAAAAGTAATAAACAATTTATCGTAACAGTAAAAGGAGAAGAGTTTTTTAATAGCCTAGGAGTAAATATAGTTGGTTTATCTAAAAAGCGGCGTTCCTTTTCTCATGCATGCCTCGATTGGAGTGAACGCACTCATCATTTGGGAGGGGCTTTAGGAAATGGATTATTTGAGAGATATATAGAACTGGGATGGATAGAGGCTAAATTGAATTCACGTGAAATTGTAATTACAGACAAAGGGAAGATAGGTTTTAAGGAATATTTTGGACTAGAAGTTTCAATATAGCTTTTAAAAGTATGTTTTATGTATTATATTCTTTTCTGTTCAAACTATTAAAAGGGTTATCCGCCATTTTGGTGAGATAACCCTTTATTTTTTCGTTACTGCTATTTACTTTTCTCTAAGACATCAATAAGTATTTCTTCAATTTCTTTCGCAATGACAACTAGCTCGTCATCGTTTAATAAACCAATCATTGCTGTAGGCTTAGGCAACCCTATTTTTGTTTGCCCTTCCTCTTCATACACCGCAATTTTGCATGGCAAAAAGTAACCGACTAATGGATTATGCGCTAGTACACGGGCCGCTTCTACTGGATTGCAAACCTCAAGTATTCTGTAAGGTTTTTGATAACTGTTGACACCTTTTTTCTGTAAAGTTTCCGTTAAGTTAAGTTGCCAAAGTACCCCGAATTTATTATCTTTTAGGTTTTTTTCAATAGATTCAATTGATTCATCTATTGTTTTAGTTGTTAGCACTGTATAGTGAAAATCCATACGATCAAGCCCCCCATTATTTTATAAGATATCTACCCATATTTTTATGGCTGTTCCCAATATTAAAACGGCTAAGATTCCTTGCAAGACTTTTGTGTTTATTTTTTTGCTTATTTTTGCGCCAATAGGAGCTGCAATCAAACCAGCAATAATTACAATCATCGCTGTTTTGTATTCAATTTGCCCAGTTGAGATTTTACCGATTGATCCTGCAATAGATGAGATAAATGTGATGGCTAAGCTGGATGCAATGGTCATTCGTGTCGGAATGCGAAGTATCAACAACATGATAGGTATTAGTAGGAAGCCTCCACCTGCACCTACAATGCCGGAACCAATTCCTACAATGAACGCTAAGCCAGCTGCTAGCGGTTTATTGAACGTCACTTCAGCTAAGGAAAGATCGTCCTTCGCCTTTTTTGGAATAATCATCATAATAGCTGCTAACAATGCTAAAATACCATACACAATGTTGACTTGTTCCTCAGTTAAACTCTGCGAACCAAAGCTGCCGATAAATGTTCCTACTAGAACTGATAACCCCATCACGGTAATTAACGATTTATTTAAATAGCCCCCTTTACGAAAACCTATAACACCTGCGATCGATACAACTAATACATCAAGCGCGCTAATGCCAGAAACTTCGTGGGCCGTTAAAGCCTGAAAGCTAAATAGAGGCGGAATCATGAGGAGCATCGGATATTTAACAATGGCACCACCTATTCCAAGCATGCCCGAAAGAAATGAACCGATAAAACCGATAGCAAAAAGAAGCAGCACATAATATATATCCATATTGTTTCCTTCTTTCTAACGACTAAACCTGAAGCATTGAAATCCTTCTGGTTAAAAAGAAAAGTGAGTCGTACCACAACTCACTTTTATCATTAAGATTTTTTAATATAGAACGTTAATACATCTGCTTCTTCTTTATGATCTAAAAGTGTATGGCCTGCTGCAGCTGACCAAGCTGTTAAATCGGCTAATGCCCCTTTATCCGTTACTTGCACTTCTAAGATTTGCCCTGATTCTAGTGTATCCATTGCTTTTTTTGTTCGTACAATTGGCATTGGACATGATAATCCTTTTGCATCTAACACTTTGTTTATTTCCATTCCATTAATCTCCTTTAACTTATAAATTTTGTGGACAAGAGAGGATCACCTTTCGTTCCTGCCCTGCTTTTTTCCTTTCAGATTTCCCTAACGTACTGCACAGCGATTTGGGCCAATCTCCATTTCTATTTGTTCATCTTGATCAGGAGTGACTTTCCCCATATTTACTTGACGAATTTGCTGATACGCGTTTGGTTGTGGCGGTAAATTATCCGTAACTATATGGCGGAATTCATCTTCACTTTCAATATTTAGACCGTGGTTTTGTGCAAACAAATCACCTAGGCGTTTTGCTACAGTTCCGTCTTCATTTAATTCTTGGATGATCATAAAGTGTGCTGGTAAAACAATTAGGTCCTCTGCCAACTCGCGGTAACGATGATATAAAGTCTCACGTAAATCACCTACCCAATCTTCTGCAAGGCCCGCTAAGTCAGGACGTCCGATAGAGTCAATAAACAAAATATCGCCTGTTAATAAATACTTGCTATCAACGATGAAAGATGTAGATCCTATCGTATGGCCAGGTGAGTAAAGAGCACCTACTTCAATTTGAGAGGCACCAACTTTTACTGTCACTCCGTCCTCTAGAGGCATGTATTCAAATACTACTTCATCTGCATCTTTTGGCGGTAAGTAGTATGTTGCACCAGTTGCCTCTGCAATGTGCCGTCCTCCTGAAATATGGTCAGCGTGTAAATGTGTATCAAAAACATATTTAATCTCAGCATTTTTCTCTTTTGCATAGTTTGTAAATATGTCTGTGAAACGAACTGCATCTATTACTGCTGCCTCTCCTTCAGAAATAACCATGTACGTAAGACAGCCTTTTCCTAAACGGACAAATTGATAAAGTTCTCCGCCCCCAGTTAAATCTCCCACTTTAATAGGTTCAAGATAAGAACTCCAAGACTTCATGCCACCTTCAAGATAGAATACATCTCTTCCGGCATCTGAAAGCATTTCAGCGATCATTTTCGAAGAACCTTCTTTTGCACAGACCACTAATACATCCTGATTTGATGGTAGCTTTGGTAAGATTTCATCTACTCCATCTAATAATTCGAAATAAGGAATATTTATATACTCAAAGTTTTGGCCTTCAATTTTCCAATCTTCATAAGCATCTGTGTTACGCACATCTAAAATAAATAACGGCTGTTTTTCAATTACCTTACGAGCAACCTGTGCTGCTGTCATTTTATTGATTGTCATATCACACTACCCCCATAGGTATTTATTTTGGTTTTTTATAGTGGAAGGGATGACCCTTCCACTCGTTTTCTCATATTTATTTCTATTCTACTAGAATGTTAAAGATGGTGATGCATCTTTCGCGAATTCAAGGAACGTAACAGCTCCACCTACTTCAATACCATCAATGAAGTCTTCTTTTGTTAATCCCATTACATCCATCGTCATTTGGCAACCGATAAACTTCACGCCCAACTCCTGCGCCATTTCTACAAGTTCTGGGATGCTTGGTACATTTGCTTTTTTAAATCCTTCTGCAAAATGTTCGCGTCCTTCTGGCATTGGCAATTGTTGCATTGCTTGTTTATGAATTAAGTTTAGGCCTTCAAAAGTGAAGAAGATAGCTACCTCTTTTTCTGTTGCTGCTGCTGCAGTTGCGATATTAAATACCTTATAAGCGTCAAATAAACCACCATTACTTGCGATAATTGCTACTTTGTTAGACATAATAAAATTCCTCCAATAATTTTTTATTTGATATTGCTCCACCTCAATTAAGGTGGGCTCTTACTACCCGTCTATGCGGGATATTTCCCCTTGCCAAGAAGCCATTCCAGGTAGGACATTATAGACTTTTGTAAAACCTTTGTCAGAAAGTTTACTTGCTGCTAAATCACTGCGTGTACCTGTACGACAAATGACATAAATCTCTTGATCTTTATTTAGTTCATCTAAACGGTCTTCTAATTCTCCCATCGGTATGGATTTAGAACCTTCAATATGGCCAAATGCATATTCTGCTTCTTCGCGCACATCCAAAATTATGCCGCCTTTACTAGCACGATCAATTACTTCATCATTCATAATGGTATTTTCAAATTTCTTTTCTTCTCCAGTGTCATGAGAACTTTTACGGATGTAATGTAGTATTACTCCATTTTCTTGTATTGTCCCAAGATACTGATGGCCAACACCTTCACTCCATGCTTTTAAATCTGCAATAGAACCTTTGTCTGTAGCCTGAATTTCTATGACTTGACCATCTTCTACTTCATTCATTGCCTTTTTTGTTTTGACAATTGGCATAGGACAAGCAAGTCCCTTACAATCTAGCTGTTGATCTGCTTTTATTTGCATTTTACAAACCTCCTATTACCTCGTGGGGTATATTTTAAATTAAAAAATTACTCAACTTTACCTTCCCAGGAAAGCATACCACCAGCCATATTTGTTACATCAAACCCATAGCCTTGTAAATATTGTGTTGCTTGGCCGCTACGACCACCAGAACGACAAACCATAATATAGGGTTTTGCTTTATCTAACTCATGCATACGAAATTCAAGCAAACCTAGTGGAATATGCATGATATCAGGAATATGACCAGCTTGTACTTCATCTACCTCACGAACATCAATTAGGTTTAACTTTTCACCATTTTCTATACGTTGTTGGACTTCTTTTGCAGTAATTTCTTTCAATGTTTACCCTCCTACAATATTAATTAACCTCTCCAAGCACTCATGCCCCCACGAACATTTGTAATGTTTTCATAGCCTAGTTTTTTTAATTGTTTGCAGGCTTGAGCGCTACGCATTCCGCTTTGACAAATCACAACAATCTCTATGTCTTTCGGAAGTTTCGAAAGGTCCGATCCTAATGGAATATTTTTAAACTGACTAATATGCCGAGTTTTATATTCACCAGGTGTTCTTACATCCACAAATACTTTATCTTTATCATCTATTATCCTGTTTAATGCAACTGTAGTTATTGTTTTAATTCCTTTAACAGGCCTTAACCGCCAAAGGAAAAACAGAATCACAATAGCAATAATAATCCACATGCCCATATAAACTCACCTCACATACCTTATAGGGTATAATACGATTAAAAATAAAAATCGTATATCAACGACTTTTAACTAACAAATCCACTGCTTCTTGCACCGAATCATTCGCAGCATCTTGACTTGCTGCTTCCAAGAGGCACTCTTGTAAGTTTTGGCTCACAATAACTCCTATTGTACGGTCAACACCAGAGCGCACAGCTGATAATTGAGTGACGACAGCCTTACAGTCTTTACCTTCGTCCATCATTTTTAATATTCCCCTGAGTTGGCCCTCGATTCGTTTCATCCGATTTTTGACTTTATCGTCATAGGAATTCATTCATACCCCCTCCTCATCTCTTTGTTCTCTTGTTCATAAAGTAATAATATACCCCGCGTGGTATATTGTCAACAAAAGAAAATCTACATTCTTTAAATTAGTTTAAATAAGTGCGTATTAAACAGGAAGATTTTGCGATCTGACTGTAGTAAAAAAATCCGTTTGCTAATGATAAGCAAACGGATTAAATATACTCTTATATTATAAAGTTAAACCGCCATCAACAAGAACAACTGAACCTGTCATATAGCTTGCTTTATCTGAAGCTAAGTAAGCAACCATTTCAGCAAGCTCTGCTGGGTCAGCATAACGTCCCATTCTCATGTTGGAAACCTCTTCTGGAACATAGCCACCTTCTGCAAATTGAGCTTCAACATTAGTTGTTAAAGTTGTTTTGACCCCACCTGGACAAAGTGCATTGATGCGAATTCCTTTTTTCGCATATTCAAGTGCAGCACCTTTTGTTAAACCTATAACCGCATGTTTACTTGCAGAATATACAGCTACACTATGTTCAGGACGTACTCCTGCAGTAGAAGCTGTATTAATGATAGAACCACTTCCTTGCTCTTCCATCACTTTCAGCACATATTTCATTCCAAGGAAGACACCTTTTACATTGATAGACATAATACGATCGAATTCAGATTCTTCTACTGCAGTAAAAGGTGCGAATCGTTGAATAACACCTGCGTTATTGAAAAATATATCAATACGTCCGTATGTGTCGATTGCACTTTTTACGTAATTTTGTACATCTTCAGTTTTTGAAACATCAGCCTTTACGAAGATACCTTCTCCGCCTTGTTCTTTTACAAGATTTAATGTTTCTTCCCCTGTTTCTTGATTAAAGTCGACTAACACCACTGTTGCACCGTTACCTGCTAGTTTTAGACTGCTTGCTCTTCCAATTCCGCTTCCTGCTCCAGTTATGACAGCTACTTTACCTGCTAATTCCATGTTCATTTCCTCCCTTTTATTAGCTTACATCCATGATTTTATTACTTGTTTAAAAATTAATATTGTATTATCTTACGATTAATAGTTCTTATCTACGCTCCATAAAAATTAAAAGGAAGTATATTCTATATGGAAATAGCTATACAGGATTTACATTATATATGTGAGATGATTTATAAAGTTCATGATATACCTGTTTTTTACCTCAATCAGTTTGGTGAAATAGAACATGAATTTTCAGGGAGAAACCTAAGGGATAACCCATACTATAATCAAATCAAAAAGCAGATCAGCGTCTACACTTATGATGAAAGCCCACATGACTTTCCTATCTTTTTTTCAAATTCTAAATTGAATTTTTTCTTTATTAACCTGAAGAATACAAATTCATTTTGGGGCACCATTATTTTAGGACCGACCCTTGTATCCGAAGTAACGGATGAGGATGTGAATAAAATTTTTGATTCTTTTAAAGGAAAGCTTCATAAAAGAAAACTCATCGAATATTATCAATCCATTCCCATTATCGACAGTGAGCACTTTCTAACGATTAGTCTCTTGGTTTATTATTTGGTGTACCAAAAAAAGCTAGATCAATCGATGGTAATACATAATAATAAAGCATTAGCCTTAGACATCATCGAAACTGAAAATCCAGAACTTGAACTGTCAAAAGGAAGGCGAAATTTCATCTTTCATTCTAATCTTTCCTATGAACAAATATTGCTTGATTATGTCAAAAACGGACGAATTGATAAATTACAGGATATTTTTGATTACTCTATTATCGGTGAGGCAGAATTAGGATTGTTATCGAAACGAAATCGCCTTAGAAGTGAAAAAAACTTAATGATTACGGGAATAGCTCTTGTTTGTAGAGCGGCTATCGAAGGGGGATTAAACGATGAAACTGCCTTCACTTTAAGTGATTTCTATATCCAACGTATTGAGGAATTAGGCACCTTAAAAACCATTTTAAAATTAACGGAAGAAGCGATAAAGGATTTTACCAATCGGGTGAACCAAATAAAAACTGAAAAATATTCTCCCACAATAACTACTTGTCATCACTATATTTATGATCATCTTTACGAAGAAATCACTCTCGATCAGCTTGCAGAAGTATGTCATTTAAGTCCAAATTACTTATCATCATTATTCAAAAAAGAAGTTGGAATACCAATAAGTGAATACATGCAAAGGCAACGTGTTGAAGAAGCAAAGAAACTATTACTTTTAACAAATTACTCTATTTCAGATATTGGTACCTGGCTAAACTTCCATGATCAAAGTTATTTTATAAAAACCTTTAAAAAATACACGAGCTTAACTCCCCGACAGTTTAGAAATGCTCATTCTGATCATCAGTCTAGTGAAACCTAAAAACACGCAGGCCTCTCACTGAGAGGATCTGCGTTTTAAATTAATCTATTTCGTCGACTGAATTTCCACTTTGTCTAAAATCGCATGCCCTTTTCGGACTTTAATAGTTGCTATGGCAGAAGTCTTGTTTGCCGGCTGACTAATGGCATTCTCTAAGTCCTTCCCTGTATTTTCGGGGACAAAGAATTTATCTAATTGATAATTAATTTCTACAACTTGATTATCAGGTCCATTGCTTGAGTTCAAAGGAAAATAATTGATTTCCCCTTTTAAATAAATACCTTCTTCAGGTTGATCCTTTACTACCTTCTTCACAATATCCATACCATTTTCATTTTTCTCTAAGACTGAATAGACAACTACTGGCTTATCATAAAAAGAAGAATTATTCACTTTAAAATAATCTTTTAATTCCTTGTCTAATTTTGAAATATTTACCTCTTCTGCTTTGTAGTTTAACCTAACATAATCCCCTCTGAACAAATCAGTGGGATCCACCGGTCTTGTTTCTAGCTTTATCGTGTTTCCTGTAGTTATCGTTAGAAATGGGGGAATAGACATTCCTATCAATATAAGAATAGGTAGTGAAAAGGCAATTAACTTCTTCCAGTTACTCTTCAGCAAATGACTTTCCCCCTTTCTTTCTTTGCTTATCTATATAAATACCGAAGCCAATGAATATGGCTCCCCCTATGACAAATACCAATGATTTTGGTAAAAAGTCATAAGAAATATCTATATAAAAACGAAGGATTAACGCGCACAAAATCATAATATTCAGCAGGCTACCTCTCTTAATAAAGAAGAGCACTAGTACTAAATACGCCAAACTGAACACAATATAAAATGATTCCCCAAACAATGAATTTCTCCAGAAGTAGCCAAATGTTAGGATGATCCCACTGACACCGTGAATTAGGTGTCCTTGAATTTCAAATATGCCCTTCAGCTTCTCCCTTACAGGAATAAACAGCATAGCGATACCAATTAAAAATATAAATAAAATAGCAAGAACGGCTATTGGACTATCATAGTCTATGAAAGTAAATGCCAGTAAAATAGATAATTGAATCGTTAATATATTCATAAAGAATATATAAGGAACTGAATAGTGGATATGCTTACTGATAAGATACATAATAGGCAGGATAACTAGCATAATATATGGCAGAGAAGTCTCACCATCGAACATGTAATTCATTTGATAGATAAATAGTAAAGCTGTTATGAATATGAGTAGTAACTTATCTTTCAAGACATATGCAATAGGTATCCCTCCTAAAGCCCATACCAAAAATGCATTTCGGAAAGAACCTCCCAAGTTAAACATTTGCCCTATCAGGAAGATACCCGCACCATAAAACAAAAAGCCTATATAAAACAAAGTTCTGGCCATTTTTGGATTATGGTTTTCTATTTTGAGTCCGACACCATTGACTCCAATCACTGAAATAATTATGAGCAAAAACTTTACCGTTTTACTCATATACATCCAATTACTTGCTATAAAGCTCAACATCCCAATCCCAATCAAAAATGCACCCACCGTAAGAAGTATACGGATAAAATTTGGACCACCCGTTACCTCGTAGTGCCCCAAAAGTTCTTCTTTTTGTGCAGCCTGAATGGAACCTTCTTTCTCAAAAAAGTCCAATTCCTTCTTCAACCATTGATATTCCGACTTCTTAATAGACCTTTTCATATTGCTGACCCCCTTTCGATCTTTCACCAATTTCTCTTTATTTCCCACTATGTTATAGTACGTAAATTCAAAAATAATTATGATACATACCTATAATACCGTATATCCGTTACTCTTTTGTAAAAGTATTACAAACCTGGACGCTTTATTTTTGAAAACAGTTCCCTCTTCTTATAATTAAAAATTTTATACACCCTTGAAGGATAATAAAGCAAAATGGGCGTATATAGATTAAAAGAATCTTTAACCTTCAACACAAAATTTATAATTGGAGAGGTTGTTAAAAATGGGAATACAATTAAACCCTTATCTAATGTCTACAGATGCAAAAGGACAGGCGAACTTTTATGTAGAGGCCCTAGGTGGGGAAATCATTACACTTAAAACATATGGCGAAACCCCAGGAACCCCAGAAGCAATAAAAGATAAGGTGATGCATCTAGCTGTGAAGGTGGCAGGAGGGAATATCCTCATGATGTCCGATACTTTAGAACAGGCACCTCTTAATACCACCATCAGTCTTGCATTAACATATGATAGTGAGGATGAAGCTAAAGAGGTATATGCAAAGCTTGGCGAAGGCGGCGAATTTAAGCATCCCTTTGAAAAACAAGTTTGGGGCGAATACTATGGAGACCTTGTAGATAAATACGGGGTTACCTGGATGGTAACTGCACCATAAAGCAGTCTAAATATCCATTAAAAAAGAAAGAACTGATACGCTCTACTTCAGTTCTTTCTTTATGTAAATAATAATATATTCAATTAAACTATATTTTTGCTTCTGCGCTCTAATAATATAACATCTCTCCAAACACCGTGATGCTGTGCTATCTTTTCCCTGTATCCAATCTCACGAAAACCTAGCTTCTTGTGCAAATTTAAACTTGCCTTATTTTCTTTGAAAATAGAAGATTGCAATGTCCAATATCCTTGTTTTTCACTTTCCTCTATTAGTTTTGAAAATAATACTGTACCAATCCCTTTGTTTTTTACTTGTGTTGTTATGTATATACTAATTTCGCCTACTCCTTTATATACACACCGACTAGAGACAGGGCTTATTGCTATCCAACCAACTATTATTCCGTCTTTTACAGCAACCATTTTACATGTGGAATCATGTGATGCAGTCCATTCTTCAAAAGAAGGTGCTTCAGTTTGAAATGTAGCATGTCCTGTTGCAATACCTTCTAAATAAATTTCCTTAACTCTAGACCAATCTGTATCTAACATTTTTCTAACTTCAAAATTATTCGCCATCCAAAAGTTACCCCCTGTGATACTTGTTATATGATTAAGAAAAGAAACCATATACTATAATGGTCTCTTTTCATATATATCCTGTTTCCTTTATTAACAACAAGAAGAATCGGCATTATTTAAATTTGTACTACACACCCCAGTCTCAGGCAAATCAAGCTCCACTCGTTTGGAGGCTTCTATATCCCCTGCGAGATAGGCAGTAATAGAACGAACTTGTTCATAACCAGTCGCCATTAAGAATGTGGGAGCACGACCATAGCTTTTCATGCCAACAATATATAGTCCATGTTCTGGTTGACGAAGAATTTCTTCCCCATGAGGACGGACTGTCCCACAGCTATGAAGATTTGGATCGATTAACGGTGCGAGTGCTTTCACACTTTCTGTTGCCGGGTCAATAGATAATCGAAGCTCTTGCTCAATTGAAAAATCTGGGCGGTTGCCTGTATTAACAATTAACTCATCAATTTCCTTAATAGATACCACTTCACCATTGTAGCGACCTATAAGCTCCAATTGTTCGTTTATTGACTTAACTTGCATTGTATAGAACGGTGTATACACTTCCACTTTTTCTGCATCAACTAAGGAATGGATTTTCGTACCTAAAGCCCCTCTTGCCTCTAATGCATCTTTTTCTTCTCCACCGAACGCATCCGAGATATGCTTTTTGCGTAATATCCAAATTAGTTTTGTTTGTGGATATTTTATTTGAAGATCTGCTAATTCAAGCAATGTATTTATGGCGGAATGCCCGCCACCAATTACTGCAATCGTTTTATTTGCATAGCGGGTTGTATTCTGCACAATATCGGGAATGCCGTATTCAATATAATCCTGACAAGCCCTTTCAGAAGAAAGCCAAACGCCATTAGAAGTAACTGGATTTGGATTACCCCATGTCCCGGTTGCATCAATAATGGCACGCGCTTCTACAATTTTCAGTTCTTGATGATTATCAACATAAATTTCAAAGGGTTGTTTTTCACGATTTTTCGTTTTCATTTTGTCATTTTCCTTCCGAGAAATAGAAACAACCTTTGAATTATAATAAATCGATTCTTTTATCACAGGCAATTCACTTAATGGTTCTAAATACTGTTCTATTAGTTCTCTACCAGTTGGTAAAATATCATCTTGAGGTGATTCCCAGTCCGTTTCTTCTAGCAATTTGCGTGCAATCTTATCAATATTGTATTGCCATGGACTAAACAAATGAACATGTTGCCACTTGCGAATATTATGAGCTACACCTTGGCCTGACTCCAAAACAATAAAAGGCACTTTATTCATTGCTAAATTTGCAGCTGCAGCAAGACCCACTGGACCTGCCCCAATAATAGCTACTGGTAAGTCAAGATTATACGACAGTTGGCTTGGTATTTCTGAGCAGCAAGAAGTTTCTTTTATTGTTTCTGCACCACAGCATGATGATGTATTTGTCGTAAATAGTTTAATTTCTTTCATTTTCATTCTCCTTCTTTTCTATGCATTGTATTGCTTGTTTAAAACACGAAGCCGTTCTTTCCCCATACAAATGTGGGTTACCCTTAAAAAATTGATCACGCATATATTGTTCCGCTTCTTTTAAAGGAATTTGTCTCGACTTCATCACTAATTCTAGGTATTGAATAAAGTACTCTACTGATAATGTACTTGCATGATTAACTACCATTCTAATCTCCTAACAGTCACAACTTGACATACAAGTCTATTTTATATAAGCAAACCCTTATATATAAATTGAAAATAATGCCTAGAATCTCTAGGCATTTGTTTGAGCAAATTCTCTAATGCGTTGACCAATAGCATCGCGAACTGTTTGGAATACTTGCCATACCTCATCATCTGAACCAGTTGCTTTGGCTGGATCATTGAACCCCCAATGTTCACGTTTCACTTGAGAGGGAGTCAGAGGACATCTAATTTCAGCATCTCCGCACAAAGTCACAACTAAATCGGCTTGATTTAGATATTCACGATCAATCATTTCAGATTGTTGATTAGAAATATCAATCCCTACCTCTTTCATTACTTTCACAGCCTTGGGATTCAATCCATGTGCTTCAATACCGCCACTACGCACTTCCCATTCAGAATCCAAATACTTTTTTCCAAACCCTTCAGCTATTTGACTACGGCAAGAATTACCCGTGCATAAAAAGTACAATTTTTTCATTCTATATCCTCTTTTTCAGCATTTAAAATATCTGTCTTTCCACTTCAACGAAACACCTACTAACGCTATGAGAACAGGCACTTCTACTAACGGTCCAATAACTGCTGCGAATGCTTCGCCACTGTTTATACCAAATACAGCGACAGCCACTGCAATAGCTAACTCAAAATTGTTGCTTGCAGCTGTAAAGGACAGGGCAGATGTCACTGGATAACTTGCTCCAACTTTCCTTGAAGCAAAGAATGACACTACAAACATAATTAAGAAGTAAATCAATAATGGTACTGCAATGCGTAACACATCAAGTGGTAAGGCAACAATTTTGTCCCCTTTTAATGAAAACATCATGACGATAGTAAACAACAAAGCGATTAATGTAAGAGGTGAAATTTTAGGGATGAATTTCTCTTGGTACCACTCTTTCCCCTTCAATCTAATACCGATAAGTCGCGTTAAAATGCCTGCAGCAAATGGAATACCTAGATAAGTTAGGACACTTTTAGTGATGTCCCACATGGAGATTGTTAGCGATAAATTCTCCATACCAAACCAACCAGGCATGACATTTAAGAAGAAATAAGCAAAAGTTGAGTAGAACAGTATTTGGAATATGGAATTAAATGCTACTAAACCAGCTACGTATTCACTATCCCCCCTCGCTAAATCGTTCCATACTATAACCATAGCAATACAACGTGCAATACCAATCATAATCAGTCCTGCCATATACTCTGGATAATCATGTAAAAATATGATTGCTAAGAAGAACATTAAAAATGGACCTAAAAGCCAATTTTGCAACAAAGACAGGACTAATACTTTCCAATCCTTAAATACTCTCCACATTTCCTCATATTTTACTTTTGCCAGTGGAGGATACAGCATCACTATAAGGCCTATGGCAATCGGAATAGATGTTGTACCGACAGATAATTTATCTAATGTATCCTTAAACGAAGGAGCAATCATGCTCAGCACAATCCCTAAACCCATCGCAACGAAAATCCATACTGTTAAATAACGATCGAGAAATGATAATTGTTTTGTTAATGGCTTTCTCACATTTATGCCTCCCCTTCGTTAATCGAGCAAAGGCAATTTTTCAATGGGATAGGCGCTAATTCATCAATGATGGCTTGGATATAAGGCGTTTGACTATCATTTAATCTATAGTGCTTCCATGTCCCTTTTTTTCTTTCTAGAATAATATTAGCTTCTTTTAATTTACGTAGCTGCTGGCTTACAGCTGGTTGTGAAACTTGCAATATATCAACCAAATCACATACACAAACCTCACCATTCTTCAAACTGGCTAACAACTTTAATCGATTAGCATCACTCACCGCTTTGAGCTGCTTCTCCATCAATTGTAAATCCATCATCATCACCTCATTTATATATAAGCATTACCTTATATAATCGTACGCTTATTTATCAAAATATGCAAGAGTATAAAATACGTGACACTCAGCTTACTATTTAATTACTTATAATTAAAAGATGACGCAATTTTTTGATTTGTTAATATATAGTTTTTTTATATAATTAGGTATACTTATTTCTTTCTTTCGAAAGGAGGCTTCCAATGGGTTATAAGATTGTATTTTTTGATGTGGATGGAACTTTGACAGACCATAGAGACGGCAGTATCTCAGAGAGCACTAAAGAGGCCATCTTAGCTTTAAAAAGAAAGGGTTTAAAGGTTGTTGTCGCAACAGGTAGACCTTTATCCATGTGTGACGAGTTAAGGACGTTAGGCATTGATACCTTTATAACTGCTAATGGTGGATATGTGAAACATAAAGAACATGTTGTTCATAAAGTACCTATGGATCAAGACATTTTGCGCTCTTTTATTGAATTTGCCGCTGCTGAAAATCATGCCCTATCATTCTATACAGAAGATTTCAGTATGAATGGCGTAAAGAATGAAAACATATTAAAGGCCTTAAAGGAAACTTTATCATTGAGTGATTATCCTGCTTCAAACCCACATATACATAATCTTGAAGTGTACTTAATGTGCATTTTCGCAGACGATGACATGATGAAAAGCTATAAATTAAAATTCCCAAATCTACTATTTAAAAGATGGCATCCTTTTATATTGAATGTTTTACAGGAAGACGTTTCCAAATCATTAGCGATTAATAAAGTTTTAAATTATTTTGGATTCGATAAGTCAGAAGCCATTGCATTCGGTGATGGAGAGAATGATATTGATATGTTGGAATCTGTAGCACTAGGTATTGCCATGGAGAATGGCAATGAGGAATTGAAAAAGGTTGCAGATTTTGTGACTAAAAAGTCTAGCGAAGATGGTATATCTTTTGCTTTAAAAAAATTCGGGATTATATAGCTCCCGGTAGTTTAATTAAAAGGAGATAAAAATGGAACTACAAACTGAAAGACTTATAATCACACCGTGCACTAAAGAGTCATTACAGGAGTTTTCAAAAACCGAAGAATATGTAATCGGTCTACATGTAGATATGTATTTGTTAGCATTAAAAGATGACCCTTCTCTTTCAGGATGGGGTGTATGGCTTGTGATCAATAAAGAGGATCATACGATTATTGGCGATATGGGGTTTAAAGGAAAACCTGATTCACAAAAAACAGTGGAAGTAGGCTATGCAATTATCCCCTCTGCTCAAAAGAAAGGGTATGCAACAGAAGCCGTGAAAGAAATAATTAACTGGGCTTTCTCCACTGGAAAAGTAGAAAAAGTAGTCGCTGAATGCTTGCATGATAACCACTCTTCCATAAGGGTCTTAGAAAAACTGCACATGAAAAGAACGGAACCTAAAAACAATATGCTGAATTGGGAATTGGAGAAATAAGGATTATTGCCGTTATTCAACTTCTACAAGAATAAATGAAAAAACATGAAAGCACTCTATTTTTCAATAAAAAACCCGTTTTGAATAAATTAATTCAGAACGGGAGTGACCCTTCAGGATATACTACTGCACATCCTAAAGTAGAATTTTTTCACTTTATACTTTCTTCTCAAGCATGGTCAACGTTAGACCACCATCAACCATCATTTCTTTTAATTCTACAAATCCATTCTTTTTATAAAAGTTTATTGCAGGTGCATTTTTAGAGCCTGTTGAAACAATAATTGTTTGAAATTCTTTTCGAATGCTTTGAACAAAATCTAATAGTTCCCTAGCAATGCCCTTTCTAAAATGTTTAGGATGGACAAATAATCGGTGTATATCCATTACACCCTCTTCTATCTTTAGAGAAATGATTCCGCTTAGCTCTTCTTTTATATAAAAACCATAAAAAGTTTCTCCGCTTTGTTGCAAGCTCTCAACTGTATCTTTAAGTGGCGGCAGTTCATAAAAATCTATTAACTCTGCTTCTACTTTATACGATAACAATTGAACGTTTAATACTTCATTAGCAAATTTCGAATTCGTCATATCAATTTCTTTAATCAAATCCCTTTCCCCCAATTAGATTTTTTTATCTATGCCTTATTGGCATTTTTCGTATCTCTTTATATATGACTTAAAGTTGGGAACTCATTTATTACAATGCTATATAAAGTTAAAGAATTAGCCCTGTCTTAAAATCTTACAAAACATTCTAGGCTTGTTTTTATTAAAAGCGTCTATTAGTTCTTTTCCAAATATAGTTATACTATTTTCCCAAGGATGTCCTAAAATGCCCCACATAAAATCCTTCTGAATAAAGAAATAGTAATCACCATTCGGAAAGATTGGTATAACCCATTCTCCGAATTCATCCCTTTCGAATTCTAAGCGTGGATTTATCCAATAACATTCGTGTTGCCAATCGAGTGCTAGTATATATTCTCCAAGTATTGTGCACTCTTTAAATACATCTAGCACTTTTTCTTCAAGGTCATCATAAGCACTTAAATCTGATGAATCTCCGAAATAGCCAGAAACATTATAAGTTATATAAGGATGTGGAACATTAAAAGATGGAAATATAGACGTACTTGGTTCGAATTCAAAATCATTATATATCCTGTCCCAAATTTGACCCATTTCTTTTTCTAAAAGCGGAACCCAATTCTTCATTAAACTCCCCCCTTTACTTTCTAATCAGTTGAACATTTATAATCTGTATTCTCAACTTTATTATTACATTATTTCAGTTAAGTTGGTTATTCCCTTTCGTCCCTCTATGTAAAAAGCACGATCCAATTTTGATTGAATCGTGTTCATAATTAGATTATTTATTTCAGGTGAATATGTCAGTAGTAGCTTTAAGATAAAGTTTGAATAAAGTCCCTAATAAACCCTTTACACTAAGATTAATAAGAAGCATCCATTAATCAATATGGATGCTTCTTTAACATTTTTTAGTTAATTTAAAGTAGTTTGATTATTTTCTATAGTATTACCTCATAAATGCGCAAGATTATGGGAATACCGCCTTTATCTGAAGCCTTTATTAGATTGTTTTGTATATTTAATAAATCCTTGTTGTACAAAAGCAAAGCTCCCCAATAGTCAAACATCATTCATATATACTCGCAGCAAATAGTATTAGAGATATAATCTTCCAAGAGGGTTGCTTAGGAAGTATTTGAGTATCATATACATTATATTCATCCATTTCATTAACACAAGCTTCCATCGCTTCTAAGTAATCTTCAAGTGTTATATTCTTCCACTCATCCTTATTAATTTTTAAATCCATTCTTAATTGATTTATAAATTCAATTAAATCTTCTGGACTATTTACGTTATCTGCCATTTCAAATATTTCCATCTTTATACCACCTTTATTAATAATTTCCATCAAAAGACTAGGTATTTCCTTCTTCTATTAAACTTTTCCTAAATATTCAAATAATAATATCAATCTCCTCCACTATCCCTAAGGTTTAATATTTTTTATACCCTTATAATAACATTAACATAGGAAACTGGTTTTGTTGTGTAAATAACTCTATCAACAGTCACCTTGTATGACCGCCTCTATGAATTGATTCGAAGAATTCACTGGGATAAAAGTTCCTCTACTTTCAGAGAATAAAATAACCTCTACTGGATATTTTACCCACAGAGGTTGTTTTCATTAGATCTTATTATTTGTATCCGTCCTTTATTAAAAGCCAACCTAATGTTACATGATAAAATAATTCTCGACTGGAACACCAGTAAAACAAATAAAATTTCGCCAATACGCCCTACCTATATATTAAAAAGTTGTCGCCTGTTCTACCATTATATAGAAAATAATTTATACATATAAAAAATTACTTTATACCATACTTACAGGCTTGATTATTTTTATCGGTACTTATTCAACAAACGCGCACGATTGTTGAAGATCATTATTGAAGTAAAGCCCCGTTTAGTTTAAATGGAGAACATTCCCGCCATGTGGCTCGCGGCGATGTAAAAACCCGACTACCGGACAATCCATACAATGCAAAGAATTGGGATTATGTAGAAGAGGACAACTTGTTCATTTGTCCGAACGGCCGCCGTGTTCACTTCAAGAAGTACATGAAGAAAAAGAAACCCTCGGCTTTGTACAGGACTTCAAAATCTACGAATGTGAAGAGTGTGGTGATTGTCCACTGAAGGCTTTGTGCACAAAGGAGAAGGGGAACCGACACGGGGACCTGAAAAGGTACAATGGCTCATAACTTACTAAAAGTGGTAGGCCTCTTGTGCAGAAACCACCTTATAAAACGAAAAATCAAAAAAAGGTGGAGAAAACGATTTATTTTTCTCCACCTTCTTCATTTTAGGGACTTTTTAGACAGCCCCTTCATTATTTATGAATTCACCATAGAACTTGCAAGTTCTTCAATTACTTTTGCTGTTTTTACTACATCTTCCGCAACTAATAAGTGCGTGCAGTTTTCAAACGGAATCACTTCAGAATTCGGAATCTGTTCCTTCATGTATTCCGCTGCTTCTTTTGAGTAAAGTGTACTCTTTTCTCCATACACAATTTGTGTTGGTACAGTGATTTGTGGTAACACGTCACGATAATCGCCAACTGCCATCGCATGCCACATTGCCGCTAATACATGAGGGGTATTGCCGTTGACTACTAAATTGAGTTGCTCTTCCATCATTTCACCAGCCAAGTATGGGACGGTCACTTTAAAGAAAGGCTTTGCGAATTCCATCAAGCTATTATTGATCACTGTCAAATCATTCAATGAGTCTTCTCGCGTATATTTACCGTGATAAAGACCTAAATTCCAATCCTCTTCATTGACTAATTTTGGTGTCATGTCGAACAACGATACGGCCTTCAATCTGGATACACCGAAGTTTTTTACATACTCGAATGTCGTAGAAACCCCCATCGAGTGTCCAACTAATGTGACATTCATCAAATTAAGATGCTCCATTAGTTCTTCCAAATCGGAAGCGAATCTCTTCAATGTCAAACCATGCTCCGGGCGATCAGAAGCGCCATGTCCTCTCAAATCAAAAGACACTACATTGAACTTTTTGCTCAATTCTTCAAATGGTTGATCGAATGCTGTATGATCTGATGACCAGCCATGGACGAACACAATCGGTTGTCCTTCTCCTTTTTGCTGATAATACAATTTGACGCCGTCACTTGTTTCGAAAAATGCCATGATTCTTTCCTCCTTCTAGTAGGTCTCAACATAAAGTTGTTGTTAATTTGTTTATAAAAACACTCTATTGCATAACTTTTTCTACCATAAATAAAGTTTACTCCTGTATTATCTTAATAAGGTTGCCGCAGGTATCGTCGAAGACAGCTATTGTGACTTCGCCCATTTGTACAGTTGTAGATGCTATTTCTCATTTATAAAAATTAATATGCATTCGTTATATGACTTCCCCATTCACGGATAGGTTGCAACCAGCTAACGCTTCTTTCCACAATTAAATCATCCACTCTTACTTCGTAATTCTTGCGGTATGGTTTAGTAAATTCTTCATCAAGCCAGCTATCTCTCGTGCCTTTCCATGTTTCATAAATGAGCAGTTCATCCGGTTGATCCAGATTATCCGAAACAATAGCGCTAATAAATGCCTTTTCGGATGACATCTCCTCAATTAGAGAAAAAAGCTCCTTGCGGAATTCTTCTTTCTTCCCTGGTTTAGCCTTAAAACGAATATTGAGTTGAACTAGTTGATTGGTCATATTAACTCCTCCTATAAATTTTATATTTTGCGACGATTCCGTTACACCATTCCCCAAGTACTTGAAGAACAACTTACAAGATATAGTATCCTTTAGTAAGCACATTAACGGAAGTACCCACTTTTTTGTGATATAGTAACTAAAAAGTAATAAATGTGGAATGGAGAGGTTTAGACTTGAAAAAATATAGTTGTGGTTTTGAAGTGACAAAGGAAGTTATTGGCGGAAAGTGGAAAGGTCTTGTATTACACTTTTTAATGAATGGACCAAAGAGAACGAGTGAATTAAAGCGCATTGTCCCAAATATATCTCAGAAAATGCTGATTCAAACACTTAGAGAGCTTGAAGACAGTGGACTTGTGAGCAGAAAGATGTATAATCAAGTACCACCGAAGGTTGAATATTCATCCACTGAACTTGGAGAATCTCTTAAACCTATCTTGCAGGAGCTCTGTCAATGGGGAAGCCATTATGCGGAGCAAGAGTATGCAGAAGGTGAATATGAAATCGCACAACCAGAAGAGGCTTCTTAATACCTTATATGTAAGGTATTTTATTGTTGTACTAAAATTTAGCTATTTTAATTCTAAGTAGATGGCCTCGACAGATTCTTTAAGAACATTAAAGCTTCCTTAATGTAGTTAAAAACGGGGGTAGCGTCCTTGAAATCTACTTACGTTGAAATCCGAATTTTTCTGACGCTAACCCATTTAATATAGGGATTCTGTCCTGTTGTAACATAAGTAGAGCTTCTTTACTTTTTACTACAGGATTACTGGCACGACTATTAGAACAGAAAACAGTTACCAATTAGATAACTGTTTTCTGTTCTCTATATAAAATACTGAATTAATCTCACCTCACTCTATTTCCAAATGGGTTTTCATTATCTACAGAAGTTAATTATTACCATTCTCCCCCCGTTCACATAACTGCTCTAAAACAAGTAATAGCATCTCTCCTTTATTTGTAAGGCTGTATTCCACTTTAGGAGGTATATTTCTCATCTATTCTCCTCTGATTTATTATCGATAGTAGTCTAGGTATATAATACCGAATAATAGTCCTTTTTGCTTTCGAATAACTACTATCTATTTTCAACTAGTTCAATATTCAAAGTAAAATACTCCTAATCATGACTAATCTTATTCAACTATCCTTCCCCGTTACTTTAAGTACATAACTTCACAACCCCTTCTAAACTCCCCAATACTATCCAATTTTCTTTTAAGAGTTATTCAATTAAATGGCCCTTTAATTGAGTAACTTTATTGATACTCAACAATTCCTTGATCCACCTTTCAATTCAGATCTTCTTTCACTATAAAAACACCCCCTTAGATAAACAGATCCAAAGGGGCAAAACATCGTACTTTATTTAAAAGCAACAAAAAAATCGTGATTAAGAGATATCCTCTTAAACACGATAATAAACAAATCGAATCGAACTTTATTTGCTCTATACAATTTATACTTCAAAAAAAGTTCAGTTACCTAGTTTAATGTTGAGTTACTACATTATTGTATAGTTACTAACATTAATATAGGTGAACATTTTTTGTACAACTCTATTTAAATCACAATCAAAACCCTAGACGAATAGAATAATGTCATTATTAATTATAAAACCTTAACTGTTACTTTAATTATTTTTAGTGAATAACACTTACTAAATACTATTGGAGATAAAAAACAGAAAACCTTGATACTGAAAGGTTTATCGCAGTATCAAGGTGAATCTATGTGTCACAACAACTTATATTTATATGACAAACATACTTATAAGCTGTGACAGGATTAGGTATAACTCACTCACTAGGAATACAACTATTCCACTGTAACCGACTTAGCCAAATTTCTTGGTTTATCCACATCACAGCCACGTGCAAGAGATGCATAATAGCTGATCAATTGTAATGGAACAACTGATACAAGCGGTGTTAGAAGCGGGTGTACAGGTGGAAGGACGATTGTGTCGCCTGGTTCTTCCATGCCTTCCATCGAAATAATGCAAGCGTTGGCACCACGAGTGGTTACCTCTTTCACATTACCTCTTAGGTTAAGGCTTACTTCTTTTTGTGTAATAAGCGCAAATACAGGTGTACCATCTTCAATTAATGCGATTGTACCATGTTTTAGCTCTCCTCCAGCAAACCCTTCCGCTTGGATATAAGAGATTTCTTTTAGTTTGAGCGCGCCCTCTAAGCTGACATAAAAGTCCATTGAGCGGCCAATAAAGAAAGCATTGCGTGTTGTTTCTAAGAAATCTGCTGCTACATGTTCCATGTCTTCTTTATGATCAACAATCGTTTGAATGTTGTTTGCTGCAATGCCAAGCTCTGCTTTTAAATCAAAGTCCAGTGCTTTGCCTTTTGCTTGTGCTTCTACATAAGCAACGATTGCAAGTACGGCTACTTGTGCAACATATGCTTTAGTAGAGGCTACGGCAATTTCAGGGCCTGCATGCAATAACAATGTGTAATCCGCTTCACGTGATAAAGTAGAGCCAGGTACATTCGTAATAGTTAAAATTGGATGGCCTAATTCCTTAATTTTCACAAGCACTTGACGGCTATCTGCTGTTTCGCCTGATTGTGAGATGAAAATAAAGAATGGCTTTTCTGATAGTAACGGCATATTATAGCCGAATTCACTTGAGATATGCACTTCGACAGGGATGCCTGCCATTTTCTCAAAGTATTGTTTGCCAACAAGGCCTGCATGATAGCTAGTACCTGCTGCAATGATATAAAGTCGATCTGCAGCATGTAAAGCATTGGCGATGTCAGAAGGAATCACTAGGTTGCCTTCTTCATCTTCATAGTTTTGAACAATTTTGCGAACTACGCCAGGTTGTTCATCGATTTCTTTTAGCATGTAGTGTGGATATGTGCCTTTTTCGATATCGCTCATATCTAGCTCTGCAGTGTAAGGTGCACGTTCTACTACTGTGCCATCAAGTTTTTTGATTACGATAGAGTCTTTGCGAACAATAACAACTTCTTCATCATGCAATTCGATAAATTGATCTGTTACTTGTAGCATTGCCATCGCATCAGATGCTACTACATTAAACCCTTCGCCTACACCTACTAAAAGCGGGCTTTTGTTTTTAGCTACATAAATCGTGTCACATTCTTCTGCATCCAATAAAGCAAGGGCATAAGACCCATGCACAAGTGTTAACGTATGGCGGAACGCTTCTTCTGTTGCCATGCCGTCCTCTACAAATTCCTCAACCAATTGGACAAGCACTTCTGTATCTGTATCAGATTTTAGCTGAACTCCGCTTAGGTATTCATCTTGCAAGTGATGATAGTTTTCTAATACACCATTGTGCACTAATGTAAAACGGCCTGACGCACTTTGGTGAGGATGAGCGTTCAGCTGATTTGGGACACCATGTGTTGCCCATCGTGTATGGCCAATGCCCATAGTAGCAGCTGCTTCTTCATCGACAATACTGCGTAAGTCAGCGATACGGCCTTTTTCTTTAAAGACTGCAACTCCATCTTCTGTGCATAGGCCAATCCCTGCAGAATCATAACCTCTATATTCTAGTTTTTCTAATCCTTTTAATAGAATTTCTTTCGCATCAAGTAAACCATTATATCCAACAATACCACACATAACTATATTTCCTCCGAACTTTGCCAAATTAGCCGCGTGTAAATAAGCTTCCCCTATTACAGGCGAAGTCATTCATATGCAGCTGCTAATTTGCCTTCTTGCTTCCCTGTCTACTCAATCACTTGAGTCCTTTAAAAGCAAGATAACGATCGGGCATTGCGATCGGGAGGCATCCGCCGAAAACTTCGATACTCCTCCACCTCGTCTACTGAAGATTCACGATTTCTTCAGTACTGGCGCTATAACTGTTTTTCCGATTTTTGCTTACATACAATCCTCCTCAGCATACGCTGATCTTAACTTTAAAAGAATCAGCATGTTCATCATACTTGAAAAGTCTTTTTTTAGTCAATTATAAAATGCAAGTTTGATGATATAACTATCATATGTCACTATTACCCTTTAGTTGCTTACTATAAACGTAATGTAAAAAGCTAATCGAAAGAAGGCTCTTTCGATTAGCTCCTATTGTATCAGTCTAGGCTATTTTAATAAATTGACAATCTCACGATTGAATGCAGGAATATCATCTGGTGTACGGCTTGTTACCAATTGATTTTCGCATACAACCACTTCTTTATCTTGGAAATTGACACCGGCATTTTCCATATCTACCTGGATAGATTTGTAGCCAGTTGCGTGACGACCATCTAGTGTTTTAGCAGTGATTAATAATTGCGGTCCGTGGCAAATCGCAAAAACTGGTTTTTTAGCATCCATGAAAGCTTTTGCGAAATTCACGAAACGCTCGTCTGCACGCAATTGGTCAGGTGAAAAACCACCAGGAATCAATAATGCGTCAAAGTCGTCTACTTTTACATCATCGATTGATTTGTCGACTTGAATTTTAGTGCCATGTTTCCCTTCAACTTCGCCGCCTGCTGTTTTTTCAACTGTTACGACTTCATGACCTGCATCACGAAGGGCTTTAACAGGTTCTGTGTATTCTACATCTTCTACTAGGTTTGTTACTACTGTCGCTACTTTAGCCAATGATAACATCTCCTTTTCATAGATAGGGCCGTTATTGGCCTCTACTTGTACTTTTCCACAATCGCCAAATTTTAAACAAAAAAGGAACTCTTATACGAGTTCCTTTTCTTCGCTTTATTATTCTTTTAATCCCATTTCCTCGCTGACAACAGCAGCAATTTGGGTGCAGTATGCTTCACATTTTTCGCTTGTCGGTGCTTCCACCATGACACGCACTAATGGCTCTGTACCAGATGGGCGTACAAGGACACGACCTTCGCCGTTCATTTCTTGTTCGACTTCAGCAATAGTGGCCGCTACTTTAGCGTTATCTGTCACAGCATGCTTATCTGTTACACGTACATTGATCAACTTTTGAGGATAAATCGTCATTTCTGCAGCTAATTCAGACAGCTTTTTGCCTGTGACTTTCATGGTATTGACAAGCTGTAAACCAGTAAGCATGCCATCACCTGTTGTATTGTAGTCTAAGAATACAATATGGCCAGATTGCTCCCCACCGACATTGTAATTTCCTTCGCGCATTGCTTCTACAACATAGCGGTCACCCACTTTTGTTTGAACACTATGCATACCGTGTTCTTCTAATCCTTTATAAAAGCCCATATTACTCATGACTGTAGATACAACTGTATCATGCTTCAGTTTTCCCTCTTCATGCATATGTTTGGCACAGATATACATGATTTGGTCGCCGTCAACGATATTTCCATTTTCGTCTACAGCAATCAAGCGGTCTCCGTCACCATCGAAGGCAAGACCGATATCTGCCCCTTTATCTACAACCAACTGTGCTAGTTTCTCAGGATGTGTAGAACCTACTCCATCATTAATATTTAAGCCGTTTGGTGATGAACCCATTGTAGAAAGGTCAGCTTCCAAGTCAGCAAACAGATGAGTTGCAAGTGAAGATGTCGCACCATGCGCACAGTCTAACACAATATGAATATTTGTAAATTCTTCATATACAGTTTGTTTTAAATACTGGATGTACTTTTGACCGCCCTCGAAGTAGTCGCTGACAGTACCAAGTGCTCCACCAGTTGGACGTGGCAAATCATCATGTTCTTGGTCAAGTAATGCTTCGATCTCTGCTTCTTCCGCATCAGATAGCTTAAAGCCGTCGGGACCAAAGAATTTAATGCCGTTATCCTCTACCGGATTGTGAGATGCAGAAATCATAACGCCTGCTTGTGCACTCATCGCACGAGTCAAGTAAGCGACTCCTGGCGTGCTAATGACACCTAAACGCATTACTTCTGCTCCTACTGATAAGAGACCTGCTACAAGTGCACCTTCTAACATTTCCCCGGAAATACGCGTATCTCGTCCAATTAGAACTTTAGGGCGTTCTCTTGTTTCCTTTGTCAAAACATAACCGCCGAAGCGCCCTAATTTAAATGCTAATTCTGGTGTTAGTTCACTATTGGCGACTCCGCGTACGCCATCTGTACCGAAATATTTACCCATTGTGTATTCTCTCCTTCAAAACTCTAAATGCAATTTTATGAACTAGAAGAAACCCCTGCTTTTATGGAGTTTCACTTTATGAAATTTGGCTAATTTTTAGTTTCATTGTATTTGGATTCGCCTTCCATGTAGTTCCTTTTGGGCTTTCACCCATAATCTCCAGATTGTTTATACCCTCTTTTACATCTTTTGCATCCACATATAACCGAATATCTGATTTGGCTATATTGGCAAGTCGTTGCTTTTCACCAGTCACAAGAACAGATACAAAATGGTTGGCATTGCTTTCTATTTCATACTGGTCAGTGTCTAAGTTTTCTATGCTAACGGCTACATCGTTTAACGTAACAGTAGAGGTAGAAACGGGTGCTTCTGTTACTTTTGTTTCTTCATTGTCTGCATTTTTGTCTTCTTTTTCTTTCTCTTGATTTTGATCTGAACCAGAAGATGAAGATGTGTCATCTACTATTACATGTACACGTAATTGATTGAATGATAACTTTGTCACACCATTGGGCTTATCCAAGTTTACGGATATATCGCCGGATTTTTTAAGTTTAGTAACATCAACATCGACAGGAAGAGATTGAATCTTCTCCAAGTCATTTTTAGAACCGAATAATGTAATCATCGTTTCTTCTGCTTTAATCGATTTTACTTTCTTACCCTTTGGCGATCCTTTTATATTAAGTGATAGAGGAACTTCTTTGCTGTATTCACCAATATCAACTTTAACTGATACTGTAGCTGGAGTAACCGAGACGTCTAACTTATTCATATCGCGATCCAGTACTTTAACAGGAGCATCCTTTGTGAACGACTCATTAATGTTGCCGTCGCTAGATAACATGGCTTTAATATAGGCGATATTGTCAATAACACTTTTGGCACCAGTGACAGTCACTTCACTTGGGTTCGCCGTCATCGTTTTAATGAAGTAATTCGGCGATAGTCTGCTTTCATTAAAGTCAGGGTCAATTTTGAATGTCTTTGTTACCTTTTCCTCTATTGATACATTGATGGTAGAAGGCTCAATTTGTACATTCAGCTTATCTGAGAAACCTTTGGATTTAAATTTAACCTTGTGCTCTCCAATTGTCTCTTTGCTGAGATCTAAATAAACATGATAATCTTTAAATGCTTTTGTCTGCAACACAACTGCAAGCGGACCCTTAATAGATACATCCACTGTCTTAGGAACATCAGAAACAATTAAATTTTCGCTATCGTAAAGAACTTCTACTGGCACATCCTTTATCACTTCCGCTTGGCGGTCAGATGTCGTTGTTGTGTAATTGTCTGTGCTCGTCTCTGACTTAACAGTGAAGAATATTAATAGTGATAACAGGAGCGCCATAATACGAAGAAACCATGGACTCTCAAAAAGTTTATCCATTATTTTTTATCCCCCCATAAGCTCCATTTAGAAGTGCCTACTGAATTAGTAGCTCCTCCGAACCAAGCATTTCGCAGGCGGACCTCAAACTCTTCAATTGATAAGTCACGGTGCAAGTCCCCGTTGATCGTCAAACTGATAGCTCCTGTTTCCTCAGAGACAACAACAGTAATTGCATCTGTTACTTCACTAATGCCTATCGCAGCACGATGACGCGTTCCCAGTTCCTTCGAAATAAAAGGACTTTCAGAAAGCGGAAGATAACAAGCGGCGGCTGCAACTTTATTTTTTTGTACAATGACTGCTCCATCATGAAGCGGTGTATTTGGGATAAAGATATTTATAATTAATTCTGAAGAAATCTCAGAATACATCGGTATCCCTGTCTCGATATACTCATTCAGACCTGTTTCTCTCTCAATGGAGATAAGGGCGCCAATTCTTCGTTTAGCCATATAGCTTACTGATTTGGACATAGCAGTAACTAGCCGAGTTTGTTCTTCTTCCTCCTGCATATTACTCCTAGCAAACAACTTACCTCGCCCCAATTGCTCGAGTGCTCGACGCAATTCAGGTTGGAAGATAATAATAATGGCTAAAAATCCAAATTCAATTACCTGTTTTGTCATCCAGCCAAGTGTAGTCAATCCAAAATAAACTGTAATAATCCGAATGATAATAATGACGAATATGCCTTTTAATAGCTGAACGGCCTTTGTACCACGGATTAATATAAGAATATTATAGATAACCAACCAGACCAACAGAATGTCGATGACGTTTAAAACCATTCTTACCCATTGATTGTTTGTAAACTGTGTAAATTCATTAATAAAAGACATGTGGATCCCCCACTTTTCTAGCGAGTACGTTTATATCAAGTATAGCATAACTGCTCTATTTTCTGCCCGGATGAAGTGACCTTACAAGCAATGACATTCTTTTAGCCCCATTGCCATTTGGGCCTTTACGAACAGTATTCAGGTTATTAAAGTTTAAAGTAAGTCACTTGTAGCTTAATAATACGGGATAAAGCAGAAAAGCCTACTGTGATAGCAGACTTAATCATTAGTTTATTCATTATTATCTATAATAGACCATGCTTTTTTAGCACTGTTTTTTATCTTATACCATAGCCACTCAAACATTTCATCGATTTCCTCAATTTGCCCTGTCACGTTGGCAGAGGACGCCATATACTTTCCGTTGATCACGGTTATATCGCCATCAACTGCACCCTTCACAAGAATATCTCCATTTTTGACAAGAAGATCTCCTTTTATCGTTTCACCTTCAGGCACAATGACCGTTTGCCCCTCAACCTGCAAGTTTGGCTGTTTTGTATATGAAAACTGTTGATCATTTTTATAACCCGACAGAAAGGATGCGCTCATAAAAATGCAAAATAAAGCGGCAGCAATAGCAATTGGATGTCTTCGGATAAAACGTTGAAATCCGTATTTCATTTTTCTCCTAGGAAGCCGCTGCATAACCTGATCTACAAAACGGGGAGGAGTGGCGATAGCTATGGCGCCTTTCACAAATGCAATTGTATCTTCCAACTCTTGCATATGCTTTCGGCAATCTGAGCAATTGTACAAATGTTTTTGAAGCTCTTGCTCATGCTCACTGGCAATATCCCCATCTAGATATTCATGCATATATTGCACAATCTCTTTAGGGCATGTATTCATTGTGAAACCCCTCCTACAAATTGCTTAGTTGCTTTCTTAAAGCTTCACGTCCGCGATGTATACGTGTTTTAACCGTTCCAAGCGGTATATTCAAAATTTCACTAATCTCTTGCAACGGCAGTTCTTCGATATATTTTAAGATAATCACTGTCCGATATTTTTCGGATAAACAGCTGATTTCGTATTGAATGCGCTCTTGCAATTCCATTCCTTCTACTTCTTCTTCCGGCAATCGATCCGGTGAAGAAATCTGAGAATACATATCAAGCCCGTCTGTACCTGCTACCTCTGCATCTAAATAATAGTCAGGTTTCTTTTTTCTTATACGGTCTATACATAAGTTTGTAGCAATCCGGAAAAGCCAGGTTGAGAATTTCCGATTGAGATCAAACGTATGTAAATTAGTATAGGCCCGTATAAAAGCTTCTTGCGCAATATCTTCTGCTTCATGCTGATTATTAAGCATACGATAACATATTTGGTAGACCTTCTGTTGATAGAGGCTTACAATTTCGGAATACGCATGCTGGTCACCTTTCAGTACTTGCTTTATTCTTTTGTTCGTGATCGAGTCCATGTGAATTCCCCTCCGCCATGCGGCTACATACTATACGTATCGCAGTCTTGTTTGGTTTCATTTTTCATCATTAATTTTTATCTCCTTGCGTGTTTCCATCATAAAACTTATAGGACATGTGATGATTAGATAAGAAACCCACAGTCCAAATACTCTTGAAACTAGCAATCAGTTTCATACGGTCTCTTAGCATTCCACATAGAAACCTAGATAAAATAATAATGATGTTAAAAAAACTTCTTTGATTGTTACATCACTTTATTATAACAAGAATCAGGAAGGAAATATCCAACATTTTTAATTTATGTTTTCCATTTTGTAAATTAAAATAAAAAAAAATGGGCAGTCGCCCATTTTTATACTAGTTTTTCACCAAATAAAGAACCCATTAACGCTACCGCTACTTCTGCTGTTTGATTCTTTTCATCTAAAATAGGGTTTACTTCAACAAACTCTGCTGAAGTAATAAGATTTGATTCATGCAGCATTTCCATTGCTAAATGGCTTTCTCGATATGTAATACCGCCTGGAACTGGAGTACCTACACCTGGTGTATAGATTGGATCAATACCGTCTAGATCTAGTGATAAATGAACACCATCTACATTTCTGTCCTTTAAGTAGTTGATTGCATCTTGCATAATATATGTCATGCCTAAACGATCAATTTCATGCATTGAATACACTTTAATGCCTTTTTCCCGGATAAGTTCTTTTTCGCCTTCATCCACTGAGCGTGCCCCAATGATAATGATGTTTTCTGGTTTCACTTTTGGTGCATAGTTTCTAATGTTTACTAAGCTATCATGTCCCAAACCCATGCTTATAGCAAGTGGCATACCATGAATGTTACCTGATGGTGATGTATCGCTTGTATTCATATCTGCATGTGCATCATACCAAATAACACCTAAATTGCTATAGTGATCTGAGAGGCCTGCTAAAGTACCAATGGCAATGCTGTGATCTCCGCCCAATACTAATGGGAAGTGTTCTTCTTTAACCATTTCATTCACTTTATTAGCTAGCTCTGTATTCGCTTTCAATACAGCTGATAAATTGCGTAGTTTTGTGTTTGGCTCTTCTTTTGCAGTTTCAATGACGATATTTCCTAAATCCTCTACCGTATGACCGATCGTTTCTAAACGTTCATGCACGCCTGCGTAACGGATAGCGCTTGGCCCCATGTCTACACCCCTGCGTTGTTGGCCTAAGTCCATTGGTACCCCAATCATTGTGATGTTTAATGATGTATTCATTATTAAATACCCCCTTTGTATTCTGCTAATATTGTAACCGCTTTTATAGGGATGGCTCAACGTCACATTTTTTTGTATGTTTATTCAAAAAGAAAACTGGAATACTAGAATTTATACTTATTTAGAAACAACAAAAAACCTTCTTCTAATAATAGAAGAAGGTTTTATATAAGAAATGAGTCATGTAGGATTCGAACCTACGACCCTCTGATTAAAAGTCAGATGCTCTACCAACTGAGCTAATGACTCAAAATGGCTGGGGTACCTGGATTCGAACCAGGGCATGACGGAATCAAAATCCGTTGCCTTACCGCTTGGCTATACCCCAATAGATGGTGGAGGGGGGCAGATTCGAACTGCCGAACCCGAAGGAGCGGATTTACAGTCCGCCGCGTTTAGCCACTTCGCTACCCCTCCGACAAATGGTGGAGGATGACGGGATCGAACCGCCGACCCTCTGCTTGTAAGGCAGATGCTCTCCCAGCTGAGCTAATCCTCCACAATATTAGTTATATATGATGGTGACCCCTACGGGATTCGAACCCGTGTTACCGCCGTGAAAGGGCGGTGTCTTAACCGCTTGACCAAGGGGCCATCCGCTTTATGTATATCTCTTTAACAAGACAAGAATTATTTTACCATACTAATTTATAAAAAGCAATAGTTTCAACCAAAAAAGTTTAACCTTTATAAATAAGCTTCCAACCGGGCTTGAACCGGTGACCTCTTCCTTACCATGGAATAGGTGTATGTATCAACAAAAATTATCTTATAACATTACACCTTGTTTTGCAACACTTTAAAAGCATTTAATATTCTCATGAATCATTATCTAACAAATTAAGTGCCGGTAAGATGCCGGTTTTTACCGGCACATTTATAAGGAGAGTTTTGTGTTTAAAATTGATCTAATATGGTGATTACTCGGGATGTTATACTTAACTTTAAATCAAAAGAATTGGAGAGATATACATATGAAGAAACTCTTAACTGCAGCGTTAAGTACTTCACTGTTACTGGGTGCATGTGGGGCATCTCCCGAAAACAAGAATGAAACAAAAAAGGAAACAAAAACAGAAGTTAAAACCAATAATAATATTCTTTCTGAGTATGGGGATGTGAAGGAGTATTATAATAAGGAAGATTTAAGCTATAAAGAAGAAACTGGACCCATGAAATTTGAAATTACCGGAGTTAATATTGCCGATTTAAAACCTTCAGAAGAATATTCGTTTATTTTTAATGACTTAAAGGTGGCTCATGTAATTGTAGTATCTTTGAATACAGAAAACACTACCAAAGATGAAGTTTGGTTTAGCGCAGATCACCCTACTGTTGTAACAGATAATGGGCAACAAGTTGATGCAACCGCTCACGATGTATCTAAAATAGTTGGCGAGGATTTTAAAGGTGCAGTTTCTAAGAATGGACGTGTCGTATTCTTCTTAGATAAAGCCATCAAGGATATTAAAAAAATCACTCTTCACTTTGAAGCACCGGTTGATAAAAATAAAGAGCCGATAGGAAAAGAAACTAAAGTAGTAATTCCATTGAAATAAAGAAAAAGAGTTACCTTAAATGGTAGCTCTTTTAACCTTCATAACTATTTACTTTTAAAATATCCAGGAAGTGAGCCTTAAATATCTCTCCATACCTTTGAATAGTAATTAACTTTGTATTCGGGTCCATCTTAGTAACCTTTCCATCAATCGGTTCATCTTTATTAAATACTGCAAAGCTATACATTTTGTTTGTATTTAAAGCTTCGTTCAATGTCATTGCTAATTCTTCTAAATCAAATTCGTCACGGTCAGGATGTTTAGCGGATTTTTTAACTCTTTTTGGTTTCGGGAATCCTAAAGACATGGTTATCTCTCCTTTTTATTTGTGGTAAACCTTCCTATTAACTTCTGCTACTGTTTTGTACTCCATGTTTAGTAGGCGTTTTATTTCTTCGTTAGTCCAGTTTCTTAACGCCACGTTAAAATACCTATGGTACTCTGTTGCACCACGATATAACACTTCGTAAAAAGTTATGAAATCATCTTCTCTTACTTCTTTTTCTATTCGTATTCCCAAAGCACCTAGTTGTCTTTTGACATTCAGTTTTTCTTGTTTTATTTCTTGTATCTTATTTTCAAACCATATATCGAAAGCTCCATGCGATTTAAAACTATCTAAAAACTTACGATCACGCTCTAGTGTCCGTATTGTTAAATCCAGAATGATTTGTTTATGCACTAGATCGCTGTGTTCCCTACTCATACGACTTCTCGTTCTTTTCTAAGGACTGGTATCACTGCAAGAACATTATCGGTAATAAAAGTACGTTTTGCATGCTTGCTGAAGCAAAATGCTTGGAATCTGTCACCAAAAATCTTGATTAACTTTACTCGTCGTTTCGTTATCTCTCCTGTTTGAGAAATGTACATTAAATCAACCAATTGATTATGCTGCATAGCTTTTATTAACTGTTCTTTCATTGTGATTCCTCCTTTAAAATAAGAACGTTTGTTTGTTTTATTATAAGGAACATTTGTTCTGATTTCAAGTATTAAAAAAGACCAGAGTTATATTCTGGTCTAATTTAGGAGCTCTTAAGTTTCCTTTTTGTATCGTTAAAATAAATGAAACTGCAAACAGCTATAAAAATTGCAATTATAATTACAACTAAAAGTGTTATGCCGTCACCCATCTTGCCAAGTAGTTTTGGATAATCGATAACATATTCAGAAGCACCAAACAACGATGTTAACAAAAGAACGACTGTTAAAATGAATAAAGAAGGATGTTTTCGAGCGACATTACATTTGCAATCATCTTCAGGCTTGCAACCACAACTTTTTAAATTAAGATCTGTTAATTTTGCTATCCCGTTCAATAGCAAGAATATAATTAAGATGATAGCAAGAGTTTCGAAAGAACCCATAAGAATCAATTTACCTGTTGATACACTATCAATTTTCTTAAACAGACTGCTTAATGAAGTTATTCCACCAAATGCAGCAATTAGGATAGAAGCAAAAATTCCAAGAATTGATATAAAGTCTTTTTGAGCATTTTTTGATTGCTCTAATAACTTACGCTGTTTACCTTCTAACCTTTTATATTTCTTATTATTTTCGTCATTTATTTTATTTAAATGAGTACCAATAATACCTAATGAACTTTCTGCTAAACGTGAATTGTCGTTAATCTTACTAATTTGAACTCGAACAAGTTCAATGTGATCGTCTATTTTCCACAAGAAATTTTCCCACTCATCTATACGCTCTTCAGGTTCAAAAGGAAATTGCCCAAGTAGAGAAATATTTCTAGCTAATGTATCAAAATCTTGGTCATGGAAATCATCTATTTCTTTATTAAAAAGTTCATGACTAATAATCGAATATATTCTCACATTCCTTAAGAATACTTTTTTCCAAATTTCAAAAACATCGGATAAATCTACAGAAAAAGTTTCCTGATGTTTGTAATTTCTCATAAATTTCAAGGTTTCTCTAAAGGATTCTTTTAAACTTTGACTTTCATCATCTAATTGCAGCATATTCATTTACCTACTTCACAATTGATCAATTATTTCTTCTAAGTCATCTGAAGAGTATTCGATAACTCTTCCATCGTTTTTATTAATTTTTTTCTCATTTCTTTTCCATGGCTCATGTTCATGCGTTTCATCGACTAATTCGAATGATCCCCAATGTCCATATTTCTGTACAACTCTTTCCACCAACCTAACTTCTTCCCTTGTAAAGTCAGCTGCTGGTACTTCATCCAAACGGAATTTTCCATCTTCAAAAATAAATGCACTTGCCGGTTTGCTAATTGGACCAGAACCATTTGAACGATACTCGCTATAAACATCTCTTATTACAGGACCGAGTTTCCACATCTCAATAGGTTGCTTATATGGATATTCTTCAAATTCATCAATCCAACGTAATGCAATAAAATAGAGTAATTTTTGAAGTTTAAGGTGATCAAGGTTATCTCCGTTTTTATTAAATTTCTTAACAATATATGCGGCTACATATGATGCATTATATTTACCACCTTGATTGTTTATCATGAAGATACCTCCTCTTTTATTATGTATTTATGCTTTATTTTCTATTATTACCCCACTTCTACACATTATAATTAAAAACCTCTAGAAAATATATAGGTAAAAACAAAAAAGCCCCATCCTCCAATTGGAAGATAGGGATGAAAAAATTACTTCTTATTTATAGTATATGCTTTAACATATTCACGATTTGCAGTTACATAGCCACCGCAAGTAATAAATCTTGGTGTACCATTTTTTGAATGAGCAATGTCGATAATATCTAGTTTAGTGCCTTTCTTATGGCGTTTCAGTTCTTTCTTAAACTCTTTATCTTCATATACACCGACATCTGTTAGAGAAACTAACCTGTCATATTTCTTATTGTAATAACCTTGGTTAACAGGCTTTGAAACGCCTTCAACTTTATTTTGCGTGTATCCTAAATGCCCCACCATAACTTTCGCGATAGCTTGGCATAAAGCTTCAAAGTTTTTACGGTATGCTGCTGCATCCTTTTCAGAAGTTACAAAGCAAACTTCTAATAAAATAGCTGGCTTACTTGTATTTTTTAAAAAGTACAGTTCTTTGCGCTCTTTTGGTCCACGATCAACAATGCCAAGAGCTGTTGCCATAGCCGCACTCATTTTAGCCGACAATGGTTTTTGGTCATAGTATAAACATTCTGTGCCAGTTGCTACAGGAGTAGCGCTATTAAAATGTACACTTACATCCAGTTCACGCTCTTTATTGTTATGGAAATTTACGATATTAGCTAAGTTTTGATTTTGTGTTGTAGCTGTTGATTCATAATATTTAAAGCCAACACCGTTGTATTCTTTGGTTAAAATGTCGAATACACGATTAACAACCTTTTTAGCCTCTTCATGCTCATTTAGAATGCCAACTGCTCCCGCTACTTTATCGCCGTGTCCGCTACTAATTACAAATTGTTTTGCCATATTTATTTGCCCCCCTTGGTTAGTCCATCTCTATAATTCGTTATTTCAAACAAGCCTGTACTTGCTAATCCAGCAATCCCACCTGCCCACAGACGTAACGTGACTTCAAGTTCTGTAAAAGGAAATGATACTATTCCAATAAAAATACCCATCGCAAATGCGATGAGCGGGATGTAGTTCTTTTTGGTTGTTATGGATCTTTTAACTAACTCGACTAATGCCATCACAATTGGTGCAATAACGCTTGCTAAAGCTAATATTACTAACATGGTATTTCCTCCAATACATTTTTTTCTTCTATGAGCTCTACTCTTTTTGCTAAATGCGAATAGTCGCTTTTAAGACCTGTATAAGACTGGCTCAATCCTTCAATAGCTTTTACGCTTTTCTCCTGGGATTCAGTTAGACTTTTTAAGTTGGCCATGAGTTTTTCTTCTCGTTTGCGTGACTCTTCTTTTAGCTCTAGGTATCGTCTTTCGGATTCTCTTTTCTGCTCTTTTTGTGTTTCTTCGAGCTTTTTTTCTCTCTCTTTGTTTTCGCTTTTTAAATACATTAACGCGGTTACTCCTAGCAACATACTACATATGGTCCAAATAAATTGGCTTCCGGCGATTCTCTCAATTGTTGTTACGTCCACAACAACACCTCTTCTTCCCCAAAATAAAAAGAGTCGTATAAGGGCTCTTTTGTTTTTTTATATAAGAAAAAACCCTCCACATTAATTGTGGAAGGCTTAAAAAGCAAACTCCTATTGGACTTGCTGTTTTATTAACATAACTTTTGTATCCGCGTCCATAATAAATATAGTTTTATAATTTTGCGAGAGATTGGTTTCTTCGCCTTTTGATATTAATAAACTTGTAATTTCATGGTGTTTCAAATGCACTTCTATGAAATATTTGTATGCATCATCGCGTTCACTGAAGTTAATTTCAATTGAATTTTCTCTAACGTTAAAAGTACCTTGAGTCTTAAATATACGCGTTCCACCTTGGGCAAAAATATTTATTTTATCAAATTCTTTTAACATATCATCTACTCCCGTCTATCTACTTAATTCGACAGAAAGGCGAAAGTACCTTTAATATAATTAATGGTTATTTTTAGCAATAAAAATAACGCTAGTCAATTGACTGCGTTTGCTGCACATCATATTCCTGATGTCTATTAAGCTGCTGTACCATTTACAACTTCAGTAACAACCACTTTTAAATTACTCAATGGCGGTACTTGTTCAAGCTGATAAGTACCTGCCATTACTAATCCTACCCATACTTTTACCAATGCGCTATCTTTTGTGAATGTCATATTAATCATCCTTCTCGTTTTAATTTTTTGTATATAAAAAGCACTGTTGAATTAGATTCCCAATGTAGAAATGTACATTGTTAATTCAGCTAGTGCTTGTTCTTGTAAAACAATTTTCTTCTCTTGTTCTTCAATACGTTCATCCATTGTTAGTCCTTTTACTTTTTCTTTAAATTTTAATTCGTTACCTGTGAATAGATAACTTGTTTCAACTAATTCATATTCGTTTGAAAATTTTTCAATCAGCGTTTGTTTTTCTTCTTCTGATTCAAATGAAACAGTTAACATTATTACGCCACCTCACTTATTAATGAATTTAGGTCAACAATAATTCCGTCATTATAAATAACGTCACATGAAAATATTTCAGTATTAATAACTATTTTATCTCTTTCAGTTGAATATAATTGAAGTTCAATACTATCTAATTTTGAAATACTAAAATCAAATTTTTCTGAAATGCTATTTTTTTGTTCTGTCTGTTTTATAGAAACCCCATTTTTTAATAACTTATAACCGCATGAGCTATTCACACTGTTATAAGTGGTGATATTAATATTTAATCTAATACTTCCTGTAAATTTCATTTGCAGTTTTTTGTATGTTGTATAAGTTGAATACGGCCAACCTAAAACTCGTTGTGAGGTAAAATTTATTAACTTATTCGTATCGCCAGCTTGTATTTTTGAAAAAGTTAAAGTTCCCTGGACTATTCCATTTTCTGTACCAAATGTTTTTCCAGCTAATACATCACTTGCTGTAGCTGTACCATACTCACCCCCTTCACCCAACAAGTAGAAAGACGTGCCACTATATCGCACTTGATAAATAGCATTAGCTTTTAGGTTGGTTACTGCAGTTCCATTCGCTTTTAAAATTGGTTTAGCACCCAGAGAATTAATATTAAGAGTAGTCGCTAGTGTACTTGCTGTAGTATTTTTAAATGCAACCAGCATTCCTTCTACATACGCTGTTACGTCACTATTTGTCATCGCAAGCGCGTTAGTTCCGGTAGCTATGCCATAGATTCCGTGCGACACTAAATCCGCCTGATGTTCAACAACTTTTTTATCTACAGCTTCAAGATCTGTCTGTTTAGCTGATCCATCTGCCTTACCTAAAGAGGTTTGAACATCACTAGCTAAGTCAGTTTTAGGAATACCATTTGTTGGTTTAGAATATTTGGCTTTAAGTTCTTCTTTTGTTGCAAAGTTTGATGTATCTACACTTATCGTTATGTTTCCTTTTTCATCTGGTAACTGGCCATTAATGCTTTTTACTTCACCGGCTTTTAACTGTAATTCTTCTAACACTTTAAAAGCTTTGTTTTGTAGCCAGTTGAAATAATCAGCAGGAGGCTTTACACCTGCTTTCCAACCACCTTCTTTTAAACTGTGAGGCGGCTCAACACCAAGCGCATGCCATTCTGGTAATTGTTTCGTAAATGCCACTTATACTCCTCCTTATATAGGTAGATCCTGTTGGTTCTCTGGATTGAATGTAGCGCCAAAATAACCGCCTGAATCACCTTCAATATTTGCAAAGCCTTTCGAGTTATCAATGGCTAATGATGTATCGCCAAATTCAAATGTTCCATTTAACTCAATGCTTTGAACTTTTATACCAGCTGCAACAGTCTTTTGAATGATTTTCACGAAGTTTGCGGGATCTAATCCGGCTCTATTAATCGCTTCTAAGGGCATCTCAATTAATTTGATTGATGCCTGTACAGGATTATCTTCATCTGTCCAACCTTCTACGATTTTAATGTTCTTCTTATCCGTTGAAAGAGCAATCGCAATCACGTTGATAATTGTATTGATTGTGCCATCAGATAAGTTTCGGGCAATTTTCGACTTTAATAGAATTCGATATACTTCATCAGTTGCTACACCACGACTTTGATTGATGTTTTCGCCAATTAAATCGAGCGCCTTACCTTGGGCTTTGTCGATGTCTCGCCATTCTAATATCAAACTATTTGTTCCTTTAATTCTTTCTAATTCACCTGAAAATAAAGAAATGAGCTTATATAGATTCAAGTATTCATTTTTCCTAAAGTAGTCAGTGAACAGTGAAATAATTTCTTTTGTGCTATACATTAGATCACCTCAATGTTAGCAGCTGTTATTTGAGCGACTTGCTGCAGTTGGATTTCAACATTACTCGCATTGAATTGCGAACCATCAATTGATAATTGCACATCTACATCATCAATCCCATTCACGCCATAAAGCTTTGCTATAAGCTTCGACAAGATAACATCTTCGCCCATATTCAAACCGATATAGGTATTGCTTTCTGCATCTGTGCCGCCAACATATTGAACAATAGCCCTTATCACTTGCGTGTGACCGTCTGATTCAAAGCTATTATTTGTTTTAAGTGAGACTTTAGCATATATTTGAACGGTTTGAGCGCGTGTTAGTCCGACTTGATGAGACTGTTCTGCATCATCCAATAGTGTTACGAAAGTCTGACCGAATGGCTTAATGCCTCCTGCCTTCTTCTTAAATATAGCTTGTGCTACATCTTCATCACTTCCACCTAACACAAATGCTTGAATCGCTCTGGAAGGTGTACCATACATATTCGCTTCATCGTTATAGTTTTCATCAACATAGGCAGCGCGTACTCCTGGCACTTTCAGAAGCTCAGTTCTAATAGATGCCGTGGTGCCGCTACCCAATCCTTCAATTGTCGTATCAGCGCGTTCTCGAACCTCTTGATCTGTTTCTTGTTCTTTACCGTTTGTAAATGCAATTAAGTTCATAACGCTTTCTAGCCCATCAATCGGATTAATGATTTGATTGATTTGACCAACCTCCGCATTACCGATAGCACCGCTTACTTGGCACATGATGTCCACTGTTGCTGTACCATCTGTGCCTAATGTCGCTTCTTCTAATGTATAGTAAAGTGTTTCATCTTCCTTACCAACCGTGAAACCCATCTCTATAGTTGTACCTGGCGTACCACTTAAAACTATTGGTCCATCGGCATATGTAGCTGGGTTCCTCGTAATTCCTGCATAGGGCAATAAAGCATCGAGTTGTCTCCCCTCTGCTGTCTTTCGAAAGCCAGAATAATAAACATTTTCATTGTCTTGCCATACAAGCGCTAATATAAATGCCATTATCCTCAATAAAATTCCTAACGCTGATCGTGCGCCTGTATTAGCATCTTGCCCGATTAACTCTTTTGCTTTTACATCTAAGCGTTCAAGGATATCTTCATATGATTCACGTTTATAACCCTTACTCGTCAGTGCCACCTAGACTCACATCCAATTCTAGTTCTTCATTTGTTTCTTTTATTTGTACTTTAAATTGCACATACACAACCCGCGCTTTGCGGTCTTGATTGATTAATACTTCACCAACGAGTTCAACACGTTCTTCGTTGGCAATGACTCGACCTACTTCTGCGATAATTTCATCGTCATCTGGTTTATCCTGTAGCACTGACATATCAAAGCCATAGTCTTCATCCAGAAACAATTCTTCCAGGTGTGAGCCCAATTCTATTGCAATGGATTGAGAAACTTCCTCAGAACCTGTGACAAACCCTTTTTCAAAAGAGATATCACCGTTTACGATTGCTATATCTCTCACCGTAGCACCCCCACGATTACAGCATCCTGTATGTCCAAAATACGTGATTTGCCGGCATAGTATGGTTTACCGTCAAATGCATCATCTAAAGAACGTTGAGCACATACACAAAGGACAATCTTTCCTACTTTTAAAACAGGATCGTATGATTGAACAGGTCCACCCTCCACACTAAATTCATATTTTAAGGCTGGTACTCCCTCGATTACTGGAACCGTCTCGGGTTCTTCTCCAACTTCTTTCACTTTAAATAAAGGCTGTATTTTCGCTTCTAAAGACGATTCATCGAAAGCTAATACCTTTGCAGGAAAAGCTGTATTAATGCTGAATAAAATCTGGTTTCGAAAGTTTTTAAAGAAGTTCGTATCTGCTGCCATTACTTCACCTACTTACTAGAAATACAATCAAATTGCGTTTGAAAATCACTTTTATTTGCCACATGCTTACCACTAATCACTCGGAATTTACCGACTACAGTCTGGCATTTTAGTGTGAGTATTGATGCAGTAGAAACTTTATGTTGGAGCAAGGCATCTACTCTAAATCCTTTTACTGTTTTTCCGTGATAACTTTTCTCGAATATGTCAGGCGAACCAATAAGGCCAGTAGACGATGTTAGCGTGAATTTTGTGTTATCACCTTTTCGGATATCGCGGATATATAGGTAACCTTTTGAAAAATAAAAAGAAGCACCACAATCGTCAGCTAGCCTCTCGATTGCGTCGAGAACGTTGCCAGTGACGTTGTAACCCTTCTTTTGAACTTTATCTTTTGGTAGGTCTAACACTTTTAGTTTAAGCCCAATTGCAGGTGCTAGATCACGAATGATTGTAGAAGTATTCGTCTTTTGCTTGTATATTTTCTTGATTGTTTTTTTACTTGTTACCCCATGAGTATCTAGTACCTTGATGATAATTGCCCTATCCGGTCCAACTTTTTCACTTCTCACTCTAGAGATTTCACCATCCAATATAACACCCACATCACCTTCATATCCTGCGTTCAACACTAAGCGATTACCTCGCTTAAACTTAGCGCGTGAGTCATGAGAAAGGTTATAAATTCGAATAGTGCTTCGATTTGGTTCATGGTCATCATCAAAAGGTACTTCAAACTCAATATGCAACTTGTCATTTGTCCAGGTGGTATTGTGCGTTCTAACTTTAATGACCCTTTTAAAGTATTCACTCATCTTCTTCACCTTGGTTATCCAGAATAAGAAAAACTGTTGTGTTTAAGTTATCCCAAGAAACTCGCTTTTCCTTCCCACTTGGATCAAGAGGAACAATGGTAGGTGCAGGAAAATCACTCGTCGTTATGTCTTCCCATAACGGAACACCATAGACTAACTTTTCCCCTGCGCATATTAGTTCTTCGTCTTTATATAAATCAATCGTAAAGAAATCATAATTTTCATTGTAACGAACGTCAAAGGTGAAAATTTCTTCTTCAAGCTCTATTTCGAATTCATAAGGGATAAGATCCTTCTCAATCTCAATATATTCTTTGTCCACTATCTCACCTTCAATTTAACGCCTATTGGTATTCTCTTTGGCGGATATTTATTCCACTTTTGTAGCTGTTGCCAAGTTGTTCCGTATTTTCTTGCTAACACCCAATAAGTATCTCCGCTTCTGGTAATATGATATTTCTTGCTTTTGCTATTACTGGTTTGCTTACGGCCACCGTTTGATTTACCCTTAGCTGATTTCTTCTTAGTTTTTTTATATTTCTTGGCAATTCGTATTTCCTGCAAAGATAAAGAAAAGCTATGACCATTAGCGATTGAAACTTCGCTGTCATAGCTAAACTTTCTGATTAAAAAGTTTGTACCTGTACGTCTACCTACATAAGTTAGCCGTATACCTGTATTCTTGTACTTCTTAAGGCCGTTTATTTTTTCAGCAATTGTATGCTTGTTATCCGAGTAAATAATTCCGGTAAGGGTTACTTCGTTCGGTCTATCTTCGATATGATCTGATATATCAATTCCATGTTCTACGGCATAGGTAGGGATATTAGCTTCGTCCAACCAAGATTCTTTTTCGATAAACAAGTACATTTTACCGAGTTTGCACTTTTTAGCTTTAGCCATACTATCCCTCCAATACAACCGTGAATATGTCTTGTAAATCCTCGAAGTATTCTTCTAATTGATCTTTTATATTCTTTGCAGTGCTTTCTCCGTCTTTTCCACCTTCCAAATGAATGGTTACAGGCGCTTCAATAACTACTGTCTTGCTTGAAGTAGTGCTTGCTGTGGTAGTGTTTGATGAAGTCGCTGCTAAAGGTTCATAATTACCAACTGCGTTCATATCAAGCGTTGGATATGCCCCATCACCTTGAAGCATCCCTGCAGAACGAAGTGTGTCTGATTGTTGAGCAGTCAGTACAGCTTCATTCTTGTGAAGTTCTGCTGTATATCCATCGAAAGGAACGCGGCCTAATCCATTAGCGTGAGATCCGTTTAACCAACTAGGTAACTTAGGTAAAGATACGGAAAGCTTTGGTAAGCTTGGCCAACTGAATTTAGGAAAAGAAGGCCAGCTAAACTTAGGAAGCGACGGCCAACTGAATTTCGGCAAAGATGGCCATGAAAACTTCGGCAAATGCGGCCATGAGAATTTTGGAAGTGAAGGAAATGAAAACTTCGGTAATCCAGGCCATTTGAAAGATGGTAATCCAGGCCACTTAAAAGACGGTAGCGATGGCCAATTAAACTTCGGCCATGACGGCCAACTGAATTTAGGGAAGTGTATACTCGGCCATTTAAAATCTGGGAATTTAGGCCAATCAAATTTAGAAAAAACTAACTTTGGCAATTTAATGCTAGGTATTGCTGCAGAAATAGAGTCGGCGAACAATCCGCCTAAATCTATCTTTTTAAACCAATCAGATATATTTATCTTTTCGAATAGCCCACCTGCCATATCACCGAGAGATGTATATACTCCCTTTAAGTCAAATGTCATTAGACTTTTGACTAAGTCAGTAAAACCGCTATCCTCTAACTTAAGAACAAAATCACTCAAATCCGATAAGAAACCTAATTTACTCTCACCATCTTCAGATAAAGAGCCGATTAATTTCCCGATAGATTTTGAAACGTCGCCAACAATATTAGCAATTTCTGGTCCGTTTTCTTTGATGTAATTCAAGAACTTTTGGAAACTTTCATTCTCACCTAAACCACTAGCCCACTTAGAAAAATCTTTCATTTTATCGGCTAGCCAATCAAGGCCATCTGCTGCAGTTGTATCAAAGGCAGCGAAAAATTTCACTACCCCTTTTGATCCATCTCCAAGGATTGAACCAATCTTAGGTAGATTATCTTTTGTGTAGTCAATAAACTTCTTCATGCCATCTGAGCCCTTTAAACCCGCTGTCCAATCTGCGAATTTACCCATCATGTTTTCAAAACCATCTGCCATCCATGAAGTCAAAGGACCAAGGGCTACTATTGAGTTCGCTACACCTTTTAGAGCATACCCTAACCCGTCACCAAGGCTTTCAGTTAAAGGTCCTATCGAACTGTCTACGTACTTAAAAAAGCTCTTAACTTCATCTGTTTTTAAAGATTTATCGAAACTACCTAACAATTTAGCAACTGAATCTCCGGCATGTTCTAGTATTGGAGTAGACATATCCAAAAGCTTATTTAAGGACTTAACCCCGCTAGACGCTACATCGAACACTTCATCACTTAGACTTTCTTTTAAATCTCCCCACGAATCAACCAGCTTATCAGTCTCTTGTTTAAGTTGCTTTTGTTCACTCGTTAATTTGGCGTCCTCTTCATACAAATCACTAATAGATGAAATTGCAAGACTACTAAACGCAAGAAGTCCTCCACCTGCTATTACAGCTGCACTTGCTATGCCTAACAAACCGCCTGCCAATACACCTATCGCTACGCCTAGCGTTCCAACAGCACCGATTAAGGTAGCGACAATAGGGAGTAAAACAGGGAGGGCTACGATAATACCGGCGGCTTTAGCCAATCCAACAAGATTGAAATTGGAGAGTAAATCCATGCCCATGCTCGGCAGTGATATAGAATTGGTAGCCTTAAATGCATTGAGTTGAGCTCTTAGCAAACCTAATTCTTTTAAGGCTCCATTAACATCAACGTTAATATCGATATCCTTACCATCCATCATCTTGATTTGGGTATAGAGCTTTGTTAGTTCACTTGCAGCGTTTCTGATATCGATGTCTACATTAATATCTTCACGGTCAAGTGCTTCGATTTGCATCTGTAGTCGTTTAATATCGGCCAGTGGATCTTCTATATCAACATCTACATTGATATCCGATAAGGTTTCAACTTGTCGGTTTAATTGTCGAACATCTTGAGAAGCGTTGTCTACTTGACGCCCCATCCGTCTAAACTCACGTGTAAGGTCAATGATATTATCATCGTCAATACCTTTCAACAACCGTAATGTCTCATAGATTTCCTCATTAAGATAGGTGAGTTCTCCATAATCGACATCAAGCTCGATATCAACATCTATATCACGTAATGCCATTTATATCACCTCACCTCTTCTTATTCTTGTTCGCTCGCTTTTCTATCTCTTTTTTAAAGTCAAGAGCCGCATTTGCTTCCATGATTTCATCGAGCGACATTGTCATTGCAGTTTTATAATCAACAACATCTTCTATAATGATTCTCCAAAAAAGCCAGCGTTGTTTCGCCAGCTTTTTGTAAAACGATTTTGATTTAGGCTTATTGAAATATGAACTTTGTTGATTCCTTTACCACTTCTTTTAACATCTCGGAACCGAAATCCTGATCTTCAAACCAATCATAACTTACTTGTTGATTGTCCTCTGTGCGGATAACGTGTTCGAATAACTCACTATGCATTGCAGTGATACTTGTATTGCCATTTGCATCCTTCGTCCGGTCTAGAATCTCGAATGATCCTTGTAAACCAACATGTTGAAGATTGAATTTAGTCTCTTTGCCTTTTTTATCTTTAAAAGTGATTACTTTCTTTTCTCCGTATTTAGCCATTTTAATAGCCTCCTGTTTTTTCATTTTTTGTTTGAGTAGTAAATGTCTTTTCACTGTTTTATGCATAAGAAAAGGGGCATATAGCCCCTCACCGCCTATTCTACTGTGTAGTCGGTCACTCGAATTTCGAATTGTCGTTCATCTACCTCAGCACCGAAAGATTTATCTGCAGGCTTTGTGACGAAAGCTTTAGTTCCGCCAACAACCTCTTTAATTTCGTTGTTTGACGTTACCCAAATAGGGAAAATTTTTCGGCTCTTCGCTAGCTTATCTAGGTAATTGACCGATGGAGATGTTTGCATTAAAGTGACTTTAATTGTTCCCATCGTTTTGTTATTGATTGTAATACCTACATTCCCTTTAGCGTCGTTCTTGGCGGACATTGTATCGTCATCTTGCGAGCATTCAACCATTGTATCTTCGCCAAAACCAGTTAGCGAAATTCCACCTACATCAACATTCACTTTTCTCGCATCATAAGTTTTAATATCCATTTAAGGCCCTCTTTTCTCTCCAAAATAAAAAAACATTCAAATGAATGTCTTTAACTAGATCATAATTTCGCCCGCAATATTTGCTTCGTGAATTGCTCCGGCTAATTCAAAGGTAAATGATAAGCCGTTATACACACGTGATTCACGATCACTGGATGGTGTATCAACGCGTGAAACCGTTGCGACGCTATACAAAGGGCTGCCCTCTGAATCCTCGGCAATCATGCCCATATCAAAGGCTGCCTTTAGAATTGATTTAACTGCATTAGCCAATAGCGTGATACCATCGTCTGTATATGAAATCTTGCCGTTTTTCACAAAGACTTGCTGAACAGCTTCTTCAATATTAATCTTAATCCAGTCTTTCGAATGAATAACATCGATATATTCACCGCTCAATACTTTTCCCTCTGATGTTTGAGGGATGCCAGATTTCGTTACATAGGCAAAGCCATTTAATGCGTGAATATCTTTCAATTCATCTTCTGTCACTTGCTGTGGCGTTAATCCGTTGATTGATTTAAACTTCCACGTAATTGAGCCAACATCTCTGGAACCAACCGATCCAATTAATCCTTCAGCAGCATACTCATTGACTGTTGTATGCAACATAGCAAAGGTGCGATCATAGTTATAACCTTTCAATGTTGTTAGTGCTTCAAGAGCTGTTACAGTTGTTCCGTGTAACTTGACCCCTTTACCTTCCACTACATCAGCAATAGCCTTCACTTCTGTTTCTACCTGAGTATCAGAAACAACAAAGTACCAATCCTCATCATAGAATTTTCTAAGTGCATCGGCTGCAGTCATAGCGGATTCGGCTGCAGGATCATACGTGGCAATAGCAATCTTGGATGGCGCTGTGTTTCCTTGGTTGATTAGTGCTTTAGCTAACTTATGAACCACCGTATCAGCGCCGAAATCTTTTGCAACATCTAATGGATCAGCATAATTTTTATAAGTTGAATCGCCAGTGAACTTCGCTAATATTAACGGCTTACCTAAGCCTGTTAACTTAGATGATTTTTGAATATTAATCGTGACGGTAACATCTTTTAAAGGCATGTTCTTCCTCCTAATTATTGATATTTATTGTATCGATGGAATCGAGTTCTTTTATCGATTGAGCCCTAGTTCTAATGCGAACATCAAACCCTGTTCTACGCTCATATTCGATTGAGATAAACGTATCTCTATTTGATATTTCTGTTGTCTTTACGACGGCGATATTAGCTTCCTGCAACGTTTGAATGCCGTCTACTTCGAAAAATTGAAGTGCTGCATAAGCATTATTGATTGATTCGTCCATTTCCTCACTAAAAGAAGAAACAGACAATACCATTTCGATATCTCGCTCGGTATGCTGTCCATCCTCTTTCATGTACTGTGTCGCTCTCCCCACCTGTTTTCCAAGTGTAGTGAACTTAATAGCAATGAACGGATAAGGTGGTTGTTCATTTGATTGTTCAGCAATAATGGTTTGAATACCTGTAGTTGCCTTTAGATTTCTAACGATGGCCGAACGGATAGATTCTATATCAAGCAAGGCTATCCACCGCCTTTAGCACATAATAAAAGAAGCCACCAAAGCGTTCATACGACTTTTCATCTTGTACAGTGTACAAATGATTATCGTGTGTTATCTTCGTGCCTTCCTTAAGCCGAGTTTTTATATAGAGCTTTGCATCTGACGTAGTGTATTTACCACCGCTGGCATAAACGGATTTCGCTGTTATTGGCATCACCGCGCCTGTATAGGAAACCTCTTTCGTTTCGCCTTTATGGTACTTACCACCATCATCATAATAGCCCTCTGTTGTAATCTTAGCCGTGAAAGTAGAACTATACTTTGCTATCAATCGGTCAAAGTTGAACATCATTTCACTCCAACCTCCATCGCTCCAATCATATTACCTGTAGCAACAAGAGGATTTGACGAGCCTTTATTTTCAACAGTCCATGGATGATTGGCTGGATTCTGTAAATCAATAGCATGTTCACGAATTTCTGCTCTCATTTCTTCACCAATCATTTCATAGAGCAATTCAATTGAGATGTTTCCAGTAATGGCATCCCTAATAAGTTCTTCTGTCTTTTGAACAACTGCAAACCTAGACTGATCCGCTCCGGTTCGTACAAAGCTACGTTCTGGAATCGTGATATGGGTTGTAGAATCTTTCAAGTGTAGTCCTTTATGATGCAAGAAGGATCTCATTTTCGGTGTAACTTGGATTTGAACACCAAACTCATGAACTGCAGCCAAACCTTTTACAGTGAGCTCCCCGTTACCATCGTAAAAATCACCTGTGAAATAGCCGACTTTTACCTTTTTGCGATTGATTTTTTCAATCGTTTTAATGGCCTGTGGTATTTTGTTGTTGTCTTTGATTTTGATTCTAGCCACGATACCACGCAACCTTTCTTAAGCCTGTAGAACGTAGTTCAGCTTTTATGGCGTTGTCACGTTCACTTTTACTTTCAAACGTCTGTGATAAACCGTCTATGCTTTCAGATTTTATTCCATCTGTGAACGTCAATTCAGACTGTACATACTTCGCTACAATCCTTTTTACTTTCAAGGGCATTGGCTTTTCATCGTTGAATGTACGATGTAGATAACCACAGACAAAGTCAATTGCATCATCAAGCTTTGTTTGCAATACAAGATCATCAGCAGTGGCATTAATACGTATCTTCAATTCATCAAGAGTCATCGCCATCATTATCACTCACTTCGCTACCTGGTTGCTCTTCTGGAATCTCTACCAAATAAGATATTAACTCTTTTTTAGTGCCGTTAGATTTGTAATCAATCTGTTTTGAATCTAAGATTCCTTTAATTTGAGAAATCTTCATGGCATTCAATTGCTCATATGAATGGTTTTTAGCCGCTAACCGCTCACGAGCACGCCGAAATGTATAAGCTCCCATACAATCACCCTTTCATAACAAAAGGGCGCCTAAGCGCCCTCTTATTTAATTTTGAACTTGAAATCAACCATACGAACTGCTTTAGGTTCATAAACTAATTCCCAGTTGGAGCCAGTTGCTAATTCTGTGTTTGTTGGGAAATCGCCTGCAACTGCTGATTCAGTCCATTTCACCCCACGTGGATGGAGCATAAAGATATTACGATTGATTAAGAAATCTTCACCTGATGAAGCCATTGTGTCACGATCTGTTTCAGTCTCAATAATATTCGGGTGCTTACCATTACCCCAAGCCAATGCGCCTTGACCAAAGATATACGTTTCTGCCACGCCTGTTGCAGTATCATAAGGCATGCCATCATCCACAATGACACGTTTACCCATAAAGTAAGGGATTCTTACTGGTTGGCCTGCAGGTTGTACATACTCAATTAATTGAAGTTTAGCAAGATACGTTTCAACGGCTGAGTGCATTGTAATAGCTGCTAAAGAGTCTTTTGCATCCCCCATGATTTGTACTGCATCTAAGAAACTATTAGCGGTGAATAGTGCACCTGCATCCGTTTCACCAGAAATATCATGAATTTTCTTAGCCATTGATGCGGAAGAAAATACGCCCTTTAGTGTTGAAAGTAATACTTTTTGACGATCACGAGCCCAATAGTTTGTCACAAGATTTCCGATTGCTCCCATAGGATCAGCACCTGAAAGCAATGCTGATAAGCCGTTTGCTCCCCACGCTTTTGCACGCCCTTGTTTACGAGCAACGTCTTTGCTTGTGCCGATTTTCCCTGGAGTTAAAGAACCGTCATCCGACATTACTTCTGAATCACCTGTAAGATCATTGAAGTAAGGCATGTTGACAAGAGTGTTTGGTCCACTTGCTAATGCGTTGAATTCTGCGTCATTTGTTGCAATTCCGCTGTTTAATACATTTGATAATTCCATTGTTCGTTGAGTGACATAGTTTGTGAAAATCTCTGGTTGAATGATATCTCCAATACGTGTAATTGGCATAAATTAATTCCTCCTATTGCCCAGTTTGGGCTTTCAATTGATTGTATAAGTCGGGATTGTCACGTAGCAAAATCCCTTGTTCCGTTAAATTAAATGTATCTTTCGCAAACGGATTTGGTTTATTGTAGCCACCTGGTAAATGTTGACCGCCTGCTGGTGGTGTTTTGCCCTTCAAACTATCGGATTCAAATAAATAAGCATCTGATTCTTTCAAAGCCTTCAGTTGATCTTCAAGGCCTAAAAGCGTTTGTCCATCTTGCTTGATGCCTTCCACGTCTAATAGAGCTTTAACTGCTTTCGGGTTCTTAGCTTTTGCATTACGTAATGCTTCTGACAATGTAAAATCGAAGTCTTTTTGCTTTAACTTTTCTTCATAGTCAGCAACCGTCGTTTGGTTCTGCTCTTGTAATGTTTGAATTTGCTTCTGCAATTCTTCATTGCCAGCTGCTTTCTTGCTTAAATCGTCAAGCTGATTATCACGATCTGTAATTTGGCCTTGTAAGTCCTTAACCTCTTGAATTTTGTCATCAAGACGGCTTTTAGGAACCATTTGACCAAAACCTGTTATAACCTTATCTGCTTGCTCTTCTGTTAATCCTAATGCGAGTAGTGCTTCTTTGTTCATCTCTTCTCCTCCTATTCGTTTTTTACGTGTAACGACACGTAGGCATAATAAAAAGCCCTTTAACGCCTTGCTTAGGGCGAAATAAAAAGCCACTCAGATGAGTGACCCTTATTTATTCTTCTTCTGGATTATCTATTAATGCTATATATGCTATTTCAGAAACTGCTAAAAATACACATTCGCCGCCTTCCTCTAGGCTACAAGTTATAAAGGTATTTTGGCTTAGAACAATGTCTAATCTTTCTTTCGCAGCTTTATAATTATCTGCTCCAATTTCTGAATAAAACCGCCTATTTCTTTTAGTCCTAATTATTAAATCGTATTTTTTCATTTTCCCACCTCGGTAAAATGATACATCGAACTTACTTATTTCGAAATAGCCTTCCGATATTCTTCAAAAGTTCTTTTCGCAACATCTTTCTGACTCTGCTTTTCTATTCGCTCTATGTTATAACCTGTTAAGCATCGACAATTAATATCGTGATGAGCATAGCCTGTCATACCTGGTGCTTGTCCTTTTTCCTCTCCACCTAAATCAAATGGTTCATCAACTGGAACACTTTGACCGCCTAGTGATACATGGTTAGCCTTTGGAGTGCGACGGACCCTTTCATCTTTCATATTCATCCATCGTTTCATCATGACAATACCTTGGCTATTCGCTTCTTGTGCAGACCCTAAAGAAGCTTGCTCACGTACTCTATGCGTCTCAGTTCGAGCAACCCGAACTGATTTAACATAATCACCTTCAAATGCCTTTGTAAGCCTGCTAGCGGTTTGCTTGTAGGTACTTCCTTGAACAAGTGATTGAGTAACCTCACGTTTTACTTTGATGATAATCTCGCGCCGATTTTTCTCCAAGGTTTCGTCAAGTGTAAGGCCGCTAATTGGATTCTGCATGGCCTTTTCAACTTGTTCTACCTTTGTCTTCATATTTTTCAAACGAATATCTGCCTCATTTTCGATAGCCCACGCCATCCAATCCCAACTATACACATAGTGTTCATCTAACAAGTCTAGCAGGCTATCTCGTTGCTTTTTGGACATTGTATTGATTAAGACATTCATTTGAGTATGAAAGCTGTCTAATCGCTTGTATTTCATCATTTCGGCATAGGTAAGCTTGCCGTCTTTCTCGTAGCTGTTAAATATGCTGCCTAGAAGAGCGAGAGCCGCTTTAATTAACTCGCTGTACATACTGTTTAACTCTTTTTCATACTTCTTAGTGACTTTATCCGACCACTTTGCGAGTAACTTAGCGTACTTATCTAAATCAATCATCTAGCCACCTTCTTTTACAACAAGAGGTTCTATATCATCTTTTTCCTTTTCCAACCGCTCTTGCTCCAGTTGCACATCTTTAACCCAAGGATGATTTTCAATAATTGTAGTTTGCGAGATAACCCCTAAACTCTTTTGAGCCATATCAACGATTTGTGATTCATTAGTCAGGATCATTTTGTTAAAAGTGAATGTGATATCTCGATAATCAAACTCACCTTTTTTGCTCAACTTAGCGTACTTCGCAACAAACCACATGAACTTTCTCAAAGCTTTGGTGAATTTACGCTCTAACATGGAAGCCTTAATGTCCAACAATGAATATAGGTTCCGTAACGCCTCACCACTTGGAGCATCTCCGATAATATCCGGCGATGGATTTACACCTTGACCGAAAGAATAAATATCAGTGGTATAAGTGTCTCGTTGTGTTTTATAAGCTTCAACTGGAACCTCGGCGCTTAACGTATCGACGCCAGAACCTTCCTCTGCTTCCATCGTGATAGCACGATATCGTTTGAGCATCGTTTTAAATTCTTCTAAATTCTCACCCTCGTAGCCTTTTAAAACATAGATCATTGCTTGAATATCCTCTAAGACGTCTTGCGTAGTACTCACTAATGAGTCGTAGCCGTCAATTTGCCTTTTGTAAAAGGTAAGGTCTGATACACCAAATTCATTATTTTTAAATTCGATGAAAGGAACATTCCCCCAACTCACACCTTTATCACCTTGGTAGAAATGCGGCGCTGGGTTGATCTCTTCGTTCACATCAATAAAGATTTCGCCGTTAAGCATTTCATAGTAGGTCACATCATCTGGGGTCCATAATTCTAGCTTCACTACCTTATCGGTAACCTTATAAAAACGAATGCCCGCCCGAAGTTTATCCTTCCGCTTCGTATCGTAGATAGGGATAAACTCTTCTGCTGGTATGATGATGTGTTGAAACTCTCCATCCTCATCGACATAAGGATGAAGCCACTCTTTACCTTTGTTTGAAGCATTCAAAATTAATTCCGGTAGCGTATCTTCAAACTCTTCACCGATTAATTCTTCGATGAGTTCAAGCGCCTTCTTGTCATCACTTTTTGAACCAAAAGAAAGAGGCTCCCCAGCAAGATAGCCGACTTTTTGGTCAACTAATATCTTGTGAAAGCCCGATGGTATCTTGGATGCTTCTCTTGTTGCGTCGCCATCAACTAATTTGGTGCCGTTTGCATCATAGATATATACTTTCTTATTCAGAATGTCGTTTTCGGTAAAGTAATACCTTACGCCTTCTAATAATTTCGATGGATTGAATGTCGTGTACAGTTCCTTAACTGTATCGATCGCTTTCGGCTTGTTGTTTTCTATAATTTCTATGAACTCATCTGTTTGAGTCCTTCCAAGTAGCCAATGCAACTGTTATCGCCTCCTTACTTCAAAATTGTAATACCACGTTTCTTCATCACAACTGTATTCACAAAGTATCTGTCACCGTCCATTTGGTGGTCATTCTGCTTTACTGGTTTATCTTCGCCACGATCTGCAGCTTTCTCATCCCAAATGTAAGATGAAAACTCTCGAAAGGTTTCTTTGCAGCAATCATTGTACTTAATCAATTGCTTTTCTAAGGCTGTTGCTACGTTACGAATACCGTCCAGCACATCGTTTTTTGCTTTAATTACACGCAAACCGCGCTTCTTTAATACAGCAATGAAAGATGCTGCCGACGGATCGACAATAATACCTTTAAAGTGTGAAACATCACCAATAAATTGTTCTAAATCATTTGCATATTCTTCATCAGTCTTCTGTTTTGACTTCTGGCGGCCATCATAGTGATATTCCTTTATCTTGTACCAAACACCATTAAAAAGACCCCACAAACCAAATGTTGTAGGGTTTTGAGTACCATAGTCGATACTGACATAATACTTTTCATATTCACGTTCAACAGTCTCTACTACATGCTTTTCATTATCGAACATGTCATAGATAACACCTTCGGCAAGTACCCATAACCCAAGAATGAATCGCTTGAAAAATACGCCACTATACATGCGCTTATAACGTTCTTTAACACGATCAGATAACGAAGGGTTGTCATCCATCAAGAAATGAATCTGGAATAGATTCTTCTCTTCCATCTTGTCGATAAATTCTGTTTTAAACCAATGATAAGGGCCCGCTGGGTTGCAGTTGAACCAGAACTTTGCACCTTCAACAGAACAACGCGCCGTTGCTTGGTCAACGAATGATTTCGGCATAAGCGCTACTTCATCGAAAAACATTCCGGCGAGTGTAATCCCTTGGATAAGATCTTGTGAAGCTTCATCTTTACCACCAAAGTAGTAAAAGTGATTTGTCTTACCATTCTTCGTAACGGTAAACATGTTTTCTGTACGATGTTCTTTGACTTGATACTTACGGCTTCGTAACATCTTCGACAAAGGCTTGAAAACGTTACGTCTAAATGAACCAATTGTTTTACCGGCCATACCTAAGTTCTCATCGTCAAAGCTTTCCATCGCCCACATGATGTACGAAAGAGACATCACAACCGTTTTACCAGCTCGGACTGATCCGTCGCAAATGATACCGTCTTTGTCCTTGTATGGCGACTTGCCATGAACCCACCAAGTGAGGACTTTCTTTTGCTTCATACTAAACGGCGAGAACTTGAAGAGAGCGGGCTTTTTCTTTCGTTTAATCATCCCAATTCACCTCTGCGCCTCCAAGTGCTTCGATGAATCCATCGTCTTCGTACTCTTCTTCCTCACCAGTTTCTTTTCGAATAGCAATGTTATTGCGTTCAATGTCCGTCTTGGTCTTCTCAATATTTAGCTGCATTTGCTCTAGCTTCATACGTCGCTCATCGTATTCATCCGAAAGCTCCAAGAATTGCTTCACTACATTGCGCCATTCGGCTGTTAAGCGCGCTTCTGTCTTAATGTACTCTGCATATTGTTCAAAGGCATATACAACCTTGTAGCGCGTTGAAGAGCCAGTCTGACCATCGGCTGTCATATCTTCCTCTCGCAAAGTGTCAAAGCGATTTTCTACGAACATGATTTTATGCAGTTGGATGAGTGAAGCGAACTTTGTTTCAATCTGGAACCATAACCTATCTGCTAGTGTCATGGTCTTAGTGTCTTCGATGATCTCTAACATATCTTGTGGCAACCACTTACGATAGAAGCCATGTTTTACAGATGCTTCATTCCGTTTCGTGAATTGGTTCTTCGGATTACTGCGATAGGACTTCTTTTCTTCTTCACCCTTTGCTTTACTAGCTTTTAAGGGAGCTTTACTATTCGGAGTACTCCGTTCATCTGTTTGGAGTACTCCGTTCAATTTCTTATTCCATTTGTCCTTTGATTTCCAACCACCAATACTCTTTTCAGGACAACCCAACATCTCAGCAATTTTACGGTTTGTAATATCGCCGCTATGCTCTTTAAATATCTCAAATGATTTATCCCGATTTGGATCGCGTACTCTTGGCATTAGTCATATCACCACCTCGTTTCTTAGCAGAATCTTTCGCCCTAAGTTTGCGAGCTTTCTTTAAATTCTCATATTCAATCCAGCCACCATCTATTGAGGACCACATAATCACATCTATGGGAATTTGATAGCGACACTCAAACATTTTCTTTCGCAATGGGAAATCTCTTGATATAGCCATTTCACTGCCTTTTACATCAATTACTCTTGTAATTTCATCTGCATAATGGACAATGAAATCTGGTGTGAACTTAATCGACTGTCGTTTCTTCCCTTCAATCGAATAGCCTTCAAGCAGTAAATACGTCTTTTGCATTTCAAACGATTTCACGATGCCTTGTTCCTGCAATTGTTTCAGATGCAAATAATATTGACTTTCTAATGTTGAATCGAAAATAATCCCATCGACTTCAACTTGTTTGTTTTTGTATTTACTACGCGCCATTTCATCACCTCATTTCTGCAAAATAAAAAAACACCCCGAAGGATGCTAATTATCGATCTTTTTATAAACAGTACTATATAGTAGTCAATATTTCCTTAGCTTCATAAAGCTTGAATTACGCTACTCTACTTTATCACTAGAATCGATTAGCTTCCTTAATAGCATTTATCCAATCAGTTAAACCGGATACCAGTTTCTGATGTTCCTCATTAACTACATTAGGCGGTTTAGAGTTTTTAATTAATTCTAATGTATGGTCAAAGCCCGCTATTGCCAATTGAAATTCTATACTTTGACTCTTGGTTTGATTGTTTACTAAATAAATAATTCTTTCGATAAACTCACCAATGAGTTTTAAATGGACATTATATTCCATATACCTTCTCTTCATTCCCTCACCCCCTGCACTAACTATATAGGTTAATAACTAGGAAGTATATGAAAAAAGGCTACCGCAAGCAACGATAGCCTTTTTATAAGGGGTTTCAATTCATGTTGAGATATACATCATCATGGTGATTTTGCATCTCATATAAACGAACAATACAGCCGAGCCTATAATACCTAGTCCAGTAGCCTGCATTTAATTATTTGATGCTCCGTATTATTCGCTTATATCAGACGTAATCCGTTTTAGCGGCATATAGCCAACGTCAATAGCCTTCTTGGGTTGGTTGGTTTTTCTCAACCTTTTTAATGATCTTGCAAACAATATTCATATACCGAAGGTATTCGGACGACCGGGGAATCCGCCTCCCCGGTACCTGCCTTCCAGTGTACAATACAATTTTTCTTTAAAAAAACTTCATAAAAAGTATAAAAACTATAAAATATATAAAATTAACATTCTTCGCATATATATTCGGCAATTTTACATTGTCGGTACTGAATTGCAGGTTGTGAGCACATTAGCAATTTAGCAATCTTGGTTTGTTTCATCCCATTAAGTGTATGTTGGAGAATCATTTTATTTTTTTCTTCCATCTTTTCAAACGCGCTTGATGTAAGGAATTCCTGCATAAAAGATACCTTGTCTCCTGTTTCACCATAATCTGAAATACACCTTTCAATTCGTGTAATCTCATTCCATATGGGATCGCTTTTCCCGCCTTTAGCATGTGGCATGCCATCGTATTTTGCAACAGGGGCATAAATAGCATTGAATTCTTCTCTCATATTGGCGATGTAGTTAATCATCCAATTGTAACTAGTCATAATCGACAAAATTTCAGCCGCTGAATATTTCTTCTTAGTTAAAGTTTGCGTCATCTTCATTTCCCCTTTTATCTCTATCTCTGTTTAAAAGCTCCGCCACTTTTTCTATATCGTGGTCTACGAACACCCATTAATTCTTCTATATCTCTTTGCGTAAGCTGTTCTTTTCTCTCTTTATGACTATTTGTACCTTGTTTCTTTATCTCTTCTTCTGAAGCATGTGACACCCATTTTATTTGAACACCATTCATACCCACATCCCCTTTGCGGCTAATAAAAAAGGAGCACCAAATGAACGCAGCAATGCGTAAATTCGATGCTCCCGGTTGTTCCGATAAGCCAGTTATTAAGCTAAGAATATTTTAGCATATCTGTGATTCTTTTGTATAAGAAATCCCAACACATTTTTCTATTTATAATTTTAAAAACTTCTCTCAAAAAAAGAAGGGTAAGAACGATTACTGTCATGGAGTTAAATTACAATGCGTTTCCTACTTATTAACAATGGGGCAAGTCTTAGTCAAAGTCGTGAGGCAGTTAAATAATGGCTGATTCTTCTGTTTGAAATGTATTAATCTGTTCCATAATGAAATTAGAAAGAAAAGTTAAAGGAACCAGACTAATCTTTCCAAATTCATCAAAAGAATAGAACAGGAGGAATGGAATGCTCCAGCTAGAATCGATGGTTGAAAAATTAAACGCTACTTTTTATAATTCTGTAGATTTTGTGGCAAGAGAGGTCTCGTTTCCAAATGATCAATATGCTATTCTTTGCTACTATAGTTCAATGGCTAATACTAAAGATGTACAAGATATAGTAAACGTCTTAAAAATACAATCAACGTTTAATGAAAAAGATTGGGATGCAACGATGGCCACCCAAAAAGAAAGCTATAATCTACAACAATTAGTGGACTATGTATGCCAAGGTTATACAGTGCTACTTTTATTAAACACTCAACAAATGGTACGTTTTACCATGCCTAATTTGCCACATCGGTCTCCGGAAGAACCGACAAATGAAGCCGTCTTACGAGGCTCCCATGGAGGATTTGTCGAAGATATAGACGTGAATTTGGGGCTTATTCGAAAAAGGATGCGAGTGCCTAATTTAATTGTAAAAAAGGTGACTGTTGGAACGGAAAACAAAGCAGATATTTATTATATGTATTTAGAGCGTTTTGCTGATCAAGATACCCTAGCAGATTTAGAGCGAAAGCTTGTAGGTATGAAAGAAAAAACAGATGGATTATATACATCAGGGCAATTGACTGATTTCATTGAGGATTCACCTTACTCACCATTCCCCCAAATAATGAATACAGAAAGGCCAGACAGAGTATTTGCAAATCTTGCTGAGGGGAAAATTGTTTTAATGACCGATTATTCACCAACTGCTTATGTGGCACCTGTCACATTATTTTCATTTTACCAATCACCTGACGATTTTAATAGCCGTATAGTTGTCGGGTCTTTTTATAGAATGGTAAGGGTCGTTAGCTTCCTCACAGCTGTTTATTTACCTGCCTTTTATATTGCTATAGTCAGTTTTCATTATGAAGTTCTTCCAATTGAATTAAGTAAAAAACTAAAATTAGATATTAGTGAAATACCATATATACCACTAGTTGAAGCGTTAATTGTCGAAATTATCATTGAATTGATCCGAGAGGCTAGTGTCCGGTTGCCAAAATCTTTAGTTCAAACAATTGGTATTGTCGGCGGTTTAGTTGTCGGAGATGTCATCGTTAATGCAGGTTTAGTGTCTAACATGGTTGTAATCGTCGTAGCATTGACTGCAATTTCTAGCTATGTTGTACCGTCGGTTGAGTTAAATACTTCGGTGCGTGTATTACGTTTCCCTTTCATGTTTTCAGCTGCATTACTGGGTTTCTTTGGCATATTGATTGGTTTCCTAATTTTAAATATACATTTATGCAACTTAAGCTCTTTGAAGTCACCATACTTTTACCCAATTGTTCCATTTGAACCAATGAAAATTGGGCAAATTTTTTTTCGAGGAAAGCATACCAAGTCAGATGTTCAATCCAACAGTTTTAATCCGAAAGGAAGAAAAACATGAATTTTACAATAACAAAAGTTCAGCTTTTTCTCATGCTCTTTTTTAGAACGACGGGTATTATATTCATTGCTTATTCAGAAGCTCTTCTTAATGCGGGCGGACGAGATGCTTGGATTATGTTCTTTGTTGCTGCCGCCTTTGTTTTTCTTCAATTATGTTTATACGAAAAATTTTATAAATATTTTGAGTTAGGAAAGATTATAGGCTGGATTTATATTTTTAGCTGGATTCTCTTGTTAGTAGTATCTTTAATCTATCTTCAATACACTTTAAATATTTGGGTGCTTGAAAACACACCAAATTCAGTTTCATTGCTATTAATGCTCTTCGTTTCCTATTACATTAGTGTCAGTAGACCATCAACTGCTGTAAATATGCCCGTTTTTTTAATTCCTTTCGTCTTAATATTTGTAATTTTTCTTATGTTTGCTACACCCGAATTAGAATTCTCCCGACTTTTCCCTATTGGAACAAGTTCAGGTCACCAATGGATCATAGGGACGCTTTATGGATTAGCTTCATTTACAGGCTTAGAAGGTTATTTAGTATTAAGAAAATATGTTTTACCTGAAGATAAATTGCGTTTTAAAGATATATTAATTTATCAATCCATAATAACACTGTTTTCTGGCTTTTTATTATTGGTAGTAAAAATGTATTTTGCAACAGCTTCATTGCCTTATATTACCGAACCCACCTTATATATATTAAAATCTATTGAAGTTACATTTGTAAAAAGACTAGACATTTTCTTCCTCTATATTTGGCTCTGCTGGAGTATTATTTCATTCAGTCTGATTATATTTAATATTCGGGTTGTTTATTTTCAAAAAAAGCGGAAGCATGAAAAAATGCCAATGATCGTATTGCATATTTTTCTCTTTATTGGAAGTATAGCTTTTTTGAATATCGGGGTTGTAGAATTATTTAGAGATTATCTCCAATATTTTTACATTCCTTATACGGTGATTTTACCCATATTCGTCATTTGGAAAAATAAAGGGAGGGGATCAAAATGCGCAAAGTGATTGTTTTTCTTCTTATAAGCACTTTATTCCTTAGTGGATGTTGGGATCAACGGTTATATAAAGAACTCTCTGTTATTTCTGTAGTAGGCGTAGAAGGAACCATTGGAGATCTTAAAGCCTACTATGCATACCCTAGCTCAAGTGACGACCCTACTAAATATATAGTGCTTGAAGGCAAAGGCAAAACAGCGAGAGAAGTAAGGATTAATGCCAATAAAAAAACCGAGCAAACGATGGATATAGCTGAATTGACTACTATATTAGTTAGTGAAGAAACCGCTAAGGATGATTTATACGATTTGTTGGATGTTTATTATCGATCAGCTCAGAGTCCGATGACAGCTAAGGTTGCGATTACAAAGGGTACGCCAAAAAGGTTTTTAGAATTAAAAGAAACCATACCAAGGGAGATTGGAGAGTACTATTTAGATTTTATACAGAGTTTTGAGCAAGCTACAATATATCCTACAACAAATTTGGAGATTGCAGCTAACCTTATGTTTAGTGAAGGAAGAGACCTTGGATTACCATACTTAAAAACGAGTAGTGACAAAGCTCTTCCTCAAGTGGAAGGAATGGCTTTGTTTAATGGAAAAAAATTCACTGGTGAGTATCTTACTCTAAGAGAATCCACTTTTGCAACTTTATTAGGCTATGGGAAATCAAAAATTGTGGAGTTAGCATATCTGTGGAACAGAAATGAAAAAGAGGTACCGGTCGGGTTTGATGTCATTCGCTTTAAGAAAAAGAAGAAAATAACAAAAGATGGAGATAACATAAAGGTGAAATATAATATTTACATGCCTATTGTTATGACAGAATATCCGCCAGATCATTTAGATCGAAAGCAAGTAAGAAAACCATTAGAGAAATTTATTGAAGATAGCGTAGAAAAAGACATCACTAGAATGTTTAAAAAGTGCCAAAAGGCTTCTTCCGATGTAATTGGGATTGGTGAAGATATCCGAGCCTATTATCCCCAATTATGGAGAGAAGGCAAATGGAAAGAAATATATAAAGACATCCAAATAGAAGCAAATGTAAATGTGAAAATCATACGCAGTGGAAGTATTCGATAATTTAATGAGGGTGTTGTCATCATTTTTGATGGAACTCCCTTTTAATTTGTATTTTTATTGTCCCAATTATCTTATTGCAATATAGAAAAAGTAATAGATACCTATATTTTTCAAAACTTTTGTGTATATTTAATCTCCGAATGCGTAGGCTCCCCCTTATACCAACTAATCTCTTGTTTCCCATAACCGGACGGTGGAGCATCTACTCGGGTAATTCTGCCGCTGGCAACAACATATACAGCATTATCATGTAAATCAATTTCGGCGATCATATCGGAATCTGTCTGGATTTTTTTGACCATATTACGCCTCCGCTCTAATGTTTTTATAAAAATGAATCTTTTTAGATTCTTATCCGTATAATTATTACCTGATTGATAATAATAAAAGTGGACGGTCTGCAAACCGTCGTATCTAACAGGCTCCTACACGCTTGAATTTGATTCAAGCGTGTTTTCTTTTGTTCTCTAGCTGCATTAACACTGCATATGCGCTGCTGTCTCTGCATTCAGTTTGAATCTTGCTAATTTGCTTCCAACCGCGAGTTTCATAGTCATCATTCCTTTTTTGTAAGTCCATTGCTGTATAGCCGCGAAGAATCTTTCTTCCAACATCTCTTCCCCAAGCCATCTAATCACCTCATCTTTTTTATTTTTGCTCTAATACACGCGCGACATTTCTCATGTATCTTAATTGCTGCTCAATGTAAGGTCCTTCCGGTTTTCCACCACTTGCTAGATAATCTGTAATACGCTTGTCCACATCTTGCAACACCTCAACTGGCATCTTAGGAGCAAGCTGCGCTATTTGTTCCGCTAATGACATCATTTTCACCGCCTAAAATATCGAAAATTGTTACTTGGTTCTTCAAAAAGTCCTCTTCTGCTTTTCGTACCCGACAAGTAGGGCCAATACCAAACTTTATGGATCGCTTGGATTTTAAAGGCCGGTTACATCGTGCACAAAGGCATATACTATCGTCATTCATATACTTTAAGCCTCCATCGCCATTCTGATAGCAAGACACATCTCTGCAACGGTAATCGTTACAATCATTAATTCAAATACTGACAATGCCCTTACCTCACTTTCTGATTTCGAAATCTTGCGAACTTTTATAGCCTGTGTTAATTACAGTTTAATTCTTTTTTGAAATCGTAAATAAATGATTCAAACTTCCGCCTATTAAACTTAATTAGTCTAGTTAAATTATATTTGTTAGGCGGTTGTGCATAAGGTCCACCAGCTTTAATAACATTACTCCCAATTTGCAACAAACCATTATTATCAAACTCTTTGTCGTAGTAATCGTCATAATCTGCACCCATACTATCTGCAACTCTTGGGTTAAATGATATCCAGCTTTTTCTAGCTACAATTATTAAAAAATCGTATAGCGCTTTAAAGTTCTCTTCCGCAAATTCGAATCTGTGGTAAAGACCCTTGCCATCAATATAAAGCCCGCCATTTCTGTGTTCTCTCAAATCTTCTTCTCTGTACTTTTTCAAGAAGAATATTGCTGACTTGCGATATTGTACTATTAGCTGCTCACCATTCTTATCAGTGAAAATTTGTTGTTGCACCCTAACTCCTCCTTATTAAGTATTTCCATTTAACTACTCCACACCTTTACCGCCATTTAGGTAATGCACGCGATCTGCCGCATCTTCTTTACTGTTCCAGTCACTGTCTGTATGCCATGTGCCATCTGGTGCATAAAAACCTACTGTATAAACCCATGGTTCTGATTGAACATAAACCCATGTAATTGTCATTACGCAACCCCCTTAATTTTGCTTTCACCAGCTAGAAAATTGACTGCATATTCTAGAGCTCCATCACGATCTAGCCCTGTGATTTGCATTAACTGAGCAGTGTATTTTTCGAAGTTATTACCGAATGTCTTATCACCAAACTTTTCATACTGGCAATAGGCGATAACAATCTGATCAATAATGTATTTGATGTTGTTTGTTGGTTTCATCCTACATTCACTCCTTCCAATAACTCTGGATTTTCATAGATATTGCCGATTACTTCACAACGATGAGCAAACAATTTCACTCCACTGCATTTTTTTAATAGGTTGCCTTCTATGTCGTATTTACGGCATTTATTTAGCACGTACATACCGCTTGGCGTTTGACTAACTACACCGACAAAATATCCTTCTTCAATAAGTTCATCACCTAATGGAGAACCATCATTATCGTAATCAGTCTTCCAAATATCAAATTCACGTTTAGCTATATCATTCAAGTAAATCTCGTGATTCACTTTATCTTTTTGGCCTGTAAATTGACTGACTGTATTAGGGTCAACTTGGATAGGGACATTTAATTTATCCCAACGAGGCAAGATATAAGCCTTGTCACAAGTTCTCTCATATTCTCGAGCATCAGTAATAAAATCTCCTTCATACCACTTGTTGTTTAACAAGCTTTTACCTCGAAACTTAATCTCCCGCATCATTTAGCCTCCCTCATCTTCAATAATCTGTGATTCAATTTAATATCCTGCTTAATCGTCACTGTATAATCACTGCACATTTCAAAAATTCGTGTGCAAAGCGCTTCGTCAATGTCCAGCATGTCATCAAACGATAGCTCACTTGATATAAGTAATGGTTTGTTGTTTAAGTAGCGATAATTAATCACTTCAAACATCTTTTCCACTTGCCACGCTGTAGCTCTTGGCTCTTTGATTCTTAAGCCATTTACAACCTTGGTAACGGGCTTGAAAAGATCATCGATAAATAAGACATCAACTTCTTTTAAACGCTGAATTTTATTTGCTAGTTGGTCAAAGTCACTTCTTAAATCCTCTGTCCCTTCAATGTAAGGAAAGTAAAGAACTGGCACTAATAACTTCGTAATCATTCCATTAGCAATTGCTGATAACAGGTGTGTTTTCCCTGCTCCTGGTTGTCCAATCAATGCGATGCTGTTGCATCGTGTATTTTTAATGCTGTTAAATGCTTGGCAGTATTGAAATGCCGTATCATACATTTTTTTAATGACCTCTTGATAACCTTCTGTATGAAAGTTACCGAAAGTCATTTTCTGAAATTCATCTGTAATCTCCGACGTCTTCAGCAATTTATTAATCTTCTTTTGTTTTACGCATGAACATTCCACCCAAACTTCTTCTTTGCGAATGTACTGCCCATTTCCAAATACATCTGCTTCTCGCCATTCAATGATGCCGCCTTGATCTTTGCACTTATCACAGTTGTAATTAATCGCTGCAGTAGTCTCCGAAGACGGTTGGACGGTTACTCGGCCCTGCATTTCCTTGAGAACTTCCTCGATTGTTCTGGCCATTATGTTCACCTCGTTTCTTAGATTCATAGATTTCAGCTTGTTGTCGATTAGTTACGAGATTCTTTTGCCAACCGTTCAATATCGATGTGGCATATCTCATTGGGTTTGTTACTTTCGGATTTAAAGCTGTGATTTCAAATGCATATAAAACTAAATCCGTATCGAAATCATCAACCAACCCTCCTAGCATTTCTCCAATGATTGGACTTACTAGAGAAAAATTGCTTTCATAAAAGTCTTTTACCTTAACAAACTCCATGTCTGGTTGGTTGTTGTAATCTCTTGTTGTATTCTCTGTAGTATTCTTTGTAGTAATCTCTGTATTTGTCTGACGTTCTAAAGTCATAGGTGTAGCGTTTGAACGTGATACCTCTGACGTTACAACGTCACCCCTATGACGTTTAAATGTCATAGCTATGACGTTAGAGTGTAAAACCTCGATAAACAGTACGTTACCCAACTTGGTTCCATTAGCATTAATGGTTCTAAAATGGCGTTTTATTAAACCTAAGTCTTCTAATCTAGTAACAGCTTCTTTTGCTTGTCGTTTAGTAATTCCAAATTGATCTGCAAAACTTTCATATGAACGTTGTAATAAATCTGCTTTAAATTTCTTTTTTACACCCACCACCATTCCAGTAGCTTCATTTTTCACATAAGTTGGACGATGCCAATAAATAATTTCAGATAGAATGACGATACCTGTTAAATCTGCTTTTCCGCTGTCGAACTTGATACTGTCGAACCAAGTGTGAGGAATAATATTACCTTCTAAATTCATTTGGCCTATTGCATCTACTGCTGCATTTCCTGTCGTATACATTGGTTCACATCCTTTAAATTCTATTAGTCTCGCAAATCGCTAATCTTTTGCTAACTTTAATCACTCGATAACCGTCATAGCGCTTCATATATTCAAGTACAAGTCTTTTAATTTCATCTTTATCGCCCTGAGCCTGCTCGAAAATCCATGCAGGCAGGACGACTTTTGTTTGTGTATTCATCGTTTATGCTTCTGTTGCTTCAGCTTCTAAAATCTCATCAGGCGCCTGCACAAAAACATCTTCTCCTGGAGTCACATCTTTAATGCTTCGACCGACTCCTTCGTCATAAGCTACTTGTTCTTGCATTTCTACACTTATCGGAAGGTACTTCCACATATGACGGACCACTGTTTTCTTTGCCATTTCTTCATAATCTGTAGACCAAGGAGAGTAATTTGAGCTTGCAGCCTTAGAACGACCTTTACGCTTTTCGATATCTGCCTTACTCATAAACTCAAATTGATGTCCACCATCTTTAAAATGCGCTACTGCATAGGCTCCTATGAAATCCCCTTTATCCGTTGACATTGTTGGCGTATGTTTCAACTTCGGTTCCAAGCCTAGTTCATACTCAAATTCATCATTTTCGTAGACTGCATGAGAATAGATAGATTGAATGTGGCCGCTTCGTCTAGCAAGATCAATCATCCCTTTATAACCGATGATGAACTGAACTTCAGTGATTCCCTTTTTACCGTTTTTGAAAGGTAGCAAGTAGCATTGGCCAAGTAAGCCGGGTTCTAATCCTAGTTGAGCTGCTTGCATAACTGCCCCTAGTAAACTTGATACATCAGCTTCGCGTAGAGCTGGGGTTGTCCTAATTGTTGTCATAGCCAAGCGCGTTAAACGATCAACGCTCATATGCTTTGGTAATGCTTCTGCCATGGCAGGAGCCATTTGCTTCATGTAATCCTCAATTGTCTTTGGTTTTTTCGCTTGAGCCGGTGCCTGCTGCTTCATTTGTTCTTTTAGTTCAGTTGTAGTTGCCATTATATTTTCTCCTTTATATTTATTAGTAATTGATATTATTGAAGAATCCCTGTTTTTGATGATTCAATTTTTGATAAATCCAATTTAGATCCACAACGTGTGCAAAAAAGGGCTTCTTCAACGTGCCGATTTTTTGCACATGTATTGCATTTCACATGTTTTGTTTCTTCTTTTGACATAACACCGATTTTTTTCCCCATAATTAGTTAGCCTCCTTAATTTTCAATACACGTGCATTTGATTCTTTTGCATATTTCTCGTAAACATCCGGCGCTTCTGCCTTCAAACGTTTACTATCAATTGTTTTTCGTGTTTGTGATTTATATGTCACTTTAAAACGTTCTGAGTAGCCTTCTGACGCACTTTCAAGTTGCATCTTAAGTTTGTTCTCGTACTCTTTTAATTGGCTTTCTAGGCCCTTCTTTTCTGCTTTAAGTGACTCTATCGCTTCAATTAATGTGTTAGCTTGTTCATCCAAGACAATTGCAGATCCATCGTCTTCTGGATAGAGCTTTTGCAATAACTCAGCTGCCGATGGACTACCGTCGATTTCTGGAGGGTTTTCTGAAAGCACGTGATTTTCCCAGAAATTCTTTTCGTGATTAATGAGCAAATCTATAAATTCGTCATCACGCTCAATCTCTTTCCAAACAAATTGATTTCCACCGATTAATACAGCGATATAGGCTTTTTCATAGCCAGTGACAGCTAGATAATGTTGCACCTGGCATATATAAGCTGCAGGAACGCTATCTCCATCCCAAACATCTTTGTTATAGGTAGAGGTTGTTTTACATTCGAGCAATGCTTTTTCACCAACCACAACACGATCTAGGTTTGCTTGTATGAATGGGTAATCTTTATGCTTAAGCATTTTGTTCATTCGGCGCACCTTTTTGCCGGTCCGCACTTCAAACTCCTTAGCTACAACATCTTCAAGAACATTGCCCCAATAAATAAACTCATTGTCGATTTCTTCAACGTGCTCCCCTGTCTTCTCAAGATATAGTTTGAATGGTGATTTCCATTTGTTAAATCCTAAAATGACGGAGCTATCACTGCCGCCAATCCCTTTCTGGCGTTGCTTCAACCAATCATGGCGAGGCATATCAACTGTTGAAATGAAATTTTGAACCATGCATTTTCTCTCCTTTCGTGATATAATCACGTAAATACTGTTAGTCATGGGGACCACTTTGTGAGAGTGGTCTTTTTATATTTCTCGCAAAGCCCCAACTTTCTTAAGGTGGCTTTCAAGGCAGGATGTGCAGCAATACAAATCATCCTCAAACAACACGCCTTCAAACCCTTGAAATACCAAATCTCTGCATTCTTCACATCTACCTACTGGAGTAGCATACAACTCTTCAAAGCCTTGGCCAGATACCATTGGATTTTCTAACATAGTTACGCCCCTTTCTGATTTTTTGATGCCATTAACTCGCATCATGAAACACATGAGTTGATAAACAAATTGGAGGCCTTTTCACCTCTTTATATAGACTTTGTCTCATGTGCTTCATGACAGGAGCTATCCTGTCGTGTTATAATGAATAAAGGTAGACTCATGTAGCTGGTTAACTCCCAATAGTTAGCCGGCTATTTTTCATTTTCATGTTTGTATGAGAAAATCATTGATGTAAGAACAACAGCAACTGCAACTGCTAAACTTACGATGATTAACATATCTAAGCGATCATACATATCTCGCCACCACCTTTGATTTGATTCCTCGTTGATTCATTGTTTTTGCTACTTTGACTAACCTGTCATGCTCTCTTTTTGTATGTCTCATTTTGCAAAGTTCTTTCAAAGACTTGTTGATATCATCCATACATATCTGAGCCATTGCATAATTCCCACGTTCGATATGTATCGACAGTTGTTTTTGCAGCGTATCGATGCAATCATGCTCTTTCTTTGCTTTCTCCAAGTCTCTAGGTCTAAATTTCAATTCGTTCATTGCAACCATCCTCTCGCCTTCCATCTTGGTGTCATTGCTTTCATACGTTTTTTAATCGAAATACCATAATCCTCTTGCAACTGGGTTAACCAATTTTCTAAGGACAATCGAGCATCCAATATTTCATCAAAGGCCTTTACCATCAGCTCTCTTTCGTGTTTCTCCATTGCTTGCGGTGGTTTGGTGAAGTCCACTTCTTTCAAAGCATCGAGCGCTTCTTCAAACTGTTTTTTTAACATCGCAAGTAAAGATAGCCGATGTCTTTCGATTGCTTTTCCATCCATCATCGGAACGGTGAAACCATCACTAAATTCATGAAGAATTTCTATTGTGTAGCGCGGGTTGTCATATATAGCGATTGACTCCCGCGCAATATCCTGTTGCATATTCCTGCGATCATTCCTCATCTGATTTACTAGCGATGTACTAACGTTTAAATCCATCGACATTTGTTCATTTGTAAGTTCTTCTTCCTTTGATAAAAGCTTTATTGCATCTCCAACCTTTGTTGATTTGTGCAAAGTCATTGTTACTCCCCCTTTTGTGTATATGGCTGTAAACATCTGTACACAGCATTGTTCTATAATCTAGTTAGGTGAAAGAATACGAAGCTCACCTTGTCTTTTATATTTTTCGTATTGTTTCTCCATAGTTGGCTCAAATGGTGCTGTCGGCTCGTATATCTGAGGTACGGATTGTTCTTCAATCCATTTGTCGATAAGGTCTTTTCTAAAAAGCCATTTGCGACGACCAGGAAAGCGAAGGACCGGCAATCTTTGTTCATTTACATATTTTCTTAGAGTGCTTAGAGAAACGCCGATGTAGTCTGCTGCTTGTTTTGTGTCCATGGTTGTTTTGGTCATTTGACTGATCCTCCTTAGACTGCAATGCCATGCAGGATTTTATTGATGAAATAAACCTGACCTTTACCAGTAACTTTTGTGGTCCGTGTTACTCGAATGCTGCCGTCTGGATTATTGAAGGTTCTTTCAGTCACTTCAAACCAACCACGCTCCATTGCATATTGAGTTGGCTCGTTGTAATGGGAACCTTTCTTGCCCAGATAGCCATTTTCACGCATCCATTCGAATAATCGATTTTGTCCAATCTTGATGCCGTTTTGAGTAATGATCTTGGCAAGTTGTCCAATTAAGATTGATGTTTCGCTTGCTTCTACAGCACTAGCAAACAATACTTTTGGTTTCTGCCTTTCGACCTGCGCTTCGGCGGCCATCCGTTTTGCCTGTTCTTCTTTCAATTGAGTAGCAATTTTGATGATGGTGTCTGGATCAGTAAGTACTTTTTCGATTGTGTCGGTTGTCATGTAAGTACCATGTTTTCGTATCGAAGGGATAACCTCAGAAGTAACCCAGCGTTTAAAGCGTCTTGCTGATTCTAACTTAGATGATAGAACTAAACTGTACATTCCAGATTCGTTGATTATGGTAAGCCCTCTGTTAGATTCAAAACTGCTATTTTGACAGTTTTGCTTGTCCTCTAAATCAACGTGCTTTTTTAGTGCTCCATACGTGTCTGAATAACCTAAGACATTAGCTACATCTTTTCCGACAAACCAAGGTTCGCCTTCTTTGTCGATAATTCGGATCTTTTGATTTTCAAAATTAAACATTTGTAATTGATTCATTTGTTCCACTCCTTAGTAGGTATTTCCTCACTCTTTGTCGAATATTGACTTAGGGGAGGTGATAAGATGCCTAATAAAAAACAAACTTCTAAAAAGATAGCTAGTAAGGCAAGTAAAATTTTGAAAGATAACCGCTACAGTAAAGCGTCGAAATCAGTTGCTGGTTCAGCACTTTCACAATCTAGAAAGAAATAGTTTTCAACCTATTTTCTAATTGAAGAGATGCAATGAATTCTTTTTGAATGTAGACGGTATAGCTTCCTGTTTTCACGCCAATGAATTGTCCAGGCACTATACTGTCAATCTCTTCAGGTATATCTTTGATTAGGGATATATTTTTGTATTCATCACCATTAACAAGTGTTAGCAGTTTAACTTTAATTTGTTTTCACCTACCTTCCGGTTCTCTATTGCACCAAATAATTAATATATTGCGAAGCTCACTCAATTAATTGCTTATTGGTAGGTGCAATTTCGAGAATTTAAGCTGACGTCTTTTCACGCAACTTATGGTTGCTTACTGTTTCAAAAAAAATTGTCCACTCTACTCCAAGTACACTCGCAATTTTTTTTGCAACATCAACTGATGGTCTACGCTCACCATTTTCAATCATTCCATAATACTGTCTAGTTATTGATGCCCCTGACTTTTCAGCTACCTCTTGGTGAGTTAAACCAAGTTTATCTCTTTTGGAAATTAAAAGAGATTTTAAATCTTTGGTTTCCATTGTTTCACCGCCTAACCGCAACTAGTAGTTGCTTTACACTCTTTATTATACGCAACTTAAAGTTGCTGTCAACACTTTTATGCAACTTTTTATTACCTTTATTACTTAACTATAGAAAAGCAACAAAATGTTGCTTATAATTTATTCAAAGGTCAATAGAAATGAGGAGTCATTATGTTCGCTATAAGACTAAAATCTTTAAGAAAAAATAAAAAATTAACACAAGCACAAATGGCTAATATGCTTGGGATTACAAGGCAGGGGTATGCAAAGTATGAAAATGATGATAGTGAACCTGACTTATCCACTATTGATAAATTAGCAAATTTCTTTGGTGTAACCACTGATTACCTACTAGGTAGAGATGATAGTGAAAGCGATCTCCCGAAACTCACAACTAAAGATGAAAAGGATATTGCTAAAGATTTAGAGAAAATAATCGATGGTCTTGAGGGTCATGGCAATGGCTACGCTCAATTTGACGGACAAACAATCGAAGATATGGATGAGGAAGATCGTGAGTTACTAATTGCATCTTTAGAACAATCTATGCGTTTAGCAAAGAGAATGGCGAAGAAAAAATTCACTCCTAAAAAATTCCGAAATAAAGAATAATAAAAGGGGTTGTTTAGATGTACATCAACGATATAATTTCAGAGTTAGTAACAAAATACAAAACTAATGACCCTTTTCAAATTGCAAAAGAAATAGGAATTGTTATTCTTTATCAGGACTTAGGAAATACATATGGTTATTACCGTACTTATAAGCGAATGCCTATTATACACATCAATAATTCGATCGATGAGAAAGAACAAAGATTTACTTGTTGCCATGAATTAGGACATGCAATATTACATCCATATATAAATACTACATTTTTAAAAAAGAACACATTTTTTTCAGTAGATAAAATAGAAGTTGAAGCAAATTATTTTGCAACACATCTACTTCTATATAATCAAGAGTTTGAAAATTACGAAACTAAGATTGATATTTTAAGAGAAAATGGTATTCCTTATGAAATGGAAAGGTTTTTGTAGTAAAGATTGATTTTTTAATAAAGGAGGAAATATTAATGAAAAGAATTTGGTCTAAGGTATTGGCAGGATTGATAGTTACTGGTTTATTGGGAGGTTGCAATTCAAACGAGACATCCAATGAGAAACCTGATAAGGCGGAAGTAACGCAAATAAATAAAGACACTTTAAAGGATGGAAGCGCACCTGTTTCTGAGGAAAACAAAAAAGGTTTTGTCGAAGATGGTATATTGAATAAACCAGGAGAATGGACACTAGAGGAAGACGGCACTAAGGTTACATTGATTAAAATAATTGAGCCAAATAAGAAAATAGACGTAAAACCTATCAAAATCAAAATAAAGGACATAAAATTACTAGAAAGAACAAATATGCAAGACGGTAATTATAAAAACTACGCTGAGTATCTATACGACAAACCTATTAGTGATAAGTTAAATGTTATCCAAATTCAATATGAAATCGAAAATACAGTAGATAAAGATGTTTCTTTTTTAGCTTTCGATAAGATTACAACAAATACAAGACAGCAAATTGATGGTAGTGTAAGTTTAATAAACAATCCAGATCCACGAGAATATATGGGAAGGGTAGAAACTGAAGGTACAATTGTATCTGCTTATTTTAAGGATAACTTTGAAGGTTTAAATGAATTAAATATCCTTACTGGTGAAGCCTACGACACAAACGATACTTCGATAACTTACCACGAACCAGTAAAAGTACAACTTAAATTTTAAAATGCAGTACGTATGTTTATTCTTTTAAACATCATAAAATCCCTGTTAACGGGATTTTATTTTCCAGACAAAAGGAACATACGTTCCAAAACTTTACCAATTTTTTGACATGACGTTATATTTGGATTGTGCCTCTCCCCCAAGAAAATCAGGTATGGAAGGCAACTATCCGGAAAAACCGGATAGTTCAAATGTGCAATATTAGCAGTTATTAAGCAAAACTTAACAACTGAATTTCTAAAAAAAAGCTCACTTATCAGCGCTTTAAGAACGCTTTGTACATCATCCTATATTGAAATAGCACATATAACAATGATTATGTTAAATAATGAAAGGAGGGCTCTTACATGGCTAAAGGACATGCAAGACCAAGAGGTAAAGGTAAGTATGAATTAGAGGTGAATTTAGGGAGCTATATTGATCCGAGTACTGGCAAAAGAAAACGTCTACGCGAGTTTAGAACCATTGAAGCTAAAGGGCAACGTGAAGCCGATAAAGAATTGGCCAAGTTCGTTGCTGAATTAACAGATGGCCAATATCATAAGCAAGAGAAAATTATGTTCGTGGATTTCGTATTAAAAGAATGGCATCCAAAACATGCTGTGAAGACTTTATCCTCTACTACACTCGATACTTATATGCGTTACTTAAGACTTCGCATATTGCCGGTATTTAGTCGGCTCCGCATGGACCAAATAACTTCGGTTCACATATCAGACTTCTTGGACAACATAAGTGAGGAAGGTATGCGTATGGACGGCCAAGAAGGTACACTATCAGCAAACGCCGTATTCTTTCACTTAAGAGTACTTAACAATGTATTTAATTATGCGGTTAAAAGAAAAATCATAAAACAATCGCCGGTTAAAGAAGTAGATAAGCCACGTATTCCAAAGAAAAAAGTTGAGGTTTATGATCTGCAAGAATCTCGGTTGTTGGTAGAAGCGTTAGAAAAGGAACCATTGCATTGGAGGGTAGCATTAAAGCTAATGATTACAGCTGGCTTACGTCGTTCTGAGATATATGGGCTTGATCTGGATAAACATGTTGATATTCCAAATAGAATCATACATGTAGAGCAAGCAATGACATATACACCAGGTAATCCAGTGGATCTTCACCCTATCCGTAAAGGTGAAGAAGGGGAACAACAGGGTCAACGAGATATATTCATATCTTCTTTGGTAATAGATGATCTTGCAAAATTAAAGAAATACCGTGCTGCAGAACGTTCTACCTTCCCTGTCGATGAATTGTGGATGAAAGGAAAACACAATTTACTCTTAGCACACGAAGATGGCACTCCGTATAATCCAACTGGATTAAATAAATGGTGGGGCCGCTTCATTAAAAGGCATCAATTAAAGTATATAAAACCGCATGCTTTACGTCATACTTTTGCTTCTATATTAATCAATGAAGGTGTGAATGCTAAAGTAGTATCGACTCAACTTGGACATTCCACTACAAAGACCACTTTAAATATTTACAGTCATGTATTTAGAGATGCAAATGAAGATGCCACAATTAAGTTGGATTCTGCAATCAGTTTTGGAGGAAAAAACGAGGAAAAATGAAATGTGAACGCCATTTGCCGGTAGAACCGCCGGTATTTGCCGGCATTTTGGTAACAAAAAACACGGTTCTTATTGTAAGAACCGCGTCATATCAACGTTTATAAGTAAGCTTCCAACCGGGCTTGAACCGGTGACCTCTTCCTTACCATGGAAGCACTCTACCTACTGAGCTATGGAAGCATAAATTAGATTATAGTACGACATTAATCCTAATGGCAAAGACATTTTTAATTGTAAATTGGATACAATCTTTTGTCAACAATATAATGAAAAACTATTTGCTTACTTTAACTAAATAAATTATTTTTCTATAGGATAAGTATTTTTTAAATAATAAGTGATGATTAGAAAACTATCTCAAGGCTATTTATACGATAACAAACCTTCAAATTTATATAATAAAAAAGACACTACTGATTGAATCAGCAGTGTCTTAGTATGCCTAGCAACGTCCTACTCTCACAGGGGGAAGCCCCCAACTACCATCGGCGCTAAAGAGCTTAACTTCCGTGTTCGGCATGGGAACGGGTGTGACCTCTTTGCCATCATTACTAGACTTACGGCTTCCAATACACATCGCACTAGTGCGTCAATTTCACTCATTCACATCCTCATGTACATAAGTACACTCCGGTGTTCATTCGTTCATTTCCTTGTATTGCTCGTGTCTTGAAATCCTCTATTGAAAGAAAGTTGTTCTTTCAAAACTGGATAAACGTGAATTGAAGATTCTTAAGAATTTGGTTAAGTCCTCGATCGATTAGTATTCGTCAGCTCCATGTGTCGCCACACTTCCACCTCGAACCTATCTACCTCATCGTCTTTGAGGGATCTTACTTACTTGCGTAATGGGAAATCTCATCT
>NZ_JAVGCV010000009.1:0-51444 GCF_052928305.1 Rummeliibacillus sp. BSL5
TCCATAAAAGTGTTTGATTGCTCAAAATTTCACTAGCGCATCATCTTTACGATGATGACTTTAAAACTAACAATTGTTAGTAAGTTTAAATGATTAACATCTTGCTTGTTCAGTTTTCAAGGTTCATGTCGTTCGTTTGTTTTAGCGAACTTTTATATAATATCATTTCTGTATCGACTTGTCAACAACTTTCAAAAGTTTTTTTATTTGAAGTTTGCTAACTTGGTAAGTCGCTATCAGCAACTTTTATATAATAACAACTTCTAGAAGGTATGTCAACACATAATTCAATTATTGTTTTATACAAAACTGCTTCTATTATAATCGCCTCATCACACGCACTAATTTCTCTTCCAATATCAATGAAGACGTAATAACAGATGCTACACCTTTGAGTAGTTAATAAGAGTTCCTTCTATAATAAGAACTAATTAGATCCTCATACACCCTCGTTGCCATCAAAAGCCAACTATTGTAAAATTAAATGTAGGTTTTGTAGCACAGTTCTGCTTAACCTATAAACTATTTCTATATTTATATCAGTCAACCGGTTTCTTTTAGGCTAATGGGAAATCGGTTTTTATATTTCTCACCAAAGGAGTGTTCTAATGATAAAAAGACTCGTCATTACTGGTTACAAGGCGCACGAACTTGGCATCTTTGACGATAAGCATGCTGGGATTCCTATAATCAAGCAAGCTATCAAAGAGAGGTTGGTACCATTAATTGAAGAAGGTCTTGAGTGGATAATAATGACCGGTGCGCTAGGAGTAGAAACATGGGCAGCGGAAATTGTGATGGACCTTCAATTAGAATATCCTGAATTGAAATATGCCATTATGACACCTTTTTTGGATCAAGAGAAGAGATGGAATGAAGCAAAGCAAGAAAAATATGAAATGATACTCTCTCTCGCTGATTACACCACAAGTCTAACGAATCGTCCTTATGAAGCACCTTGGCAGTTTGTTGAGAGCAATAAATTTCTTATTCAGCATTCGGATGGCATTTTAATAGTATACGATGAGGAAAATGAAGGCTCGCCAAAGTATATAAAAAAACTTGCCGCGCAGTATGCCGACAAGTTTGACTATGAAATTCTTTTAATAAATGCGTATGACCTGCAATTAATTGCTGAGGAAGAACAAATGAAAAAGTGGGAAATGTAAATGCCCCTCCTCAACACTTTCTAGATGTTGAAGAAGGGCACCGTTTTATTCTATAAATTCCTCCTTCATTAATAGAAGGAAACTGATTTGTACTAATGAACCTGACCATAACTCTTATTTTTCGGAAGCTCTTTGCCTTTAGTTGAAACGGCTTCTCTTTTCATTGAACTATCCAAAGAACTTGATTTTACCTTTTCACTACGGCCCCAAGGAAGCATATTAAAGACTATATTCATTGCAATTGCTGTTACACTTCCTGCCACTATGCCATTACTTGTTAATATACGTACACTTTCTGGTAAGATGTCGAAAATTTGAGGAACTACAGTCACGCCAAGCCCCATTCCTACCGCACATGCCACGATCATAGGGTTACCTTCTGTTTCACCAATAACAGAGCCTAACATTTTAATCCCTTGTGAAACCACCATGCCAAACATAGCAATCATAGCCCCACCAAGCACAGCAGTTGGAATAACTGTCGTTAATGCCGCAATTTTAGGTAAGAATCCTAATGTTACAAGGAAAATACCAGTAATAAAGATGACTGCGCGATTTTTAACACCAGTCAACTGCATAAGACCTACATTTTGTGAAAAAGCAGTATATGGGAATGAGTTAAAGATTCCACCGATAATAGAAGCTAAGCCCTCTGAACGATATCCTCTTGCAAGTGCTTTATCATCAATTGGCGTATTAGTCATATCACTTAATGCAAAATAAGAACCTGTTGATTCAACCAAAGATACTAGAGCCACCAGCGTCATAGTAATAATAGGTACAACGTGAAACTCTGGTGTTGCGAAGTAAAATGGCGTTACGATTTGGCCCCATGCTGCTTCTTTTACAGGAGTAAAGTCAACTTTACCCATAAAACCTGCCACAATTGTGCCAAGTACTAGCCCGATCAGTATTGCAATCGAACGAAAGAATCCATTTGTGAATCGGTATAACAAGATAATCGCAAGAAGCGTGCCAAACGCAAGTGTAATGTTAGAAGCAGATCCGAAATCAGCTGCTCCTTGTCCACCACCCGCATTGTTGATAGCTACTGGAATTAATGTAATCCCGATGATTGTCACAACACTACCTGTCACAACTGGCGGGAAGAATTTAACCAGTTTACCAAAGAAACCTGAAATCAAAACAATAATTAAGCCTGAAGTGATGACCGCACCATAAATTGAACCAAGGCCATATTTGTCGCCAATGCCAATAATAGGTGTAACGGCTGTAAACGTACACCCGAGCACTAAAGGAAGGCCAATACCAAATACTTTGCCTCGTGCAACTTGCAATAATGTAGCAATCCCACACATCATGATATCAATCGAAACTAAGTACGTTAGTTGTGTTGTATTAAACTTTAACGCCCCACCAATTATAAGCGGCACTAATATAGCACCTGCATACATCGCCAATAAGTGTTGAATGCCCAGTGTTGCAAGTTTTGCTTTGTTCATTCTTTGCCGCCTCCTAAGAAAATTGGATTTCTTTGTTTTCTAATGATGAAACAATCGCCAGTGAATCCACTCGATATCCTTTATCGCGTAAAACTTGACCACCTTGTTGGAATCCTTTTTCGATAACAATACCGATACCGCTAATAGTTGCCCCTGCTTGTTCGATAAGATGAATTAAGCCTTTAGCTGCTTCGCCATTAGCTAAGAAATCATCAATGACAAGTACTACATCATCTTCTGTTAAGTAATCTTTTGAAACTGTCAGCGTGCTAGTTACTTTCTTAGTGAATGAATATACTTCAGTTGTATATAGGTTATCAATCAACGTCACCGATTTGCTTTTACGTGCAAAGACTACAGGCACTTCTAAAAGAAGGCCAGCCATCACAGCTGGTGCTATGCCGGATGATTCGATTGTTAATATTTTTGTAATTCCTTCATTTTTATAAAGCTCCGCGAATTCTTGACCAATTTTTTTCATCAATTGTGGATCAATCTGATGATTTAAGAAAGAATCTACTTTTAAAACTCCCTCTGATATTACTTTACCTTCGTTTACGATTTTATCCTGAAGTGCTTTCAACACGAGGAACTCCCTTCTTTTCGTTAGCACCTCAGCTTTTTTGCGTACAAAAAAGCCGAAGAACTAATACATCCAATCATCTACGAGTGGAGCAAAGTCCTTCGACTTATTGTCGAAAGTAATAGCAAATAGAAAGTAATGAACAAACTATTTACTAGATTGCTTCTCATAGTCAGATCATTTACGGTAATCTGGTAGAAACTTGCAGGCCATATTCCTGCTATTATATGAGTGAATGTTATGTAATTTTGATTATCTTTATTATAGCATGTAAAACGTAAAATTCAATATAAATTCTCTTTGTAAGTGTTGGTAAATAACCCAAATCCGAATAAATAGATTATTTATTATGATAGAAACATTTAAAAAGCGAACATTATATTAAACGAATTGGCTCAATTCACAATAAAAAAGCTAATCTACCAACGTTGATAGATTAGCTTTCAAGATTTAAATTATTGTACTTGGCGTTTCGTTGTCAGATCTGCTTCTTCTAGACGTACAACCTTTGTTTTACATTTCAGTTTATGGCCAAACCAGATAATAAGGAAGATTGGCAAGCCAATATAGGATACTAGGATGCCATACCAATCAATATGGTCGCCTGTAAACGCTGTGTAGTTTTGCCCTAAGATAACGATCGCACAAAGGACAAAGGCAAAAATCGGGCCAAATGGGAAAAATTTAGAGCGATACGGCAACTCTGAGAGATCACGACCCTGTGCCACAAATGCTTTTCGGAAACGATAATGACTGGTCGCTATACCAAGCCATGCAATGAAACCGCACATACCAGAAGCATTTAAGAGCCAGATATACACTGTACCAGATCCAAAAAGTGATGCCAAAAAGGATAAACAAGCCACTGCTACTGTTAAAACAAGTGCTGCAACAGGAACACCGCGGTTGTTTAGTTTTTTGAAAATCTTCGGTGCATTACCTTCCATTGCTAATTCACGTAATGTACGAGATGCTGCATATAACCCTGAGTTGCCGGCTGAAAGAATCGCTGTAAGGATAACTGCGTTCATCACAGAAGCAGCAAAGGCAATGCCTGCATTTTCAAATATTAATGTAAAAGGACTTACTGCCACGTCATCGCTATTTGCTAAACGTGCATCCGTATAAGGAATTAATAAGCCGATCGCTAAGATAGCTAAAACATAAAACAATAGAATTCGCCAAAAGACCGAGCGTACAGCCTGTGGGATTGTTTTTTCTGGATTTTCCGTTTCACCAGCTGTAATCCCAAGCAATTCTGTCCCTTGGAAGGAGAAGCCTGCAGCTAAGAAAATGCCTAATGTAGCAAAAAATCCACCATGGAAAGGCGCGTCGCCTTTAAAGAAATTAGTAAATCCAACAGGAGCATGTCCGCCGAGAATACCAAAAATCATTAAGAAACTAATGATAATAAATATAATAATTGTTGCTACTTTGATAAGCGCAAACCAATATTCGCTTTCACCAAAACTTTTTACTGACAAAAAGTTTAAAGTAAAGATAATTATAAGAAATGCAGCGCTCCAAATAAATGAAGGTGTGTGTGGGAACCAATATTTCATAACAATCGCTACAGCTGAAATTTCAGCTGCAATCGTTACTGCCCAGTTGTACCAATAATTCCAACCAAGCGCGAATCCTAATGAAGGATCAACAAATTTGGAAGCATATGTGCTGAATGATCCTGATACAGGCATATAAGCGGCCATTTCCCCTAAACTTGTCATAAGGAAAAATACCATTACACCAATTAGTCCATAAGCTAACAGTGCTCCTCCGGGACCCGCTTCTGCAACTGAGTTGCCGCTTGCTAAAAGTAGGCCTGTACCGATTGTACCGCCAAGTGAAATCATGGAAATATGGCGACTTTTTAAGCTGCGTTTCAGTTTCTGTTGTGTATTTGAATGAGAATCATGTTTAATGTTTGTTCGTATTCCTGCATTTGTATGTGTTTCTACTCTATTCATAACTCTCCTCTTTCCGTTTTTCATTGCAAGAAAAGGTCGAGCTGAAGGTATTCTTCGCCGCTGTCTATTACAGCTAAAATTTAAATAAAAAAGCCATCACATATATAACTGAGATGGCGTCCGAATTCCCCATCAACCTTGATCAAGATAGCTCAACACGCCGACTTTGGCGTGACAGTTCTGCACCTTTCGATAGCAGCCCCAGCACTAGCAATAAAAAGCTTGCTTGTACTTCGGCAATATTCCCTTTTTAATCGAGTCCTAAACGCTTTCTCGCCTCGTCGATTATACTCATGAATACCGCGACCTCTACCTCATCTATTGGATGAGGCATGCAATATATAGTTTTAAGTTACCTACATTGTAATATATTAAGCACATAACTACAAGGGTAAATAGAAAATTACTATATTTTAGAAAGAAGTGGACATGTTTTGTAAAACAAATATTGATAAAGCAAAATGATTCCTGTACGTTTTTATTATCTATTATAAATTCAAAAGGAGGATTTCCTTTGGCTTCAGAACAAGCTACGAACCGAAACAAGAAGCTGTCATGGGACAAAAAAACATGGCTTTTAGTGCTCGGTATTATCTTTATCGCCACAACATTGCGATCCCCTCTCACTGCTGTTGGCCCTATTATTGCAGATATTAAAGAAGAGCTCACTATATCAAATGTGTGGGCGGGATTGATTACAACTATCCCCTTGCTTGCATTTGCAGTTGTCTCACCATTTGTCCCTAAAATTTCACGACGTTTTGGATTTGAAAGAACATTGTTATCAGCCTTAATACTTTTGGCTATTGGTATCTTAATGCGTTCAGCGGGCAGTGTCTTTTTCTTATTCTTTGGAACGATTATCATCGGAGTTGCTATTTCATTTGGCAATGTCCTCTTGCCTGCTCTTATTAAATTAAAGTTTCCTCTTCAAGTAGGATTGTTAACAGCACTTTATTCTGTTTCCATGAACCTATCCGCCAGTATAGCAGCAGGCGTGAGCAATCCAATAGCAGAAACAACAATCGGATGGAAAGGAGCTCTTGCCTGTTGGGGTATTCTGGCCATTCTCGCTATCATAGTATGGCTACCACAATTGCGGAATCATGTGAAGGTAATAAACAGCAATGAACCTTCTCAACGTAATAAACCTATGTGGAAGTATCCTCTTACATGGGCTATTACCTTCACGATGGGGCTACAATCCCTGTTGTTTTATACGACGGCTACTTGGATTCCAGGACTGCTTGAAACCCAAGGCATGAGCCCGAGCAAAGCGGGATGGATGTTTTCTATTCTACAGATAGCACAATTGCCAATGACTTTTTTAACCCCGATTCTTGCAGGTAAAAAAGCTGACCAAAGGCCGCTCGTTGCATTATTGTCACTGTTTTACTTTGCAGGCTTTGCAGGTATATTTATGAATTGGACAGAGCTTACATTGTTATGGATGTTAATGATTGGATTCGCCGGAGGGGCATCCTTTAGTCTTTCTATGATGCTTTTCTCCCTTCGTTCTCGCAACGCACAAGAAGCAGCTGAGCTTTCAGGCACTGCACAATCCATCGGTTATTTGCTAGCTGCGATAGGACCTGTACTATATGGCTTTATCCATGACAGCTTCCATAGTTGGCATGCCGCTAACAGCTTATATCTTATTGTCACAGTCCTTTTGTTCGTCTTTGCATTCATTTCTGCTAAAGACCGATTTGTAACGAAAGAACAATAACAAAAGCGCCATTAGCCTGTAGCTAATGAGCGCTTTTTCATTTGTATTCTCTAGTCTTCCAATATCTTAAAAGGTGACGACCGATAAGAATACGCTGGCGAGTTCTTTTTATTTTTATACGGTTTATGAAAAATATGCGTTAAAGCCGGTGATAGAGGCGGAATAAGCCAAGTCCAATTGCCTGTTACATCTCTATTTTCCGCTTCTTCGTTCATTTCAAAACGTTTAAATTGCTGTGCTGCAGTGTGATGATCCACAATACTGACACCATCTTCCCGGAAAGAATACAAAACGGCTTCATTTAATTCTATTAGTGCACGATCTTGCCATAAGTTTGTGTTTGATCGCATATCTAAGCCCATCTTCTTCGCAATTAAAGGAAGCTGATTATAACGATTTTCGTCTGCAAGATTTCTTGCACCAATTTCCGTTCCCATATACCAACCGTTAAAAGGAGCGGCAGTATAGACGACTCCCCCTATCTCAAGAGGCATACTTGAAATGATAGGAACTGCATACCACTTTAAATGCAACTCAGAAAACCAGCTATATTCTGGATGCCTGATTTCCACTTCATTTATGTATATAGAAGGAATCTCAAAGAACTTAGGTGGCCGATTATCAACTTGAATAACTAAAGGCAACACGTCAAATTGCCTTCTCTTCCCTTTCCATCCAAGTTTTAAGCACTCATTTGTAAAAGCAACCGAATCCGCATCACCTACAATGGTTTGATCTTCACATTCATAACCCGCATAGCGTATCAATTGATGATTCCAAATACGGACACGGCCGGGCTCAAAAATTGTGATACAAGGCTTGATCTTCCCATTATTAAAGGCATATTCAATATGACTTATCAATTTTTGAAAAATAGTTTCTTCTTCTAATACGCCCCGTTCATCCTTCACCTGAAGGGTTTTCCAAAACAACCTGCCTATACACTTATTGCTGTTCCTCCAAGCAACCTGAGCACCGTAGCTCAATTCTTCAGGAGTATGATTATAACTTCCATTTTCCTCAATTTCTTGACGTACCTCTTTCAAACGATGATCTAATTGTTCATCCGGCAAATGATTCTCTTTATAATATAAAGTCAAAAAAGCGACTGCTTCATCTATTATGGCCATTATGTCCTCCTCGACCTGTCATTACCCCTATGATAAATCAAAAAAATCAGCGAAAAAATATGTAGATTATATATTCATTTATAAAGAATTGGAGAAATAGCATTAACATATTCAATGTTGATAAAGGGAATAGATTTGGCAATGTATTCATAGCGTATAGTAATAGATATATATTTTCATTTATACCTATCCACAGCCTCCCAATGATAATAGTAATTATTATAAAGAAGTTGTTAATACAGTTAACATAATTAAAGAAGTCATATAAGATATGTTTTTCAAACCATTTAAATTACATCCAAACCGTATTGTTGGCAACGTTTAACGTTGAATATCAACTTTTATTTTTCACAATTTAAGGAAGCAAATTAATTGACAAACATCGTATTATTTATATTCTATTCTTTAAGATACAAATTCCTTAAAAATAATTATTATAATTTACATTTAGCTATGACTCTGTTATAGTTATTTTCGAAGAGATAATTCTATAGATTTAAGGGGGAATTATGAATGGCAAACGACCAAAATAAAAAATTAACAACTGCGGCTGGTGCACCTGTCGTAAGCAATACAAATTCAATGACAGCAGGCAAACGTGGTCCAGTTCTATTGCAAGATGTTTATTTAATTGAAAAACTAGCAAACTTTAACCGTGAAGTGATTCCTGAACGCCGTATGCACGCAAAAGGATCAGGTGCATTCGGAACATTTACTGTAACGCACGATATTACAAAATATACAAAAGCAGCTATCTTCTCTGAAGTTGGCAAGAAAACAGACATGTTCGCTCGATTCTCAACAGTAGCCGGTGAACGTGGTGCTGCTGATGCAGAACGCGATATCCGTGGTTTTGCATTAAAATTCTATACCGAACAAGGTAACTGGGACTTAGTCGGAAATAATACACCTGTATTCTTCTTCCGTGATGCCATGCATTTCCCTGATTTAAACCATGCTGTTAAACGCGACCCTCGTACAAATATGCGTTCCGCGAATAACAACTGGGACTTCTGGACAAATCTTCCTGAAGCATTACACCAAATCACATATGTAATGGGCGACCGTGGAATTCCTACTGACTACCGCCATATGCATGGTTTTGGTTCTCATACGTATTCAATGATTAATGCTAATAATGAGCGCGTGTATGTTAAATTCCACTTTGAAACACAACAAGGAATCAAAAACTACACTGACCAAGAAGCAGCAGAAGTAGTTGCAAATGACCGTGAGTCTTCACAACGTGATTTATATGAAGCAATCGAACGCGGCGAATTCCCGAAATGGAAAATGTCTATTCAAGTGATGACAGATGAACAAGCGCGTAACCACCGTGACAATCCATTCGATTTAACAAAAGTATGGTATAAATCTGAATATCCACTAATTCCAGTAGGAGAATTTGAATTAAATCGCAATGCGGAAAACTACTTTGCGGATGTAGAACAAGCTGCATTCCAACCATCAAATGTAGTGCCTGGTATTAGCTTCTCACCAGACCGCATGTTGCAAGCTCGTTTATTCTCGTATGCAGATGCTCAACGCTACCGCCTAGGTGTGAACAATTTCCAAATTCCAGTAAACGCACCAAAATGCCCAGTGCATAACTTCCATCGCGATGGCGCTATGCGCGTTGACGGCAACTTAGGTAGTACACTTCACTATGAGCCAAATAGCTATGGTGAATGGAAAGAACAACCTGAATTCAAAAACCCAGCTGAAGAAGCAGGTCCAGCAGATATTTATGATTTCCGCGAAGATGACTCTAACTACTTCGAACAACCAGGAAAATTATTCAATATCATGACTGCTGAAGAACAACAACGCTTATTTGAAAATACAGCTCGCAATATGGAAGGTGTGGAAGACTTCATTAAAGAACGCCACATTATCCACTGCTATAAAGCAGACCCTGCTTATGGTGCAGGCGTTGCGAAAGCAATGGGCATCGATATCAATAACATTGATGTCAACAAAGAAATCCAATATCACTAATCTAAACAACTCGACAACATATCCAAAAAAGCTGTATCACTCCTCTGAGTGATACAGCTTTTTTAACACTTTCATATATGTAGTTATCCCTTTCGAGAAAAAAGTTTTAATCTTTGGCTGCTATTTATTACGATTTGTGAATGTAGGAAAGAAACAGCCAATGGAGAATAAATAAGGTTGACGAAAATAACAAAGGATAACTTGATTAACAAATTAACTCCATAAAATAAAAAGCAATATGACAACCATGAGATTCTACTATCTTTAAGGGAACAAATAAAAGAAAGTAAGAACTTCTTATCGCATTGTTTTAAAATTGCAATTTTATTTAATTAGAGTTTCAGCTAGAAAACTCGCTTTTCCAGCTCCAATGATAATTAGAATACCTAATCCTACATTTAATAGGTGTTTTAAATTCATTTTCTTCATTGTTATATCCCCCTTATTCCTTTATATTTTCTTTCTGATAAGAAATGTAAATAGACTTAGATACAATAAGACCTTTTCTCTATTTTTTATCTCATCATAGATATTATATACTTAATTTATCAAAAAACTTAAAATTGTCATATAGTAAAATATAAAGGGGCAAGAGAGAAAAATGAATTACTTAGGATATGTTTTCAGGGATATTAGATTAAGCAAAAACTATTCATTAAAAGAAGTATCTAAAGGAATTATCAGTGTATCTTTTCTATCAAAATTTGAACGTGGAAATTCAGATATCTCTTTATCAAAGTTCTCCTTATTGCTCGATAGATTGAATTTAACTTTAGAAGAATTTATGTTTATTTCGAACGACTATAAACCAACTCATCTGGAAAACATATTGAATAACATTAAACGTGCATATGAAAATAATGACCTAGCGTTATTGCTCAAGATAGAAGAAGAAGAGCATGAAAAGTGGTTAAAGTATAATATAACCAGTTACCTATACAATTCAATTATGATCAAAGCATTAGCACATAATTTAGATTCTACCATCATCTTTCAGAAAGATGATTTAATTAATATAAGTGACTATCTGTTTAGTGTGGATAATTGGGGATTTTACGAAATCATGCTATTTGGCAATACAATGCATATATTAAATAAAGATTTAGTGATAACACTTTCTAAAGAGTTAACCCAAAAAACGGAAGTTTATAAAAATATAAAGAAATTTAACGAAGAAGTTATTAAGGTACTATTAAACACTATAGTCTTTTGCGTAGAAGCAAATAAGGGGAAAGAAACGCATCAGTTCATACAATATGTTGAGAAAATCTCCGAAGGCACAGATTTTTACTTTGAAAAAACAAAGCTAATGTTTTTAAAAGGAATCTACAACATCGCTACTGGCAACCAAACAATCGGTACCGAAATGGCACAGAACGCTATTCAAACTATGCGTTTTTTAGGTGATATCAATTTAGCTAACAATCATGAATTATACTTAGAGGAAAAATTGGCCATTATTAAATAAAATCCCTCAGCTATTAATGAATTGGTTTACCAAACGTATTTATGATCGGGCCATTACATATTAAAAAGGCACCCCGCTTTTACTAATGCAAAAGTGAGGTGCCTTATTTATTCGGCTCTAGCCTAAAATTCATGCGTGATGACGACCAATCGGAACGATAAGTGGCGTATTAGATACTGGATCGTTAATAACTTGGCAATCCAACTGAAAGGTTTCTTTAATTAAATCTGCCGTTATAATTTCAGTAGGCGCCCCCTCTGCAATGAGTTGTCCATTTTTTACTGTGAACAAATAATCTGCATAGCGTGCGGACAAGTTAATATCATGCAGTACCATGACAATCGTCGTTCCATACCTTTTATTTAAATCTGTTAATAAATCTAATATCTCTACTTGGTATGTAATATCCAAATATGTCGTAGGCTCATCTAAAAATAAAATGTCCGTTTGCTGTGCCAATGCCATCGCTATCCAAACACGTTGTCTTTGTCCACCTGACAATTCATCGATATTTCGATCAGCAAATTCGGTAATGTTCATCATTTCTAACGCTTCTGCTACAGCTTCATAATCCTTTTTCGACCAGCCCTTCATGACGCTTTGATGAGGAAAACGACCACGACCAACAAGATCTGCTACTGTAATGCCTTCCGGTACGATTGGTGACTGAGGAAGCAGTCCTAATACTTTCGCTAATTGTTTTGGTGCCATTTTATGAATGGATTTACCATCTAATAGCACATCTCCACCCGTTGGCTTAATTAAACGTGCCATTGTTTTTAGGAGTGTTGATTTCCCACACCCGTTAGCACCAATAATGATGCTAATTTGATTACTCGGAATCGATAAGTTGACGTCGTTTAAAATGGTTTTATTATCATATCCTGATTGAATATTCTTCGTTTCAAATGTATGAGTTGTCATTAAATATCTCCCTTTCGATTAATACGAATTAGCAAGTAAATTAAATATGGTGCACCAATAATCCCTGTAATAACACCTACTGGAAAACGGGTTTCAAAGGCAAACTGACCAATTAGATCTCCGCCTAAGACTAAAATAACCCCAATTAAACCTGCTGGAAGAATATTTGAAAACCCAACCCCAACAAGACGTTGGGCAATAGGCCCTGCTAAAAAGGCGACGAACGCAATGGGGCCTGTTGTGGCTGTAGCTAAAGCGATAATTAATACCGCACTAATCATTAAAATGACGCGCGTTTTATTTGTATTGACGCCTAAAGAGGTCGCTGCTTGTTCACCTAGTTCTAGCATTTCAAGTTGTTTCGCAAAATAAATAAGCACCGGTGTCACAATTATGACTGCAATAATTAACGGATATGTCATCTCTAACTCTGCCCCGTTTAAACTCCCGCTTAACCAACGCAAAGCATTTGGTAAGTCATTCGTTTTACCAATCAGCATTAAATAAGAAATTACTGCATTTAACATTGCTTGAATACCGATACCAATCAAAATTAATCGGCCAATAGCAAAAGAGGTTCCTCTCGATAATCCATAAATAATCGCAACTGTTACGAGACCTCCGATAACGGCAGCAAGTGAAACAACCGTACTACTTGTATGTAGCACGATAATACAAAAAACAGCTGCTGCACTAGAACCTGTAGTAATCCCGATAACATTGGGATTTGCTAATGGATTACGCAGCATCGTTTGGAAAATGTAGCCTCCAGCACCAAAAGCAAAACCTGCAAATAAACCTGCTACAGTTCGTGGCAAACGAATTTCATTAATGGCGAAAGAAGCACCTGGTATTGTCTCACCAAGTAAAACGTGAATTACATCTGTTACAGGATAAATGGTGTTCCCGAGCATCATCATCGTACAGCACAAACCAATGGTAATAATCGCTAAAATAATTGTGACGCTGACATAGCGATTTCGACGTTTTCTTCTTGCTTTTATAATTGTATTCAGTGTCTCATTCATCATATTGTACGCATTTTCGCTTTCATTGTAATTAATATTAAAATTGGCGCACCAATAAAGGCCGTTAGAATCCCAACTTCTAATTCGCCTGGACTGCCAAGGAAACGCCCACATACGTCTGAAATCAATAAAATAATGGCTCCAGCTAATGCTGCTAAAGGAATAAGGAAGCGAACATCCGGTCCTACTACTAATCGGATCAAATGGGTAGCGAGTAAACCAATAAAGCCGATTGGACCAGCTAAAGCAGTCGCTGCCCCACAAAGTAAAACTCCGGCAAAAGCCGCTAACATACGAATAACCCCAGTGCGTACACCTAAGCCTGTCGCTACTTCGTCACCGAGAGCTAATGCATTCAAGCCAGGGGCTACTATAATGGCAATCAACAAACCGACAATCAAAAATGGAATAAAGATATGCACTGAATCCCAATTGGCAGCGCCTACACTCCCTACTTGCCAAAAGCGAAATTGATCCATGACATTCGTACGTGGGATTAAAATAGCCGTTACGAGTGAAGACAAAATAGCTGTCGTCGCCGCTCCTGCTAATATAAGTTTTAAAGGTGTAGCACCACTTGCGCCCATCGAACCAATGCCAAAGACAAATACAGCTGTCAACATTGCACCGACAATAGCTAACCATATGTATCCACTTGGTGATTGAATGTTAAAAAAAGCAATGCCACAAACGACGAATAAGGATGCACCTGTATTAACACCTAAGATACTTGGATCAGCAATAGGATTACGTGTGACAGATTGCATCAGTGCCCCAGATACACCGAGAGCTGCCCCACAAATCAAACCGAAAATTGTCCTTGCGATACGTTGTCGTACAACGCTTGCCTCATGACCTTCTACAGAAGGATGAAATAAGCCATCTATAAGCCCTTCTAGACCGATTGTACGAGAACCAAACGCAAGGGACATTAGAATACTAACAATGAGCAAAATAAGCAAAAGAGCTACTACCTTTGCTAAATGCTTTGGTAGTAACCTTTGCTTATGTCCCTTTTCAATAATGTTTCCCATTACTATTTAATATTTTTTGCCACTTCTGAGATTTTAGATAGATAGTCATCAATTGTATATTTAATTGATAATGGGCTTGGTGTGCCAGCTGCTGCTAAAGGTGTATTATCTTCAATTACTACAACATTACCTTTTTTAATGGCTGGAACTTCACCTAGAATAGGATCTTTTTGAAGTGTTTTTAATGTTGAACTATTACCGTATACAACTAGTAATTCTGTATCATTCAATACATCCGCATTTTCAGCACTTAATTCAAGATAGAAGCTCTTATTGTCTTTCACTTGTTTTTTCAAGCCTTCAGGATATTCCATCCCTACTTCTTCTAACATCTCACCACGTGGATCTGATGGTGTGTATATGTAGAATTTTGATAAATCAGTTGTATTGAACATACCAAAAGCGGCTTTTTTACCTTTAATATCCGGATATTTTGCAGCAGTATCAGCAATTAACTTTTCAGTATCTTTAACTAATTGTTCGCCTTCTTTTTTCATTCCCATACCCATTGAATCGTATTTCACTTGATCGCGCCATGAAGTTACCCATGGTTGATCTTTATAAGCGACTACAGGAGCAATTTCACTTAGTTTATTATACTCTTCTTTTGTAATACCTGAGTATGCAGCTAAAATCACATCTGGTTGAGAATCAGCGATTGCTTCGTAATCTAACCCGTCAGTATCTTGATAAACGTTCGGGCTCTTAGCACCTAGCTCGTCCAATTTTTCTTTTGTCCAAGGTAAGATTCCTGTTTTGTTATCCTTAATACCGTAATTGGCTGCTGAAAAACCAACAGGCACAACACCTAATGCTAATGCAACATCATGGTTTGCCCATGCAATCGTTGCAACACGTTTAGGCTTTTTATCAATTGTTGTCGTTCCGAATGCATGTTGAATTTTAATCGGATAACCACTACCTGCTGATTCAGTCTTTTTATCACTCGATGTCTTATCTTTAGAAGAATCACCTGAACAAGCGGCTAATGCAAGTACTAAAACGGACATAAACGCGAATAGCATCACTTTTGTTATTTTTTTCATTCGTTACACTCCTATTTATAATTGATAATGAGAATCTTTATCACTACTAAAATATAACTTTCAATTTCTAAATTGTCAATAAAAAATGGGAAATATCATTTTTAAAAACCCCTTTATAAAAGAAATATCACCGATAAGCAAATTTATTTTTGCTTTTATAAATGATAAGGATTATCATTATCACTATACAAGTACGGATTAAACGAGTAGGAGTGTACAACATGGATTTATATGATGTAACAATTGTCGGTGGTGGCCCTGCAGGTTTATATAGCGCCTTTTATAGTGGGATGCGGGATTTAAAAACGAAAATCATTGAATTCCATCCTCAGCTTGGCGGGAAAGTGAATATTTTTTTAGAAAAGATGCTTTGGGATGTTGGCGGGCAACAACCAATCCAAGGTGAGGCCTTCTTAAAAAATTTAATTCAACAAGCAATGACGTTCGAGCCAACTATATGTCTGAATTCCAAAGTGAAATGGATTGAAAAGAAAGATGACATCTTTACAATCATGACAGACTCAGGTGAAGAACATTATTCAAAAACAGTCATTATTGCGATTGGCGGTGGAATATTCCAACCGATTAAATTAGAGATTGATGGTGCCGAAAAATATGAAATGACTAATCTGCACTATACCATCAATGGCATGGAGCGCTTCCGCAACAAAGAATTATTAATCTCTGGTGGAGGAAATGCTGCTATCGACTGGGCTTGCGAATTACTCCCCATCGCTAAAAAATTGACTGTTATTTATCGGAGTAACGATTTAAAAGCTCATGAATCACAGATTAAAAAATTAAAAGATCATGGCGTTAATATTTTACTTAATACTGAAATTCAAACATTAAATGCGAATGCACAAAAGACTGCCATCGAAACAGTTGATATTATGAAGAATGGTGAAATCCAAACTATCATGATGGATGATATTTTAATTTGCCATGGTTATAATCATGAAGTTTCACTCGATTTCGAGAATAAGATTGCTCCAAAACGTAATGATAATCAGCTCTTTGAAAGCATCGGTCAATGCAAAACAACGACACCGGGAATTTTTGCTGTGGGCGATATTGTTTCCTACGACGATAAAGTGTATTTGCTCGTTGGTACGTTCAATGATGCGGTACTAGCTGTCAATAGCGTTAAAAAATATATCGAGCCTGAAGCTAACAGCTATGCAATGGTTTCTTCTCACAATGAAAAATTCCATGAGAAAAATCAGCAGTTATTAGCTGAAATGCATATATAAAAATTTTAAGGAGTTCCATTACAATATGGCAACTCCTTATTTAAATTATCTCGTACTTCCACTACGAACAACATTCACATTTACCTTTGTTTCTATTTTAATATCTTTATAAATACCCTTCCATTTACCCTCTCTCCATAACTGTGGATGATAGGCTCTAATATCCTCTCCAATTCCAACTACATCGGAAGATGCATCCTGACTTTTTTTAAACATCCTAGCTATGTCTTTTTCTACTCTACCTTTTATAAACTTTTCTAATTGTTGTCTTACATTTTTTCGATCTAAGTGGTCTGGTGGGTATTCTGTTATGAAGACTGGCATATCAATTTCATACTGAATTTTTATGTTATTTCCATCCTTTAACACCTTCTTTTTTTTCTTAAAATTGATGATATTAAACGCAACCTGTGCCTTTTTATCATCTTTATCCCACATATAAGCTAATTCAACAAAATTTGCTTTCCTATATCCTAGTAATGTTGCAAAGATAGATTCCCTTAGAGTAAGATGTTCACCCGTATATTTTTTTCCATTAAATAAAGCCATTCCTTCTCCTTCAGGAAGTCCTTTATCTTCACTAGTATTTAAATAAGGTAAGCCAAGATCTCTCCCCTCGCTAAACATAAGGTTAGCAGCAATCTCCAAATTTGTTTTAGGATATATTGTAGCGTCCTCGAAAGCAGTAATCAAATCAAAATAGTACTCACCGATTTCTTTAGACATAGTATCTTTTATTTCCAGGAACTTTTTTGCAGAGCCCTTAGTTATAACAACTTTAGCATTCATTGGACTCTGAGCAGATCGATAATAAACATCCATTAGAGCATATAAATCCTTTTTTGCACTTTCTTCATTAACTAATATAGTAGTCAGTTCAGCTACGTCCATTGTTTGTTCGGTTTTCTTATTGGCATCAATTCTTGATTCTCTCATTGTTTTGCCAATGCCTTCTAGCACTATATATTTAGTAGGGTCACTATTTGAACTAGGATATGCGTAGTGGCCCCTTATATCTCCCACATGCCCATCTATTCCTACAACAGAGATCACAGAGAGATCTTTATACATCCTTTGATCCCAACACCCGCTAAGAAATAAAGAACTGATAAGGAGAAAAACAATTATTTTTTTCACTTAGTTTTCCTCCTATTAAAAACAATATTGTAGAATGTACTTTAACTAGAAAAAGTGGAGTAATAGTTAATCCATTAAGGATGGATTATAAAATTTACATCTTCTTTTCTTCAGGATCAAAACTACTTGGTTGCACATTTGACTTCGTATGTTTTCCTCGAAATAAAATTTGCCCCATTCTATTAGGTGTGAAGGGAACAAGCGGAAAAAAGTAAGGGGACTTCAAAGAATTTAAGTTACATAAATGTATATTTAAAAGCAATAGTCCAATCACTATACCAAAGAAGCCAAAAAATGCTGCGGCAAACATAAATGGAAAACGCAATACACGTACCGATGTATTTAACTCTACCGACGGTACAACATAACTAGAAATCGCTGTTAGTGCTACTACGATTACTACCATATTGGATACTAAACCTGCATTAATAATGACATCTCCAACAACTAAACCGCCGACAATGCCAATAGTCTGGACTAAAGACTTTGGTAACCGAACACTAGCCTCTCGTATGAGCTCAATAATAATTTCAACAATTAATGCCTCAATTAGCGGTATATAAGGGATTTCGCTAATATCTAGCTTTAGTTTCTTACTTAATTCAATTGGAAGAACTTCATAATGAAAGCTAACTATTGCTATATAAAAAGCAGGCAAATAAACAGCTGTAAGAAAACTAACGACCCGAACCATTCTATAAAAGGATCCCACAATTACACGACTATTGTAGTCATCCGGTGATTGATAAAATGAAAATAAAGTGACGGGTGTGATAAAAGCAGTTGGTGAATAATCCGTCATAATAACTATCTTTCCTTCAGTCAGGTTAGCGAATACTCTGTCTGGCCTTTCTGTATTCATAATTTGGGGAAATGGTGAATAGGGGGAATCCTCAATGAAGTCATTCAATTGTCCCGATGAATATAATCCATCTGCTTGATCTTTCATACCTTGGAGCTTTCGCTCTAAATCTGCAAGGTTATCCTGATTTGCAAAACGTGCTAAATAAAAATAATAAATGTCTGCTTTGTTATCTATTCCAACGGTTATTTTTTTTACAATTAAATCAGGAACTCTCATTCTTTTTCGAACAAGCCCCAAATTCACGTCCACATCTTCAATGAACCCCTCATGAGCTCCGCGTAAAATAGCTTCATTCGTTGGCTCGTCCGGAGTACGATGGGGTAAATTTGGCATGGTAAAGCTAACCATTTGCTGAGAATTCAGCAGTAATAATACCGCGTATCCTTGGCATACATATTCCACTAACTTTTCCAAATCATAGCTTTCTTTTTGGGTGGCTGTCGTTGAATCCCAGTCTTTTTCATTAAATATTGTTTGCATCTTCAACACATTGACAATGTCTTGGACGTCTTTTGCATTGGCCATTGAACTGTAGTAGCAAAGAATAGCATATTGATCTTTTGGGAACGATATCTCTCTTGCTACAAAATCAACCGAATTATAAAAAGTAGCTTTTAATTTCTCAACCATCGATTCTAGCTGGAGCATTTCATTCCTCCATAAATATTCTTTTGATGAGTTTGAAAACAACTCTCTACCAAATACTTCTCTTTTCAGTATGGAACATAAAATTATATTTCAAACCAAATAACTCATCTTGAGGATTAGAATATGTAGGAAAACGCATAATAAAAAAAAGCTCCCGTTTATGGGGAGCTTTTTTTATTAAATTCTGAATTACTGTTATACAATTCTCCTCTTAATCTTGTCGAAGTGCTTGAATAACATCAATTTTAGTTGCCTTTCGAGCTGGGCGCCAGCCACTAAGAATTGCTACCCCAATGCTAATTGCAGATGCAATTAGTACCAATTCCCATGGTATTGTTGAAAAGCGAATACCTAACTCGCCAATACCACTTTCAGGCATAACAGCTTCTAAAATCTTTGGTAAAAGAAGATTGGAGGCAAAACTAATTATATAAGATATTAAAATGGCAAGCACCGTCCCTAAGACCCCTATATAGGCGCTTTCCATCACAAACAAACGCTGAACTAGCCTTGGTCCCGCTCCAATAGCTTTCATTACACCGATTTCTCTTATACGTTCAGTTACTGCCATTGTCATCGTATTATATATTCCAATGGAAGCAATCAATACTGCAATTGTTCCTACAAAAATGAGACCTATTTTTAATGCTAAGAAAAACACGTTGAGTTGGTCTAATTGCTCTGTGACAGAGTAAACAGATAAGTGCATAGATTTAAGTTTTTTTAGAATACCTTTTACTGCTTCAAGATCTGTGGCATAGACTGCATGGCTTACGTAATAGAAGTCTTTTTCTTTCAACTTCTGATCAGCGACCTTATTATAATCACGGAGAACGATTGGCTTCATTGCTTCATCCATTTGGATAGTTGAATCCGTTAACCATTCTTTCACTGGCTTTTCGCCAATACCTACTACTTTATAGTTACGTGTTTTGGTTTTTTTGTCATCCTCTGTTTGGAATGCAACTGTAATTTCTTTTCCTAACAGTGATTGTTGTAGCCCTTTATTATTTTTCTTTTCTTTTGTAGTGTCATCTTCTTTTTCCATCTCTTTTAATTCTTGTTTTGTAAATAAATTTTGTCCTAAGTTGTACCCCACAATAACTTCATTCTTTTTTGAAGGATATGTACCTTGAGACAATTTTAATTTTGCTTTCTTGGCTTGTTCAAAATTGCTAAAACTAATCTCACTGCTTCCACTCCTTTTTTCGAACTTTACAGTAGGAAATGCAGAGGCTTGGATATTTGATTTATTTACGATTGCTTGTACATTAGGTATGTTCCTAATCGCTTTTTCATCTAACTTTTCTTCATCATTTGAATACACTTCAATTTTAGTAACAGCGCTATCGGATAGAATCTCTTCCTTCATGGTTCCCTGTAAACCAAAAGCAATCGAAGCGAGTACAATCAAAAATGCACAGCCCATTGTAGTTGCTAACACTGTTGTAAAAATGCGCATCCGATTTTTCTTGACATGCTGCCTAACAAAATCTATCTGGTCTTTAAATAGCAACGGTCTCTACCTCCTTTAATACTCCGTCGTGCATGCGGAATGTTCTATTGGCAATCGTAGCCACTTCTTCATCATGAGTAATAATGACAAAGGTGATGCCCATTTGTACGTTTAATTGTTTAATTAGCTGTAAAATTTCTTGTTCCGTCTCTGAGTCAAGGCTGCCTGTAGGTTCGTCCGCGAGTATAATCGGTGGATTTGTCACAAGGGCACGCGCTATACAAACTCTTTGCTGTTGACCACCTGAAAGTTCATTTGGGTAGTGGTCTGCTACTTTTTCTAGCTCTACCTTCTGTAAAATTTCTTGGACATGTTGCTTTCTTGATTGCTTAGGCACTCCTTTAATTTTGAGTGGAAGCTCTATATTCTCCTTAGCCGTCAATCCTGGCATCAACTGAAAGTTTTGAAAGATGAATCCTGTATTCACCATACGGAATTTTGCGTGTTCCGCTTCGGTAAAGTTGGTTGTTTCCTTTCCATTCATATGAATGGAGCCTGTTTCTGGTTTTAAAAAACCTGCTATGACATTTAATAATGTGGATTTTCCTGAGCCACTTTTGCCCACAATAGAGATAATCTCTCCATCATTAATATTAAAGGAGATATCCTTTAATACAGGAACCCCTCTTTCATTTCCTTTCTTTCCAATTTTAAAAGTGTGACTAATATGCTGTAATTGAATCAAAATAGCGTCCTCCCTATCCTTTCACTCTATTTTCCAGTATATATCCACTTTCTTAATAAAAAGGTAGGAAGAAAATGAAGATTTTCTTAAGATTATTTAGAATGTATGAAAAAAGAAGCCATAAAAATGGCTTCTAAAAAGAAGTTATTCTTTATTTTCTTTATCTCTGTCGTCATCTTTATCCCGATATCTAGAAAAGTCTTCTTCTTCACCAAACTCAGTTGAATAGTCGAAGTTCCTTTGTCCGCTTCCCATTGTCTCTTCCGCTTCATCACCGATAGGCATGAATAAGAGCGCAAGACATGCTAAACCACTTAAGCCGACAAGTGCATAAACTACTCGGGAAATAGGCGCTAATTGCCCGCCAAATAAGGAAGCAACCAAATCGAATCTAAAGAAACCAATAAGTCCCCAGTTGATAGCACCGACAATCGTTAGTACTAAGGCAATACGCAAAATCGTCTTCATCCTGAACACCTCCCCTGCTGTAGAATGAAAAGCGAGTGGGATGACAAAAGCCACCCCACCATTGAATCTTTATCGTCTATGTTCGACTAAGTCTATGGCGCCTAAGACCACATGCGCAAGGCCAAAGCCAATGATCGACCCTCTGTAAATCGGCTTTAAAGCTTTATTATTGCGAAGTGACATACCTGTAATCGTAACTGCCGTTCCAAGCACGGTAGGAATTAATCCTTCTCGATCCATCGCCATAAAAACGCCTCCCCAAATGATTAAGATTCCTTGTTATCTTTTGCATTCAGACATATTTAATACTACAACTGAAGAGAAGTATTTTTTTACAAGACAATGTGCAACCTAATAAAAAAACTGCAAATGAACACCTAATAAATGGAGTTCAAATACAGTTTTTATAAGTAATATTCTTAACTTGAAGTAATGACTATCTGATTTCTTCCTTGTTTTTTCGCTTGGTATAAACATTTGTCTGCTTTTCCAATTAACATGGAAGGAGACATGTCTGCTTGATTATATTCAGCAATCCCCGCTGAAATGGTAATTGGCTCTCCTGTTGGACTATTTGTTGCTTCTAATTCTCTGCGCAAGTTTTCTGCTATATCAAAGGCTTGTTGAGTATTGGTGTATGGCAAAACCATGATAAACTCTTCGCCTCCGTATCTACAACAAATATCTGATGGCCTTGCAGCTGATCGGATTTGAGATGCTAAGAATTGTATTACTTCATCGCCTACATTGTGCCCATGCGTATCGTTCACAGCTTTAAAATGGTCAATATCCATAATGACGAGAGAAAATGGAATCTTCTCGGTAGTAAATTCCTTTAACTTCACATCAAGCGTTCTGCGATTTGTCAGCCCTGTCAGTGGATCTGTCGTTGATTGGTCCATAAAGAACGTTACTTGCTGATGTAAAAAGCTCAGACTTTGAATTAAGGCCGTCTTTAATTGCCTTACTTCGTAATACCATGCTTTCACATCAGACAAGTTCTTAGACTCATCCTTTTGCATACTGTTCTCTGCTAGCTCTGCTAGGCGTTGTAGTGGTTTAGATATTTTGAGTGCTGCCCAAATGATAATAACCAATGTCACAATAAGAAGTGGAAATGCGACGTACAACATTTGTTTAACCATCGTTACTGCTGGTTCCAAGGATATGTCCGTCGGCCTTTGCGCCACGACTCCCCAGCCCGCATTTCCGACAATTGCATAGCCTGCCAGCATATCTTTACCCTTTGAATTGATAACACGTTGCGCTCCATTTGGTTCCCGACTCATAATTTTTTGTATGACTGCATTATTTTTTATAACTTCATTAATACGAGAGTGATCTTGATGATAAATAATCCGACCATCTCGGTCCACTACATATACATATGAACCATCGTTATAAAAATGATTGCCCAGTAATTCATATAGAATATTACTTTCCTCAAGATAGATAGTGCCACCTACTAACCCCAGATATTTTCCGTTATTAGAGAATATAGGGGCTGATATAAATATCAGTTCCTTTTGGGTTAGGCCCTTGAAGGGGTCAGAAACCATTGGCTCTTGTTCTTTTAATGCCTTTTCTACTGCAGGTAAATCAGCCATTCTGCCCTTCAAGTTGAGAGATTGCGGAGATGTGGCAATAATTTCCCCCTTCTTATCAATAATAGAAACAGAGTTAAATGTATTGGTTTGCATTTTAAGCCGGTCCGCCTCTTCTAATAGACGCTTTTCATCATTTATATAGGTTGCGAGAATATTCGTATTATATGTTAACGTTTGTAATGTTTCATTTAAGTAGTTATTAGCAGTCGTCGCCAACTTCTCTGCATATACTCTATTTGTTTCTAGCGTATTATCCATAAGCGTTTGTTTATTCATTCGATAGCTACTAAAAAGGCTGCTGCCGATTGTTAAGGCGAATGCTAATATTGCAACACCTATAATTAAATGCTGCAGCTTCAAATATTTTTTTCTCATATGATTTACTCACTCATTTTTTTAAAAATTTGAAAGGTTATACCATTAGCAGATTATACATGAATATTGAAATGCTTTATATGCTTATTAAGAACGAAGAATAGGAAATGCAACTGTCAGTAAATAGGTATTTTGGGAACTAAAATGTTTTGTTAATCTTTTTTTACATATATGAAATTTGCTCTTCATCATAGTTGTTGAAACATTTTGAGTTAATCCTACTAGGATAAATAAAGTCTCTTATTTGCATTCGAACCTCTAGTGATATACGCTTTTAAAGAAAAGAAATTTTATCCAGAGGAGCGATGGAACGATGTACGTAGTAACAAACCGTATTAAAGTGAAAAAAGGATTTGCAGAGAAAATGGCGCCGAACTTTACTCGCCCTGGTGCATTACAATCATTTGAAGGTTTTGTAAAAGTGGAAGTAGCTGTTAGCAAAGACTTTGAAGATTATGATGAAATGAGCGTCAACATGTACTGGGAAAACCTTGATGGCTTTAAAAAATGGCGTGAAAGCGATGCATTTAAACAAGCACATAAACGACCAGCTGCTGATTCAAATGAAGGTCCAAAAGAATCACCAATGCTTGGAAGCCAAATTGTTGTAGCGGAAATCGTTTCTCGCATTGAAGCTTCAACACAAGCTTAATAAAAAAGCTCTTGCGTACAGAAATACTGTTCGCAAGAGCTTTTTTCTATTAAGGCTTAAGAATGCATGATTTCCCCGCCATTTACATGGATGCATTGGCCTGTCATGTAGGAAGCATCATCTGATGCAAGTAACACATATGCACCAACAAGTTCACGTGGTTGTCCTGGACGCTTCATCAGTGATTCAGTACCAAATTGCTCTACTGCTTTTTCATCAAAGGATGATGGAATTAGAGGAGTCCAGATTGGTCCTGGTGCAACCATATTTACACGGATCCCTTGACCAACAACATTTTGTGCAAGGCTTCGTACAAAGCCCACTATTGCACCCTTAGTTGATGTATAGTCGATTAATTGTTTGTTGCCTTTGTAAGGATTAATAGAAGTGGTTGCGATAATAGAGCTTCCTTCTTTTAAATGAGGCACTGCAAATTTGCTCAAATAGAATAATGGATCCATATTGACAGCAAATGTTTTTTTCCATTGTTCTGTTGTGATATCTGTAATGCTGTCCACTGGATATTGAACAGCTGCATTGCTTACGACAATATCAATTTTGTTAAACTCTTTTAACGTGTCATCGATCAGTTTTTTGCAGGTTTCCTCTTGTGAAATATCACCTTGGATTAATAGACATTTTACATTTTCGTCTTCTATCATTTTTTTCGTTTCTTCAGCATCACCATCTTCATCTAAATAATTGATGACGATATTGGCACCTTCTTTAGCATAAGCAACTGCTACAGCTCGGCCGATTCCTGAATCGCCACCTGTAATAATCGCCACACGATCTTTCAACTTACCACTTCCTACATAATCCATTGGTTGAATTGGTAGAGGATTCATTTTAGATTCAACGCCGGGTTGATGTTCTTGTGTTTGACCTGGTTGTCCGCCTTTTTGTTGTTCATTAATGTTCATTTTATATCTCCTCCTTATCGTTTTTACATTCAAACCATAGCCATCTCTGTATAAAAATAAACATACGAAAATATACACTCAATCAATATAAAAACGGCCAAACACTTCGAAACTAGAAGTGTTTGGCCGTATTATTATTATCTTCTTCTTATAAAGATCCGTATCCAATGATGCGTGGAGCCCAGTAGCTTCCGCTTGCTACACTTTGATATTGAACTTTATTTCCTGCAGCATGCAATACACGTTTATTGCCTGCATAGATACCGACATGTGTAATCTTTGAACTTCCTGGTGTTGCACCAAAGAAGATTAAATCTCCTACATCTGGGGTACTTACTTTTTTAGTGGCAGCGCGTTGTGAACCTGTGTTATGCGGTAAGCTGCCATATCCTGCTTTTTTATATACATAAGATGTAAAACCTGAGCAATCAAAGCCTGATGGTGTTGAGCCGCCCCATACATACGGAACACCAAGATACTGGCTTCCCACGCTAATAAGTTTATTACCTTTTACGGCATTTGATACCTTTTTAGTTTTCGTATATTTTTTAATATATGTTTCAGCAATCCAGCCTTTTTTGCCTTTGTATGTTACTTTATACCATTTTTTCTTCTTAACAGTTTTTCTATAAGATGCTTTTACTACTGCGCCTTTTTTCAATGTAATAATTCTTTTTGCTTTTGCAGATGTATCTTTTCTCATATTAAGTTTAGCTTTTGCTTTGAATGTTGTAGAAACTTTAACAGCTTTAGCACTTGAAACAGCTGTAATGCCTGAAGTGTGGTTAGTTGCAACAGTCTTTGCTTGGGCCATTTCATCAGAGGATGTTCCGAATAATGCACCAATGCCTAATGATAAAGTTAATGTGCCAGCTGTAATCACTTTAAATACTTTTTTATTCATGTATGTTATTCCTCCATCGTTCTTTTGATTATTATTTGATCTATTTAAACGGTTCATGTTGTTTTCTTGTTAGCTCACGTTCTCCATATTAGGCAATTTCAAACGGATAAACAACTACATTCCAGTTACAAGGTGATTACTTTTTATTACAAATAATACAAAAGGGGAGTTTTTTGATATTTTTTTAATACTTTAAAAGCCGCTGACATAAACGGCACCGAGTTATTTAACATCCAATTTTATAAAGAATTTCGCTTTTAGTGCATAACATGAGATAATGGGTGTAACCTCATACTGTAAAAGCAGCTGCTTTTTTTATGCTTGTTACTATAGCGCTGGCTTGAGATAAAATAATGTTGAAGGATGACGAAATGACTACAATACAAACATTGCGAGTAGACCCCAAATATGTAAATGATTTAAAAAAGGGCTATCCCCTTATTCTAAAAGACGCAATCCTAAATAAAGATGCACTACAAGCTGAAGGCGATTTAATACGCCTAGTTGATCAGCATAACCGCTATGTAGGGACAGGCTATTATGGCAACCAGAATAAAGGGATTGGCTGGGTATTCACAACAAAAGAACACGAAACGATTGACGACGAATTCTTCAAAAAAAGACTAGAAAAAGCACTTTCACTACGCGAAAACTTTTACAATGATTCAAATACAACAGCTTTCCGCGTGGTAAATGGTGAAGGAGACGGCATTGGTGGCTTAACGATTGACTATTACGATGGCTACTATATGGCGAGCTGGTATAGCGAAGGAATTTATTCATTTAAAGAATCTATCTATAATGCGCTAAAGGAATTAGTGGACTTTAAAGGTGTTTACGAGAAAAAACGCTTTGATACAAAAGGCCAGTACATGGAACAAGACGATTTTGTGATGGGGACTGAAGGTGATTTCCCTATTATTATTAAAGAAAATGGCATGAACTTTGCCGTGGATTTGAATGATGGAGCAATGACGGGTATCTTCTTGGATCAACGAGATGTGCGAGAAGCTATACGTGATCATTATGCACAAGATACAAATATGCTCAATACATTCTCTTATACTGGCGCATTTTCAGTGGCGGCTGCTTTAGGTGGTGCAGTGAAAACAACAAGTGTTGACCTTGCTAAACGTAGCCTACCAAAAACTATTGAACAATTTAGCGTAAATGGCATTGATTATGAAGCACAGGATATGAAGGTAATGGATGTTTTCCAATACTTTAAATATGCAGCGCGTCACGAATTAAAGTTTGATTTAGTAGTACTAGATCCACCTAGCTTCGCGCGTAATAAAAAGATGACCTTCTCAACAGCTAAGGACTATCCCAAATTATTGGCTGACGCCATCCAAATCACAGAAAAAAACGGTATTATTGTGGCATCCACAAATAATGCAAGTTTCGGTATGAAAAAGTTTAAAACATTTATCGACCAAGCATTTAAAGATACAAACACTAAGTATAAGATTGTTGAACAATATGGTTTACCAAAAGACTTCAGAGCAACTCGTGAATTCCCCGAATTCAATTATTTAAAGGTTGTCTTTATAAAAAAATTAAGCAAATAAAAAAAGGCTGCTGTTTTTTTATACAGCAGCTTTTTTCTTATATTAATCAATTTTAATGACTTTGCGTAGTCTTAAAGCAAAGAGACCTGCAAAAATGGAAAGGATAATATCCTTTGGCAACGGTGGAAGCATCCAAAGCCATGCCATTTTATAAGTAAATCCTTCTGGGGCTTGTGCCCACAATTTGTAGGCATAGTACATCCATGTTGTACCAAATACATAATTGATTACTAGTCCTACTAAAGCAGCTGCCAAATACATAGTCTTTGTCCGGCTATGTTCTACCATCTTCCCTATTATGTAAGCAACCATTATAAATGTTACGATAAATCCAAACGTCGGGCTCAAAATAACCGAAAAGCCACCACTAAACTTTGCAAACACTGGTGCCCCTACTAAACCTAGCAACGTATAAACCAGCATAGAAACAGTACCCAAACGGCTACCTAATACTAAACCTGCTAAAATAGCAAAGAAGGTTTGCATGGTGATAGGTACGCCTCCTATTACGAGGAAGGAAGACACGTTTGCGCCAATCATCATTAAAGTTGCAAATAAGCCACAATAAGCGATCTCCCGTGCAGAAAATCTACCTTTTACATTAGTAACATTTGTTGTCATTTTGTTCTTTCTCCCCTTTGTTAACCAAATATATTTATAGGTTAACATAAATCAAGAGAAATAAAACTATTTTTTTAGGAATTCGACAATTTTTTAATCATCCTCATCAAAACCAAATAACTTTTCTTCTTCACTTTCATATATTCGTCCCAAATTATTTGTATCCCTTTCTACCTGAAGAATAATGATATATTGCCTTTTGTCCGTTTGGATAACGGGTAACTCTTTTATTTCAAGAACAGTAACCAAATCATTCTCATATTCTTTTTGATAGGCTTTCATCTCTTCAATGGTATTTTCAAGATCCTCTTTAACACCTCTATAAACATCAAGTATTACTTCCACTTCATATTTTTCTATCATGCGTCATAGCTCCTTTTGACAATTATAGCTCCGCTCCAGATGGCGCTTTCCGCGGGCTTGGCTTCAATCTCCTCATCACTTCGTTCTTGCGGGGCTTTCAGCTCAAGCTATTCCCGCAGGAGTCGCCATCTTCCGCTACTCTATAAAATGGCTGTGCTTTGAAACGAAAATACTTTCCGTTATATCTAGATTTCTATCTCTTGAATAAATTTTCCTTTGAGAAAATATAAAGTTTCTAAATGTAGTTACTTTCTAAATTATCCAATTTTACTTCCATCTAATGATTACTATCTATTGCTAATATTTATTCTTTCAATTTTTATTCCTTAGACTGTTCATGTGCAATGTAGGTACTACTGTTTTATAATAGAGATAGGTTATAAAAGAAATGATTGAGTTAAAGAAAGGATTTTTATGTTTAGAAATAAGAAAATTAAAATCCATGTCTCTGGTTGGCCTGCGTTATGTCTATTAATTGCCATCATGGTCGTACTGCTACTATTGGCCATCACTCTACCATACTTTGGGTTTTTTGGTTTATTTAATATATTAGCTAAGTTTAACTTGGCAAGCATGGAGTTATTCGAAAAAGGTTATCAAAATTTCTTTTACTTTGAATGGTTACTAATTTTGATTATTGCGATGGTTATTATTCTAGATTTAATAAGTCTAATGATCATAGCCGGTAGCAACCTGAAGCTGGCATTTCCTATTAGTACTATGAGTACAATCATTCAATTCTTGTTGAGTTTAACTATTTTTAAAAAGGTAATCATACCTAGCTTTCAACATGTACAGATTACCTGGAAGGGTTCGTTAATTCTCTTTCTTCTCATCTACCTTGTGACGAGTGTATTTAATCATGAGACGCCAAAAGAAAAAAAGGTAAATAGCTAGCAACTTCCTCCTTAAATAAACCTTGATATATATATAATAGTATGATAAGCTCCTTTAAGTTCAGTTCTTTTTTTGAAGAGTTGAACTTTCATGTGAGTATAAACCTAATTTTGGGTCTTGGTGAAAACCTTGACCCTTTTTTTATTTCTCAAAAAACAAGCCCTTTTCAAAAGAAAAGGGCTTGTTTTATTAATTGTTTATATACATTTCAAAGACTTCGCTATAATCCTTTTTGACGAATTGTTTCTTGCTTTTAAGCATCCAGTCATTAGCGAATTGTGTGATTTGTTCAAAGGCCTGTGCAGCCGTACCTTCTTGCGTGTTCACCTTACCTATTGCCTGTGCTGCCAGTGATAAGCTACTTTCTGCTATTTCATATTTTTTTTGATTATGAATCATTTCTTGGGAAATAGCATGTAATGCCTTATAAAGATCTTTAATCTCTGTATCGAACTTCTTGTGTATATCAATCGAAAATGGCTCGTTGTTCATAGTAAATTTAATCTCTATATCTAAATCTATTGTTCCTGCTGTTTCTAACATTACATTTGAGATATGTGAGTGTTCATAATCATATCTCTTTAACAGCCGTTTTTTGCTGATTGCTGAATCGCCATCTACATGGATCAAACTATAATTAGTGAAGCAGTACTCATCTGCCTTCGTTTTGATTAAATAATAGATAACTTCTCCAGCTTCATGCATGACAAAATCATCAGATTCCGTTTTATCAAAATCTTCTTTCGCTATCACCATGCCAATATCTGATAATCCTAATGCATCTGATGCTAGTTTTTTGAACATCATGAACCCCTCCTATTCTCTATTCCGTTAGATAGACTACTCTGAAATGCGTGTAAAAAATTCAATCAATTTAGCGTGATCCGATATATTGTGGTTGCACTGCTCCCCATTTATACAAATATAATTGCTATATTTAGTGAACGTCTCAGCTGTCTGCCCTTTCGTTTTGGTAGTAAACAGACTCACATCGCCATGATGGTTGCAGATAGAACAAACACCTTTTATTACTTTGGTGCTCATCGTCCCTTTTAAAGCTTTCAGATTACCTTCATCTTCTATAACAATATATTTGCGATGCGTTTGGGTATCATCCCAATTCAAATAGCAAATATGCTGAAAGTCCAAATCTTCTAGGTTTGGTAGCTTTAGTTTCTTTTCTTTTCTAAAAAGTTTTTTTAGCTCTGCTGTTGAGATTTGGTAAAAAGGAATGACATAAGGCTTTAGGCTTTGCAAAAACGAATCGCCTTGTTGGCGTTCTGTAATTGTGTATAGTGGTTCAATCAGCTTTGTTTGTTCTTCAGATGGATCAATTGCATTGAAAATTTCATTTTCCACGAGTCCTTTTACAGCTTGAAGTACATTTTTATCTTTTGTTGTTGTATAGGCGTTTAATAGTTTATTCAGTTGCTGCTCAATTAGATGATAATTTGCTACGGATAAGAAAGATTTTATTGTTTTTTCCATTCGAAATCACTCCATTAAATAGGTTTTTAAATGAGCTACCTAAAGAAATGATTCATTGCATTAACAGTGCTCCATTTCTTTAGCAAAAGAATAGTATAGAGCATGCATTACAGTTGAATGCAGACATTTTGGATGCCTCCTAAAAATCAAGTTATCTCTATACTAACATCTACATTTTGGAAAAACAATTTGCTATCAAACGCAAACAAAAAAAGCACTCAGAATTCCTTGAGTGCTAATCTGGTGTAATGAAGAGTGAATGTTTATCCCTTATTCACCTAAAAGAATACGCTCTTTACAAAATGCTAGGATCATCGCTTCTTCATCTTCTTCTAAAGCAAAGTCTAATACTGAAGCATCTGCTTTTGCAATTAAGAAGTAATTGGCAATGGCGATTTCATCATTTTTTTTGGAGATAATTGCTCGTATCTCAAGCCCGCCCTCTCTATAGAGTTCGTCTTCTTCATCTATCTCTATATCCAGCAAAAACTCGTATCGCTCACCTTCAATAATGTGTGTAGGGTCCACGATTTCTTCCATTGTGTATGCTAATATGTCCAATCATATCGCTCCTTTTAAAGCTTTCATTATTTTATAATATAGGAAATCGAAAATATGTAAAGCAAAGGGGCGCGTACATCATGAAAGAGCTATTTTATTATCAAGATGTGATGATGAAGGAATTTGAAGCAAGTATACTTAAACAAGCAATTGCTGAAGACGGGAGGAAATATATTGTCTTAGACAATACTGCTTTCTACCCTACAGGTGGCGGGCAGCCGCATGATACAGGTTATTTAAATGATGTAGAAGTGGTGGATGTAGAAAAAGAAGATGGAGATATTCGGCATTATGTTCTTTCTTTCTTGCCGGAAGATACAAAAACAGTACACGGCAAGATAGATTGGGAACGCCGATTCGATCATATGCAGCAGCATGCGGGCCAACACATTCTCACGGCATCCTTTGTAGAGTTATTTAATTATCAAACAGTCAGCTTCCATCTTGGACAAGAGACTGTAACGATTGACCTTGATACCTCAGAATTAACAGAAGAAGAGCTCCAAGCCGTTGAAAAAAGGGCAAATGACATAATCCTAGATAATCGTCCCATTGAGACAAAGTGGATCACAGAAGAAGAGCTTTCTAAATATCCTTTACGTAAAGCAATTCAGGTAACGGGCGAAATCCGACTCGTCATCATACCGGAGTTTGATTATAATGGCTGCGGTGGTACTCACCCTGTCACAACTGGCGGTGTACAAGCGATCAAAATTCTCTCAACAGAGAAACAAAAGAATAAGACCCGCGTCCATTTTGTTTGCGGGATGCGCATCGTGCACGAATTAGGATGGAGAAAAAAGGAATTGGCGAAGACAGCCATACTGGCCAATGCTCCCGAAAAGGAAACAGCTGGTGCTGTACAGAAGTTGCTTGATACTCAAAAATCTTTAGAGAAAAAGTGTACCCAGGCGGAGAAACAGCTTCTTTCATACGAAGCAAAAGAATTGGCTATGGAAAATCCTACAGTACCAATAATCACTAAGGCATTCGTTAACCGTTCTATACAAGAATTGCAGCAACTAGCGCGAGCAATTGTAAAACTGGCTCCAGAAAACACCATTCTATTTGTTTCAAAGGATAGAGAGCAAGTCCAATTCGTTGCAGCAAAGGGAAAAGATACGGAACAAGTCAGTATGAAAGATGTATCCAATGCCGTTTTCTCTGTAATCGATGGCAATGGCGGAGGCAATGATACATTTGTGCAAGGCGGGGGCAAAACAGGTCTTTCTCCTAATGAGTTACTAAGTAAAATGGTAGAGGCTTTAAATAAATAAGACAAAAAAGACTGTAGAACAATCTTCTACAGTCTTTTGTCATTCATCACCATGAAAGATGGCTGATTGGCGATTTTTTCAATAAATATATTCCAATCTATCATCATAGTATTGTAATGGAAGTCATCCGGCTTACCTGCTGGATAAGTGATATGCTCCGCATCAGAAAAGAAATCGTCCCAATCATTTGGCTGCTGGTACCGTTCAAGCTCACTCTTTTCCACTGTTTTCTTTTGGAATTCCTCGTATGCAAGCGGTATAATTTCTAGAAAAATCTTTTCCACGTTCCCCTGTTGAATAGAGGTGCGCATTTGCCTTAGCCAATAATGAACACTCTCCGCATCTAATTTACTATAGCTATGCGCTTGTATAGAATAAGGGTCGTGTTTTGCCTCTTCTTGCCGCTTATTGAGATCTTCAATTTTATAATCTACAAATGAATCATACACCCCTTTTAGTTTCTCCTTTAAGGATGCAGATAGCTCTTCTGTTTGAAGCAACACCACTAGCTTCATCGCTAAGAAACCTAGCTCTACCCCTAATTGCTCTTCACTGACAGCAGTGGATTTTTGATTAATCAGCCATTTCTTTGCAGATTGATAAAAGGCTCCTGCCGCAGCTAAGTCGATTATTTGGTAACCATCATCTGAATTAGTCAATTGCGCTTGCATTTTAACCCCCGTGAAAAGAAGACGCAGCAAATCTCCCATAAAATAGGAATCTCTTTCAAGCCATGCATCCTGCGAGCCTTTCAGCTGAGCATAATCAGGATTTTGTTCTAGAAACTCCTTATACTGATCCACTTTCTGCTGGTAGATAACCAGGATGGAATGGCGCATATATTCTTTTTCGCCCACTGCTCCATTTCGTTCGAAGAAATCTCCCACTGTTTCTGTATAAGCATTAATAAGCCGCTCTAATCCCCTGCTCCAAATATCTTCAAGCTTCTCTAACTGCTTTATTTCTTCCTCACCCGAAAAATCTCTTGCAATGCGTTCTCTATATGTACAATATTCAGATGCCAAAAAGTCTATACGCTCGCCAATAGCTGCAATTCTCTCAAAGCTTAAGCCACCTTTAGCACTGACATTGAACTCTACCATTTTCCAAAAGATCTCTTTTGGTAATCCAACTGATTCAATTTCTTCCTTTGTAAGTGCTTGCAAATGCATGCGCTTATTTGCTGAGAAATGGTTCGGCCAACGCTTGTATCCTTCATCTATATACTGTTTTCTTAAATTTTCGATCCTCTCAGTTGTGATCTCTTCTTGAGAGATGTTGAGCGGTAAAGGCCTATCATCTAGTTCTCTCATTGCCGATCAAACTCCTTTAAGCCATATAATAGCCAATAATGTTACACCTATTCTATCATAGGCTTTCGGAAAATGTACTTTTACGATTAGCACTCATTTTTGAACAATTAATTTATTGAAATCTTTTACTTTTACTCCTTTAGGTACCTTTAAATCTATTATTGTATACCCTGGAAGAATCAAACTATAACTCTTGCTGTAACCTTTGAAATAAGGCGGGTTAAATGGGAAGAGTGGCATAGTATCTGTTGCAACTCTAAATCTCTTATCTATTTCTCTCGCCCCGTGAATCTTAATTGTACTTGGTGTTTTCCCATCCACTTTTACAAATGGCTGACTTTCATTTAATTGTAATGATAAATAATACGCATTTGTATGATAGACTGTGCCTTCTACTACACGTTTTTCTGTATTAACTTTATTCATATAAATAATGATTTGACCTATATCACTAACTGTATTAGATGTGATAAACAGTTTATTATTGGGCACATCAGTTGTAAATGTCTTTACAAAGAAAGGTTCTTCTTTACCTTTCAATTGTCCATTCTCCGCACGCTCTAGAAAATCAGTATTTTCTTTCACAATTGCATTTTTTTCTTGTTTAGTCATTGGCACTACATCTGGCTTAAACACACCAACATAAATTGTAGCAACCAGCAATAAAATAGCGTATATAGCTATAATCAGTTTAATCTTCCGAATGCTTTCAATATTAATTAGCCTACGCATCAAAATAATAAGCAGAATTCCTATTAGAATGAAGATACAAGCGACAATTAGCCCCATTATCCTTTCACCTCCCGCTTATCTCTCAACAAATAAACAAGCCCTATACAAAGAAGCGATAAGCCTAAAAAGGGTAGATTAAATAAGGATGCTTCCTGTGAAAAAATGCCGTTTCTAAGAAATCCATAAAGTGAGTCTATATAATAATTGATTGGTAAAAGAACTACAGCCACCAAAAGAATGAATAACGGGAGAGATGCGTGATAGAGTGCATGAAGAGCGTAACCCAAGCATCCTACAGAAAAGGCCACAATTGACATAGTAAGAAAATTAGCAAGAAATACTGACGGCGCGTTCCAAATGGTATAGCCCATAACAATAGAATCTTGTTTAAGTAAATCTACTAGCATGATCTCTAGATAATTGGACAACAGCATGGTAAGACCGATTGTCAGGCTGATCACCAACAGCAATAAAAAGTCAGCCAATAAATGGGCACGAACACTAAATCTATTCGCTGATGTATTTATTCCTTCATTGGTAGGCATCTTTAAAGAAATAGCAAAAATCCAAAACAAGCTGAAAGCATAAGCAATAACTGGCATAGAAAAAATAAATGTGATATTTAGATTGCCTACTGAGTCGCTATCCGCAATTGTTCCATTACCTATTGTTAAACATATAAATACCAACTCAATTAAAATAAGGTGAAAGAAAGCACGGATATGTGATTCTACTTTTATAGTAAATAGCTCTTTTACTTTCCCGCGATGTGCTATATCATCAGTTAACATCCAATCCCCCGTTTCTATACAATTAATAAGCAAGTCCTACCCGAGCTTGAATAAACTGTCCGTTCAAACATTCTTCATATGCGAATTGGGCTGTATCTCCCACAGATATCTTCATACCATCTATCGGCAATACATTTTTTGCTACACGATAATGCGCTGCTGCAATACCGTCTGGTAAATAAGTGGGACAAGCGATTGTCCAAGCAAGAGATGTCTCTTTTAACATTTGATACACCTTCAGATGTTCTTCTGCTGCAAAGGTGGCTTTTTGTCTCGACTCACCTGTTTGAAAGCGGAACTGTCCAGGCTTCACCCGGCTATCTAAAATACCTGCTGTCCCGATGGTAACAATCCTTTTTACAGCCGCCTTTTCCAACGCCAATATGATATTGGCTATTCCTTCTGTAAGGGTAGTCGTACGGTCTGTCCCAAGAGCACTGATAACTCCATCAACTTTATGTGTAAAAACTTTTTCTACATCTTCTTTTTCAAATACATTTCCTTTTATAACAGTTAGACCCTTTGTTTCTTTTATATTCTCCGGTTCGCGAACAAGAGCAATGACTTCATGTCCATCTTTTAGTGCAAGCCTTGTTACTTCACTGCCCACTCGGCCGGTAGCTCCAAAAATTGCTAATTTCATATCGGGGAATTCTCCTTCCTCTATTCTCCCACTATTCTAACATGATTTTTTATATATTCTTCCAAAAATAAGCTGCAAATGAGCATGAAGTTTTTGCTCAATTTGCAGCTTATCATTGAATTATTTATTATTTCCTTCATTTGAATTTTGGCTTTTGTCGTATACAGTATAAATTCGTTCAAGCATAGGCGGATGCGTATAACGGAACCACTTGATTAAGCGAGGAGGATTTACTTCACTTAAGCCTGCTTTCGTCAGTTTCTGGAATGACGATACAGCTGCTTCATGGTCACCCGTTAAGGCAATCGCATATTGGTCTGCTCTTTCTTCTTGATACCTCGATACAATATTCGATACTGGACTCGAAACAAATAACAAGAAGGATGTAATCAATAAAAACAGAGGCATAGAGCTGATATTGCTAACTTTTTTCACTCGTAAAACAGAGCCGTAATGTCTAACTGACCAGTTCATTATTTTGGCAGTTAAAAAGAGCCCAATCAGCATCAAAAGAATATAGCCTGCCACACCATAGTAGATATGCTTCTCTACATAATGTCCCATTTCATGCGCCATAATGAAGAGGATCTCACGGTCCGTTAAATTATTTAATGTCGTGTCCCATAAAACAATTCGAGAGTTATTACCTATACCAGTCACATACGCATTCATCGCATTTGTTTTTTCTGCCATGTTCACTTCATACACATGGTCCGCTGGAATGTTTGCTTTCTCGGCTAATGTTAATATTTTGGTTTCTAGCTCTTTATTTTGAAGTGGGTAAAAGTCATTGTATAGCGGATCAATGACAACCGGCTGAACGAACATAACGAAAATGGTGAAAGGAATAGAGAGCAGCCATGCATACAGCCACCAGTTTTTTAAGCTTTTTTGCATGAGCCAATAAATGGTTGCCATCACTATCGCAGACATAATATAGTTGACCCCAAAATCAATCCAACCTTCTTTAAGCCATGAAAACAATTTTTGATTGCTAATGCCGTATTCCATGCTTAGATGATAGCTATAATACCGGATAGGCAGAAGTAATACATACGAAATGAAATTTAGCCAGAATACATAAATAGCTGTTCGAAAAACAGTTGATTTTGCCTTGGAAATAGCCCACTTTTCGAATAGTCGAGATAATCCTGCAATCAAAATAAATAAATAGATAATCCACTCAAATGGTGTTACGACAAAGAAGAGGTAATTTCGAATCTTTGAGTACTCTTCGCTTAGTAAAAGTTCATGCTTCGACATAAATACTGCAGGATCCGCTACAGAACCCTTTAAACTTGCGGGAATTTGGCCAGTGCCCATTTGAAAAATATAAACATACATACAAGCTGCATATATGCCATAAAACAAAAGGGTGAAAAACAAAAATTTCTTCCTCATTTAATCGCCGCCAATCTCACCTTGGTTAGTTTCCCCGCCCTAAGCGGGATTTGATCATATAAAATCTTGAAGATAATTGGAGAAATTCATCAGAATTGGCCTCCACTGATGTTAATAATGAAATGTGACTTTCAATGCTGCACTAACAGAAATAAGGCCTGCTTCTATCGGTGTGTTTGTCTCATTAGCTAAGGTTGCTCTACTATATAGAGGCTGCTCAAACGCTTGTATTTCTTCTATTTCTATAGGTTCAGAAGATATATGTACATTCATCGTCGCCGCAATGGCTTTTGCCTTTCGCCGAGCATTCAGAAGAGCCAGTTGTAGGGCTTGATGATTGTATTTCTCTGCATCATCTAGTTTAAAAACAATGCCAGAAACACTATTTGCTCCATTTTTTACTGCAGTATCAATGACAAGCGCTACTTTTTCCATCTCTCTTACATTTACAGATAACGCATTGGAAACCTCAAAGCCTCTAAATAGCTGATTTCCATCAATAAAATCATAATTGGGAGAGATACGATAAGAAGCTGTTTGCATATCTTCTTGCTGGATGCCTAAAGACAGCAATGATTGAATCACTTGATTCATCAGCACTGCATTTTCTTTTTGGGCTTTTCTTGCTTCCTGCGCTTTTGTAATCACTTCCACCTGCAGTTTCACATAATTAGGCGCTGCTGCTACCTCGCCAAACCCAGTTACTGTAATCAAGCGTGGTGAAGTAGGCATATGATACATATTTTGATAATACAAGAGATTCCACCTTTCATCATGTTTATCCGATTATAATTCATCTTATGCTTTTTTCTTCGCTAACTTGTCACTGCATGTCTAGATATTTCAATTAATTTTGAAAGACCAAAAAGGCAACTTATCCTTCGATGTATCGATAAGTTGCCTTTATAGTTATATAATCCTTCTCCATACTATTCAGCCATTTTGTGGTCTGATGGCAACCAGAAAGCGACAAGTGCTAAAACAGGCAATATAGAGATAAATATCATCGTATCAAAGACGCCATAATGGTCCATCATTATACCAATAACAACTGAGCCGATTGCTCCCATACCAAATGCAAGCCCGACTGTTAAGCCTGACATAGTCCCCACTTTGGTTGGCACTAATTCTTGTGCATACAAGACGGTCACTGAAAAGCTTAGCATAATGAAGAAACCAATCAATGAAAGAAAAATCACGACTAGCCATAACGGTATATATGGAAGTAAAAGCGCAAGTGGTATTGGAACAAGGAAGGACAGCAGAATGACTTTTTTTCGACCCATCTTGTCTGCCATTGGTCCTCCAAAAAATGTGCCGATTGCCCCTACTGCTAAGAAAATAAAAATAAATAACTGGCCTTTTTGAATAGTAAGATGATAACGGTCCATCAAATAAAAGACATAAAAATTAGTCATGTTTGTAACATAAAATGAGCGAACAAAAATGACTGCCATCAGCAAGCCTAACGCAATACCAATTTGCTTTTTAGTCAATACAGGCAGATTTGATATGATTGTTTTTTTCTTCTTTTGGCTTTGTTCTTTCTCAAGCTGCTCTTTATACCATACAGAAATACGTGAAAGAAGAAAAATGCCGATAGCAGCAATGATTAAAAACCAAGCAGCCCCTATTTGTCCAAAAGGTACAAGCACAAAAGCGCTAATTAATGGTGCAAGCGCTTGTCCAGTATTGCCGCCCACCTGATAAATCGATTGAGAAAGGCCTCTTTTAAAACCAGCAGCCATGAAGCTAACGCGCGATCCTTCTGGATGGAAGACTGCGGAGCCTAGACCTAAGAAAATAACAGAGAGCAGAATCATCCAATAATTCGGTGAAAACGCGATGCCGGCTAAACCAAGCATTGTGCATCCCATACCTAAAGGCAATGCATACGGCTTCGGTTTTTTATCACTGAAAAAGCCTACTACAGGCTGTAATACAGAGGAAACCATATTCAACACAAAAGTAATGAACCCTAATTGTGTAAAGGTCAGTCCAATCTCCTTTTCTAATACAGGGAACATAGCAGGAATGACTGCCTGCAATGTATCATTAAACAAATGGCAAATCCCAATCACAACCATAATAGGATAGATAGGATTCCCTAAAGCGGATTTCGCCATTGTTGTAGCCATATACTTATTCACTTCTTTCTATCTTCATTTTATTTATCACTTTTAATTTCACTTAAAAGAACAGTATTGCTCTTTTCAACAATTGAGTACGAGTGAAGTTACACCTTATTATAGCAATTATTTAATTCCATTTTTCTTTCTATTAAGAGAATAACCTATTTTTTTACGTTCATACTAAGCGCGAATGAATAGAGGAGTGACTATATATGGAGAATTTCTGGGATTCTAATTTCTTGGAATCAAAATTTTGGGAAACAAATTTATGGGAAATGCTATTTCGAACGACTATTTCTTTTGTCGTTTTGCTCATATTAGCAAGATTGCTTGGAAAAAAACAGCTTAGCCAACTGACGTTTTTCCATTATATAACCGGTATTACCATCGGCTCTACAGCAGCAGAAATAGCGGCTCAGAAAGAAACATCCTTTCCAGATGGTCTAGTCTCGCTTGTATGGTGGTCAGTACTCACTTTACTCGCTAGTTACATTGCCATGAAATCTCCAAAGTGGCGAAATATAATAGACGGCAGCCCAACCGTAATTATTAAGAACGGCGAAATCTCAGTGCAAGCCTTAAAGTCCGTGAAGCTTCATATGAGTGATTTAATGATGATGCTCAGGGAACAATCGGTTTATTCTATCCAAGATGTTCATTATGCAATTCTAGAAACCAATGGGCAGCTGAGTGTCCTTAAAAAACCAGCAGAACAATCCGCTACAAAACAAGATGTAAATGCAGACGTCTCTATTCCTGAACATATACCAACTGAAGTTGTAGTAGATGGAAAAATAGTATGGAATACAATGGAAGAGCTGAATTTAACCGAAGAAAGTTTAAGGAAGAAACTAAAGAAAAAGAATATAACTGATTTAAATGAAGTATTTTACGCACAACTACAGCCAAATGGCTCGTTATATATTTGTACACGAAAACCCGACAAAGCCCAAAAAAACGACAAGACTGGGTAGAATAATGGCGAATGTATAAGAAATAAAGAGATTTCCCGGGAAATATAAAAGAGTAGCACATGTGCTACTCTTTTGACTCATTAAACATTTCTTGCAAGGCTTTTTGACGTGATGGCTGGATGACTACCTGATGACGGATTTCTTTCGTCTTTTGCATTGCTTCGTCGATCGTCTTCACTTTATTTAATTCAAGTAGGACAGCTGACGCTACCGTTCCAGCTTTTCCGCTGCCGCTTCCACAATGAAAATAAACCTTTTTCCCATCATGATAAGCGTTCAATACTTTATCTACTGCATTCCTAATAGATAGCTTTAATTCATTTGGTTCATCTGAGATCGGTGTATGGATTCGTGTATAACCCACTTCTTTGGTTTCCTCTTGCCGCAAATCTACTACTAAGTCAATGCCCTCATTCGTAATAGCATCCTCTACATCCCTTGCTCCACCAAAAAAGAGTTGATTTTCGATTAATTCGTTGTATTCCTTTTTCATTTAGAATCCTCATCAAGTAATTCTTTGATTTCTTCATAATGAGGTAATGCAGTAATAGCGCCAGGCTTTGTAGCTGCGTATGCACCTAACTGGTTCGCAAAGTATACAAACTGGTAAGCTTCTTCTATACTTTTAGGCATTCCATATACATGGACTTGTCTGAGAATTCCCGCCATAAAGGCATCACCTGCACCAGTCGTATCTACACATTCAACAGAAATCGATGGGACGTGTTTTATTTCACCTTCAAACACTACATAAGCACCATTTTCTCCTGCTGTAACCATCACTAATGGAATTTCATATTCCTTAAGCGCCTCAACACCCTCATGAAGTGTTTTTGTTTGAGTTAAAAAGAACAGTTCTTCTTCTGCTAGCTTTAATAAATCAGCTTCCTGTAAAAAGGCGGAGATCGTTTCTTGGCAAACTTGTGGACTTTCCCAGCGAAGTGGACGTATATTCGCGTCCATTGCGACAAGTGCACGATGTTTCTTTGCTAATGCTACAGCAGCCTTCGTAGTTTCAAGGGCTATAGGGTGGAACATTGTATTCGAGCAAAGATTGAATATAGAGGCACGTTCAAATGCTTCCTCACGTAAATGCTGTACCTCCACTTGTAGATCTGGTGTATCATCTATATAATTTGTAAAAATGCGTTCATGTTCTTCTGTTAAATGAACATGCACTCCACTTACTCGTTTTTCTGGAATAACTTTTGCATAATTCATAATTACGCCTTCTAGATCTAGTTCTTGGCGTACAAACTGAGATGTCTCATCATCGCCTGTAACGGTAATTAATGCTGCTGGTGCTCCAATTCGGCTTATGCCTGCCGCTACATTGACAGTTGCACCACCTAAATACTTTGTAAAAGATGTATTTGTCGTATCGTTTGCTATAAAATCAACGAATGCATCCCCATAGACGAGGATTAATTCTTTTTTTGAATCAATCATTTCGAAACTCCTTCACACATATCTTCCTTCTATCCTACCATGAAGACTTATACTACAAAAGCATTTGACAAAAAAAATTAGGTAAAATCTCATTCTATTTTCAACACAATTGTATCCTAAAGGTACAGAATTATTAAAATTAAGTTTAGTCATTTTTGGTATACTAAATAGAGGAGGGATAGAATGAATATACGACATGCACAAATTGCAGACGCACCTTATATTGCACCACTTATTGTAGATGCTATAGGTGATATTGCCAATAGGCTAACAGGAGAAACAGAACCTCAAACTGTTTTGAATGAATTGCAGGCTTTATTTAAACGTAAAGACAACCGCCATTCCTATCTAAATACATATGTTGCAGAGATTGATGGGAATGTTGCGGGGATGATGGTGGTCTATGGGGGCGATCAAGCACAGGAGCTAGATCATAACCTCGAAAAGTGGCTATCTGATAAAGGAGCTGAAATCCAGACTATTGAGGTAGAGGCAAGGCCTGATGAGTTTTACATTGACACCATTTGTACTTCGCCAAAGTTTAGAGGAAAAGGCATTGGTACAGCACTTTTAGAATACGTGGATACTCTAGCGAAAGAAAAAGGCTACAGTAAACTTTCTCTAAGCGTTGAAAAGGAAAAAGAGCGCGCTCGAAAACTGTATGAAAAAATGGGCTATGTATATGCAGAGCCTTGGATAATCATTGGTGAAGAATTTGATCACATGGTTAAAAAAGTTTAATGCATACGACCGGCGAAACCTACGCTTCGCCGGTTTTTCTATATTTCAAAATTACTTATTCATAACGTATGCCTTGCGATAAATCCTCTAGCGATTCATGCGATAATATTCGAAAGAATTTATTTCCTCTCTCGATGATCCCCTGCTCGCTTAACTTATGAATAACTCTATCCAAATGGCGTCTTGTCGTACCTAATAAATCAGCAATTTCACCTATATTCTGGGTTTGTAGTTCCACGCCAAATTCATTATCAGGTGTTGTAATGCTTAATAAATAACTTGCAAAACGATTCTCTACAGAAGCCAGCAAATTGACTCGTGCTGCAGTCGTGCAGGTTTGAAGCTTATAACTAAGATGTTTGATGAGATGCTGTAAAAATAACGGATTATCTTTTTCATATTGGTTAATATAATCAAAAGGCAGGGCGATACATAAACACTCGGTGACAGATGTGATTTGAGATTGTACGGGTACATGACGTACCAATTCTAAATCTCCAATAATTGATAGCGGTTGGCTAAAGCGTAAAAGCAATGACTTTCCTGTTCCTACGCTTGATGTCGTTTTAATCTTTCCCTCTACTAAATAAAGGAGCATTGTCATTTCTTCTCCCTCATGAAGTAATATTTCGCCAGCAGCATAATGGTAAAGGGCAAAGGGCTTGCTAGAAAAAGTAGGAAAGATTTCTTGAAGCTTATATTGATGTATCTTTTCATGAAGCTTACAGGAATCATGTATTACTTTCATAAAAGCCTCCTTTATAGACATATGTCCTATTTCATTATAAGCTGTTTTGATAAGATATTATAAGCAAAAACAGTTAATGTCTTTATACTATATAGGTTTGAATATATACAGGAGTGTCGAAAATGAACAAAAATTTAATATTTCCATTAATGATTGTTATTGGCTCTAGCTGCTACGGGATTTTATCAACCATGATCAAAGTTGCAATGCAACATGGTTTTGAGACGTCTGAAGCTGTAACTAGCCAATATGTTGTCGGCTTTTTGCTTGCCCTCATTCTTTTTGTCGCTACTCAGCGCTCATTGCCAAAGATTACAGGTAAGGGTTTCTTAATCATTATGATTTCTGGCTTACTGACAGGCACTACAGGTATAGTTTACGGAAAAGCCGTTCATTATTTACCTGCTTCTTTAGCGGTCGTTATGTTATTCCAATTCACGTGGATTGGTTTATTTTTAGATTGTATTATCCATCGAAGACGCCCATCACGTATTGAATTATTCTCACTCATATTTTTAGTGATCGGTACCATTTTGGCAGCTGGTATTTTAGACGTGGATTTAAGCGGCCTTGATTGGCGTGGTTGGGCATTTGGCTTTGCTGCGGCATTTAGCTTTGCTTGCTTTATGCAGTTCAACTCTCGCCCAGTTGAAGGAATTTCCACTATTGGCCGTATGACTATCATGTCATTGTTTGCTATGATTATTGTTCTTCTTTTCCAAGCACCAGAAGTTCTTGTAAATGGCAAACTTTTCGGTAGTGAATTATTTATCTTCGGTTTATTGCTAGGTTTCTTTGGTATTATTCTGCCGATCTTACTCTTCACTATAGCAGTGCCAAAAGTTGGTGGCGGTTTAGCATCTATTTTGAGTGCGATGGAATTGCCCGTAGCAATCCTTGCCTCTGTAGTAGTCATCCATGAAAAACTTTCTATCTTACAGGTCGGCGGCATTTTATTAGTACTCGCAGGCATGATGATTCCAACCCTTTTACAAAAAAAGGCGCGACTACAAACTAAATAGCTATGCATACTTTGAAACTCCCTTACTCGATTTGCTACAATGCAAATGGAAGGGAGTTTTTTATATGAAAAGATTTGGACTACTTATTATTGCTTTGGTTTCCATAGCCGTTCTAGCTGCCTGCAATAATAGCAAAGAAGGGGAAAAAACAGAAACAAAAAAGAAAACTACCGATTTAAGTGCGGCCCTCACTGTTCCTAAACAAGCAATAATCGGCGATGAGGTAGAACTGAAAGTTGCTGTCACTAAAGACGGTAAAAATTATACAAAGGCAAAGGATGTAGCTTTTGAAATAGAGAATGAAGAAGCTAATACGGACCAAATGATGATTGCCACTTTAAAAGATAATGTTTATGTGGCAAAGCTTAAAATAAAAGATTTAGGAGTATATGTGATCAAAGCACATGTAACCGCAGAAGACGGAAGCCATGTGATGCCGAACAGAGAGATGGTTGTAACAGGTAACAACTCTCAAAAGAAAGAAAAAACGACTGATACCACAGCTACCAAATCAGCTAAACAGGTAACAAAACACGATGAGCGTACACACGGTAACGTAACAATTATATATAACAACCCTAATTCTTTTAAAAAAGATGATAAGGTGAATTTAAGTGTTTCTTTAAAATATAAAGGTGAAGCACTGTCAAATGCCTCTGTCCGTTATCAGGTAATTACCCAGTTTAATGGCGGTAAACCGATTTGGATAAATTTACAGGAAACATCATCAGGGACATATGAAGCGAAGCATACATTCACACAAGCTGGTCCCTATTTATTAAAGCTTCATGCTGAAAATGGAAATGGTGAAGACCTTCATATTAATGATGCAAAAAGATTTATTGTAAAATAAAACAAAAAACCTGTACGGCGATGACCATACAGGTTTTCTTTATACATGTTACTTATAAGAGACCAATTAATTATGTTTCAACTTTTTAGGCCAGAAGCTGTATTTGCCTAAAATAACAATAAGTGCTGGAATGACAATTGGCCTTACGATAAATGTATCAATCAATACACCAATAGCTACAGCAAAACCAAAGACACGCAATTCCATAACTGGCTGAGTTATAAGTACAGCAAATGTAGCTGCTAGGATTAATCCAGCAGAAGAAATAACACCGCCTGTTTTAGCTACTCCTTCGAGGACGGCCTCTTTTATTGGCATATGCTCTTTCTCTTCCCTAATGCGGGAAATCAACATAATGGAATAATCAATACCCAATGCTACGAGAAAAACAAAAGTGTACAGTGGTATACGATAACTGATTCCCTTGTAGCCTAATACATCTTGGAAGAAGAACACCGTAAATCCTAATGCTGCTCCGAATGATAACAAAATAGTCGCCATCATATAGACTGGAGCAAGTAATGAACGCGTTTGTATGCCTAGCATAATCATTATGAGTATGGTCATAATCGATATAATCCGGATTTCATCACCCTTGCTGGCACTTCGAATATCTGCATTTTTTGCCGACTCGCCTGCAATTAGTAGCTGTCCTTTTATTTGGCTTTTCTCTAAAAGCTTAGAAGAATTATCACGTAGCTTTTCAATATCATCAAATGCTTTTTCCGAATATGGATTTTCTTTTAATATTAGATTAATTTTAGCGACATTTTGATGCCCTTCAGAGAAAGGATTCCCTTGGATTTCTGCTTGGTCAATGCTACTTTTTTGATTCAATTTTTGTGTCAGATCTGTTAATTGCTTATAGGTAAGTGAATCCTTTGATTTGACCATCACTGTGCTCGGTGCAATTTCCCCAGCAGAAAAAGACTTATTAAGTACATTATAGCCTTGGATAGATGACATCTCTTTAGGAAAAGAATCCAGCAAGTTAAACGTATAATGCACTCTTTGTACCATAGATGCAAAGAATACAAGCACTAGGACAATAGGTGCCAACGCAATCCATGGCTTCTCTGTAACAAATCGCCCTAGTCTATGCCAAAAGCCTTCTTTGCCTACCCTTTTTTCAGCTCGTTTTCTCGGATTGGAAGGCCAAAAAGATTTTTTACCAGCAATGGCAAATAAGGCGGGCATTAAGGTTAGCCCTGCTATTAACATCACTGCTACTGCCACTGCAAAGACAGGTGCAAACGCACGATATGTCTCAAATACCGCCGCAAATAATGTAAGCATACTTAATAGCACCGTACCACCACTAAATATTATAGGTTCCCGTACATAGCGTAAAGCATTCCTCATCGCCTCATTTATGTCCAGTCCCTTCTCAAGCTCTTCGCGGAAACGAGAGAAAAGAAGTAAAGAATAATCTGTAATAACAGCAAACAGTAAAATCATCATAATCGACAATGATTGGCTGTCAATTGCAAACCACTTGGCATCGCCCATTAGTCCAAGCAAGCCATCTACCACCGTGTAGGCAATACCTGCGCCAATAAGCGGTATAAACGCTAGTAAGGGTGATCTGTAAATAATGATGAGTAGCACAAAGATTAAACTAACCGTACCTAAAATTAATACTACATCTGCTCGCGAGAACATTTCATAGGTATCTGCTTCAATACCAGCAGGGCCAGTGAAATGTATTTTCAAGTTACTTGGCTGTTCTTTTAATATTTCTTTCTTTAATTTATCCATTGCCATCTTAACTTCTTTAATTTCCATTCCATTCGGTAAAAGAACAGGCATAAAGAATGTCTTTTCATCTTCAGAGAAGAAAGAAGCTCTCGCTTTTTTTGGCATCTTAGATAAAGGAACGACGGTAAACTCTTTATCGACTTTTGGGACGCCATTCTCGATACTCTTCATGGCTTTGTTAACATCCTTTTCCTTCAAACCGCTTTTATCGTGAACAACGACAAAAAGTGGAACCCCTTTTGAGGAGGGAAAGTACTTTTTCAACGTCTTTTCTGCTTGGATCGATGCGTCTGTCTCCGGAAGCCCTGAGTTTTTTCCAGGTGACGTGACTTCTTTTGCATGAGGCGCGAATGACGTAAAAAGAGCGGCCGCAATCACCCACACCAACAGAATAGTAAACCATCTTTTTTTCTCTTTTAAAACATGCATATTTTTATTCTCTCTCCTTTTTTGTTTCTACCATAAAGGTAGAGAGAATAAATAACCCAAAGCTAACTAAAAGGACAGTACCACCGATTATATATATAAGTAAAGCAACCGTACTGTTTATATTAAAAGGTTTTAATGTATTCAACCACATTCCAATTGTCAGTCCGATTGAACCAATCATTGCTGTCCACCCGTGAATTGCGACTAGTGCTTTCTTTTTCAGCGTAAATATACTATAAAATATTCCCCACGCAAACACTGACAACCAGCCTACAACAAGTATATGAGCGTGAATTGGTTTAAATTGATAGCTCATAGAGCCAGCCATATGCGAACCTAGGATAGCACCGATTAAACCGAATATAGCAGCAATCCGTATAAGCCGCATGCCCCATTTTCTTTCCATTCCAATAACCTCCAACTTTTTTGTTACCTTTACTATAAAGGAGGTAAATGAACGGGATATGAACTCCATATTACAAATGGGGAAGAAATATCGTAAAGGCTGTCCCTTTAGCTAATTTGCTCTCTATTTCAATCTGACCGCTATGAAGATGAACTATCTTTTCAACAATAGATAACCCTAACCCTGTTCCATCCTTTCCGCGAGATTCATTCCCGCGATAAAAACGGTCAAATGCTTTCTTTATTGTTTGAGTATCCATTCCAATACCTGTATCTTTTATCATAATAGTGGTTCCTTTTTCAGAAGAATCCAATGAAATCTCAATTTCTCCACTGGGCTGATTATATTTAATTGCATTTGTCAGCAAGTTTTCCCATACATTTTCAAGCAGACTTTCATCTCCTCTATAAGAAACAGGTTCTAACGCCATGGACAGGTTAATCTGTCTTTCATCAAGCAACCATCTGTATTTCTGAATCACTCGCTTCAATTGCTGATCAAGTAAATAATTTTCGCGCTTGGCCCTTTGGCTTGTTTGATCTAAAGAAGTAAGTAATAGTAACTGCCTTGTTAAATTCGATAAACGATGTGTTTCAGATTGAATTATTTCAACATACTTCTGCTGATCTTCGGGAGATAGGCTCTTATTCTCTAATAATCCTGTATAACCTTGAATATTCAGCAATGGTGATTGAAAATCATGTGAAACATTGCTGATAAACTCTTTCCTCATCTGATTATTTTCTTCTAAACGCTGCATCATGGTATTAAAACTTGCCGCAAGCTGACCAATTTCGTCACGCCGTTCAATTGATAAAGGAGTATCAAATCGTTCGTCCGCAATACGGCCTGTAGCAAAAGTTAATTCAGTAATGGGCTTAATGAGTAATTTTGCAAAAAATAGCATAGCCATTAAGCTGATGATAACCATAAATAAAAACCAGCCACCCATAATCGTATGTACTTCACTAAATAGCAATTTAATGTCTGGCCGTAAAAACAGCGCATACGCTTTGCCTTGATAATGGAACGGAACACCTACCGTATTTGATAATTCGTTCGCAAAGAAGCCAGTGACAAAGGTTTCTTGCGGAAGATTCCGCATGCCGTGATACACTTCTCCATTTAAGACTTGATCGACTTGTTTGTGTGATAAGTTTTTTAATCGATATTCGCCACCAAAAAAAGACTCCTTATAGTCTTCATCCACTAAATAGATTTGATAGCCTACGTTCCCCATTGTTTGAAGGTATTGCTTTAACTTAAAGGAAGTAGATTCATTAATAGGTTTCACAATAGATTTCGCAATCATAACATTCTTAGTATCATTTTTAGGCTTAGTGACTTGATGATAATATGTGTTCGTAAGCAAAAAGGCAATTAATGAACTAGCAATCATAGTAAGTATAGTGACGAGCAAAAACTTGCTGTATAAAGACTTCATCCTTTAATCACCTCTAGCTTATAGCCAATCCCCCGCACCGTCTTAATTTGAACATCTGGTGCAATATTGGCTAATCGCTCCCGTATGCGCTTAATATGCGTATTTAACGTTTGTTCATCTCCTTCATAATCAAACCCCCATACCTTCTCCATAATCTTTGAGCGTTGAAAGACTTGATTTTGCCGAGAACCTAGTAACGCAAGTACTTCAAATTCCTTTAATGGTAATAGGAGCGTGGTATGGTTTGCTGTTACCTCATAACTCTTTCGGTTAATCATTAACGAACCTAATTGATTGATGGAATTATTAGGCTTATCATAACGGCGCAATATAGCCGCAATCCGAAATAATAATTCTCTTGGTTCGAATGGCTTTACCAAGTAATCATCAGAGCCCGCATTAAAGCCATTTTCTTTATCATTCAATTCTCCCTTTGCTGTAAGCAAAAGAACAGGGATATCCCATTGTTCTCTTATGATTCTGGTCAGTTCGTAACCGTCCATTTGAGGCATCATGACATCAGCTACAACTAGATCTGGCGCCTCCTTTTCTAATATAGAAAGCGCTTGTACACCATCGCTCGCTTTTAAAGTTGTATAGTGGGCCTGGGCTAAATGAATGCTTACAAGATCTAAAATAAATGGATCATCATCTACAACTAATATTTTTGCCAACTTCGCGTGCTCCATTTCATCATTTTTCTTCCATTATAGCGAATTATCGAAAGATGTACCCTGTTGATTCATTTATTGTCCATTGAAAAGTTAATAGAATTTATATAATGTATGTATTATCTCTAAGTATGGGTATTTCTCTATTCTATTCAAATCTATTCAAACACAAAAAAACACAACTGATTAATCAGCTGTGTTTAGATTGCCTAGCAACGTCCTACTCTCACAGGGGGAAGCCCCCAACTACCATCGGCGCTAAAGAGCTTAACTTCCGTGTTCGGCATGGGAACGGGTGTGACCTCTTTGCCATCATTACTAGACTTACGGTTTCCAATACACATCGCACTACTGCGTCAATTTCACTCATTCACATCCTCATGTACATAAGTACACTCCGGTGTTCATTCGTTCATTTCCTTGTATTGCTCGTGTCTTGAAATCCTCTATTGAAAGACAATTGTTCTTTCAAAACTGGATAAACGTGAATTGAAGGTTCTTAAGAATTTGGTTAAGTCCTCGATCGATTAGTATTCGTCAGCTCCATGTGTCGCCACACTTCCACCTCGAACCTATCTACCTCATCG
>NZ_JAVGCV010000010.1:0-45943 GCF_052928305.1 Rummeliibacillus sp. BSL5
ATAGGTTCGAGGTGGAAGTGTGGCGACACATGGAGCTGACGAATACTAATCGATCGAGGACTTAACCAAATTCTTAAGAACCTTCAATTCACGTTTATCCAGTTTTGAAAGAACAACTTTCTTTCAAATAGTCTAGTAATGATGGCAAAGAGGTCACACCCGTTCCCATGCCGAACACGGAAGTTAAGCTCTTTAGCGCCGATGGTAGTTGGGGGCTTCCCCCTGTGAGAGTAGGACGTTGCTAGGCAATAGTTAAGGTATTAAGCAGATTATGCTTAATACCTTTTTATTTTGTTTAATTGTTACTAGTGTAGAATTCAATTCTAGTATTTAAAGGTAGGACCCTTTATTTACACTTTTACCACTTAGTCATTATTGAACATGCTATCCATTTGTCTAAATTTTCTCATCATCATGCACTTTAAATTTGTTGATATTTTTATAAATATTAATTGTATGTTCTAGGAAGTAGATTTTAGTAACTCAATGAAGCATAGAGATAAATTATTTTGAAAATATATAAATTATCCATAATGCTAGACGAATACGTAGCATATGATTAAATACACGTGTTTAGCACATAGCTATACTGGCCTCAATAAGATTAGTAAACGTCTTTGGCAACATGTATAATAAACATACCAGTAGTCATGAAAGGATATAGAGATGAGTAAATTATTTTTCACATTTGAAGGTCCAGAAGGAGCAGGTAAAACAACAATTTTAAAAATGGTTGTTAGTAAACTGCAAGAAGAGGGAAAGAAAGTAGTAGCGACACGAGAACCAGGCGGAAGTATAATTGCTGAAAAAATACGCCAAGTTATATTAGATCCCTCTCATTTAGAGATGGATCCAAAAACAGAAGCGTTATTATATGCGGCGGCTAGAAGCCAGCATTTTGTTGAAAAGATAAAGCCTTCATTAGATGAAGGAAGTATTGTTTTGTGTGACCGTTTCTTGGATTCTTCATTAGCTTATCAAGGTATAGGCAGAGGCCTTGGTATTGATGCGGTAAAGAGCATCAATGAATTTGCTATAGGAAATCGCTTGCCTGACGCAACGATTTTGTTTGATATAGACCCTCAAGTAGGACTTGATCGAATAGCCGCGCATAGTGAACGCGAGGTCAATCGATTAGATGCAGAAAGTTTGGCTTTCCATCAAAAGGTACATCAAGCATACTTACAATTAGCAAATAAATATCCAACTCGCATTTATAAAATAGATGCCAATAAGCCCCAAGAAGAAGTATTTCAATCTGTATGGAAAATTATGATCGAATTATTGAACTAATGAATTATTACTGTGTTTTAAAGTGTGGTATAATAGAAAAAAGAAATAGAGGAGTGAATGCCGATGAAATTAGTTGTGGCTGTAGTTCAAGATCAGGATAGTAACCGTCTTTCTAACGCTTTAACGAAACATGATTTTCGCGCAACAAAATTGGCCAGTACTGGAGGTTTCCTTCGTTCAGGTAATACAACCTTCTTAATTGGTACTGAGGATTCACTAGTTCAAAAATTATTAGGCGTTATTCGAGATAATTGCCGCTCCCGTGAACAAATGGTAGCTCCTATCTCACCGATGGGTGGAAATGCTGATGCATATATCCCTTATCCAGTAGAAGTAGAAGTAGGCGGCGCAACTGTCTTTGTATTACCTATCGAACAGTTCCATCATTTCTAAACGGTGGAGGGAACATTTTTTTGAAGATTAATCAAGATTTACGGATCGGTGTAGACACAACTAGACAAAAATTGCCTAATCACCAGCCAACTGCACGTTTTGGAGATTTTGTTGTTCAGTCAGGACAACGAATGCAAACAGAGCAATTAACAAGACTGTTAGGTGATATATCGACCGCTGGTGATCGTATTGCAAAATCCAAAAACCTTCGTGATTTAGCTAAATTTAAAATGCTTGTGAAGCGATTTTTAAAAGAAGTCATCTCTTCGGGGATGGAATTAAAGCAATCGCATACCTGGAACCGTTTTGGGGAAGGGCGTCGGTTGAAAATAGTGCAAACCATTGATGACAAACTAATTGAACTGACGGAGGACCTTTTAAATGAAGAAAAATCTTCCGTTGATTTATTAGCTAAAATAGGTGAGATTAAAGGATTGTTAATCAATCTTTATACGTAAAGCCCGTGTTATTCGGTACGCCGAAGCACGGGATTTTTTCAAAACAAGAGGGTGTGATGGAACCGTGGAGAATATAGAAGACTTACTTCAACTGCAGCCTATTGTAACGAAACAGCTTCAAACCATATTCGAAAAAAATCGTGTTGGACATGCCTACATTTTTGAAGGCTCTAAAGGAACTGGCACTGAAGAATTAATGCTTTTTTTTGTTCAATTAATTTTATGTGAAAATCCCCGTTTGAATGTTCCATGTGAAACATGCAGAAACTGTAAGCGTATCCTGTCTGGCAATCATCCTAACCTTCACCAACTATACCCGGATGGACAATTTATAAAAGTAGATGCAATAGACACATTGCTTAGTGAGATGAGCAAGACAGGCTTAGAAGCAGGGCGTAAGGTTTATGTGATACATAGCGCTGAACGTTTAAACGTAAAGTCAGCCAATAAATTGTTGAAGTTTTTAGAAGAACCTGAAGGAAACGTGACAGCCATATTTCTAACAGAAAATATAAATGCTATAATTCCAACGATCCGCTCTCGTTGTCAACATATTAAATTTAGAGATATAAATATACCACGAAATTTATTGATTGAAAAATTAACGGAGAGTGGAATTACCCAATCTATGGCAGCAACAGTCAGCATGTTGACCCATAATGTTGAGGAAGCTTTTGCTCTTGCAAAGGATGAGTCGTTTGCACAGGCAAGAAAAACAGTGTTAAAATTGGTAGAAGCAACCTTTAAAAATGTACATGAAGCAATGCTTATCATACATGAAGACTGGTTGCCTCAATTTAAAGAAAAAGAGCAAGTAGAAATTGCTTTAGATTTAATGCTGTTTGCCTTTCGTGACATTGTCTCCATTAAAGCTAATTCAGAAGTAATGTGCACATACCCAGATACGTTACCCGTATTCAAGGATGCTGCACTTCGAACAAGCTTCAATACATTATCAACCCAATTGCAAGCAATATTAACAGCTCGCAGGCAATTGAAAAGCAATATGAATAAAACGCTAATGATGGAACAGTTGATTTTAAATTTGCAGGAGGTAAAATCCTTTGTATAAAGTAGTTGGTGTCCGTTTTAAAAAAACGGGTAAAATATATTATTTCGACCCTGGCGACTATCTGTTAGAAAAAGGCCAATACGTCATAGTTGAAACAGCAAGAGGCGTAGAATACGGAAAAATTGTTGTAGCAATGAAGGAAGTTGGAGAAAATGATGTCGTATTGCCGCTTAAACAAGTAGTTCGTCCTGCTGATGAACGTGACCGCATTCAAGTTGATGAAAATGAAACTGAATCAACACGTGCGTTTGGAATTGCCACGGATAAAATAGTAGAACATAGTTTGGAAATGAAATTAGTAGATGTTGAATATACGTTTGACCGCAATAAAATTATTTTTTATTTTACAGCTGAAGGCAGAGTTGACTTCCGAGAATTGGTTAAAGATCTTGCAGCTATTTTCCGTACACGTATCGAGCTCAGGCAGATAGGTGTTCGGGATGAAGCGAAAATGTTAGGTGGAATAGGACCATGCGGCAGAATGCTTTGCTGTTCTACCTTCTTAGGAGATTTTGAACCTGTGTCCATAAAAATGGCAAAAGATCAAAATCTCTCGCTCAATCCTTCTAAGATTTCAGGTCTATGCGGTCGCTTAATGTGCTGTTTAAAATATGAAAACGACGAGTATGAAGAGGCGCGGGCACATATGCCAGACATTGGTGAAACAATTAGAACGCCGGATGGCAGAGGAAAAGTCAGCGGCCTAAATATTTTAGAAAGAATACTTCAAGTGGAGTTATATGAGGAGCAGCGAATATTAGAATACACATTGGACGAAATTCTTCAATACGAAAGTTCAGTTCAATAGATAATAACGAGGTGGCTTGAGTGAAGGACCGTAATTTTTTAGATACTGTTATGGAGTTCGAACAACAGCTTGAATCGATGCAAAAACAATTTGAGGCATTGAAGAAATTTGTTGCACTCATGATGGAAGAGCATCAAACATTACAGATGGAGAACAGCCATCTGCGTTCTCGCTTAGAAGAAGTCCTTTCTGTCCATCAGAAAGAGAACGAAAAAGAAGCCATTCAAGAGAAACAAAATGCGATGGATATAGGGGAGGGCTACGATAATTTAGCCCGTCTCTACCATGAAGGATTTCATGTTTGCCATGTTCATTTTGGCAGTTCACGAAAAGGTGAAGACTGTTTATTCTGTTTGTCATTCTTAAATAAACAATAATAATAAAAAGGCTGATTCCACATAAAAGATCGTGGTGGTCAGTCTTTTGCTATGTGGAGGATTTTTAATGGAAGACTGGTTAAAGGAAGATGAAAGAATGGACTATTTATTGGCAGAGGATTTGCGCATAATCCAAAGTCCATCTGTATTTTCATTTTCACTGGATGCTGTGTTGTTATCGAAATTTGTTAACGTTCCTTTTCAAAAAGGAAAACTGGTGGATTTATGTACAGGCAATGGTGTAATTCCTCTCTTTTTAAGTGCGCGTACAAAAGGGCATATCACCGGTGTAGAATTACAAAGTCGGTTGTATGATATGGCTGAAAGAAGTGTACGCTATAACAAATTAGAAGAACAAATAACCATCATACAAGGAGATGTACGTACCATTTCACCCCAACTAGGAGTAGAAAAATATGATGTGGTGACATGTAATCCTCCTTACTTTCCTGCACATGAGGCAAGTGAAAAGAACCTTAAAGAGCATGTTGCAATTGCTCGACATGAAATTCACTTGAAGTTGGACGAAATGATTTATTCAGCAAGCAAACTCTTAAAGCAGGGTGGGAAGGCAGCGTTTGTACATAGGCCTGGTCGCCTTTTAGATATTGTGACCGCAATGCGAAACAATCGATTAGAGCCAAAACGGATACGCTTTGTCTATCCGAAAGAAGGTAAGGAAGCTAATACACTCCTAATTGAAGGCATAAAAGATGGCAAGGCTGATCTAAAAATATTGCCCCCTCTTTATGTGTATGGTGAGGATGGTGCTTATACACCAGAAGTAAGAGAGATGCTATATGGCGACAACGAATAAACATATGATGTATGTGGTAGAATGCAGCGATGGCAGTTATTATACTGGCTATACTAATAATTTAGAGAAGCGTTTGGCTGCACACAATGCTGGTAAAGGTGCAAAATATACGAAACCGAGATTGCCTGTACACTGTATTTACGCTGAAGCATTCCATACAAAGCAAGAGGCCATGAGTGCAGAATACCGTTTCAAACAATTATCTAAAAAGCAAAAGATCGACTATATTGCAGCATGGAGTGAAAAAAGTGAAATCACAAAAGAGTTCAATGCATGAACAGCAGAGTTGCTTGTACTTAGTAGCGACACCTATAGGAAATTTAGAAGACATAACAATGCGTGCCATCCGTATTTTAAAAGAAGCAGATATTATTGCAGCAGAGGATACACGGAATTCTAGAAAAATTTGCAACTATTTTGAAATCGACACACCCTTAACCAGCTATCATGAGCATAATCTGGAACAGGGAGGAGAAAAAATCCTACACTATTTACGAGAGGGAAAAAAGGTTGCATTAGTTAGCGATGCTGGTCTGCCTTGTATTTCTGACCCTGGAGCAGATATTGCAGCTAAGGCAATTGATGAAGGATTTGCAGTCATCCCTATACCAGGCGCAAATGCTGCACTTACAGCTTTAATCGCATCTGGCCTTACTCCTCAGCCATTCTTCTTTTACGGCTTTTTAAGTCGAAATAAAAAGGAACGAAAAGAATCTTTAGAGAACTTAAAAAAACGTCAGGAAACCATTCTTTTTTATGAAGCACCTCACCGCTTAAAAGACACTCTTAAAGACATGCAAGCCATATTAGGCGATCGAAAAATCGTCATGGCACGTGAATTGACAAAGAAATTTGAAGAATTTTTGCGTGGTACTTTAGAAGAAGCGGTTGAATGGGCAATGGCTAATGAAATCCGAGGAGAATTCTGCTTAGTAGTAGAAGGAAGCAAAGAAGCAGAGGAAAATGAAGAAGATAACTGGTGGACACAGCTGACAATAGAAGAACATGTCAACCTTTTAATCGAAGAACAAGGTATGTCGTCAAAAGAAGCAATTAAAGAAGTAGCAAAAATACGGAAGCTAAGTAAGCGAGAGGTTTATCAAGCATACCATGTCGAATAAAAAACAATAAGAAAAAATGAAAAGGCCCATGTGGATGAGTAGCATTCCACGTGGGCCTTTTCACTAATATATTAAACAAGATTCATGACGGCTCTCAAAAATTGTTTTAAAAATAACAAACGGTAGCTAAAGCACCTCTCGATGATATGCTAAGCCTTATTTATTTAATTTAGATTGGATTTCTTTAATAAGAATTTGTGCGCCTTCAGGGCTAAGGATTAGATTGCCTCCAGCTAGGCGGAAGTTATCATCTGATACTTCGCCAGTTACAGCACAAGTCATATTAGGCATATATTTTTTTAAGATGATTTTATCGTCATCCACGTAAATTTCTAGTGCATCTTTTTCAGCGATACCAAGAGTACGGCGAAGCTCGATGGGAATAACCACGCGTCCAAGTTCATCAACTTTACGTACAATACCTGTAGATTTCATAATTAGTGTTCCTCCTATATAAGCTATATATTATTGTTTTTCGTCAAAATTCGACATAATATTCCTTGACTAAGCATTAGTATACCAACTAATACCATATACGTCAATTATTTTTCAAGTTATTTTTTCAACAATTTTCAAGAAATTACCGTTCTTTAAGGAGATTTATCTTATTGGATGTTTTTATTTTGAACAATATTTGTATTTATATACGCTATTTATCTTATTTTTTCAAGAAACACTGTAATACGATGTTATTCGACACGATTTGACAAAAACTGAAGAAGTAATCTTTAATTGAAAGGTTTTTCCGTCTCCTATAGAATAGGAAGTATACTGTAAAGCACTGGAGGAAGTTTTCGTGACAAATGAAAAGAAAACATTCTATATCACAACCCCGATTTATTATCCAAGCGGCAAGTTTCATATTGGTACTGCCTATACAACGGTAGCTGCTGATACAATGGCTCGTTATAAACGTTTGCGCGGTTTTGATGTTAAGTTTCAAACTGGTATGGATGAACATGGCCAGAAGATTCAAGAAAAAGCAGAAGAGGCGAATAAAAATCCGCAAGTATATGTAGATGAAATCGCTCAAGCAGCTAAAAAACTTTGGAAGCTAATGGATATTTCATATGATGACTTCATCCAAACAACCGAAGATCGTCATACAAAGGTCGTAGAAAAAATCTTTAAAAAGTTTTTGGATAATGGCGACATTTATAAAGGAGAATATGAAGGTTGGTATTGTACGCCTTGTGAATCGTTTTTTACAGAAACACAGCTGGATAATGGCAAATGCCCGGATTGCGGTAGACCAGTCCATAAGGTAAAAGAAGAATCCTACTTCTTTAACATGAAAAAATATGCTGATCGTCTTTTGGCATACTACGAAGAGAATCCTACTTTCATTGAGCCTGAATCACGAAAAAATGAAATGATTAACAACTTTATCAAGCCAGGTCTTGAGGATCTTTCTGTATCTCGTACTTCATTTGATTGGGGAATACGGGTTCCTGGCGATCCAAAACATGTCATCTATGTATGGGTAGATGCATTAACGAACTATATTACAACATTAGGGTACGATACAGACAATGATGCCGAGTTTAAAAAATATTGGCCTGCAGATGTACATGTAGTAGGAAAGGATATTGTGCGCTTCCATACAATTTATTGGCCGATCTTCCTAATGGCATTAGATTTGCCACTTCCTAAAAAAGTATTCGCTCATGGCTTTATTATGATGAAGGATGGTAAGATGTCCAAGTCTAAAGGTAATGTCGTATACCCCGAGATGCTAATAGAGCGCTATGGATTAGATGCTACTCGCTACTTCTTACTCCGTGAGCTGCCATTTGGACAAGATGGTGTATTCTCGCCTGAAGCATTTGTCGAAAGAGTAAACTTCGACCTTGCAAATGACTTAGGAAACCTGTTAAACCGTACGATTTCGATGATGAATAAATATTTCGATGGCGTCATCCCAACTGAAGGACTTATTCCAACAGAGTTCGATGAAGCATTAAAGATCCAGGCAAAAGAAACAAAGGCACGTTACGAAGAAAATATTGAAAAAATGCAATTTAGCCAAGTGTTAAGTGACATTTGGGCACTTGTTTCTCGTACGAATAAATATATTGATGAAACACAGCCATGGGTACTTGCCAAGGATGAAGAGCTTCAAGGCAAGCTTGGAACAGTTATGTATAATTTAGCTGAAAACCTACGCAAGATCGCTATTATGGTTCAGCCATTCATGACCCAAGCTCCGAAAGAAATCATGCACCAGCTTGGTTTAAGCGAGGATTTACTTGCTTGGGAAACATTAGATGATGAAAATGGCATTCCAGCGAAAACGAAAGTGATCGATAAAGGTGTTCCAATTTTCCCACGTCTAGATCCAGAAGAAGAAATTACGTATATCCGCGATCAAATGCGCGTTTCTGTTAAAACAGAAGAGCCGAAAAAAGAGGAAGAACCAAAAGAGGAATTTCCTGAAATAACGATTGATGATTTCATGAAAGTCGATTTGCGCGTGGCTACGGTTACAGCTTGCGACAAGGTGCCTAAAGCAGATAAATTATTAAAGCTTCAACTGGATTTAGGCTATGAAAAACGTCAAGTTGTGTCAGGTATTGCGCAATATTACAAATCAGAGGAATTAATTGGACGCAAAGTAATTGTGGTAGCCAATTTAAAACCTGTAAAACTTCGTGGCGAATTATCTCAAGGGATGATTTTAGCTGGCAGCAAAGATGGTATTTTAACACTGGCAACAGTTGATGAAAAGCTTGAAAACGGCGCCCAAGTAAAATAGAAAAGAAAAAAGCCTGCCTATAAAGCAGGCTTTTCTTTTCAAATAAGCGTCATATTAGAGAAATTTGTAAAAAGGTTTTTTTAGTTTTTTAGACCTATTAAGCGAATATATTTTATGTTTCGACAGTTATCTTTATGAGTAAAAAGTATAGAAACAGATGAAATGTTTGTAATATAAATGTAATTTGACTGTGAAGCGTGAAATAATTTAATTGGTTACAATGAAATTCATGTGAGGAGAATGAAAATGTTTATCGATACACACGTCCATTTAAATTCTGAACAATACGAAGAAGATCTTCAACAAGTTATTGACCGTGCGTTAGCCAATAATGTAAAGAAAATGGTAGTAGTAGGTTTTGACCAGCCGACGATCACACGTGCAATGGAACTGGTGGAAATATACGACTTTCTTTATGCAGTAATCGGCTGGCATCCGGTAGATGCAATTGATTGCACAGAAGAAGATTTAAATTGGATTGAGCGTTTAGCTGCCCACCCGAAAGTTGTAGCTATTGGCGAAACAGGATTAGATTATCACTGGGACAAATCGCCAAAAGAAATACAGCAAGACTTACTTAGAAAACAAATTCAACTTGCGAAACGGGTAAAACTGCCGATTGTCATTCACAATCGTGAAGCAACAAATGACTGTATCCGCATTTTACAAGAGGAAGATGCTTCAGAAGTAGGCGGTGTTATGCATTGTTTCAGCGGTAGTGTAGAAACAGCTAAAATCTGTATTGAGATGAATTTTATGATCGGTTTGGGCGGACCAGTGACATTTAAAAATGCCAAAAAACCAAAAGAAGTTGCTGAGGCTATTCCCCTAGACTATTTGATGGTGGAAACAGATGCGCCATTTCTTGCTCCGCATCCTCATCGCGGTAAAAGAAATGAACCTTCCTATGTACCTTTAGTTGCGGAAGAAATTGCAAGACTAAAAAACATAGCAGTGGAAGAAGTAGCCGAAGCTACAACGCAAAATGCACTTCGTTTCTATAACATTTCAAATTAAAAGACTGAACAAACGTCTCCCACACAAAAAATATGAATAGTTTTCATTAGTTAGGAATAATACTAGTTACTGGAAGTTAAATTAGCAATTAGTATTTTTCAAAAAGCAAAAAGGAGGCGTTTTTTCATGATGAAAGAAAAGTTGTCTATAACAAAGAACTTAAAAAGAATATTTGGCGTGACAGTCTTAGCTATTATGGCATCACCTGTATTGACGAGCTCTATTTTTGCAGAAAATAGCTTTAATATACAGCAGAACCAACAGGTACAAAGCAATGAAAATGCAATGGATAGAGGAGACACTTCGACTACTGTCGCTGGCTTTTTAAAGCAACCCGCAAATGATGCAGCACAATCGGAAGTTCGAGTAGAAAAGGCCATCGATGTAGTGGAAAACTCCCATAAAAAAATTACAATGGTCAGCTCAGCCCGCAAATATCATACGACAGACCGTTTGAACTTGCGTAAGGGACCAGGTACAAAATACAAAGTAAAAACATTGATACCTAAAGGCCATAATGTAACATACAAAGGTCGCAAAGGAAACTGGTATAAAGTTAGCTACAAGAACCATACAGGCTATGTAGCAAAACAATATTTACGTATTGGTATTAAGAAAGTATCAAAACCTGTGTCTAACAAATCAATGTATGTTTCTTCTACAGCCTATACAGCTTATTGCAAAGGATGCTCAGGTAAAACAGCTACAGGGATCAATTTGCGCAAAAATCCATATAAAAAGGTGATTGCAGTCGACCCTAAAGTGATTCCATTGCGTTCTATGGTGTATGTGAACGGATATGGTCTAGCGGTTGCTGGCGATACCGGGGGGGCCATTAAAGGCCGCAAAATTGACGTCTTTATGCCATCGAAGAAAAAAGCATATAGCTGGGGACGACGTACTGTTAAAGTCACTATTCAAAAGTAAAGTTAAGATTTCCTAAGTGAGAGCTTCCTTATCGATTGATGATAAGGGAGCTTTTTCGTATCTAATTGAATCTTCATGGATAGCTTTGTATATGCTTATAACCAAAGATCCCATAGAAACTGTACAAACTATACAATAACCAATAAAATAAACAAAGGAACTTCGAAGAAAAGAGGACTTATAATCCGTGGACATTAAGGAAATTATTGTAGTTGAAGGAAAAGATGATACAACAGCGATTAAAAGAGCAGTAAATGCCGATACAATTGAAACAAATGGATCAGCTATCTCAGATGAGACACTGCGCAATATACAACACGCCCAACATGTAAGAGGTGTCATCGTGTTCACTGACCCAGACTATCCTGGCAGGCGTATCCGTGCCATTATTGAGGAACGAGTTCCTGGTGTAAAACATGCATTCTTGCCCAAGGAAAAAACAAAAGCTAAAAACGGAAAAAGCTTGGGGATTGAGCACGCAAAGGACGAAGATATACGCATGGCACTATCCAAGGTTTATTCGCCACAGCAATCTGAAAAATTTATAAGCACGATTACAATAGACGATTTACTAGCAGCTCACTTGCTCTCTCATCCTGATGCTAAAAAACGGCGTGAACGATTAGGAGAGTTGTTAAACGTAGGTTCAACAAACAGCAAACAATTGATCAAAAGGCTGACAATGTTCCAAATTACAGAACAACAATTCGGTGAAGCCATTCGACAACTGAATCAGGAGGAAAAAAATGAATAAAGATATAGCTACACCACTGCGCACTCAAGAAATACTAAAAAAATATGGCTTTTCATTTAAGAAGAGCCTAGGACAAAATTTCTTAATTGACCCTAATATCTTACGTAATATTGTAAGCCATGCAGAGTTGACAAAGGAAAGTGCTGCCATTGAGATAGGACCGGGAATCGGAGCACTCACAGAGCATTTGGCGCGCTCTGCGGGTAAAGTTATTTCTTTTGAAATAGACCAACGTTTACTGCCTGTACTTGCTGATACGTTGAGTCCTTATGATAATGTGAAAATTATTCATTCCGATATTTTAAAAGCGGATGTATCCAACATACTAGCAGAGGAATGTGAAAATTATAATGATATAATGGTGGTTGCAAACCTCCCTTATTACGTTACAACCCCAATCCTATTAAAATTATTAATGGATAAATTGCCGATTCGCGGTATGGTGGTTATGATGCAAAAAGAAGTGGCTGACAGGATATCAGCGGTTCCAGGGACTAAAGCATATGGCTCTCTGTCTATTGCGGTGCAGTATTATATGCAAGCTGAAGTAGTGATGACTGTTCCGAAAACAGTATTTATGCCTCAGCCAAATGTCGATTCGGCGGTTTTACGCCTTCTCCGTCGTGAAAAACCGCCGGTAGAGGTGATTAATGAAGCGTTCTTTTTTGAGGTAACGCGGAGTTCGTTTGCTCAGCGTCGCAAAACAATACTAAACAATCTGCAATCACAGTTGGAGAACGGAAAAGCGAAGAAGGAACAAATTTTATCTGCGCTTGCAGAGGTGAATATAGATCCAACGCGTCGCGGTGAAACCCTTTCTATTGTTGAGTTTGGAAGATTAGCTGATGCCTTATTACCTCACTTCCAAAAATAACCACTATATTGATATAATGATAAAAAATATTTTTTTATAAAAAATTTATTGACAACGTTTTATCAGATTGATAAAATATAAATTTTATGTTGACAATATTTCAGACATTTTGTATAATGGTTATTAGTGAGGTGTAAGCGAAAATGCCAAAAACTTTAGCCGACATTAAAAAGTCGTTAGATTGTCATTTGGGTAGACGTTTGCAATTAAAAGCAAACGGTGGTCGCAAGAAAACGATTGAGCGCGCTGGAATATTACGTGAAACATATCGCGCAGTATTTGTAGTTGATCTTGATCAAGACGATAACGCGATTGAGCGTGTGTCTTACAGCTACACAGATATCTTAACAGAAGCAGTAGAAATAACATTTGATGATGAGGTTGCAACAGGTGTTGCTGCAGCTAAATAAGCAAACAGAACTATAAACCAAAGCATTTTGTACAGCACTCTAGAAACACTCTGGCATACAGAGAATGTTTCTAGAGTGTTTTTTATATTGTTGGTTATACTAAAAGTCCAGGCGTTAAAGGGAGGAATTTCGTATGGCGAGAAAGTCGATTATGTCCGAACAGTTGAAAATAGAAATCGCAAAAGAATTAGGCTTTTACGATACGGTTCAACGTGAAGGATGGGGCGGAATCAAAGCGCGAGATGCCGGAAATATGGTGAAGAGGGCTATTGAAATGGCGAAAGAGTCTTTAGCGGACGGCCAAAAGCAGTAAATATTTTCACGTATATTAACAAATAGACGCACTGGAAAAGGCAGTTCTTCCTAAATGATAGGAAGGCTGCTTTTTGTTATATCCTAGGTATCAAGCGAATGGCTCATCAAACATAACCTGTGGTAAAATAGTGTGAAGTAGACAAAGAACGGAGATTGCTTCTTCTTTTATATTTGAAAGGAGGCGGAGGTATGCTTTATGTAAAAGCACCTGCCAAAATAAATTTAACGCTGGATGTACTATACAAAAGGAAAGACGGCTATCATGAGGTTGAAATGATTATGACGACTGTGGATTTAGCAGATCGCGTTGGTTTATCAAAACGGAGTGATGGGCAAATCCACATACACTCAAGTAGCACCTTTGTGCCGGATGACCAACGAAATTTGGCATATCAAGCAGCCAAGCTATTACAAGATACATACGGAGTCAAAGATGGTGTCTCCATTTCTATTGATAAGCAGATTCCAGTAGCTGCTGGTCTAGCAGGAGGAAGCAGTGATGCCGCTGCAACATTAAAAGGGTTGAATACTCTTTGGAATTTGGGGTTATCCATTGACCAATTGGCAGAATTGGGAGCGGAAATCGGATCAGATGTTTCTTTCTGTGTATACGGTGGGACCGCTATAGCCACAGGCAGAGGCGAAAAAATCAAACATATCGCAACTCCACCTGCATGTTGGGTTATACTGGCAAAGCCTGCGATTGGCGTTTCAACAGCAGCAGTGTATGGCGGTCTAGATATGAATAAGGTCGAACATCCAGACACACAACAAATGGTACAAGCTATTGAAGATAAAGATTATTCTCGATTATGCAACAGTGTTGGTAATGTTTTGGAGAGTGTAACATTAGAACTTTATCCCGAGGTATCCATTATTAAAGAGCAAATGAATAGATTTGGAGCAGATGCCGTATTAATGAGTGGCAGTGGGCCAACAGTATTTGGCTTAGTTCAAAATAAAGCACGGGTGAGTCGCATCGTCAACGGCCTGAGAGGCTTTTGCGATGAAGTATATGCAGTGCGTTTAATTGGTGAAAGAGATGCACTTGCTTAAAGACGCATAATTGTGGTATTTTTTGATTAAAACATTCGGGTAAAAGGAGAGGGTGCTATGAAATGGAAGCGCAGTGAGCGTCTTGTTGATATGACGCATTATTTATTGGAGCATCCACAAAAGCTAATCCCCCTTACTTTTTTTTCAGAGTTATATCAATCTGCTAAATCCTCCATTAGTGAGGATTTAACGATTGTAAAAGATACATTTGAAGAAAGAGGGATTGGGGTTTTAGTGACAGTTCCCGGAGCAGCAGGCGGGGTCAAATATATACCCAAGGTGTCTGAGAAAGTAGTCAAAGAGGTAATTGACGAATTAATAAGTGAGTTAGGCCATTCCGACCGTCTATTGCCAGGCGGCTATTTATTTATGACGGATTTACTTGGCAATCCCGAATTAATGAATAGAGTAGGGAAAGTGTTTGCATCAGCTTTTTGTATCCAGGAAATAGATGTCATTATGACAGTTGCGACTAAGGGAATTTCGATAGCTCATGCCATTGCAAGACACTTAAACGTACCGGTCGTAGTCGTGCGCAGAGATAACAAAGTAACCGAAGGCTCAACTGTCAGCATTAACTATGTTTCAGGCTCATCACGCCGCATTGAAACGATGGTTTTATCGAAACGTAGTATGAAAAGCGGTCAAAGAGTGCTTGTTACAGACGACTTCATGAAAGTCGGCGGCACGATGAATGGCATGAAAAACCTGATTGAAGAGTTTGATTGCACACTAGCAGGAATGGCTGTACTAGTAGAGGCCGCACATACAGATGAACGTTTAGTCGACAATTATTACTCTTTAGTGAAGTTAAAAGAAGTAAATGAAAAAGACCGTACGATCAAATTAGAAGAAGGCAACTATTTTTCGAAAGGCGGATATGACAGATGAAAGTAATCTCAACAAAAAACGCTCCAGCAGCAATTGGACCATATGTCCAAGGAATGGTAGTCAACAATACTTTTTACAGTTCAGGCCAAATTCCGTTAACAGCGGAAGGAGAATTTGTTGGCGGAGATATTACGGAGCAAACAAATCAAGTATTCGAAAACGTCAAAGCAGTTTTGGCTGAAGCAGGTTCTTCATTAAACCAAGTGATTAAAACGACAGTCTTTTTAACTGATATGGAAGACTTTGCAGTAATGAATGAAATCTATGCCGAACATTTTGGCGCACATAAGCCAGCTCGCACAACAGTGGAAGTATCAAAATTGCCAAAAGATGCAAAAGTTGAAATCGAAGTAATTGCTTTAGTATAAAACAAAAGGCCACAATTTTGTGGCCTTTTTATTTTGTTTAAAATAATATTTTAAATTTTATAAAAATTTTTTATAATAAAGAAGGGATTAGCTCTCTGCTTATAGAATTAGGATGTTAATAGATTCTATCTAACAACTAAGATGAGAGGTGGTGAGAAAATGGAAGTAACTGATGTAAGACTTCGCCGTGTAGAGACTGATGGCCGCATGCGCGCCATTGCTTCCATCACACTGGACAACGAATTCGTTGTGCATGATATACGTGTGATTGATGGGAATGCTGGATTATTTGTAGCAATGCCAAGCAAAAGAACGCCAGACGGAGAGTTCCGAGATATTGCCCATCCAATCAATTCTGGCACACGATCTAAGATCCAAGAATCTGTATTGCATGCTTATGCCAATAGCCACGAAGATGAATTTATGGTGCTAGAGGAAGAGAAAGTTTAATAGCAAAAGAAGCAAGGGCCAATTCTTATTGAATGGGCTCTTTTTTATGTTGAAATTTCCTTTTATGTAAAGATTATTAATCTAGCCTGCATATATAGTCTATTACCACATTTTTCTCTAAATAAAACCTCCCATAATAGAATTAAAAGAGTTATGATAAAGAGGAAGAACTTTTTAGAAAAAGAATTATATAATAAATGGTTTCTTAATGATTTGTCAAGTCGCAATGTCTTGAAAATATGTTTAGTTTGCTTTATAGTCAAAAGAGAAAAAATCTGTTTGACTGGAGGACTTGTAAGTATGACCAATATTTATGCCGTAATCTTGGCTGCTGGCCAAGGCACACGTATGAAGTCCAATTTATATAAAGTTCTTCATCCTGTTTGCGGAAAACCAATGGTAGAGCATGTGGTAGACAATATTCAACAGTTGGATGCCAGCCGTATCGTTACAGTGGTAGGACACGGTGCAGAAAAAGTGCAAGAACAATTAAACGATCGTAGTGAATATGTTCTGCAAAAAGAGCAGCTTGGCACTGCGCATGCTGTTCAACAAACAGAATCTTTGCTTCAAGATTTAGATGGTACAACACTGGTAATTTGTGGTGATACACCACTTATACGTCCAGAAACAATGAAAGCTCTCTATGAACATCATGAAGCAAATAAAGCAAAAGCGACAATTTTGACAGCTATAGCTGAAGACCCTACAGGTTATGGACGTATTTTACGTAGCAGCGATGGCAAGGTTGCACAGATTGTTGAGCAAAAAGACGCAACAAAAGAACAACAAGAAGTGACTGAAATCAATACAGGCACATACTGTTTTGATAATAAAGCGCTTTTTGAAGCTTTGAAAGAAGTAAAAAATGACAATGCACAAGGCGAATATTATTTGCCAGATGTGATTGAAATCTTACAAAGTCGCGGAGAAATTGTAGAAGCTTACGTGACTAAAGAATTTTCGGAAACACTAGGTGTTAATGATCGAGTAGCATTAGCACAAGCTGAAAGAATTATGCAATCTCGCATTAATAAGAAACATATGCAAAATGGTGTAACAATCATTAATCCAGACAATACTTATATTAGTGCTGAAGCTGTAATAGGCCGTGATACGGTGATTCAACCAGGAACGATGATTGAAGGCCCATCTACTATTGGCGAAAATTGTCTTATTGGGTTGAACAGCCAAATCCGAAATAGCCAAATAGGCAACCGTACAAAGATTGATCATTCTATCATAGAAGACAGTCGGATTGATGATGATGTAGCAGTTGGCCCTTATGCACATATTCGTCCTGCAACGCATATTATGGATCGCGCTAAAGTCGGCAACTTTGTCGAATTGAAAAAGACAACGCTTGGCGAAGGAAGCAAGGCATCGCATCTTACATATCTAGGCGATTCCACAATCGGCGCAGATGTAAATATTGGATGCGGTACTATTACAGTCAACTATGATGGCAAAAATAAATACGAGACGATTATTGAAGACAACGCATTTGTTGGCTGTAACGCCAATTTAATCGCACCGGTTACTATCGGCAAGAATGCATTTGTTGCTGCAGGTTCAACCATTACGAAAAATGTACCAGAAAATGCTCTTGCTATAGGACGTACAAGACAAGAGAATAAAGAAAACTATGTTAACAAATTAAAATAATTAAAACATTAACAGGAGGCCAACATGCCGTATCAATATGCTAACTCAAATTTAAAAATCTTTTCATTAAATTCAAATGAACCACTTGCTGCTGCAATCGCAAAAGAAGTAGGTGTAGAGTTAGGGAAATGTTCAGTCAAACACTTTAGCGATGGAGAAATCCAAATCAATATTGAGGAAAGCATTCGTGGGAACGATGTGTTTATCGTTCAATCTACTTCAGCGCCAGTAAACGAAAACTTAATGGAATTGTTGATTATGATTGATGCGTTGAAACGTGCTTCTGCTCGCACAGTTAACGTCGTAATGCCTTATTACGGATATGCACGCCAAGACCGTAAAGCGCGTTCACGTGAACCTATTACGGCAAAATTAGTGGCTAATCTATTAGAAACAGCAGGCGCAACACGCGTACTTGTTCTTGATTTGCACGCACCACAAATCCAAGGCTTCTTTGATATTTTAATTGACCACTTAATGGGTGTTCCTCTATTAGCGGATTACTTCAAGAAAAAAGGCTTTAATCCTGAAGACGTAGTTGTTGTTTCACCAGATCACGGTGGAGTAACACGAGCTCGTAAAATGGCAGAGCGTTTAAAAACACCAATTGCCATTATCGATAAACGCCGTCCAAAGCCAAATGTAGCAGAAGTGATGAACATTGTAGGGAATGTAGAAGGAAAAATCTGCATTTTAATCGACGACATTATTGATACAGCAGGCACAATTACAATTGGTGCGGAAGCACTTGTCAAAAGCGGCGCTAAAGAAGTGTATGCATGTTGTACGCATCCTGTTCTTTCAGGTCCTGCAATTGACCGCATCGAAAATTCAGTAATCAAAGAATTAGTTGTAACCAATTCAATTCAGTTGCCAGAAGAAAAGAAAATTCCAAAAATCAAAGAATTATCAGTTGCGACATTGTTGGCAGATGCCATCGTACGCATTTATGAGAATAAATCTGTAAGTAAATTATTTGATTAATGTTTCGTAGTCTTTCCATCCACATCCTATAGCTTAGGGTGTGGATTTTTGTATTTAATAGGTTTCGTTTATCTTTTGTAAGGGTATATACATAAAGCATTAGTTATTTTGAGGAAGGGGACGAAAATCTATGAGCACTGTCATTCAAGCGAATTCACGTGAAACCGGACATCATTCCAATCTTACAAGTCTTAGAAAAGAAGGGTATGTCCCAGGCGTAGTTTATGGCTTCCAAGTAGAATCAACACCCATTGCCGTTAGTGCAAGAGAACTCGAAAAAACATTAAGAGAAGACGGACGCAACGCCGTCATTACATTAGAAGTAGAAGACAAAAATGTTCAAGCCGTTCTAAATGATATCCAAAAGGATAATTTAAAGGGCGATTATCTCCATATCGACTTTTTAGCAATCAACATGTCTGATGCATTAGAAGTAGCTGTTCCGATTACGGTCGTTGGAGAATCCACAGGCGTTAAAGAAGGCGGTGTCTTGCAACAGCCAAATCGTGAGCTGACATTAAATGTGAAACCTTCTGATATACCTGAGAGCATCGAAGTAGATATTTCAGGGTTAGCCATTGGCGATACAATTACCATTAATGATATTCGTGATCAAGTCGAATTTGAGATTGTCGATGATAATGAATTGACACTTGTGACAATTTCAGCGCCAGTCTCAGCGGCAGAGCTAGAAACAGACACAGAAACAGAAGAGCCTGTTGCCGATAATGGAGCTGATGAATAATATATACTATTAACCTTGTGCTTTCTTAATTGAAGGCCCAAGGTTTTTATATTTTAATTAAATTTTTTTGAGACAAAGATTAATTAATATATTTTTGTTTTCCCATATAGTGTTCGACAAAAAAACTGTTTTTTCAACTTGCTTATTGTACTTTTAAACTTGGTAAGGTATTTATATATGCTAATATAACCTGTTTCTGTTATATTGGATTAAAGTGAATGAACCGCATCAAATAATGTTTATGTGATAAAATAACTGGGATTAGTAGTAAAGGAAGATGCAAAAATGAAACTTGTGATTGGCCTAGGTAACCCAGGCAAAGAATATGAACATACGCTCCATAACGTTGGTTTTGATACGATTGATTTATTAGCGGAAAAATGGGGTATATCATTAAATCAACAAAAATTTAATGCAATTTATGGAACTGCACATCTTCCAGAAGGAAAAGTAATGGTGGTGAAGCCACTTACTTACATGAACCTTTCTGGTGAAGCGGTGCGTCCTTTAATGGATTATTTTGATATTGAGCTGGAAGACATTGTGGTCATCTATGATGATTTAGATTTAGAAAAGGGAAAATTGCGTTTGCGTCAAAAGGGTAGCGCAGGTGGCCATAACGGCATAAAGTCGTTAATCCAACACCTAGGCACACAAAATTTTAATCGTATTCGTATAGGAATTGATCGTCCACCTGTAGGAATGAAGGTAGTCAATTATGTTCTAAGCCACTATCAAAAAGAAGATTTGCCGACTATGGAAGATGCATTTAAAAATGCCGCAGAAGCTTGTGATTATTGGTTGACGAAGCCTTTTGTTGAAGTCATGAATAAGTTCAACTAATTCTTCAAGCATAAAAAACTGAAAGCTGTCTATACTTTTACTAAAGGGAGGCATGCTTATGGCTATTCGTTACAAATGTCGTCATTGCAGTACGGAGATTGGTGTATTGCCATTTGATTCTGATGATAGTATTCGCAAACTGCATCAACTCAATGAAAAAGATGCCCAAGAATTTATCCGTCATGAGCAAAATGGCGATACGACCGTAGATAGTATATGTGAACACTGTGAAGATTCGCTAAAGAAATTCCCAAATTATCATGCATTAAAAAATTGGTTACAGTGAAACGCTTTGGCGCTTTTTGCGTCCAAGGCCTTTTTCTGTATGTTCTATAAATAAAGTCCGAAAGAGAAGGGAGATTTGTATGGAAATTTTGCGTCATCTATTGACTAGCGATCCGCAAGTACAAAAATTATTAGATGAAATAAAGAAGGGACAGGGAGCAGAGCTGGTAACGGGTTTGTCTGGCAGCGCGCGTCCCGCATTTTTAGATACAATATTTTATACTCTGCAAAAGCCGCTTTACATAATTTCGCCAAACTTGTTGCAAGCGCAAAAAATGTATGATGATTTGGCTAAACTGATAGGAGAGGACATGGTCCATTACTATCCAGCTGACGAATTTATTGCCGCTGATATGGCCACATCCAGTCCAGAGCTCAGAGCAGCACGTATTGAAACATTGGATCATATGATTCATCAACAAAAAGGAGTATATGTTATTCCTATAGCTGGTATGCGTAAAATAATGGCTCCGAAAGAAGTATGGATGAATTTAAATTTAACTGCCAAGCTTGGTGAAGAAATCGACGTAGAAGAATGGTTGAACCAATTAGTGACAATGGGGTATTCAAGAAGCCAAATGGTCACCTCTCCTGGTGAATTTGCACTGCGAGGTGGTATTTTAGATATTTATCCTCCTTATTCTGAAAATCCTGTTCGCATCGAGTTATTTGATACAGAAGTTGATTCTATTCGCACATTCTCAGCAGATGACCAACGTTCTATTAATAAACTAAAGAATATACATCTCTTACCTGCGACAGAATTTGTTGTGACAAAGAATCAAAGGCAGCAATTCGCGCAAAGGCTGGAAAGTGCATTAAGTGAGAGCTTAAAAAAGGTAAAGAAAAAAGAGATACAAGAACAATTATATCAAAATGTTCAATTGGATATAGAATTGCTTCAGCAAGGTGAGCTGCCGGAGTTTGCTAATCGTTACGGATCTCTGTTATATGAAAAACCTGCATTCTTGGGCGACTATTTTGCGAAAGATGGGCTTGTTGTATATGACGAGTACGGAAGAATCCAAGAAGTAATGGAAGCTTGGGAAAAAGAAGAGAAAGAGTGGTTCATTTCCCTTATAGAAGAAGGAAAAATGGTGCATGCAGTGAAGCCTTCTTATTCAATGAAAGAGGTCTCGGCTATGATTCAATTGCCAATACTTTACTTTTCATTGTTTGCCAGAAATTTCTCTGGCGTACGTTTCCGAGATATCACTAGCCTTTCTTGCAAGCCGATGCAGCATTTTCATGGTCAAATGCCGCTGTTAAAAGGGGAAATTGAGCGTTGGCAGCGTGAAAAATTTACAGTACTGTTTATGGCTGAAGATGGAAGTCGTCTACCAACTATCCAGACCACTTTAGAAGATTACGATATTCATATACAAATTGGAACGCCTGAGGCAGAAGGCATTTTTGCGATTACAGGTAATTTTTCCGCAGGTTTTGAACTACCGATGCAACGTGTGGCAGTAGTGACAGAAGAAGAGCTGTTTAAACAAAAGCCTAAAAAGAAAAGAAACCGCGCTCAAAAAATGTCCAATGCAGAGCGGATTAAAAGTTATACAGAAATCAAGTCTGGCGATTACGTGGTCCATGTGCATCATGGGATCGGCAAATATGTAGGAATTGATACGCTAGATGTGGGGGGGAAACATAAGGATTATCTCCATATCCGTTATCGTGCAGACGATAAATTGTATGTGCCTGTCGATCAAATTGATTTGATTCAAAAGTATATTGGTTCGGAAGATAAAGAAGTGAAACTCCATAAGCTTGGAGGTACAGAGTGGGGCAAAACGAAAACAAAAGTATCGAGAGCTGTCCAAGATATCGCTGATGATCTGATCAAGCTTTATGCTAAGCGTGAAGCAGAAAAAGGATTTGCCTTCTCTCCAGATGGAGATGAGCAACGGGCATTTGAAGAAGCATTCCAGTACGAGGAAACAGAGGATCAACTACGGACGATTCAAGAAGTGAAAATAGATATGGAAAAAGAAAGGCCAATGGACCGCTTAGTATGCGGAGATGTAGGTTATGGCAAAACAGAAGTGGCCATACGGGCTGCATTTAAAGCTGTACTAGACGGCAAGCAAGTAGCCTTTTTGGTCCCAACTACTATTTTGGCTCAGCAGCATTATGAAACGTTACTAGAGAGATTCCAAGATTATCCTGTTACAATCGGCGTACTGAACCGTTTTCGTTCTCGCAAGCAACAAAATGAAACTATAAGCGGACTGAAAGCTGGTACGGTAGATATCGTAGTAGGCACACACCGCCTTTTATCAAAAGATGTCGTGTATAAGGATTTAGGTTTATTAGTTGTCGATGAAGAACAACGATTCGGTGTAACACATAAAGAGAAAATTAAAAAATTACAAACAAAAGTAGATGTATTAACATTAACGGCAACACCGATTCCCCGCACATTGCACATGTCGATGGTCGGAGTACGTGATTTATCTGTAATCGAGACACCACCAGCTGACCGCTTCCCTGTTCAAACGTATGTAATGGAACATAACGGTGCACTTGTGAGAGAAGCGATTGAACGCGAATTAGCACGTGATGGGCAAGTATTCTATCTGCACAACCGTGTAGAAGATATTGCGAAAAAGGTTGAAGAGATTCAAATGCTTGTGCCTGATGCAAGGGTCGGCTCTGCCCATGGCAGAATGACTGAAAGAGATTTAGAAAACGTCATTTTAAAATTCCTTGAAGGTGAATACGATGTATTAGTCACGACCACCATCATTGAGACAGGTATTGACATTCCTAATGTTAACACACTGATTATTAATGACGCTGATCGTATGGGGCTGTCGCAGCTGTATCAATTAAGAGGGCGTGTCGGCAGGTCTAGCCGTGTGGCGTATGCCTATTTCATGTATCAACGTGATAAAGTCTTAACCGAAGTAGCAGAACAAAGGCTACAGGCAGTAAAAGAATTTACAGAGCTTGGTTCCGGTTTTAAAATTGCGATGCGCGATTTATCTATCCGCGGAGCAGGAAACTTGCTTGGTGCACAACAGCATGGCTTTATTGATTCAGTTGGATTTGATTTGTATTCACAAATGTTAGAAGAAGCGATTACGGAGCGGCAAACAGGCGTGAAAAAGGAAGAAGAAAAGGATATTGAAATCATTATTCCATTTGATGCATATATTCCAGATACTTATATTCCTGATGGCTATCAAAAAATACAAATGTATAAACGCATTAAGAGTATGGATGAAGAAGAAGACTACTCTGAGATTATTGATGAGCTGCAAGACCGATTCGGAGATTTCCCAGTTGAAACGGAACGCTTGCTGCGTATTGGCCGTATGAAGGTATGGGCAAAACAAGCAGGAGTAGAATCAATCAAAACGAAAAATAAAATCATCACGATTGAAATCTCGGAAGAAGGCACTGCCAAACTAGATGGAGGCAAAGTTGTAGCCGAATCAATGGTATTTGGTCGGGCAGTAGGCTTCCAATTGGAAGGCCAAAAATTACTTTTAACGATAGACGAAAAGAAAGCAGAAGCAAAATCAACGTTTGACATATTAGAAGCTTTGCTGAAATTATTGCCAACAGCACTCCGTGAAAAGACGGAGGCATAGAACTAATAATTGTTATGTATAAATTTCCCTTTATAAGGCCAAACTACCGACAAGACTATTTATGAAATCTTGTCGAAAGTGAGGCATTCGAATGAAGGCAACAGGCATTGTACGACGGATCGATGATTTAGGGCGCGTAGTCATTCCAAAAGAAATAAGAAGGACTTTGCGTATCCGGGAGGGAGATCCTTTAGAAATTTTTACTGATCGTGAAGGCGAAATTATACTTAAAAAATATTCACCTATTAATGAGCTAGGTGATTTTGCACTTTCTTATGTAGATACATTATTTGAAACATTAGGTACGAGCGCTTTGGTTAGCGATAGAGATCAGGTAATTGCTGCTGCAGGTGTTTCAAAAAAGGATTATTTGCATCGTGCCATTTCTCCTTTTGCAGAAGAACGTATTCTACAAAGGAATTTGATTGTAGAGAAGCATGAGAGTTCGATTGAAATTGTCCCTGGACAAATAGAACAGATCAAATCATATTGTATTGCACCGATTGTTGTAGCAGGAGATGCCATTGGCGCAGTCTATATTTTATCTAAAATGCACTTTATTGGTGATACGGAACAAAAGGTCGCAGAAACAGCGGCACACTTCCTAGCGAAGCAAATGGAAGGATAGAAAACGGTAACAGACTGCTTATATAAGCAGTCTGTTTTTTTGTAAGGCGGTCAGAAGTGTATCTCCTTACTCAATTTACACATATGCTATACTTTGGTAGTAAAAAGAGTTTGTTTTAGAAATGAGTGAGAAATATATGCCTGAAAAGTGGGGTATGAAGGTATATTTAAAGGGCGTGGCAATGCTAACGGTGGCCTCTCTTTTTGTGAAAGTACTGAGTATGGTGTACCGCATTCCTTTTCAAAACCTAGTAGGAGACCGAGGCTTTTATATTTACCAGCAGGTCTATCCTTTTGCTGCTATATTTGTCACATGGACTTCAAGCGGACTAGCTGTAGCTATTTCAAAAATACTGGCAGATGAAGATGCCAATAAACATACGAGTGAGCGCAATGCAATATTGCGATTTTTATTTAGCGTTTTAGCTGTGATATCTGCCATTTTATTTATAGTACTATTTTTTGGCGCTCCTTTTTTTGCAAAGATGATGGGAGATCAAGAGCTAGCCGGATTAATAAAAGTAGCTTCATTTGTTGTATTTTGTATTCCATTTCTTTCAATATACAAAGGATTCTTTCAATCAATTGGGAACATGCAGCCGGTTGCCTATGCGCAAATGATAGAGCAGGCTGTAAGAGTAGCGATCATTATTGTAGGTACTTGGCAAGTTGTTGCTATGACACATTCGCTATATGCAGCTGGCGAAGTGGCAATGGGGGGGACTGTAGCCGGTGAACTGGCAGGAGTTTTTCTGTTAGTTTGGTTTGGAAGGAAATCCTTTTTCTCTCATGAAGGCTTAAAGAGTATTCCTATTCAATCATTGAATAAATGGGCAATGACCAAAAAGCTTTTGCTTTTCAGCTTCAGTGTCAGCTTGAGCAGTTTGATGCTACTGCTGTTTCAACTAGTTGATTCATTTACTATTTTCAGTGCGTTACAAAAAATGGGCTTACCTTCTTTACAAGCGATGGAAACTAAGGGGATTTATGATCGGAGTCAACCGCTCGTACAGGTAGGGTTGGTGATTGCTTCCTCACTTTCACTCGCTATTGTGCCGTTGATTGCCCATAACAAAAAAAACAGGGAGCATGCTAAACGCTACATCAAAATCACCTATCGTGCCTCTCTTTTATTTGGTGTAGCGGCTGCTGTCGGATTAATTCTAGTGATGCCAAATATAAATAAAACATTATTTGAAACAGCCGATTTATCGAATGTCTTATCGATTTTTATCATTCAAATTATATGGCTTTCACTCATATTGACCATCACAGGGATACTACAAGGGTTAGGTAAATTAAAAATACCATCGTTTATTTTATTGATGGGTATTTTGGTGAAATGTTTATGTAACTCTTTATTTGTACAAACATTCGGTATAGCAGGGGCGGCTATTGCAGGGAATATGGGCTTAATGATGTCAGCCATCGTACTGGTTGCTTATCTAAAAAGGTTACAAACTATAAAATTGGCTCCATGGAGTTTCTACAAAGGCATGACGGTGGCCACCCTTCTTATGGCGTTTGTCCTTGTATTATTCTCCGTCTTTTTAGAACCTTATGCTAGAAACTTCTCTGATGGAAGAACGATGGCTTTATGTCTAACGATTATAAAATCATCGATTGGCGCTTTCATCTTTCTGACTACGTTAGCAAAAATGCGTACATTAGCAGTTCGAGAATGGTTCCTATTGCCTCTAGGAAAATACATGGCCGCCTACCAACTCCGGTTGGGAAGAATGGGGAAAGATACAGAAGAAAAGGTTCGACAATGATTTGTTAGCCTGCTACCAACTCGATATAATGAAAACTGAATTCACATAACATGCAGTATTTACAAGTAAGAAAGAAGCACAAGATTAAAGGAGAGAATGTGTATGCATCAACTGACTATAATAGGCTTAGGAGCGGGAGATTTCGAACAATTGCCAATGGGTGTCTATAAAGCACTCAAAGCAGCTAAAAAGGTATATGTTCGAACAAATGATCACCCTGTACTAACAGAATTGGCTAAAGAGGGACTAACATTCGAAAGCTTTGATGCTGTGTATGAAAAACATGATGACTTTTTGCCCGTCTATCAAGAGATTGCTGATTCACTGCTTCAAGCAGCAGGGAAGGACGAGGTTATATATGCTGTGCCTGGCCATCCACTAGTTGCAGAAATGACAGTGCAGCTGCTGATCGAAGCAGAGAAAGAAGGAAAAGTAAGTCTCAAAATAGAAGGTGGTCAGAGCTTCTTGGATGCTGTGTTTGGCGCATTGCGAATTGATCCAATTGATGGCTTTGAATTAGTTGATGGCAGTACATTTTCAATACATGAGACCAATATGTACAAGCACCTACTGATTGCACAAGTGTATGACCAATTCAGTGCATCAGAGGTAAAGCTAACTTTAATGGAGAAATATCCGGCTGAATATCTAGTGACCATTGTGACAGCTGCTGGATCGAAGGATGAAAAGTTGCGCACTGTTCCATTATTTGAACTCGATCATGGTGTTGAAGTAAATAATTTAACAACTGTTTATGTGCCACCTATTAAAAAGAGAGAAGACGGTTTAAGAGAGTGGTCTACATTCCGCGATATTATTGGAGTGCTTAGAAGCCCTGAAGGATGTCCATGGGACCGGGCACAAACACACGAGAGCCTTAAAAAGTATATGCTGGAGGAAGTGCATGAGTTCCTTCAAGCAGTCGAGGAACAAGACGAAGACCATATGATTGAGGAGCTTGGCGATGTATTGTTACAGGTCTTCTTGCAAGCGCAAATCGCAGAGGATGATGGCTTCTGGAATCTAGAGGACGTTCTTCAGGGGATTGCTTCTAAAATGATCCGCCGCCATCCGCATGTTTTTGGCGAAGTGAAAGTAGATAATGCGGAAGACGTAGTGAAGAACTGGGAAGAAATCAAGAAGGAAGAGCATCAGCCTACGAAAACAGAACCACTTTTAAAAGAAGGGTATCGTGCAACCTCTTCACTGCAAACTGCATATAACTATCAAAAAATTGCCGCTAAGGTAGGCTTTGAATGGCCAGACGTTGAGGGAGCATGGGCGAAGGCAAAAGAAGAGTGGGAAGAATTCCAAGAGGAAATAAAAGACGGTACAGATGAAACAAGGCTCGATGAGTTCGGCGATGTGCTTTCTACGCTTGTCAATTTAGCACGCGTCTATAAGATCCCAGCAGAAGAAGCGATGATCCATGCAAACGCAAAATTTGCAAAAAGGTTTGGATATGTAGAACAAAAGGTAATGGCTGGACGAAAGGATTTTAAAAAGTACACACTTGAGGAATTAGATGAGTTTTGGGAAGAAGCAAAACAATTACAAAGTAAGGAGTCATAGATATGAGATTAGATAAATTTTTGAAAAACTCTCGGCTGATCAAACGCCGTACATTAGCAAAAGAAGTAGCAGACCAAGGACGTATTACCATTAATGGAAAAGTGGTAAAAGCAAGCAGCCCCGTAAAAGTAGGCGATGAATTAGCGATTCGTCTCGGCCAAAAAATCGTGACTGTTCGCGTGGAGGAACTAAAAGATATCGTCCGCAAAGAAGAGGCTGCAAATATGTTTACCATTTTGAAAGAAGAAAAAGTAGAGAAAATTGAGCCAGAATTTATTGATGACGAAGAGTAGCAACTAACAAGAAATCAAAATATAGTCGAAGTGGAAATAACGTAGACTGCTGAGGCATAGCACGATGCATGTCCTTAGGAAGTTTAATGTTTCCACTTCTTTTCAAAATTAAATCAGTAAACAACTCCCCATTTTCTAGCCCCATATTCCTTTTCTACCGACAATAGGTATTTACTTAGACCGGAACCATGCTCCCCTTTTTAAACTGTAGAGAATTTTCACTTTCCCCTCATATTCCTCTTTCTCCTAACATATAGATTAGTAGACAGGCTAAGGAGGGGAAAAATGATGACATTCCAACAAGAAAACGCGACTTATACTATTCCAACAGGAGACCACTTGCTAACGGTTCGAAATCGCAAGCGAATGGATGTGACATCTGTAAAATCGATTGAACGCTTTGACCAAGAGGAGTTTTTAGTACTCACCTCTCAAGGACATTTGCAAATTCGAGGAGAAGATTTAAGAATTGTCCATTTAGATGTAGATAAAGGGCTTCTGACTTTAGAAGGGTCTGTGAAGACACTGCAATATGATGAAGAGGATAGCGGCATATCAAAAGGCATTTTGCATAAATTATTTGGATGACCGTTTCACAACAGTTCCTTAGTATAGCAGCACTCATAGCTAGTGGCGTTATAGGGGCCGCAATTATTGATTTGGTACGATCTTTCAGCTTTTATGCCGCACCCAAATCGCTCTTGCGAAAAGGCTATATCCTATTTGAATTAACAGCATGGATTCTTTTAGGGATTGGAACATTCCTACTATTAATGGTTGTTCGAGATGGAGAATGGCATTTTGTAGATTTTCTTTCACAATTGCTGGGCTTTTGTCTGTACCAATTATTTTTGCAAAGCTTAGTTCGATTCTGTGGAAGACTGTTTGTCAGACTTGTCATCCATCCGATTTGGTTTATTATTCGCATCATTATAGGCATAGTCCGACAAATCATTAGGATAATTGTTAAAATTGTTATGATTATTCTATTTCCGTTACGATTTGTTGTCGAAAAAATTAAAAATTTTACTCTTAAAAAATAGGGTAAAATTAGATATAATGGCATTAATGCTAAATGAAAGGGTATAGTTCCTTGCTTGAAGGAATTATACCCTCTTATGGGGAAGTTAGAAATCACCAAGTAAAGGAGGTTAGGGTTAACACCCGCTTATATGCAAAAACCATCGAAGCAAATGTACAAAAAAACTACACAAATGCCAACAGACTATGCAAGAGCAGAGATGCAAAAAAACAGCACACATCAAAAACGCAAGATTGGCTTATATCGTCGTCTTGGGGTTATGACACTTCTATTTGTTCTTATGGCTGGTTCCCTTTTCTTTATGTTGGCGAAACAAAAGCACACTCTCGCAGTGAAAGAACAACACAAAACGGAGCTGCAGAAGACGCTTGCAAAGCAAAAAGAGAAGCAGGAAGATCTAAAAATTCAAATTGCTAAATTGAATGATGATGATTACATCGCAAAACTTGCAAGGAAGGATTTATTCTTATCGGAAGACGGAGAAATTATTTTTTCAACACCTAAATCGTCTGAAAAGGATAAGAAAAAAACAGATTCAAAAGAGTAGTCTTATTGACACTCTTTTTTTGTTGGCTATAATAAAGATAAGAATCAAAGAACACATATTTGAATATAAGACTAATAAGTCGCTTACATTTTAAGGAGGAGCATTTTTTTTATGTCAATTGAAGTAGGCAGCAAGGTACAAGGTAAAGTAACAGGAATCACAAATTTCGGAGCATTCGTAGAGCTGCCAAATGGCTCAACAGGTCTTGTTCATATTAGTGAGGTTGCTGACAACTATGTTAAAGACATTAATGACCATTTGAAAGTTGGAGAACTGGTCGAAGTAAAAGTAATGAATGTAGAAGCAGACGGTAAGATTGGTCTATCCATTCGCAAGGCAAAACCTCAACCTGAGCGACCAGAACGACCAGAACGTCCTCATCGCCCACGTAACAACAACCACCGTTCAAATGACCGTGGTGAACATCGCCAACCTAAGGAAAACTTTGAGCAAAAGATGGCTCGCTTCCTTAAAGACAGTGAAGATCGTCTTTCAACTTTGAAGCGTGCACAAGATTCAAAACGTGGTGGCCGAGGTGCAAGAAGAGGGTAACTTGCTGGCTATTTTAATCGTAGAAAAAGTGTATTAATCAATTTACTAATAAACGAAAGTGAAACTTCACTCAGTATAGGGAGACCTTCTACTGATGTTGATGTCTTACTGTCCGTTCTTACGGTCGCCCTGAGATATTCATCCAGAGGCGGCCGCTTTTTATCTATAATTCTTTCGAAATACAAAAAAGAAGCCTTCCAATTGGAAGGCTTCTTTTTTTATGATGGCGGCCGAGGGGATCGAACCCCCGACCTTACGGGTATGAACCGTACGCTCTAGCCAGCTGAGCTAGGCCGCCGTGTTAGCAACATAATACATAATACAAGAATTGTTTTCACTATGTCAAGCGCTTTTTGTTTTATTTTTATAAACTATGTGATTTGCCGTCGAACGATTTTTTAAATATTGAACACAAACAGACAAAATTTACAGTCATATCCATGTATACTGGCAGAAATATATATAAGAATATTGGAGGTATGTCACGATGAGAAAAGAATTTATCCAATCAAATAAACTATCCATACCTAAAGTTTCGATCGGCCTGAAGCAGGCTTATCCGGTGCTTTTTGGGTTAGCACTTTGCTTTTCTGCTTTTTTCTTATCCAAAGCAGTCCTATTTGAGGCGATTGTTCCCTTTTTCTTGCCTATTATGGCTGTTGTATATGCCAATCATCGAGATTACTTTATGTGGGCCCTTTTCGGAGGAATGCTTGGTAGTGTGACATTGGGCGTTGGCGAGTCATTGATTCACATAGGCGAACTAACCATCTTTGTACTATTACTAAAGACGTTCATACGCAAAGTGCCAATTGCTTTCGTTGTAGGAATTTCCGTTTTGCTTATGCAAGTGACTTGGCAAATGATTTCTTATCACGGTGAGCCACCTTCCATGATTTTATTATATGTGGGATATGAGAGTATATTATCAATCTTTATGACTTTATTTTTAATGCAGTGTTTATTACCGATGCCTGCACTATGGAATGCTTCCTGGACATTGGAGCGGATTGGCGCTGCTCTGGTAGCCCTCGCTATAATGTTGACATCTACAAATAATATTGTATTGAATATCCTGTCACCTACTTACATTGCTCTGCAGCTAGTCATACTAGGTGCTGCCTATGTAGGGGGCGTGACATTATCAACCGCAATCGCTGTATTAATGGGTACGATTATCAGCTTGTCTCATTTATCCTTTAGTGGAATGATTGCAGTGTATGCATTGACTGGGCTTTGTGCAGGTATATGTAAGAAGGTGGGTAAATTCGGTATCATCATAGGCAGTGGCATTGCGACGGCATTTTTTATGCTCTACGATGCAACATTGCCGATTGATCAAACATATTGGATTGCGCTGGGTATCGCTGCATTATTGTTTTTAACTATACCAAAAAGCTGGCTCTCATATTGGCAGCAACAATTATATCCGAATCATGAGGATACCCTGTTAGAAAGACAGCGTTGGCTTACAGAAAAGGTAACTATGAAACTGACCAATTTTAATGACTTTGTGACATTTATGAAAGAACTTGTGAATGATCGTTTTAGCATAGTGGAGCAGCAAGAAGAAGAAATAGAGGCAAGACCACTGTCCCCGTGTGAAACATGCTATCAATTTGAACGGTGCTGGGGGAAAAAAGAGGAAATGCGCTCGATAATGGAGCAGTGGCTCAAGGCAGACACCATTAATGATCACGGAGCAAAAAAGCAATCAGAAGATAAATTGCGCTACAAATGTGTACGCTCCCCATCCCTATTGAATGCTTTAGCAGAATACGTATCAAAGCAGCAGTTAAGCGGACAATTTCATCATGGAAAGAAAATGATTGCCTTACAACTAAGAGATATGTCGCTGCATATTGACCATGTGATGAAAGATATGACGAATGACGCCGTCTCTTTCCAACAGCATGAAGATTTGCTAGTGTCTCGCTTTAAAGAAATAGGAATTGATTTCTTCCAAATTGATATCTTGGCAAATGAACCGGGTAATAGGAAAGTAGTTTGCTGTATCCCATTCAAAAAGGCTCAATGGGAAACAGACCAAATGGTAGCTGAACGACTTATTTTACCTGCCTTACAGGATGTTTTTAAGGAGCCATTTGAAATTAACCAAACGATTAAAAAGACCAAACCCTATGCGCATTTGCAAATCACCTTTCAATCAGCTATTCGTTTTGATCTTTCGTATGATGTCTTATCTACATCTAGAGACAATACGATGTACTCTGGTGACTCACACGCAGTATTCTCGCTAAATCCGGGTCTTACAGCGATTATGCTGTCAGATGGAATGGGGCATAACAAGCAATCCCATAAAGAAAGCAGGAAGCTCATTCGCTTAATGCGGGAATGCTTGCATCATCAAATGTCTCCCGAAACGGCTATGCATACACTTCACTATGTGATGTCACTTAAACAGGAGGAAATGTATGCCACAATGGACTTTGCTTTAATTGACTTACAGCATGGCAAGTTGTGGTCTTGGAAAGCAGGCAGCATGGCAACTTACTTGGTAAGGGGGAGAGAGGTAACACGACTTGAAAGTGCCAGCGAACCATTTGGCATCTATACATCCTACTCAGTAGAAGCAGAGCAAAGGACACTTAAAGCAGGGGATATTATCTTTATGTGTACAGACGGACTTTTCTTTGAAGATATGCCATGGGAAAAACAAGAAAAAATGCTTCGCAATTGTCTTCTGCAACATAGAAGCTTGCCAATTAATGAAATATGTCCAGAAATTATGAGGTCATTCCGGAATAATGACAAACCAGTCGATGATTGTACAATTGTTTGCGTTGAGATTCAGCATAAAACAGTTGATTGGTCATTATTTAAGCCAACTTTCCAAGAAACTTCACACAAAAGAGTGGTAAACTAACAGTGAGGTGAGAAAATGGCGCCGTTCGAAACGAAAGTAAAAGAGTATATTCAGCAATATGGGTTATGTCATAAGGAAGATCGATTGCTTGTAGCTTGTTCTGCTGGAGCAGATTCAATGGCTTTACTGCATTTTCTCTATCAAGAAAAAGAGAGACTGGGTGTTTCCGTTGCAGCTGTCCATGTCAACCATATGTTGAGAGGAAGCGAATCGGAAGAAGACCGCAGATTTGTAGAAAGCTTCTGCCAGGATAAAGGGATACCGGTCTATGCTGCCGATATCCCAATTCCCGCTATACTAGAAAAAGAAAGTGGCAATATGCAAGCGGTGTGCAGAAGAGAACGCTATGCCTACTTTAAAGAAGTCATGCAGGAAACAGAAAGCACAAAGCTTGTTGTAGCCCATCATGCAGATGATCAAATAGAAAGTGTCATTATGGCACTAACCAGAGGTTTATTAGAAGGCGGCATGCAAGGAATTAAACGGTGTCGCCCTTTTGCAAACGGCGAATTGATTCGTCCGTTTCTTTCTGTGACAAGGGAAGAAATAGTAGATTATCTACAAAGAAATCATCAAGGCTACAGGGAGGATTCTAGCAACAAGAAGGATTCTTATACACGCAATCGCATCAGGCATCATGTTGTACCACTCCTAAGAGCTGAAAATGAAAACATTGCAGAAGCTATTATGCATTACACAGAAAAAGTGCAAGAGGATGAACAATTGTTACAAAGCTATGCAGAACAAGCGTTACAAGAGCTATTAGTTGAAAAACAGCGTGATTTATGGAAAATTAATATCAAAGCATTCCATAATCAACCCCTTGCTTTACAAAGAAGAATCATTCTACTACTATTAAAATATCTTTACGAAAATCCAAACATTGAACAAAGCTACACACTTAGCAATGCTATATTAAAACTGACACAATCAACAGATGGAAATGCAACAATTAATTTACCAAAAGGAGCCCTAGCAATACGGGAGTACGACCAGTTGTCGCTTGTAAAAGCACATAAGGAGTCACCTGCACTAATTGCTAGAACATTGCCATTTGGCCAATGGATTGATTTGCCGAATGATTTGCGTATGTATATAGGGAAAGCAGACCATGCTGTTCCTACGAACACCACATCCTTCGCAAAATGCTACTTTGTAAATACTTCAGATTTTGCACTACCATTACATATTCGTGGCAGAATGGATGGCGACCGTATCGATTTGCTAGGAACAAATATAAAAAAACGAGTATCTCGCCTTTTTATAGATGAAAAGATTCCTGCGGCGTTAAGGGAGAATTGGCCAATTGTTACATCTGATGATAATTTGGTGATTGCAGTTCCTGGGCTTCGCATGAGCAACTATCTTTCTACTAGCAAGCGGGCAGAAGATGATGCCCTATTCATCATCGACAAGAGAGTTCTATCATAGAACTAAAGGGAAATGAAGAATACTCTCGCCGGTTGAAATTTTCGCTTTACCATGTTGATTTACTACCAAGGAGGAAACACAAGATGCTTGAGAAAGACATTGAAAACGTATTAATTTCAGAGGAAGAGCTACAGCACAAAATTAAAGAACTTGGCGAATCGTTAGCTGCTGAGTACCAAGATGATTTTCCATTAATGATCTGCGTATTAAAGGGTGCTATGCCGTTCATGGCAGATTTAATCAAACGAATGGATTCTTATGTTGAACTAGATTTCATGGATGTTACAAGCTACGGAAACGCAACTGTTTCTTCTGGTGAAGTAAAGATTGTGAAAGACTTAAATACAAGTGTGGAAGGCCGCGACATCATCATAGTAGAAGATATTATTGATAGTGGATTAACTTTAAGCTATTTGGTTGATTTGTTTAAGTACCGCAAAGCAAAATCAATAAAAATCGTAACATTATTGGATAAACCATCTGGACGCAAGGTAGATTTAAAAGCGGATTATGTTGGTTTTGAAGTGCCGGATGCATTTGTAGTCGGCTATGGTTTAGACTATGCAGAAAAGTATCGTAATCTTCCATATATTGGTGTATTGAAGCCTGCTGTATATTCAAACTAAGACGTTTTCTCGCTGTAAACAAATTTTCCGGGAAACGTGCTAGATAAAAGGCTTTTCATTGTACTAACCAAAAGTTCATATGTTAAGATTTACTATAGTTTTTCTGTTTATCTTGTGAGGAGGCTGGGGATGAATCGAATATTTCGATACACCATATTTTATTTATTAATTTTCCTCGTGATCATTGGGATTTTTGGTACGTTTAATAATGCGAACCAACCTACAAAGGAAATTCAGTATCACGAGTTCATTACAGCATTAGAGAACGGCAAGGTAACTGAGGCTACTATACAACCGGATCAGTTAGTTTATGTCGTCAAAGGGAAAATCGAGGGATATAAAAAAGGCGAATCATTCGTAACAAATATCCCGCGTGATGACCAAGAGTTAATGAATGAAATTCGTAAAGAAGCTAAAACGAGTTCTAAAATTAACTTCTTAGGCGCACCAGAATCAAATGGATGGATACAGTTCTTTACCGGAATTATTCCATTTGTAGTCATCTTTATTCTGTTCTTCTTCTTGTTGAACCAAGCTCAAGGCGGCGGCAATCGCATGATGAGCTTTGGTAAAAGCAAAGCAAAACTTTATGATGACCAGAAGAAAAAAGTTCGCTTTACCGATGTAGCCGGTGCGGACGAAGAAAAACAAGAATTAGTAGAGGTTGTAGATTTCCTTAAAGACCATACTAAATTTGCTGAAATTGGCGCACGTATACCTAAAGGGATCTTATTAGTGGGCCCTCCTGGTACCGGTAAAACATTATTAGCTCGAGCTGTAGCAGGGGAAGCAGGCGTACCATTCTTCTCAATCAGTGGTTCTGATTTCGTCGAAATGTTCGTCGGTGTTGGTGCTTCTCGAGTACGTGATTTATTTGAAAACGCTAAGAAAAATGCTCCATGTATTATCTTTATTGATGAAATCGACGCAGTTGGTCGTCAACGTGGTGCTGGATTAGGCGGCGGTCATGATGAACGTGAACAAACGCTTAACCAATTGCTTGTTGAAATGGATGGTTTTGGTGCAAATGAAGGTATTATCATTATCGCCGCTACAAACCGCCCAGACATTTTAGACCCTGCACTCTTACGTCCGGGTCGTTTTGACAGACAGATCACTGTCGGTCGTCCAGACGTCAAAGGCCGTGAAGCTGTACTTAAAGTACATGCTCGTAAAAAACCTTTAGATGAGTCAGTTGACTTGAAAGCTATCGCACAGCGTACACCAGGTTTCTCGGGCGCTGATTTAGAAAACTTATTGAACGAAGCTGCATTAGTGGCTGCACGCGAAAATAAGAAAAAAATTGATATGGGCGATATTGATGAAGCAACAGACCGCGTTATTGCTGGTGTTGCGAAAACAAGCCGTGTCATTTCTGAGAAAGAGCGCAATATTGTTGCATTCCATGAAGCCGGCCACGTTGTTGTTGGTTTAACATTGGATGAAGCAGAAAAAGTCCACAAGGTTACGATCGTGCCACGCGGTCAAGCAGGCGGATATGCAGTAATGCTACCAAAAGAAGACCGTTATTTCATGACAAAACCAGAGCTACTTGATAAAGTTGCCGGTTTACTTGGTGGACGTGTAGCAGAGGATATCGTCTTTGGCGAAGTATCTACTGGCGCACATAATGACTTCCAGCGTGTAACAAGCATTGTACGTTCTATGGTTACTGAATATGGTATGAGCGATAAACTTGGCCAATTGCAATTTGGTTCAAGCCAGGGAGGCAACGTCTTCTTAGGTCGTGATATCAATTCTGAACAAAACTACTCAGATAAGATTGCATATGAAATTGACCAAGAGATGCAATTTATGGTTAAAGAACAATATGAACGAACAAAACGAATCTTGACAGAACGCCGTGACCTTCTAAATCTGATTGCTACTACTTTACTTGAAGTAGAAACATTGGATGCTGAACAAATTGAGCACTTAGAAAAATACGGTAAGCTTCCTGAACGTTCATACGAAAGAAAAACACATCACGAAGCGGTTGTGGAAAGCAAAGAATCAACGGATGCTGATATCGTAACAGAAACAAAAGTGAATCCTTCAGGCAGTGGAGACCCTACTGTTTCTGATCTTCCAAAAAACGATAATCATACAAGCCGCAACGATAATATCTAGACAGTAAGCCATACTGTAAAGTGAAAAGCTGATCCCTTGCTAGAAGGTGGTCAGCTTTTTCCTATACTAAGGAGATATGCTTTTAGTGATGGGATAGAAATGAGGGGAATACTTTTGATATTAGTGATGGATGTAGGGAATACCAATATTTCGATAGGTGTGTATAAAGAAGATAAACTGCAACATCATTGGCGTTTAAAAACAGATGTGCACAAAACGGAAGATGAGTATGCCATGCAAATAAAAATGCTGTTTATGCACAAATCTTTATCTCTATCCGACATACATGGTATTATAATTTCCTCAGTAGTGCCACCGATTATGTTTACCTTAGAATTAATGTGTAAAAGATATTTTGCTGTAGAACCCCTCGTGGTGGGACCTGGCGTTAAAACAGGGTTGAATATCCATAGCGAAAATCCTAGGGAGATCGGTGCTGACCGCATTGTTAATGCAGTAGCTGCCATCCATGAATATGGAGCTCCGCTTATTGTTGTAGATTTTGGTACTGCCACTACGTATTGTTATATTGATGAAAAAGGTCGTTATCTAGGCGGAGCTATTGCGCCTGGTATTTCAATCGCAATGGAAGCCTTATTTACCAAGGCTTCGAAACTTCCTCGCGTTGAATTGGCCCGCCCTCAAAGTGTTATCGGGAAAAATACGGTTTCCTCCATGCAAGCAGGCATTGTCTACGGGTATATAGGACAAGTTGAGGGAATAGTAAATCGTATGAGGCAAGAAGGTAGCGAAGGAGCTTTAGCCGTTGCAACAGGCGGCCTAGCAGAACTGATTGCAAAAGAATCGCGGGTTATTGATGTTGTAGATCCCCTTTTAACATTAAAAGGATTACATTTAATTTATAAAAGAAATCAAGAAGAAAAGAGGAATAAAAATGGCTGATTATTTAGTAAGAGGGCTTGGATTTAATGGGAGTGTACGTGCGTTTGCTGTAAGTACAACAGAAACAGTAGGAGAAGCACAACGACGCCATGATACATGGCCAACTACTTCTGCTGCATTAGGGCGTACAATGACAGCTGCTGTTATGATGGGTGCTATGCTAAAAGGTGAGGATACAATCACGGTTAAGGTGGAAGGTAACGGGCCGATTGGACCAATGGTTGTGGTAGCCAATGCTAAAGGTGAAGTGCGCGGCTATCCTACACACGCTCATGTTGAATTTGATTTAAATGAAGTAGGCAAATTGGATGTACGACGAGCAGTTGGTACAGAAGGAACGCTTACAGTTGTAAAAGATCTTGGATTACGTGAACACTTTACTGGTCAGGTGCCAATCGTTTCAGGTGAAATTGCTGAAGATTTTACCTATTACTTTGTAAAATCAGAGCAAGTTCCTTCTTCTGTAGGTCTTGGTGTACTTGTCAATACGGATGATAGCATTTTGGCTGCTGGTGGATTTATCATTCAAGTAATGCCTGGTACAGATGATGAAACAATTACTGACATTGAAAACCAACTATCAAAAATTGAACCTGTTTCAAAAATGATTCAAAAAGGTTACTCTCCTGAACAAGTGTTAGAAGAAGTGCTTGGAAAAGATAACGTTGAATTCTTAGATACAATGCCTGTTCAATTTAAATGTACTTGCTCAAAAGAACGTTTCGGCGCTGCTATATTGAGCCTTGGCGAAAAAGAAATTCAAGATATGATCGATGAAGATGGTATGGCAGAAGCTCAATGCCATTTCTGTGAAGAAAAATATCACTACTCAAAAGAAGATTTAGAAGGTTTTATTGACGAAATTCGTGCTCAAAAATCTTAATGCGATAAATGTAGCTGCTAATAACTAGGGACGGAAATGATTGACAAACCTAATTGCAAAAGCATAAAATAAAGATAATAAAACCAACAAAAATACTAGGGTTTAGGAGTGGAGATAATGAGTAAAATTGTAAATTCAGTAGTGGATTTAGTAGGCAATACACCGATCGTCAAGTTAGATAATATAACTGGTCCAAACGACGGGAATGTTTATGTAAAACTCGAATACTTCAACCCAGGTAGCAGTGTAAAAGACCGTATTGCTGTTGCAATGATTGAGGCAGCTGAGAAAGAAGGCAAGTTAAAGCCTGGTAGTACGATTATTGAACCGACAAGTGGGAATACAGGTATCGGTCTTGCAATGGTTGCAGCTGCAAAAGGATACAAAGCAATTCTTGTCATGCCAGATACGATGAGTATGGAAAGACGCAATTTATTGCGTGCCTACGGTGCAGAGCTTGTTTTAACACCAGGTGCTGATGGAATGAAAGGCGCTATTGCTAAAGTGGATGAATTAGCTAAAGAGAACGGCTGGTTTGTACCACAGCAATTTGAAAACCCTGCTAATGCTGAAATACATCGCCGGACAACAGGACCGGAGATTATAGAAGCATTTGAAGGACTTAACTTAGATGCGTTTATCTCTGGTGTAGGAACTGGTGGTACGATTACAGGAACTGGCGAAGTGCTGAAAGAAAAATACCCTAATATTGAATTGATTGCAGTGGAACCAAAAGACTCAGCAGTTCTATCAGGCAATAAACCGGGCCCTCACAAAATTCAAGGAATTGGGGCAGGATTCGTACCTGAAGTCTTAGATACAGAAATCTATACCTCTATATTACCAGTTGAAAATGAAGATGCCTTTGAAACAGCGCGTAAAGTAGCGAAAGAAGAAGGAGTCTTAGGTGGTATTTCTGCAGGTGCAGCGATGTATGCAGCGATTGAAACAGCTAAACGCCTAGGCAAAGGAAAGAATGTTCTTGCATTACTTCCTGATAATGGTGAACGTTATTTAAGTACACCTTTATATCACTATGATGATTAATTCATATTCAAGAGAATGCCTGTCCTTTATGGATAGTGCATTCTTTTTTTCTGCCATGCAGCCGGTTCGCCCCCTTTTCCTGATGTACAAGGTATTGATATACTGATTGTAGGAATAGACAAAGGAGCGCAAGCACATGAAGTTAATGAATAACCAACCGTTAGTCATTCATGGCCATACACTTGATTTTGGTAAAGAAACGATTGTTATGGGCATTTTAAATGTAACACCAGATTCTTTCTCTGATGGAGGAAGATTTGATGCAGTAGATAGCGCATTGGAACATGCTAAAAGAATGGTAGCAGATGGAGCGAAGATTATAGATATAGGTGGAGAATCTACAAGACCGGGCCATACTGCCGTTACGGTAAAAGAAGAAATGGCGCGTATCCTACCTGTCATACGTGCTATTCGTAAGGAACTAGATGTATTAATTTCTGTCGACACATTCAAATCAGAGGTAGCAAGAGCTGCGGTAGAAGCGGGCGCACATATTATTAATGATATATGGGGAGCTACATATGACTCAGAGATTTCTAAAGTAGCCGCTGAATACAAAGTGCCCATTATTTTAATGCATAATCGGCAGGATGAAAATTATGGTGAAGATTTCTGGGGCAGTGTAAAGAGTGATTTAGAAAGAAGTATTGAAATCGCTCGTCAAGCCGGTGTGGATGATCGTTTTATTTGGCTAGATCCAGGCATTGGCTTTGCGAAGACGCATGAACAAAATATTGAAATGATGAAGAATCTGTCAAACCTTGTGGATATGGGCTACCCTGTATTACTAGCAACTTCACGGAAAAGAATGATCGGAAATGTACTCAATCTTCCGGTAGATGAACGTATGGAAGGTACAGCTGCTACTTGTTGTTACGGTGTCGATAAAGGATGTCATATGGTACGGGTTCATGATGTGTTGCCAATTGCTCGCATGATGAAAATGCTGGATGCACTAAGATAAAAATGCGTTTAATGCGAGTTACTACAGCTTCACTAGATGTGAATTAATTTAATGAAGCTCAACGGTCAGTGTAAAGTTTTAAGGTCTACCTGTTCATTAAGTCGATATAGAGGATAAGGAGTGAATGAGATGGATTATATTCATATAAGAGATATGGAGTTTTACGGTTATCATGGAGTTTTAAAGGAAGAAACTGTGTTAGGTCAAAGGTTTCGCGTTACTGTAGCCCTGGCTACTGATTTGAAGAACGCTGGCCAAACTGACAAGTTAGATAATACCGTTAGTTATGCGGATGTATATACGCTATGTGAAAAAATCGTAGAGGGTAAACCTTACAAACTGATTGAAGCAGTAGCTGAAGAAATTGCTAATGTTATTCTTGAGACTTATAAAGTGGAAGTCAAAGGCATACGTGTTGAAGTGATCAAACCTGACCCTCCGATTAAAGGCCACTATAAGGAAGTAGCAGTTGAGATTACAAGAGGTGCTTTCAATGAATGATGTATATATTTCTTTAGGTTCAAATATGGGGGATAAAGCAGAAACGCTCAAACAGGCGGTACAAATGCTTCAAAGTAATCCTGAGGTAGATGTAGTGAATACCTCTTCTATTTACGAAACAGACCCGGTAGGTTATACAGACCAAGATCTATTTTTGAATATGGTGGTGCATGTACATACAACACTGTCAGCTTTACAAATGCTTGAGGTTTGCCAGGAAATTGAACAAGAATTAAAGAGAGAACGTTTGATTAGATGGGGGCCGCGTACAATAGACCTTGACATTTTGCTCTATAATCATGACAATATTGAAACAGAGAAACTGATTGTGCCCCATGAAAGAATGCACGAAAGAGCGTTTGTTCTTGTTCCATTGCTTGAAGTGACACCAAATCTTTACTCCCCTCGTACGCGAGAGTCGTATCAGAAAACGCTCCAAAATATAGGGCAGAGTGGTGTAAGACAATGGAAGAATCGGAGTTCTCTTGATTTTTAATACAAAGTGTTATGAATATAAGCATATCTTCCGCATTGGGATGATGAAGCGATAATTACTAAATCCTAAAAGGGAGGAAAAACATTGGCTACACAAGAAAAACCTTTTCAAATAGGCGATATTGTCATGGATAATCGCGTTGTACTTGCACCAATGGCTGGCGTCTGCAATTCTGCATTCCGTCTAACTGTAAAAGAGTTTGGTGCAGGTTTAGTATACGCTGAGATGATTTCAGATAAAGGGATTGTCCAAAGGAACAGAAAAACCTTAGACATGCTTTATATAGATGAACGGGAAAATCCGCTTTCCCTCCAAATCTTTGGAGGCGATAAAGAAACGTTAGTAGAAGCAGCTCAGTATGTGGACAAATATACGAATGCGGATATTATAGATATCAATATGGGGTGCCCCGTCAATAAAATTATTAAATGTGAGGCAGGGGCTAAATGGCTCCTTGATCCGGATAAAATTTACGAAATGGTTTCCGCTGTTGTGGATGCAGTCGATAAACCAGTCAGCTGTAAAATGCGTATCGGTTGGGATGAAGACCACGTGTATGCAGTGAAAAATGCTCAGGCCGCAGAACGTGCGGGTGCAGCGGCAATTGCAATGCATGGACGTACACGTTTGCAAATGTATGAGGGGCATGCAAATTGGGACATTTTAAAAGAGGTGAAAGAAAATATATCTATTCCGTTTATCGGAAACGGTGATGTTGAAACACCTGAAGATGCTAAACGCCTATTAGATCATACAGGCGCTGATGGCGTGATGATTGGTCGAGCAGCACTTGGGAACCCATGGATGATCTATCGGACAGTAGAATATTTGAAAACGGGAAGGCTCATGCCGGAACCGCCAATACGTGAAAAAATAGAAGTATGTTTATTACATTTTGAGCGTTTGCTCGTGCTGAAAGGCGAAAATATTGCAGTCCGCGAAATGCGTAAACATGCTTCATGGTATTTAAAAGGATTGCGTGGCAACGGAAAAACACGCAATCAAATCAATCAAGCTGAGACAGCTGAAGAGCTGCGCGCTATTTTAAATGAACTAGTCTTAGAAACAGAAGAAAGCGAAAATGATGCGTCTTCTATTCAAATTGGTTAATTACGAGAAGAGCTGCCACTAAGATTGTGGCGGCTTTTTCCTTACCTTAGCAATAGTCGTAAAATGAAAATTGAGCAGAAAGACGTGAATCAGTTGTAAAAATTGTGTACAATAACTAGTATGGGCTATTTAGCGGCACAACTATAAGGAGTGAAAATTGTGGCAGAAGAATTAAATGACCAGCTATTGGTGAGACGCCAAAAGATGGATGCAATAAAAGAACAAGGCTTAGATCCGTTCGGTGGACGTTTTGAACGTACACATTTAACAAATGAAATAAAAGAACAATTTGCGAATTTCTCAAAAGAAGAATTGGAAGAGAAAGAACATGAAGTGGTAATTGCTGGCCGTATCATGACAAAACGCAGCAAGGGGAAAGTTGGATTTGCAAACATCCAAGATCTTGGCGGGCAAATTCAAATCTATGTACGTAAAGATGCAATCGGTGAAGAAGCTTATGATATTTTCAAACATGCGGACCTTGGTGATATTGTCGGTATTAAAGGGACTGTATTCATTACTCATGTTGGCGAATTAACAATTAAAGCATTAGAATTCACATTCCTATCTAAATCTTTGCGTCCATTACCTGAGAAGTATCATGGCTTGCAAGATGTAGAGCAACGCTACCGTCAACGATATTTGGACTTAATTTCAAACGAGGATAGCAAAAAGACATTTATCGCTCGCAGTCAGATCATACGCTCAATCCGTAATTTCTTAGATAATAAAGGCTATTTAGAAGTAGAAACACCTATGTTGAACTCAATCGCAGGTGGAGCAGCAGCTCGTCCGTTTGTTACGCACCATAACGCGTTGGATGCAACTATGTATATGCGTATTGCGATTGAATTGTATCTAAAACGCCTAATTGTCGGCGGCTTGGAAAAAGTCTATGAAATTGGACGAGTATTCCGTAACGAAGGCGTGTCAACTCGCCATAACCCAGAGTTTACACTACTGGAATTATATGAAGCGTATGCAGATTTCCATGATATTATGGACCTTACAGAAGATTTATTTGTCCATGTGGCAAGTGAAGTAATGGGTACAACACAAATTCAATACGGTGAAGACACAATTGATTTGTCTAAAGGCTGGAAACGTCTGCACATGGTAGATGCTGTTAAAGAAGCAACAGGCGTTGATTTCTGGAAAGAGATGACGAAAGAAGAAGCTTTAGCAGTAGCACGTGAGCACCATATCGATGTGAAAGAAACAATGGAAGTTGGCCATATTATTAATGAATTCTTTGAACAAAAAGTAGAAGAATCACTAGTACAACCAACATTTGTCTATGGACATCCAGTGGAAATTTCGCCACTAGCTAAGAAAAACCCTGAAGATCCTCGCTTCACGGATCGCTTTGAATTGTTCATTGTCCGTCGTGAACATGCCAATGCGTTTACGGAACTAAATGATCCAATTGATCAACGTGAACGTTTCGAAGGTCAAATGCGCGAAAAAGAGCAAGGAAATGATGAAGCGCATGAGATGGATGAAGATTTCTTAGAAGCATTAGAATACGGTATGGCTCCTACAGGTGGTTTAGGTATTGGAATTGACCGTTTAATTATGCTTTTGACTAATTCACAATCTATTCGCGATGTATTGTTATTCCCATTAATGCGCAATCGTGATTAATAGAAACAATGCTTATCTAACTGTAGGCAAATCCATTACTTTGGATTTGCCTACAGTTTTTTCTATATATATATATGAATGTTAGTTTCTAATTTAGTGGTGATGGATTTAATAACTTAAGCCAACTTGTCTTGAGAAATGTTATTCGTATGATAGTAAGTAGAACACGATAATTGATAAAAATAGAAACATATAGTTTGGGGGCCAAAACCAACTTAATCGCTGAATTATTAGAATGTCGGAATTTGCTTTTTATCTTTTGTATATTTTCCCTTGCAGAGAAAGATTTTTGTTGATATACTTATTTGGTTGCCAAATTTAGATTAACTGAGATTGAAAATTCTTTTTGATAAAGTTTGTTGAAAGTGTTGACTTAGTTAAGTAAACTTGGTATTATATTTAAGTCGCTTATGACGAACAAATGAAGAACAACAACAGAATAAAAAGTTGTTGACTTCAAAAAGAAGTTATGGTATACTTAATAAGTCGCCAAAACAAGCGATAAAAAATGAACCTTGAAAACTGAACAAGCAAGATGTTAATCATTTAAACTTACTAACAATTGTTAGTTTTAAAGACATCATCGTAAAGATGATGCGCTAGTGAAATTTTGAGCAATCAAACACTTTTATG
>NZ_JAVGCV010000011.1:0-15430 GCF_052928305.1 Rummeliibacillus sp. BSL5
TCCATAAAAGTGTTTGATTGCTCAAAATTTCACTAGCGCATCATCTTTACGATGATGTCTTTAAAACTAACAATTGTTAGTAAGTTTAAATGATTAACATCTTGCTTGTTCAGTTTTCAAGGTTCATGTTGCGCCGTCCTTTTGACGACTTCATAAGTATATCGCAAAAACTTTTAAATGTCAACAACTTATCAGAAATAAATTTTCAAAAGTTATTGATGCTTATAAATAAGTTTTTTGCAGTTGCTTATAACAACCTTTATATTATAGCAATATACTTTTGTTAATGTCAACCCTTTTATTAACCTTAGACTAACTTATTATGCACCTTGCTCTGTGTCTATACTTTACAATAACCATCATAAGAGAAAATGATTTAATAACGTAAGTGCAATCACAAGGATTGCGCCAGGCATACCTAATATAGCCACAATAAGTATAGAAGCAAAATTCAATGGAACCCAAATTCCGATATATCCCGCTCCGTAAGAAAGCATATACAAGAGGCAGAACGATAATGTTATGCGAAATACTACATTCGATAGTAACTCGAGAATTTTTCGTATCCCCTTTGGTTTCTTAACTAGCAAATAAAAAACAAACAGCACTCCTATTAAACTAATAATTAGTTTAGCCATATACACCACACCTCATTTAAATGTTAGTAGGTATATATGATAGGAATACTGTTATTCATTCATCTTTTTATATATTTTGCAGGTTTACTATTCATTTTCATCAGTAATGAAGCAAATAATCTATTCACTTACTAGTTTGTTAAGAGTTATAGGAAAGAATTTGCTTACTTAATTAAAACCTTGCGGATACGCGCTTCTTTAAATAGATAAAAATGCTTGCTTTCAGCTATTTTCCGTTGAGCTATAATATCCAAGCTATAATCAGCCATTAAGTTTTCCATACTTTGTGCATGCTGCCATTCATCTTTTGTTTGGCGGATTAAGCTAACTAATTTCTCATCGTATTCTTTTCGAAGCTTAAATTTTTTAAAAAGCATTTTATTCGCACCTCAAATCATAATTCCCGTCTGCCCTCTAATGCTTTGGATAAAGTTACTTCATCCGCATATTCAAGGTCTCCTCCAACTGGAAGGCCATGTGCAATGCGGGTTGTACGAATTCCTGAAGGCTTAATTAGACGTGAGATATACATAGCTGTCGCTTCCCCTTCAATCGTAGGGTTTGTCGCTAAGATTAATTCTTCTACCTCTTCGCTTTGCAGGCGTTTTAAGAGTGAAGGAACATTTATATCTTCTGGACCGATACCATCCATTGGTGATATTGCGCCATGCAACACATGATATAACCCATGGTAATCCTTCATTTTTTCCATAGCAATTACATCTTTCGGATCTTGGACCACACAGATAGTAGAACGGTCCCTTTGTACGTCCTGGCAAATATGGCAAGGGTCTACATCTGTAATATTCCCGCAGACAGAACAATAACTTAGGTTACGTTTTGCATCTACAAGTGCTTTAGCAAAATTCAAGACAGTATCCTCTTGCATCGTTAATACAAAAAACGCCAGGCGGGAGGCAGTCTTTGGCCCGATGCCTGGCAATTTCATAAAGCTATCTATTAATTTGGATATAGGTTCAGGATAATGCAATGTCATTCCCCCTAGAATCCAGGAAGGTTAATTCCCTTAGTAAATTGGCCCATCGTTTCATTCGTTGTTTCTTCAATTTTTGCTAACGCTGCATTTGTTGCAATCACAATCATATCTTGCAATAGTTCTACATCTTCTGGATCTACGATTTCTGGATCAATTACTACTTCTTGTACTTGCTTTTGACCATTTATAACGACTTTGACCAACCCGTTACTAGCAGTTCCTTCAAAAGTTTGTACAGCAAGCTCTTCCTGTGCCTCCATCATTTTCTTTTGCATCTTTTGCATTTGTTTCATCATGTTATTCATATTACCCATTCCACGCATAAATAAATTCCTCCTATAATTGCTTTTTATTCTTCAATAGTAATGAAATCTTTGCCGAACAGCTTTTCCGCTTCCACCACTAAAGGGTCTTCGGATAACAGCTGTTCATCTTCTAATATTGATTGTACAACCTCAGCTTTTTGTTCGCCAGTTGAAGTTTCTTTATCGGTTTCATTATCTGCCACTTTATCCGAATTATGATGCTGGATAAAATCAGCACGTATTCTTTGCCAGTTCTCTTCTGGGACACAGATAACTTGATAATAGTTCCCAGTCATCTCCGCTAAGTGCTGGCTGAAATGTGAAATTAGCTCTTGATTTTCGACTGCCATTTGGCAGTGAATATCATATTTGAATTTTAACACAAAAGCACTGGCTGATGCTGCTACAGGTTCCGCGTCTTCCAATAATGCCGATTGTGATTTAGGTAATCGATTAAGGGATTCTGCCCAGGCACTTTTAATCGATTGGATATCTTGTTTTGTCGCCACTTTTAATACTTCTTGAATTCTCCCTACTGGAACATTAAAACCAGTATTTGCTTTTGCACGTGGGCGCTTCGCCTGCCCACTTCCTTGTGGTTGTGGCTGAACGGTGTTTCCTCCAACCTGCAGTTGTTGAACCAAAGATTCTAAGGCAGCAATTTTTGATTGCATTTCAACAAGCTGTGGCATCTCTACATCCATATTCTCTGAACTTGATGTCACATAGGCTTGTTTTGGCCTTTTATGATTGATCTGCGACATTTTTAATAATGCTGTTTCAAGGTATACCTTTGCATGCAATGAAAGACGCATTTCTTGTTGTGTTTTTGACAGGACATCAATATAACTGTATAGCGTGTCCATTGTAAATTCATTTGCTAGGGTGAGGAATTTCTCATCTGTTGTAGCTAATTCTAGCAAATCTGAAAGGTCAGGAGCAGACTGAATCAATAATAAGTCTCTAAAGAAGGTGATTAAGTCTTCAGAAAGACGGACTGCATCTTTACCTTCATCCATCAGTTGCTCAAGCACATCTAATACGTTTGCTACATCACCTTTAGCTAGATTTTCTGCAAGTGTATAAAAAATATCCTGGCTAATAGATCCCGTAACAAAAAGGGAGTCTTCCAATGTGAGTTTTTCAGCACTAAAACTAACAACTTGATCTAGCATACTGAGTGCATCTCGCATTCCACCGGCAGCCGATTTGGCAATCACCTTTAATGCTTGTTCATCATAAGGAAGGTCTATTTCTTCTAATACTAATTTCATACGCTCTAATATATCTGTCGTAGATAGACGCTTGAAGTCAAATCGTTGGCACCTCGAAATTATAGTAGCAGGTATCTTATGGGGTTCAGTCGTAGCTAATATAAATACAACATGTGGCGGTGGCTCTTCCAATGTTTTTAATAACGCATTAAAGGCACTGGTTGAAAGCATATGCACTTCATCGATTATATAGACTTTATAACGAGCGCTGGCTGGTGCAAAACGAACTTTTTCGATTATGTCTCTTATTTCATCTACGCTTGAATTAGAAGCGGCATCAAACTCAATAACATCTGGGTGCGAACCATTTGTAATGCTTTTGCATGTCGCGCATTCATTGCAGGGCTCGGCAGTTGGTGCATGCTCACAATTGATTGTCTTAGCGAATATTTTAGCTGTACTCGTTTTCCCTGTACCACGAGGACCTGAGAAAAGATAAGCATGCGTTGTTTTGCCAGCTAGGAGGGCATTTTGCAATGTACGCTTTATATGTGACTGTCCTGACATTTCCTTAAAAGACTGCGGACGATAGACACGATAAAAGGCTTGGTAGGACATCAATTTCCTCCCCTTTCTGCCATCATTCATAATAGATTTATTATAGCATAGAACCTTGTTGAAACCTTTATAAGTGTTAGGGAATAAAGAAAAAACTCACTTATCAAAAGATAAGTGAGTTTGAAGTTTGCATATTTAATACCGTGCACCTTTCTTCGACAGCCGTATATAAGCGTTACTCTTGTCGTTAGCTCAGATTAGGCTACCCCGCGGCACATGAATAAGACCACTTAATGCTGCTTCCTTCCGGACCTGACATGGTTCATGGGGATTCATTGCGCAGGACCCAATCGTCAACGCTACGTGCAAGAGGCAGACCAAACATACGGACAACCTCGAAAAGGAATTCAGTCTCGCTAAAGCGGATTGCGAGTTACAGGACACCGCTACCTTCCCACCTAGCACGGCAATTACTAGTATACAAATGTTATGGATGAAAATCAACTATAAAGTAAAGTACGCTTTGTTATGGTCTTTCTTCTTCTTTGTCTGAAGTTGAACGCTCAAGCACTCCTATACTTTTTAGCAACCTCAATCATGTTTAAGACGGTTATATTTCCTGTATTCATCTATATAGTAAGCTACTTTAAAAAAGAATTTTGCATTCCCACCTATACAAGTATTAACACTGCCTTTACAAAACCTTGTTTTCCTTCCGAAAAGGCACAATTAATTTGTTGACATTTGAATAATACCGTGTTAAAGTATTCATTGTCAGTAAGATATATTACATTCGGAGGAATACCCAAGTCTGGCTGAAGGGATCGGTCTTGAAAACCGACAGGCGGGTCAAACCGCGCGGGGGTTCGAATCCCTCTTCCTCCTCCATTTTATTTTTAAATTAAACGCGCATAATAATGAGATTGTATCGTTGCTTTTGATTGTAACGATTTTTTCTTTGCCATCTAGCTTAGGCTAGGTGGCTTTCATTTTTTATATTCAAATTAAGGCAACTAGTACTGCTATAGATAAAACAGCCAGGGAGAAGTTCAATTCTCTCCCTGGCTGTTTTTTATTATCTGCGTAAATGAGAGGTTTGCTCCATAAAGTGGCCGATTCTCTCTAAAATTGTTTCAATTGTTTGCGGATTTTTCATCAAATCATAATCATTAATATCCAAACGCAATACAGGACAAGCATTGAAATTATCAATCCAATCTTCATAGCGACGATGCATTTCATACCAATATTCTTTATCTGTTTGTTGTTCCATTGGGCGTCCACGTGACTCGATTCTTTCGATAATATCATCAATTGGTCCCTCAAGGTAAATTAGCAAATCAGGATGTGGAAAATATGGTGTCATGACCATTGCATCAAATAAATTGGTGTATGTCTCAAAGTCAACCGGATCCATTGTCCCCTGATCATAATGCATTTTAGCAAATATCCCAGTATCCTCATAGATAGAACGATCTTGTATAAATCCACCGCCGTATTCAAAAATACGCTTTTGCTCTTTAAAGCGTTCAGCAAGGAAGTATATTTGCAAATGGAAACTCCATTTATTAAAGTCATCGTAAAATTTATCAAGATAAGGGTTCGTATCAACTTTCTCAAAAGAAGTGCGGAAATTTAGAGTATTGGCCAGTGCCTTTGTCATAGTAGACTTCCCAACTCCTACAGTTCCTGCAATAGTAATCACAGCATTCGATGGGATGCCGTATTTTTCTCTCAAATTCATCCTTTCAAGCTCCTTTTTGTTAGCTTTTCTTCAATGGTATAAAGAATTTCCTTTAAATCATGGTCGTATTTCACAAAATCTAGTTGGTCTCCATTGAAACGTATGACAGGAATATCAGGATGCTCTTTTTCAAAAGTGTTGATAAAGGTATGATAATCTTCTACCAGCTGCTCCATGTATTCTCTTGAAATCATTTTTTCAAAATCTCGTCCTCTCATTGCGATCCGCTTCATCAATGTGTCGACGCTCGCATATAAATAAACCACAATGTTAGGTTGAGTCAAATCTTTCGTTAAAATTTTATATATCTCTTTATACTTGTTAAACTCACCGGGTGGTAAAGTTCTTTGAGCAAATATAAGATTTTTAAAAATATGATAATCAGCTACAACAGGGCTATTACTTTCTGTCATATACTTTTTGATATCATTTAATTGTTTATAGCGATTGCATAAGAAGAACATTTCCGTTTGAAAGCTCCACTCATCAATATCCTCATAAAATTTATTTAAAAAGGGATTTTCGTCCACTATCTCTTTCAATAAATGAATATTAAAAGTATCGGAAATATTTTTGGATAGTGAAGTTTTCCCTACACCAATAGGCCCCTCAACCGTAATAAACGGTACTGGCATCAGAAGACCTCCTCGCTTATCTCTTTAGTCAATGAATATAATTTTAACACAAGAGATATAGCATGGACAGTCCAAGTCTTTTTTTGTTTTAAACTATGTTTTTTTAGAAAATAAAAAAAACCTTGGCATTCACCAAGGCTGTTTTCCCTTTTAATGTCCATCAGAATGAAAGAGATTAGAAAAGATGTTTCACGTGAAACTTTTGTTGTAATAGTGCCCAATTTTGAGGAAACGAAAAGCCTAGATGCCAATAAGCAATTCCCCTTAATCCCAATTCCTCTAAAAGTTCAAATTTTGCTTCGATTGATCTTGCATCTTCAAACCATACAACATGTTCGACTCCATTTTTCCAGTAGTGAAAATATGGAGCTTGTGCCACTGTATCATAAGATATGGCTGCATTATTCTGTTTTGCTACTTCTATGGCATATTGAGAACTTACTGCAACAGCATTTGGGTTACCTACTTTATATGGCAACTTCCAGTCATAACCGTATAAGTTTTGGCCCATCATAATCTTTGAGGCTGGCATTTCGCTGATTGCATATTCTAATACTTGTCTCACTGGATGGATCGGCGATACTGCCATTGGTGGTCCGCCGCTATACCCCCACTCATATGTCATGATTACAACAAAATCTACAGTTTCTCCAATTCCCTTATAATCGTGCCCACCATACCACTTACTGCTTTGGCTTGCACTTGTTTTGGGTGCTAATGCAGCAGAAACAGTTAAACCTGCCGGATGAGCTCTAGCTACAAGCCTTTTTAGCATAGCTACATATAAATCCTTATCTTCAGGCGGCAAATATTCAAAGTCTACATGTATATCTCTTGCATTATGCAATTTTGCCTCACTTAGCGCAGCATCCATCATCACATCTTGTAATGCTTCACTCGTTAAAATGTCATGAGCTAATGTATCACTAAATGCCCCATTCTCAATATTCGTTAAAACTACTGCACTGGTTGTCCGATTAGCTGTAGCGATTTCCCCTAAATTTCCCCACTCAAGGCCTGTTAAAGTCCCGTCTCTTTTTACTTCATAAGCAAATGGCATCATATAGGTAAGCAACGGACCTCTCTTTCTTACCTCTTGTGATAATCGTGCAGGCACTTGCTGTGTATACCATTCTGCATAGCCATTCGTTTCAATGGTCTTACGATTTACATTCAATTTTTCCGGTAATACAAGAGTTTGTCCAACGACTAAAACATCTGGGTTTGGTAATTCATTTAATGCAGCTATGGCAGCAGCGGTTGTATTATGTTCTCTTGCAATTTTATATAAGCTGTCACCTTGCTTTACAACATAGATCAAAGAAAGCCTCCTCTATTTCTTCATGTGGAATAATATATGCATCCTGGCAGCTAAACATGCTAAACTATTTGACAAGGAGCGTGTTTCATGAATACTGATCACTATTTTATGGAGATGGCAATAGAAGAAGCAAAGAAGGCAGAGGCCTTGGGAGAAGTGCCTATTGGAGCAATCATCGTACAGCATGGCACTGTTATTGCAAAAGCACATAATCTGCGCGAAACAACACAAAATGCGGTTACTCATGCCGAACTCATGGCCATTCAAGATGCATGCAAATCCCTTGAAAGTTTTCGATTAGAAGAGACAACATTATATGTCACACTAGAACCTTGCCCTATGTGTGCAGGAGCTATTTTACAATCACGAATTCCCCGTGTTGTCTATGGTGCACGAGATCCTAAAGCTGGCTGCGTAGATTCTCTTTACCATCTTTTAAATGACAGCCGCTTTAATCATGAATGCGAAGTAACGGAAGGCGTTATGGGTGCAGAATGCGGTCAATTATTATCCAGCTTTTTTAAAGAGTTGCGTGCAAAGAAAAAAGCAAAACGTTTAGCTGATAAAAAATAGTAAAAAAGCGATCTGCATGTAATGGCAGATCGCTTTTTTATATCAATTTTACTTAGGAGCGATTTGTGTCAAACCACCCATATATGGTACTAACACTTCTGGTATTTTCACACTGCCATCTGCTTGTTGGTAATTTTCCAAAATAGCAGCTACAGTACGACCGATAGCTAAGCCAGAACCATTTAATGTATGCACATATTCAGGCTTTGCACCTGGTTCGCGGCGGAAGCGAATGTTCGCGCGGCGAGCTTGGAAGTCTTCAAAGTTTGAACAAGAAGAAATTTCTCGATACATGTTTTGCGTAGGGATCCATACTTCTAAATCATACTTTTTAGCAGCAGTAAATCCTAAGTCAGCTGTACACATTTTTAATTTGCGGTACGGCAGTTCTAGTAATTGAAGTACTTCCTCTGCATGGCCAGTTAGCTTTTCCAATTCATTATAAGATTCTTCTGGCTTTGTGAAGCGTACTAATTCAACCTTGTTGAATTGATGTTGGCGAATCAGACCTCTTGTATCACGACCAGCAGAACCTGCTTCTGAACGGAAACATGCACTAAATGCTGTAAATGCTTGAGGTAACTGAGATCCATCAATAATCTCATCACGATAAAAATTAGTTACTGGCACCTCAGCTGTAGGAATTAAGAAATAATCTTCTTTCTCTATAAGGAAAGCATCTTCTTCAAATTTTGGAAGTTGACCTGTGCCTGTCAAGCTTGCACGGTTAGCCATATAAGGAGGCAGAAGTTCCTCATAATCATGTTTATCTGCATGAAGATCCATCATAAAGTTCCAAAGTGCGCGTTCAAGACGTGCGCCAAGACCACGATAAAAGACGAATCGGCTACCAGTAACTTTACCAGCACGTTCAAAATCAATAATGCCAAGGTCTGTACCTAGATCCCAGTGTGGCTTTGCTTCAAAGTCAAATGTTGGAATTTCGCCCCATTTTAAAATCTCTTCATTGTCGTCTTCAGTATCGCCAACAGGAACACTTTCATGTGGGATATTAGGAAGACGCATCATCATATCGTTAAACTTTTCTTCAACTTCATTGAGCTCTGCATCTAACTTTTTGATTTCATCGCCCACTTCTCTCATACGGGCAATTTCTTCATCTGCATTTTCTTTATTACGCTTTTTTAATGCGATGGCTTCAGAAGCTTTATTACGGTCAGCCTTTAATACTTCCGTTTTAGCAATTAAATCACGACGTTGTTGATCCCATTCCTCAAAGTGATCAATTGTGCCAAGATCTTCATTACGGTGTGAAAGCTTTTCTTTAATTTCCGCATAATTGTCGCGGACACGTTTAATATCTAGCATGTGTAATTCCTCCTAATGTATTAATCGATGACCGGGAGCAGTGAATTAATGGACGCAAAAAAGCCCTCATCCCCATGAAGGGACGAGAGCATACCCGCGTTGCCACCCTAATTGACTAGACCAATGCCTAATCCACTCATTTTGTAACGGCTATTAACCGGCTGCAGCCTACTAACGTTCAACTGAGCAACTCAAGGACGGATTCACAAGTGTTTTTATCGATTCGCACCTACCATCGACTCTCTTTAAAAAAACGTGCCTGCTACTGCTTCCTATCATCGTGTTAAATTATAATTAATCATACTTTACAATACATCTAAAGGTTATGCAAGCATTGCAAGCTTGATTACTTTAAAAAAATTAACAACATATGTATTTTCAGGACAGTACTAGCCTTCTCCATTAATATAGCATGCTTGATATGGTATTCTCCCACTGTCCTATATCTCTTTAATCCTGTTACATCATCCTTTCAACCCACAAACAAAACAAGTATGATGTAAGTAAGAAAATTGACCCTGCGAAAGTTTACAGAAACCCTATTTCTATACGGTCAGTTAGGAGTGATAAAGTATGGATATGTTGATGATTCAATTAGAAAAAGATACATCAATTCCTCTTTATGAACAGCTTTATGAAAAAATAAAAAAAGGAATTATCGATGGCACAATCTCTGTACGTACAAAGCTACCATCCAAAAGAAAGCTCTCTGAATTTTTATCTATTAGCCAAACAACAGTTGAACTGGCTTATGCGCAGTTATTAGCGGAAGGCTATATCATATCCAAGCCTCGCGTCGGTTTCTTTGTAGAAGCAATAGAAGAATTGGCCTATGTAGAGAAAGCTGTCGCACATCCAACTCTAAAGACTTCCGCGAATCCTGAAGTTTATATTGATTTTAATCCAGGCTCTATCGATACTGAAGCTTTTCCTTTTGCTGCATGGAGAAAGTATGCAAAGGACGCAATTGATCTGCATCAAAAAGAGCTTCTGTTGCTAGGCTCTCCTCAAGGAGAATTAGAATTGAGAGAAGAAATTTCAAGCTATTTATACCAGTCTAGAGGCGTTCTATGCTCACCAGAACAAATAGTCATTGGTTCTGGGACTGAGCAGCTCTTGCCTATGATTATGAAGCTTTTAGGGGAAAAAAATTGCTATGCGATTGAAAATCCAGGCTATACATTAACCCACTATATTTTTGACCAGTCTTATCAGCAAATAATCCCTATTAATGTAGATCAGGATGGGATGAAAATACAACAACTTGAACAAACAGACGCCAATGTTGCCTATATTACTCCTTCTCACCAATTCCCTACCGGTGCTGTGCTATCTGCTTCACGACGTTTCCAATTATTGAATTGGGCAGCCCAAGATAAAAAGCGTTTTATTATTGAAGATGATTATGATAGTGAATTCCGTTATATTGGCAAACCTATTGCTTCACTACAAGGGATGGATCGTCTGAATAAGGTGATTTATCTCAGCACCTTTTCAAAATCATTAATGCCATCTTTGCGGATAGCCTATTTTGTTCTACCTAGAGAACTATTGCCTATATACTACAAGATGTTCAGCTATTATACATCGACTGTTCCACGCTTCGAGCAATATATATTGGCTCAATTTATGAAGGAAGGGCATTTCTCAAAACATTTGAATCGCATGCGGAAAATTTACCGCAAAAAGCTAGAGAAGCTCACTCTTTCCCTGACACCATATGCACCCAGTGTCTCCATCTCTGGTGAACAGGCGGGAATGCATGTAGTGTTAACTGTGAACCATCAATTAAACGCTCAGACTCTTAGCGAAAGGGCTTTGCAAAATGGCATAAGAATTATACCCATTACTAATTATATGATCACACCAACTATAGAAAATCGGGATAACCAATTCCTTTTAGGCTTTGGCGGTTTAGTTGAAGACCAAATACCTTATGCAATCGAACAGCTAATGGATTGCTGGGAAATTCAAAAACAAGTAAAAAGGGATTGACTGAATAGTCAATCCCTCATAATTAAAATAGTCCTTTGAAAAAACTTCCGACCTTTTTAAATGTTAACGATATAAAACCGGCTTTTTCCACAGTCTCTGTAGTTACTACTTTGGCATTTGCTGAAGTGCCATCAATAAAGCCATAATCTTTGCCTGACTTTTTATTGATTTTAACATGCCCAACAACAGTTCCCTTTTTAACAGGGGCATTTAAGGATTTTTTATCTACTACTAGCTTAGCAGTATAATCATCTGCTTCACTTGTTTTAACCATCATTGAAATGGCATCTTTTGTAGCAACTTTTACACTCTTCTCTTTACCCTCTTTTATAGCCACTGATTTTTGATTTTTAAATACATGGCCTGCAGGTAAGATTTCTTCAGTTGTGAATTGTCCAAAACCATAATCAAATAATGTTTTAGCTGCATCAAAACGTGCTTTATGACGATCTCCATTGTTACCTTCTGCATGCATGACCACAGCAATCAAGCGAGTGCCATTGCGTTTGGCTGTACCTGTGAAACATTGGCCAGCATAATCAGTAGTACCGGTTTTTAGTCCATCCACACCTTCATAATGATAAACTAAACCAGGTAACATAAAGTTCCAGTTATCCATTTTAATTGCATCGTCTGTTCCTGCACGGAAAGTCTTGCGGGGAATGCTTGATGTTTCTAGAACTTCTGGATGGTCTTTTAATAGATGATAGGCTAGGCGGGCAACAGATGTTGCAGGCATTTTGTTTTCATCACTCTCAGAAGTGCCTGTTGGCTGCATACCTTGTAATTGTTCATTATTTAAACCTGTAGAGTTAACAAAGTGGTAATTCTTCAGTCCCAATTCTTTTGCCTTTTTCTTCATTAAAGATAAAAATTCAGTTTCAGAACCTGCAATTGTTTCAGCAATTGCAATGGTAGCTGCATTTGCAGAATAGATAGCCATTGCTTCATATAATTCTTTGATTGTATATTCTCCATCTGCTCGTAATGGAACATTACTCAAAGCACGGTCTTGTGAGATTTTATAAGCATAATCAGACACTTTATACTTTTGATCCCATTTTACTTTTCCATCATTAATCGCATCAAGTAAGATGTATTCTGTCATCATTTTTGTCATGCTGGCAATCCCAAGAGCTTGCTTAGCATTTTTTTCATACAATATTTTTCCTGAATCCGCATCAACTAAAATCGCCGCTTTTACATTCAACCCTAGATTGTCCGCTGCACTAGCCTTCGTTCCTACTAGGGTAAAACTGCTAAGTACCATGACTACTGCTAGCATAATACTCAAAATTTTACTGATCCTACCTTTTTTCACCATTCTACCTCCGTTAATATATACTTATCTCGCTAATTTTAACATAGAATAGTGGAATACAATAGACAGTTATCAAAAACACCCATTCTGCATCAATTGAACATGCAAAATGGGTGAAAAGGCTGATACTTATAGTAGTGAATAGTTTGGTGCTTCTTTTGTAATTTGAACATCATGTGGATGGCTTTCTTTCAAGCCAGCCCCTGTCATGCGGACAAATTGAGCATTTTCTCTTAAATCTTGTAAATCTTTTGTACCGCAATAACCCATCCCTGATCGGACACCACCAAGCAATTGGTGAATCGTATCAGCAAGAGGCCCTTTATATGGCAAACGGCCTTCAATGCCTTCTGGTACTAATTTTTTTGCATTTTCTTGGAAGTAACGATCTTTTGAACCGTTCTCCATTGCAGCAACAGAACCCATACCACGATATACTTTAAAGCGACGGCCTTGGAAAATTTCTGTTTCTCCCGGAGATTCTGTAGTACCTGCTAGTAAGCTTCCTAACATAACTGTATGTCCGCCTGCAGCTAACGCTTTAATAATATCTCCAGAATATTTAATACCACCATCTGCTATTATCGTTTTCCCTTGGCGTCTTGCTTCTGTTGCGCAATCGTAGACAGCCGTAATTTGAGGTACACCTACACCAGCTACAACACGAGTTGTACAAATTGAACCAGGTCCGATTCCTACTTTGACAACATCTGCGCCTGCTTCGTACAAGGCTTTCGTCCCTTCCTGTGTAGCAACGTTACCTGCAACGATAACTAAATCAGGATAAGCTTCACGAATGGCTTTTACTTGTCTTAATACGCCTTCAGAATGGCCGTGAGCTGTATCAATTACAATAACGTCTACCTGTGCTTCCACAAGCTTCTTAATCCGCATCATCACATCTGACGTTACCCCAACCGCTGCTCCTACTAGTAAACGGCCATGTTCATCTTTTGCAGCATTCGGATATTCCGTTACCTTTTCAATATCCTTAATTGTAATTAATCCAGTTAATAAACCTTCTTCATCGACAATTGGAAGCTTTTCGATTTTGTATTTTTGTAGCATCTTTTCAGCTTCTTCTAAAGTAGTGCCAACAGGAGTTGTAATAAGATTTTCTTTAGTCATGACTTCATCAATTTTTATTGAGTAATCTTGTACAAAGCGCAAATCACGGTTTGTAATAATTCCGACTAATTTTCGGTCTTCCATCGTATTCACAATTGGTACACCAGAAATACGGTATTTACCCATTAAGTGTTCCGCATCAAATACTTGGTGAGAAGGCGTTAAGAAAAATGGATTGGTGATAACACCATTTTCAGATCGTTTAACTTTTTCTACTTGTTCTGCTTGTTCTTCAATACTCATATTTTTATGGATAATTCCAAGGCCGCCTTGACGAGCCATCGCAATCGCCATAGGTGATTCTGTTACCGTATCCATCCCTGCACTGATAATCGGGATATTTAATTTAATCTTGGATGTTAGATTTACTGATAAATCAACTTCCTTTGGCAATACTTCGGAATGTGCTGGTACAAGCAATACATCATCAAATGTTAAACCTTCTTTGGCAAATTTAGTTTCCCACATTTCTTAAACTCCTCCTACAAAAAAGATATTAATTGTAAGATTAACAACGTAGGCAATTAGTTGTCAAGGAGTCAGCCATAAGAAAGACTATTATGATTTTTCATTATAATAAGTTTTTTAAGTCATCCTCTATTTTTGTAGGGGAAGTTTGAGGTGCATATCTTGCAATGACTTCTCCTTCAGAGCCAATTAAAAACTTAGTAAAGTTCCACTTTATATTATCTGTGAAGAGACCTTTCTTTTCAGAAGTCAGATATTGAAACAACGGTGAAGCGTTTTCACCCTTAACATCTACTTTTGCAAACATGGGAAATTGTACATTGTAATTCATTTGGCAATAAGCAATTGTTTTATCAATATTGTTGAATTCTTGGTGATTGAATTGACTACAGGGAAAACCTAGAACAGTAAAACCTCGATCCTTATATTTATCATATAACTCCTGCAGTTCTTTAAATTGTGGCGTAAAACCACATTTGCTTGCTGTATTTACAATCAACATAGGTGAGCCTTTAAATTCACTTAAAGATTGATCTTCCCCATCTGCTTTTTTGACTACAAAATCATAAATGCTCGTCATTTTGCTTCCCCTCTCTATTTTACCGTCACATTAAAACGTTCTACTCATCATAGAGCCTATCCTTTATCTCTCTTCATATAAGCTCAAACTATTTATTTTATATTTATTTTTAATGTTATCACTAATGTATTCTTTATTCTTTCTATATACAACAAAAATAGCTTAATAGATATATTCCTGTATCAAGAAAAAGTAAACATAGAGATAAAGAGAAGTATAATTTTATAGTGCTAATCTCCAGCTTAGTTGCAATAGATGCAACAAACTAATTCTATAAATCGTTGAAACAGATAACTATAAAAAGTGGAGTTAAACAAGCCTTAACAGGCTTTATTACCTTTAAGCGTGTAAATGGTAATGAATAATGCATGGTCAACACTTACAGAGATATATAGCTGAGGAATATAAATATGAGGTAATTTATTTGTATTGTATATGGGTGAGCTATATTTTTTTATAAACAAAAAAGTGCAACTGATAAATCAGCTGCACTTTCTTTGCCTAGCAACGTCCTACTCTCACAGGGGGAAGCCCCCAACTACCATCGGCGCTAAAGAGCTTAACTTCCGTGTTCGGCATGGGAACGGGTGTGACCTCTTTGCCATCATTACTAGACTATTTGAA
>NZ_JAVGCV010000012.1:0-7487 GCF_052928305.1 Rummeliibacillus sp. BSL5
AAACGTATGAAAATATCTATTTTCATACGTTTAGTATACATATTTTTTCTAGAATAATTCCCGTCTAGACATTGACTAGACGTGAAGTTAATGATATATTAATTTTACCAAATATTTTAAGAAAGAAGGATATTCCATGGCGGAAATTAAAGTTAGTTACATTCAAGGGCTTATGGCAGTTACACAAGAATTAACTGATAAAACAGGTTATGAATTTAGTGAAATTAGTGAAGCGTTAAAAAAGCACTATCCAAAGATTAATTCTAATCAGACGGCTGGGCTTATTAATAAAATGGCAGATGCAGAGGTATTTGAACGCTTAAAAGAAGATGGAAAACGCATTTGCTATATTTATTCTGAAACAAAAGCAAAGGCTGCAATAGTTGCAAAAAATCCTTTAAAGAAGCATACAGCAAAAATTACTAAAGAGCTTACACTAAAAGAAAGTTTAAGTGAGATACTTGAAAATGCTTATTTTGAAATGGAAAATCTTCCAACTAGTATCTTAAAAAATGAGGAAGATTTTAAATTGTTACAGGAAATTAAAGAGTCACAATCAAAATTGATTGATGAACTTAATAGTAAATGAAATTTTAGATACCCTTAAGGAGGGAAAATAATGATCTTAAATGATGAAATCGAAATATTTGATGAATCTGGAGACCATTCTAATAAAGGAAAATCGTGGACTGATGAAGAGTTAAGTCTAATTTTAGAGGCTGCACCAACAAAAGCAAATACCCTTAAGTTTGCAAAAATATTCAAACGCAAAACTGGTTCTATAGCTCAAATTTACCGTTGGGCTGCTGCTAATGATAAAACAATCGAAGAAAAACGCCCTAATGACAAATTCATTAGACAAATTCAACGAATTTCAAAAGAGTTAGGTTGGATTGTGTAGTAAAAAGCAGTTCTAGATATCTAGAACTGCTAATTATAAATTCTATAGTTATTCGGTTAATTATTATAACTTCATATTTTGTAAGCGCTTACAAAAATACTTAAAAAAATGTAGAATTTTGTCTTGATATTTTTTCAGAAAAATAGTATAATAATAAAAGGGGGCACTTACGTTCTTTTTTAAGCCCGGTCATTCGGAAGTTCAATATAGCATCAATTGTACATATGACTCTTGTAAAGGTACCTTTAAGTGTAAAAATTATGTTTCTTCGCAAAAACATAATAACACTCATAGGTTTCTTTTGGCAAGCAAAAATTTTTGGGAGGATTAAAAAATCTGTTAAAAATGATGCAAATTCTAAAGAAAATATGAGGTTAATATTAAAATGAAAATGAAAATCAACAAAGTATCTGATTTATTCAACGTGAAAGATAATCAGGCAGAATTAGAGTTTCCAAATATTGTTATAGACGGTGCGGATAATCGACTTTATGTAGATGGTATTCAAATAGCCGGAAATTCAGATGCACTTTCTAAACGATGTAATTTAATTATTGAAGATTTCTTTAATACAGTATTCGAGCATCTTAAAGACGAGAATTCCTCATTCGAAGTCAAAAAGCTATTAGACCAATCCAAAGAAAAAAACAGCTTACGATTAGGTAAATCTGAAATTTCACCTGGGGTATTAGCGGAAGGGAAAGGTTGTTCTCAAGAGATGCTTCACAAGCTATTTACTCGAGTTGAGACTCGCACATTAGTAAAATCAGGGGTAATCAAAAAACCAATGGATACAATCCTATTTATAAAAGGTTTTGGTGAAGATCGTATGAGTGATTTATTGGTTAGTCTTATATTTAAAGAACTTGTCGAATTTACCAATAGACAAGCTGCTAAGGCGCCTAATAAACCACAAATCCAAGAAAATATAGAAGGAAGTTTTTGGAACCACATTACACACCAATGGGATACATTCACTTACAATCAAATTCTAGATTTACAAAATCGACCATTGATATTAGTTCCAAAGAGTTTTGTTACAGATAAATATGTATATCGAGTAGATAGATATATTAGTAGTTGTCTACTTGCTTACGAAATTGAAATGCGTAAACAAGAAAACCCTAACTATAAATGTAATTTAAAAGAATTAAAAAAAGAACTTCAAAACTCATTAGGTAAAACAGGTACTGAATTTGTTATTGCCTACACTTTAGGTCATCCTGAAGGGAATTTAGTAGCACGTTTCCGACGAGATAATGAACACAATTCAAAAGGTACAGCATATCGTGGGAAATTAACGGACGATAAATTAACTACTATTATTGAAGCTCCTTATACTGAAATAGACAATATAGGATAACTTAAACAAAATGAGGCAGAACCTTGGTTGAATTGGCCAAGTTGTTCTGCCTTTTTTATTTAAACAGTCTCGACCAAAAACTACCTTTAGTTTGATTCGTAGTTTCTAACGTTTCTAATTCAGTAATCTTAGAATTTAATTTCCGAATTTCAGCCATTAAAGCATTGGTATTAGGTGCAGTTTCAGCTAACTTTGTTTGATGTCTTAGCATGGTATCCATTTGCTGTTGCATGCTTTTAAGCGCAACACTGTCCTTCGGTTGTTCAATCGCGCTTAAAGCCTTGTCCTGCTTGATTTCTAAATTTTTTATAGCATCATTTTGCGCACTTAATAGCGCCTTTAATTCTTGATTTTCGACTTTTAGCGCTATCATTTCGCTAGTTAATAATTCTAATATTTGATAAAGCTCACTGTTATTGATTTCGTCGCCTAGCGCGCTAGGTGATTCGTTTTGGCGCTCTGCGATTGGTTGAAGTACGCTAGAAGGTGAAAAGTCAGCACTAGAAACCTTCTCTATCGCTATTTTAAGCGATAAACCGTGATGATTTTTTAGCGCTAGCATAGCGCTAAGTATGTTGATATCATGTTCACTATATTGACGTTGCTTATTTGTATTCTTTTTAAACTTATATCCTGCATGTTCTAACAACTGTGAATATGATCGTAAGGATGCTGTGGAAATATTCAGTATGTCAGCGACTTCACCGGCTTGGAAATACTTCATTTGGTTCTCCTTCCCGTTCATCTTTTATATGTATTATTTATTACTAGCTTTTTAACCAATTATAATGAGCGAAAACAGGAACCGCTTTTGATTTTGGTGCTATTAAAGTTTTTACAGATTTATATTGCACGGCATTATGAAGGCCCTTGGTAAACGCAGCAACCACGTTATCGTATGTATATCCTTCTTTGATTCTTAAAGCCATATGCATAATCAGATCTTTGGCCTTAACAAATGTTTTAGCAGTTGCATCGGACCCAATACGTAACGCTAAAACAGATTTTTTATCCATGATTTGTATAGGAAATGGCATCATATCAATTAGATCATAGAATTTTAATTGATAATCATTAACCGCAAATTTTGAAACATACTCCCGAGTGTTATTTTTCAATGCATCTTCTTCAATTTCCTGTTGAACAGCCTTATATATATTATTATTTATATTGCTTGTTTTAAAGTTAGTAAGGTTAGAACTCTGATTTATATCAGTAGATTGCTGTTGTACCAATGGTTTATCGTCATTTTTTTCTGTTTTCTGATGTGCAAACTGATGTGCAATTTTTTCTTCTGACAATAAAAAGACTTCTTTTAAGATCTCTTTAAAATTCGCATGCTTCATATCAACAATGACGTATTTTCCGTTATTACAGCGATTTGATTGTAAACGAGTAACAATGAATTGATTTGTTGCTTTCAACGCTTTAATCGCATTTCTGACCGTTCTAACAGATACAGATACATCGATATTGTCGTGTATAGACTGGATGAGTTTATCTGTACCAAATTTACAAATACCATTATTTTTGTTGATCCAATAGATGATTTGTTCAAGAACTAGGTATTGTTTGGAAGGGAATAACTCATTCAAAAGTATATTTTGACGGCCTAAATCGTCCTCTAATTGCTTTAGACGTTGGATTTTTGCTTCTTTGATTTCTTTTGCTGAATATTTAGTGCTGCAGTTGATGAAGAATTGAATTCGTTGATTGTTTGCTGTATATGTTGTCATTAAAAATTTCTCTCCTTTTTTGGAAGAAAAAAAGCGTTTGTATCGCATAATTGACGATACAAACGCTTAAAATGACAATCTAAACACTTGAAAACTACTCAAAAACTTTATAGAATAGCATATAGATAATATTTTTATATCTATTACAAATGTAAATTAAGTCATTTCAACAATTTGCATCGTACCGTGAATACGATGTGATGAATATATAAGTGTTAGCCGCACTTATATACTCACGTTGAATGGCTTTTTTTTATTTTCCCGCTCGTTTTTTTATAATTCATATTGTACGCTAAAGCCTATTAATCTGCAAAGCAAGTTTGCTAGAACTGGTAATTTTTTTTATCATAGAATTAAAAGTGACAGATAGAAAAAGAAAAGAGGTTGCTTAAATGTTTGAAAAAGATAACCTGCTTGCGCTTGGAATTTCGTTTATCTTGTTTTTTTATTTTGTAGATTTCAAGTCACCTAGTACGTTCGATTTTGTCATTATGGCTGTTTATTCGATCTGTGTCATACTCTTTATTTTTAATTTGTTCTTACATCTGAAATTAAAAAAACAGCAAGATGCCTAATTCAAAAAACACCTTCTTAGTTTGCTAAGAAGGTGTTTTTTATGCCACGTATTCAGATGCTTTGGAACTAAAAATTTTTTAGAGAAAAGAAAGAGCATAAGGGAAAAATGCCCCCAATTGCATTGCGGGGGTAGGCAGAGCCTAACTTTTCCATGGGTACACGATTTTTTCAATTGCTATACAATTGCTATACAAATTTTTAATAGATTTATTCTCATTTTGTACCAGAAAAGGATGAAAAATATAATCCAAAGAGCTTTAAAAATGGCAGAACAAGAACCGAAAAAATAGCCATATCGTTAAGGAAATTTAAAAAATTCAACGAAAAATCAAGATGGAAATGACAGAGCATGCGTTATTCTCTAAATCAAACGAGACCTGTAAATAATATAAAAAGCACCTTCTTTTACAACAAGAAGGTGCTTTTTGCTATTCATTTAAAATGAATTGTAACGATATTTTTTCTCTTTATTTCGCAAAAAAGTGTATGGCAAATGTACAGCAAACAAAAAAATCGTGTACCCATGGAAAAGTTAGGCTCTGCCTACCCCCCCAATGGAATTGGGGGCATTTTTTCCTTATGCTCTTTCTTTTCTCTAAAATCTTTCCTCACCGTTAAATCAAAAGAAATAATAAGTAGTTATAAGCTACTTACTGTTTCTTTTTTAGAACCTTAAATGGGCTTCTATGCCTTTCCTACATTGGTCATTTTCTTCTAAATTGCTTTTTAAACACATGTCAACGAATTCCTCTTTTGAGTAGTCCTCATGTCCTTGCTGCACATATTCGAGATCTTCCAAAAAATAAATCCATTCGTCTTCTTCAGTAATTGATTTTAAGACTTCATAAGAAGTTGAATAATCTTTATCAACTTCAACACCTAAATGCCTTAATTTATTTGCCATTCCCCGTAATCATTTTCATACGTTTATTTCTTAAAAATTTTGAGGAGTACGAAGCAAATTAAATAGAAAAGTGCAATATTAAATAACAAACCTAACAACATAAAACTAAAGGTTCCATCCGAATATAACCCCATCCACTCAGCTGGAAAACCATAAAAACGTGAGTTATCACTATCAACCCTATGACCAATATCAAAAACAAACGAAAAGATAAGAACTAGAAAAATACTTACAATTAATAAATATAATGAACTTTTTTTCTTCAAAAATATAACTCCTATCTAGTAATTACTTAATTAGTAAAGTATACTATATTTGTTGGTAAAAAATACATAAAGGGAGATTAATTATATGAAAAGTAAATTTACACCATTTTTATTGTCAGGCATTTTTTTGGTAAGTAGTAGTGTTTTTAGTAATACTGCATCTGCCACTTCGGAAAACCCTATATCTGTTGATGACACTGCATCCACTTCGGAAAACTCTACAGCAACAATGAATGAAATAAAAGATATTGCAAATCAAACGGATTCTTTAGAACTAGTGGATGTAACTGACTTACCTGAAAATACACCATTTATTAACTTTGATAGTATAGAAGATTTCCAAAAAGCAATAGCAGACTTAGAACAAGAACAAAAACAAGAACAAGAAACATTAATGGAAGAATTACCAGAAGGTTTAGATTCAATTTCCAGTTCTCCTACTAGTATAGCAGATCGCGGAATCACTACATTTGCAGCTTCCCAAAGTAGAACTGACGTATTAAAGGTAACAGTAAAACCCTCATGGAATCCTTTAAAATCAATTACACAACCAGCTACAGTTACTGTTAATTTAACATATAACTACAAGAATGGTGCATTTACTAACAAAAAAATAACAAAGAGTAATGTAAAATCTCACAGTTTTGGTGTACCAACTAGTTGGGTTCAAGAAGATGTTAACTCTAGTTATTATGACTCTAAAAAAGGAGTTAAGTTAGAGCTTATTGGATATAACGTGGTAGGTCTCGCTATAAAAGGGCAACCTGTAGGCGCAAAAATAGACGATATAATTACTTTTAAATATAAAATCGGTGGATCAAAAACACTAGTAGAATATTAAAATGAATAAACTAAAAGGAGATCTTTAAAGTCTCCTTTTTTTTATCCATTTTTCTAACTAAATACATTAGTATTTAAGTTTTATTTCCTCTTGTAGCACTTTCATTAATACCAAACCCCTCAACAGTGATTTTTCACAAAGAAAAGTCTTCCATAGTAGCATCGACTTCATCCTCTGTTACTCCTATATATTTCATCGTTATAGACGGTGCAGAGTGATTAAACAGTTGCTGCAACACAGCTACATCTTTGTTTTGTTTGTAATGATGATAACCAAACGTCTTTCTCATCGTGTGCGTACCAATATCATCCCGTCCAAGCGCTTCTGCGGCCTTCTGTAGTACTCTGTAGGCCTGTGTAGTCGAAATATGGCCATTTCCTTTTTGACTTGGAAAAAGCCACGCAGAAGGGCTCATATCACGTGTATAGTCTTCAATCAGCTCTCGAGTGGCTCTGGGAATCAAAAAACGTTTCGTTTTCTTCGTTTTTTGCTCTGTGATGACTAAATGTGTCTTACCACGGACCTCCTGGACCGTTAATGGGACCAGATCACTCACCCTCAGGCCCACATTAATCCCTAAATTAAATAAAAAGAGATCCCGAGACCGGCCATATTTGGATAGGGCCCAGCGAAAATCTTCAATTTCAGCCTTTGTCCGCAATGGCTGCACGTTCTTTTCTTTGGTCATTTGAATCCTCCTCTCAATCCGTTTTCATACATATTATGTATCTTACCATATATCAAAATGAAAAACCCAGTAAAATCAATAAAAAAAACGTATGAAAATATCTATTTTCATACGTTTAGTATACATATTTTTTCTAGAATAATTCCCGTCTAGACATTGACTAGACGTGAAGTTAATGATATATTAATTTTACCAAATATTTTAAGAAAGAA
>NZ_JAVGCV010000013.1:0-5532 GCF_052928305.1 Rummeliibacillus sp. BSL5
CCTCGTCATTCGCTCGACTTGCATGTATTAGGCACGCCGCCAGCGTTCGTCCTGAGCCAGGATCAAACTCTCCATAAAAGTGTTTGATTGCTCAAAATTTCACTAGCGCATCATCTTTAAGATGATGACTTTAAAACTAACAGTTGTTAGTAAGTTTAAATGATTAACATCTTGCTTGTTCAGTTTTCAAGGTTCATGTTATCGCTTGTTATTTTAGCGACTTGATTATATTATCATAAACTTATAATCTAGTCAACAACTTTTTAAAAGATATTTTTCAATGAAGTTATTATTCATTGCTTTTCTTAATATCTTTTAGCGACTTAGTTACTATATCACCATATAATTTAAACGTCAATTACTTTTAGAAAAAAATTTACAAAAAAATAAAAAGAGATGAAAACACTATACTAGTTTATATAAAGCAATAACTAGATATTGATCTCACCTTATAAATTACAAAGCGAGAAATTGTCCAAACAAAAAATAGATCATCATTTGATGATCTATTTTTAACTCTTTATTGTTGAGCTAATAGATGCTGGGCGATAGAGAAATCCGCATCCGTCTTAGTTTGAATTTCTTCTACTGTTACTCCCTCTTGCACTTCTACTAACACCATACCCTCAGCAGTAAACTCAAATATAGCCAAATCTGTTATCAGCTTATTTACGACACCTTTACCTGTTAACGGCAATGTGCATTCTTTTTTTATTTTAGAATCGCCGTGCTTATTTACATGCTCCATTACGACAATTACTTTCTTGGCTCCATTTACAAGGTCCATGGCGCCTCCCATACCCTTAACCATTTTCCCCGGAATCATCCAGTTTGCCAAATCTCCCTTTTCTGAAACTTCCATGCCACCAAGAATGGCTAAATCTATATGACCTCCACGAATCATAGCAAATGATTCAGCACTATCAAAAAAAGAAGCTCCCGGAACTGTAGTGATGGTTTCCTTGCCCGCATTAATCAGATCAGGATCTTCATTACCCTCAACTGGATAAGGGCCTATGCCGAGAAGACCATTTTCTGATTGAAGCAAAACATTAAAGTCAGCGGGAATTTCATTAGCAATTAATGTAGGTATACCAATCCCAAGATTGACATTCATCCCATCTTCAATTTCTTTTACCGCTCTTTTGACAATTGTAAGATGTATTTCCTTCATCCCTTTCACTCCTCCTTTATCCTTTTGCTCCTGCTACGGTAAGTTTTTCAATACGCTTTTCATAATGAGTGCCCAACAAAAGTCTTTGCACGTAAATGCCAGGAAGGTGAATTTCATCGGGATTAAGTTCCCCAGGCTCTACGATTTCTTCCACCTCCGCAATAGTTATTTTTCCTGCCATAGCTGCTATAGGGTTAAAATTCCTAGCTGTTTTTCGGAAAATCAAATTGCCAAGCGTATCCGCTTTCCAAGCTTTCACTAAAGCAAAGTCCCCTACTATGCCTCGTTCAAGTAAATAGGTCTTCCCATCAAATTCTTTCGTTTCTTTCCCCTCTGCAATCGGTGTACCAACTCCAGTAGCAGTATAAAATCCAGGTATACCTGCGCCTCCAGCACGGATTCTCTCTGCAAGTGTCCCTTGAGGAACTAACTCTACTTCTAATTCACCACTTAAATATTGCTGTTCAAAAATTTTGTTTTCTCCCACATACGATGAGATCATTTTCTTTATTTGACGATTGGCCAACAGTAATCCCAATCCCCAATCATCAACACCGCAGTTATTGCTAACAATAGTTAAATCCTTCGTGCCTTGCTCTTTTAAAGCTTGAATCGAATATTCAGGTATGCCCGAAAGACCAAACCCTCCCACAATAATTGTAGAACCTTCTTTAATATCAGAAACCGCTTCCATGAAAGAGCTCACGACTTTACTCTTGTTCATACATACGCCCCCTTTGTCTGAGTATTAAAAATTATCTATCATAACTATTCTACAACTCTAGCAATTATAAGTAAATTTTTTGTTAGTATGTCGTAGAAGTCTACTCTTCGTTAAAAAATTTTTTTCTTTCCTTAGATATCCATTGCTCTATATCATCCTTGTTCCTGCGTACTATGCGATTCACTAACACGTCATGCCATACATAATCCTCTAGCAAATAAATATGAACAGGATCGTCTGTATAGAAAGCTAGCTCCTTATCATCGAGAACTGATCCGTAAATCATCTTTTTCGCATCAATAGATAAGATAAACCATTTTTTACTTGTAGGTGCTTCAGTGAATTGGGTAACGCGATGTATATCTACATTCCCTACTGGATTTTCTACATGCAATGTGAGACCTTTAATCTCCACTTCTGATTCTACTTTTTCTAACTCTTCTTTTAGTTCATGATAAAAATCATCCCACATTGAAATAACGATTCTTTTTTCAGCTTTTTTAATTAGCGTTTTGCAGTAGCTTATAATGCTTGATTTATCCTTTAAGGTGAGTACCTGCCTTTCACCTTTTTCTTCTTTTTTTTCGCACTCCTTTAATGCAGTGCTCATACTAAGGAAATTGGTTTGGAATGAATTCTGTGCTTTTTCAAGAAATACATCGACAGGCAAAGGCGAATAAAGAGCGCCGTCTGTCTTCTCTTCCTTCAATACTACGCCTTTTTCCACTAAAGCTTTCAATGTATCATAAATTCTAGCCCTTGGTATGCCCGATTTTTTACTAACCTGATAAGCAGTAACTGTCCCTTGCTCCACTAAAGATACATATGACTTTGCTTCATATTCTGTGAATCCAATAGCTTTAAGTTGTTTGATTAACAAATCCAATATGATACCCCACTTTCTCTTCCTCTCATCATACCAAATTCAGAAGTACTATTTACATCAGAAACAATTTTAGTTACTATTTTAGTAGTTACTAAAGAAAAGGTGGTTTTTATGCATATTGAGATGGACTTTTCACTTTTAATTATTCTAATTCTTTTTGGGTTTTTAGCTGCCTTTATAGATTCAGTGGTTGGGGGCGGCGGTTTAATCGGTTTGCCTGCGCTCTTATTTGCAGGCCTCTCACCCGCTGCGGCAGTAGCAACAAATAAACTTGCTGGTACAATGGGGGCGTTGACTAGCACCATTTCCTTTTACCGTTCAGGTAAAATTGAAATGAAGTCTGTCTTGAAGTTCTTTCCGCTTGTTTTTATAGGCTCCGCTTTCGGCGCCTGGGTAGTCCACTTATTAGACCCTAATTTATTGAAGCCGCTCATGCTATTTATGCTTGCCGCTGTTGCAGTGTACACCATCTTTAAAAAGAATTGGGGTAGTGTTTCTACATACAAAAAATTATCAGTATCTAAGCTATTATTATTTGCACTTATTATTTTCGCTTGCGGATTTTATGATGGCTTTTTAGGTCCAGGAACAGGATCATTCCTTATATTTGCTTTCTTGATGGTGGGATATGATTTTCTTAGTGCTGCAGGTAATGCCCGGTTTTTAAACTTTGGGAGCAATATTGCCGCCCTCTTAATGTTTATGGGGTTGCACCAAGTCAATTACGCCTATGGCATACCGATGGGGCTTGCACAAATCGCCGGTGCAATTTTAGGATCACGTTTTGCCTTAAAACAAGGTGCCAGCTATGTACGGGGTTTATTTATAGTGGTCACATGCTGTTTACTTGCTAAAAATCTGTATGATTATTTCTTAAAATAATGACATATAAAAAAAGGCTTTCTTAAATAGAAAGCCTTTCTATATTGAAGAAGGTTTAAGCGTTTCTCCTTCTCCAGAATAAGCGGACAATAAAAAATAGAATCAGGAAGCTTAGTAGAAGGACAACAAGATTCGAATATGTATCTATATATGATACAATTTCCCCCCAAGAAGACCCCACCCTTGCACCAATATAAACTAATACACTATTCCAGATGAGTGATCCCAGTGCAGTAAATAACAAAAAAACGCCCAGATTCATTTTGGCCATGCCTGCAGGAATTGATATTAAGCTGCGAACAATAGGTACAACACGTCCTATTAGTACAGCCCATATCCCCACCTTTGCAAACCATTCATCCGCCTTTTTGATATCCTTGCGTGTAAGTCGCAATAGATATCCCCATCTATCTACAATGATCTCTAGCTTTTTCACATCCAAGAGCCTTCCAATCCCATACAGAATCACAGCACCAATCATAGAACCGATTGTAGAAAATATTATGACGCCTGTCATTGTCACATCAGATGTAGTTGTAAGAAAGCCGCTAAATGTTAAAATCACTTCAGAGGGAATCGGTGGAAAGATATTTTCTACTGCAATAAGTATAAGAATCCCTATATAACCATATGTATTCATCATATAACCAATCCACTCTTCCATCCCCATCCTCCTTTAACCTGTCCATTTATTATATGCTAAGAAAGAGAAATTATGAGTGATAGTCTTGTTAGGAAATCCCTTTACTTACTCCTCTAAAACCAATGGAAGTAGAGTTTACAGAAAAACCGAACTGCTTAAACAGCTTGGCTCTTAATATTCGAAAGCTTTTACTTATGTTTATAACCATCATTTGGTAACATTTGTTCAACCTTAAGGTACTGTAGAAAGCAGTTCAATATCATCAAAATAATGGATGGGTTCTTTGTCTTGATTATAAATATAAAGCCCATAGCCCTTTTTATGTTTCACTAGACTCTCTCTTCCTTTAGCAGACAAAGAATTTGTCAACTTAAATTCAAATGCAACACTATAATTCAGTGCATGATTCGATTTTATTTTTGGAGCAGAAACTAAATCAGTACGCTTTTTATGCACTACAGCAGAAACTCTTTTAGGTAATATTAGCTCCATATAATATTTACTATCAGTTTCCTTTAACAAATCATAAAGAGTCGGGCTAACTCTATAGATCATTTTATAGTGAACAAGTTCCCTATCCAACGTAGCTTGAAATTTATCAATATGGAAGTTTGGTGGAGTAAAGCTGCCATCTAAAGTTGTTTGGTACTACTAACATTCTTTTTCGTTTTATTTGGGGTATTCTGTTGGACATCACTACCTTTTTCATTAGTACACCCAGCAATGGTAAAGACGGAAATAAAAATCAATAAAATAAAAGAAATAATATTTTTATTGTTAATTCTTATGATTTTTTTCCTTTCCACAGGGAAATTAAAATAACCTTACAAATCATCACAGTAATTCTAACCATAAAAATAAGAGCTTTAAAATTTCTTACCTGTTATTTTAAGAAATTTTATACGTATGTGGAATACAATTTAAATTATACACTAATATTTCAAATATTCTTATATTTCATAGTATAACTATCTATGTTTATTTTTAATATATTATAATTTCGTTTTTTCATTTCTTGATATGAATGATATAAAAGAATTTCAAGAACAAGGTATTACATACCTAACGCAAAAAAGACACTACTGTGTTAATCAGTAGTGTCTTAATATGCCTAGCAACGTCCTACTCTCACAGGGGGAAGCCCCCAACTACCATCGGCGCTAAAGAGCTTAACTTCCGTGTTCGGCATGGGAACGGGTGTGACCTCTTTGCCATCATTACTA
>NZ_JAVGCV010000014.1:0-4058 GCF_052928305.1 Rummeliibacillus sp. BSL5
AGCTCCTCGTCATTCGCTCGACTTGCATGTATTAGGCACGCCGCCAGCGTTCGTCCTGAGCCAGGATCAAACTCTCCATAAAAGTGTTTGATTGCTCAAAATTTCACTAGCGCATCATCTTTACGATAATGACTTTAAAACTAACAATTGTTAGTAAGTTTAAATGATTAACATCTTGCTTGTTCAGTTTTCAAGGTTCATATTTAAGTTCTTTAGCGAACTTTTATATCTTATCATATCTTCAATGTCTTTGTCAACAACTTTTTTATTTCAATATATTGTTTTAACAGCGACTCAATAATATTACCAGAACTACACTAGTAAGTCAACGTTTTTATTCAAATAAATTATTAACTATTAGATTGATAATGATTCGTCGTTTATTGCGACTTAAATATAATATTATATTTTTAAATATAAGTCAATAACTAATTCACTTATTTTTTTACCTCTACTGTCCTACAAACATCTATCATCCCTTTACGCTAAAAACAGAAGCTTATCATCTCTTTAAACCTATCAGCTAGCGTATTTTCATCATAGGTATAACCTCTTTTTCAACTTTCATAAAGATAGTACAATTCAATTTCAGGTCCTAACTCTCATTCACTAAAAACACATTCAAAAAACTTCTAAATAATAAATTCTAGTTTTTTTATGTTTAACTTCTCACCAAACAGGCTAAATTAACTTCACTAGTTAAATTCATCCTATATTTGGTAACTTATATGCTCCAAATTACTCTTTGATTTATCTACCAATGACATCTGCTGTACTTTTACAGACGGAAAGTTAAAACAACATATAGTTTTTCACCATATAATCACACTAAAAAAACGAATAACCCACTCTTCTTTTTCATAAGCTAGAGTCGGTATCATCAGCTAGATTACTTACTTGTCGTATAAATGCATCTTAGATGAATATTGGCCAGGATTAATATTTCATTGGAATGTACAATCGAAAGGAGTTTTCTTATGCTAATCCAATCCTCTGAATGGCTTCGTCTCCCAAAAGAAGAACGGTTATTATGCATTCGGTTAACTGTCTCAGAAAACCTCGAACGTCAGCGTAAGCGTGCCTATGCTAAAGCAATGGCTAAGCGCGTGACTAACACTACTCATCTATATTCATCCATTTCATAAAATCACCAAGGGTGATGTACCTAAAAAAGCACAACTAAGAACTAGTTGTGCTTTTATTTTTATTTACTAAGTGTTGAATTTCATATTAACGTGATAGGTACCCATTTCCTTACGCTATTGATGAACCAGATATTCTGACACTTTTCTAGATCCTCAACTGTCAACGTTTTTTCTAACACTCTCCCCTCTAATATCAAAGATTTGCGGAACGTGCCAGCAAGTAAGCCACTGCTTACAGGAGGTGTATAGTACGCATCATCCATTTCAACAACTAGATTACCATTCGTAAATTCAGTTAGCTCCCCCTCTTTGTTCCATAGCAAAACATCAAATGAATCAGGATACTTTCTTTGAAACTCCGCATATACTTCACGATTTGTCGTTTTATGATATAAAAAAGGATTGTTCTGATCTATAGGTTGATCTGCTAATCTGCATTTAAGATCAGGAGACTGTTTGGCTATTGGTTCCACTTCGATTACTGGTTCCCCAGTGTGATTGACCAATAATCGAACTTTATAATCTCCATTAGAAAAGGATTCTGCATGTCTTAACAAATCACTACGAATACTTTCTAAAGTTACTTCATAGTTGAAGTACTTTGCAGAAGCTTGAAGTCTCTCCAAATGCTCATCTAGCAAAAGGTATTCACCATCTGACAGTAAAAGACTCTCCAGCAATGAAAAAAGAGGGCGCTCTTCTTCAAGTAAAAGAGCTTTTGCTACTACTTCATGATATTCATCTTCAGCAGTCGAATCCCATGTAATGCCTCCCCCTACTCCATAAGTGGCTTTACCTGTTTCGTTCTTAATCATTACTGTTCGAATCGGCACATTAAATATGGCTTCCTTTGCTGGGGTGATATAACCGATTGTCCCACAGTAAACCTCACGAGGAGAACCTTCTAGTTCCTCTATAATTTCCATTGTTCTAATTTTGGGTGCACCCGTGATAGAACCACAAGGAAACAGTGCTTTAAAGATATCTGTAAGAGCTATATCTTCTTTGATTTCTGCTGTAATGGTAGATGTCATTTGATGGACTGTTGGGTATCGTTCTATCTCAAACAATTTTTCTACTTTCACAGTTCCCGTTTTTGCGACAACACTAAGATCATTTCGCAGTAAATCGACAATCATCACATTTTCTGCTCTGTTTTTGTCTGAATGATACAGCTCATCCGCCATTGCTTCATCTTCATCTGAAGTTTTTCCTCTTTTGATGGTTCCTTTCATCGGACGGGTTGTCAGCTTGTTTCCTTTAAGATGGAAGAATAGTTCAGGCGACGCGGACAATATACTATAATCACCCGTCTGTAGATAGGCAGAGTAATTAGATGATTGTGCTCTTCTTAATTTGTCGAAAAATGCAATCTCGTCTCCCTTAAACAAAGAATTCAAGCGTATTGTATAATTCGTTTGATATGTATCACCATTTTCAATGGATTCCTTAATCGATTTAATAGCTGAATGATATTCATCGACCGAAACAGATGGGACCCATTCACTTATTGTATAACGGCCGTTGCTTCCTACTGTTTCTTGAAGAGGCTCAGCATATATACCGAACCACAGTAATGGCATTTCACTTTTATTGTTTACTTTCATAGCTTCATCAAATGCCTGGGCAGCTTCATATGATAAATAGCCCGCTGCATAGAAGCCCTGGTCTACAGCTTTTTCCACTTCCATTAGACAAGCCATTACCTCCTCTACTGTAGTGGCACTTATTATTTTCATCGGATTTCGAAAAGTCAGCGGCTGTATCTTCCCATCACTGCCTGCAAATTCGAAGGATAAAAGAGGCTCTCTTTGTTCTTTTAATGTGTGCATAGTCTATTCCCTTTGATTTTATTTTTGAAAAAGTTACCTATCATTTGCTGGCCATGCTCAGTTAAGATTGCTTCAGGATGGAATTGTACCCCTTCCACAGGATATTGTTTATGACGAAGAGCCATAATTTCTCCATCTTCACTTGTAGCACTTATTTGCAAACAGTCGGGAAGTGTTATTTCATCCACAATCAATGAATGATATCTTGCCACTTTAAGTGGCGAAGGCAAATCACTGAAAATCTCCTGAGCATCATGTTGAATGGCTGATACTTTACCATGCATAGGTTTTGCAGCTTTTTTTATAATTCCTCCGAATGCTTGAGCAATTGTTTGATGGCCTAGACAAACACCTAAAATCGGGATGGTTTGATAAAATTCCTTTACCACTTCCAGACAAATTCCTGCCGTTGATGGATTCCCAGGTCCAGGTGAAATTAAAATGGCATCAGGTTTGATGGATGTTATTTCCTCAATTGTTACTTGGTCATTACGTAAAACCATTACTTCCTCACCAATATTACGAATATATTGTACGAGATTAAATGTAAACGAATCATAATTATCTATAATAAGAATCAATAGATTGTTCACCCCTTCATAGTTACATTAATTCTATTCTAAAGTGAAAGTGCACAGGATGAAAGAGGGAGGATTCAGAATGGTGAATGATCATTGCTAAATTAAATAGTTTTCTTTAACAATCAAAAATATAATTTATGCTTTTACAAAAGGGATAGTAGGAAAAAATTTTTCTACATAAAAAAGCACCGTACGATTGTACGGTGCTTGATTGCGAAGCGACGTCCTACTCTCACAGGGGGAAGCCCCCAACTACCATCGGCGCTAAAGAGCTTAACTTCCGTGTTCGGCATGGGAACGGGTGTGACCTCTTTGCCATCATCACTCCACTTGTATGTAGAGATTTTGTTCTCTCAAAACTGGATAAACGTATATTGAAGGTTCTTAAGAATTTGGTTAAGTCCTCGATCGATTAGTATTCGTCAGCTCCATGTGTCGCCACACTTCCACCTCGAACCTATCTACCTCATCGTCTTTGAGGGATCTTACTTACTTGCGTA
>NZ_JAVGCV010000015.1:0-3041 GCF_052928305.1 Rummeliibacillus sp. BSL5
TTGTTCTTTGAAAACTGGATAAAACGACATTGAAGAAATTCTTAAGTAACACATTTATTAAGTTTTAAATTTTTTAGGCTTAATAACTTAAAGGCTTTTATAAGCCAACGGTTAAGTTATTAAGGGCGCATGGCGGATGCCTTGGCACTAGAAGCCGATGAAGGACGGCACTAACACCGATATGCTTCGGGGAGCTGTAAGTAAGCTTTGATCCGGAGATTTCCGAATGGGGAAACCCTCTATCCGTAATGGGGTAGAATCTTGACGTGAATTCATAGCGTCTTGATGGCAGACTCAGGGAACTGAAACATCTAAGTACCTGAAGGAAGAGAAAGAAAAATCGATTCCCTTAGTAGCGGCGAGCGAAATGGGAAGAGCCCAAACCAAGAGGCTTGCCTCTTGGGGTTGTAGGACACTCTATACGGAGTTACAAAGGAATGCGTTAGGCGAAGCGGTTTGGAAAGACCCACCATAGCAGGTAACAGTCCTGTAGTCAAAAGTGCATTCTCTCTTGAGTGGATCCTGAGTACGGCGGAACACGTGAAATTCCGTCGGAATCTGGGAGGACCATCTCCCAAGGCTAAATACTCTCTAGTGACCGATAGTGAACCAGTACCGTGAGGGAAAGGTGAAAAGCACCCCGGAAGGGGAGTGAAAGAGATCCTGAAACCATGTGCCTACAAGTAGTTAGAGCCCGTTAATGGGTGATAGCGTGCCTTTTGTAGAATGAACCGGCGAGTTACGATTACATGCAAGGTTAAGTTGAAGAGACGGAGCCGCAGCGAAAGCGAGTCTGAATAGGGCGAATAAGTATGTGGTCGTAGACCCGAAACCAGGTGATCTACCCATGTCCAGGGTGAAGGTAAGGTAACACTTACTGGAGGCCCGAACCCACGCACGTTGAAAAGTGCGGGGATGAGGTGTGGGTAGCGGAGAAATTCCAATCGAACCTGGAGATAGCTGGTTCTCTCCGAAATAGCTTTAGGGCTAGCCTCGTGATGAAGAATCCTGGAGGTAGAGCACTGTTTGGACTAGGGGTCCATCCCGGATTACCGAATTCAGACAAACTCCGAATGCCAGTGATTTATACACGGGAGTCAGACTGCGAGTGATAAGATCCGTAGTCAAAAGGGAAACAGCCCAGACCACCAGCTAAGGTCCCAAAGTAATTGTTAAGTGGAAAAGGATGTGACGTTGCTTAGACAACCAGGATGTTGGCTCAGAAGCAGCCACCATTTAAAGAGTGCGTAATAGCTCACTGGTCGAGTGACGCTGCGCCGAAAATGTATCGGGGCTAAACAATTCACCGAAGCTGTGGATAGACATCTACGATGTCTGTGGTAGGAGAGCGTTCTAAGTGCTGTGAAGTCAGACCGGAAGGACTGGTGGAGCGCTTAGAAGTGAGAATGCCGGTATGAGTAGCGAAAGATGGGTGAGAATCCCATCCACCGAATGACTAAGGTTTCCTGAGGAAGGCTCGTCCTCTCAGGGTTAGTCGGGACCTAAGCCGAGGCCGACAGGCGTAGGCGATGGATAACAGGTTGATATTCCTGTACCACCTCCCTGCCATTTGAGTAATGGGGGGACGCAGTAGGATAGGGTAAGCGCACTGTTGGTTATGTGCGTCCAAGCAGTAAGGCGTGAGAGTAGGCAAATCCGCTCTCTATAACGTTGAGCTGTGATGGCGAGCTCTTTAGAGCGAAGTTCCTGATTTCACACTGCCAAGAAAAGCCTCTAGCGAGGCAGGAGGTGCCCGTACCGCAAACCGACACAGGTAGTCGAGGAGAGAATCCTAAGGTGAGCGAGAGAACTCTCGTTAAGGAACTCGGCAAAATGACCCCGTAACTTCGGGAGAAGGGGTGCTCTAGTAGGGTGCAAGCCCGAGAGAGCCGCAGTGAATAGGCCCAGGCGACTGTTTAGCAAAAACACAGGTCTCTGCAAAACCGTAAGGTGACGTATAGGGGCTGACGCCTGCCCGGTGCTGGAAGGTTAAGGGGATTGCTTAGCGCAAGCGAAGGTGAGAACCGAAGCCCCAGTAAACGGCGGCCGTAACTATAACGGTCCTAAGGTAGCGAAATTCCTTGTCGGGTAAGTTCCGACCCGCACGAAAGGCGTAACGATCTGGGCACTGTCTCAACGAGAGACTCGGTGAAATTATAGTACCTGTGAAGATGCAGGTTACCCGCGACAGGACGGAAAGACCCCGTGGAGCTTTACTGTAGCCTGATATTGAATTTTGGTACAGCTTGTACAGGATAGGTAGGAGCCATTGAAACCGGAGCGCCAGCTTCGGTGGAGGCGTCCTTGGGATACTACCCCAGCTGTATTGAAATTCTAACCCGTACCCCTGATCGGGGTAGGAGACAGTGTCAGGCGGACAGTTTGACTGGGGCGGTCGCCTCCTAAAGAGTAACGGAGGCGCCCAAAGGTTCCCTCAGAATGGTTGGAAATCATTCGTAGAGTGTAAAGGCACAAGGGAGCTTGACTGCGAGACCTACAAGTCGAGCAGGGTCGAAAGACGGGCTTAGTGATCCGGTGGTTCCGCATGGAAGGGCCATCGCTCAACGGATAAAAGCTACCCCGGGGATAACAGGCTTATCTCCCCCAAGAGTCCACATCGACGGGGAGGTTTGGCACCTCGATGTCGGCTCATCGCATCCTGGGGCTGTAGTCGGTCCCAAGGGTTGGGCTGTTCGCCCATTAAAGCGGTACGCGAGCTGGGTTCAGAACGTCGTGAGACAGTTCGGTCCCTATCCGTCGTGGGCGTAGGAAATTTGAGAGGAGCTGTCCTTAGTACGAGAGGACCGGGATGGACACACCGCTGGTGTACCAGTTGTTCTGCCAAGAGCATCGCTGGGTAGCTATGTGTGGACGGGATAAGTGCTGAAAGCATCTAAGCATGAAGCCCCCCTCAAGATGAGATTTCCCATTACGCAAGTAAGTAAGATCCCTCAAAGACGATGAGGTAGATAGGTTCGAGGTGGAAGTGTGGCGACACATGGAGCTGACGAATACTAATCGATCGAGGACTTAACCAAATT
>NZ_JAVGCV010000016.1:0-1624 GCF_052928305.1 Rummeliibacillus sp. BSL5
TAAAGATGATGCGCTAGTGAAATTTTGAGCAATCAAACACTTTTATGGAGAGTTTGATCCTGGCTCAGGACGAACGCTGGCGGCGTGCCTAATACATGCAAGTCGAGCGAATGACGAGGAGCTTGCTCCTCTGATTTAGCGGCGGACGGGTGAGTAACACGTGGGCAACCTGCCCTGCAGACTGGGATAACTTCGGGAAACCGGAGCTAATACCGGATAATCCATTTTACTTCATGGTGAAATGTTGAAAGGCGCTTTCGCGCCACTGCAGGATGGGCCCGCGGTGCATTAGCTAGTTGGTGGGGTAACGGCCTACCAAGGCGACGATGCATAGCCGACCTGAGAGGGTGATCGGCCACATTGGGACTGAGACACGGCCCAAACTCCTACGGGAGGCAGCAGTAGGGAATCTTCCACAATGGACGAAAGTCTGATGGAGCAACGCCGCGTGAGTGATGAAGGTTTTCGGATCGTAAAACTCTGTTGTAAGGGAAGAACAAGTACGTTAGGAAATGAACGTACCTTGACGGTACCTTATTAGAAAGCCACGGCTAACTACGTGCCAGCAGCCGCGGTAATACGTAGGTGGCAAGCGTTGTCCGGATTTATTGGGCGTAAAGCGCGCGCAGGTGGTTTCTTAAGTCTGATGTGAAATCTCGCGGCTCAACCGCGAGCGGTCATTGGAAACTGGGGAACTTGAGTGCAGAAGAGGATAGTGGAATTCCAAGTGTAGCGGTGAAATGCGTAGAGATTTGGAGGAACACCAGTGGCGAAGGCGACTGTCTGGTCTGTAACTGACACTGAGGCGCGAAAGCGTGGGGAGCAAACAGGATTAGATACCCTGGTAGTCCACGCCGTAAACGATGAGTGCTAAGTGTTAGGGGGTTTCCGCCCCTTAGTGCTGCAGCTAACGCATTAAGCACTCCGCCTGGGGAGTACGACCGCAAGGTTGAAACTCAAAGGAATTGACGGGGGCCCGCACAAGCGGTGGAGCATGTGGTTTAATTCGAAGCAACGCGAAGAACCTTACCAGGTCTTGACATCCCAGTGACCACTCTAGAGATAGAGTTTTCCCTTCGGGGACATTGGTGACAGGTGGTGCATGGTTGTCGTCAGCTCGTGTCGTGAGATGTTGGGTTAAGTCCCGCAACGAGCGCAACCCTTGATCTTAGTTGCCATCATTTAGTTGGGCACTCTAAGGTGACTGCCGGTGACAAACCGGAGGAAGGTGGGGATGACGTCAAATCATCATGCCCCTTATGACCTGGGCTACACACGTGCTACAATGGACGGTACAAAGAGTCGCAAACTCGCGAGAGCAAGCTAATCTCATAAAACCGTTCTCAGTTCGGATTGTAGGCTGCAACTCGCCTACATGAAGCCGGAATCGCTAGTAATCGCGGATCAGCATGCCGCGGTGAATACGTTCCCGGGCCTTGTACACACCGCCCGTCACACCACGAGAGTTTGTAACACCCGAAGTCGGTGAGGTAACCTTTTGGGGCCAGCCGCCGAAGGTGGGATAGATGATTGGGGTGAAGTCGTAACAAGGTAGCCGTATCGGAAGGTGCGGCTGGATCACCTCCTTTCTAAGGAATTTAACGGAATACAGACTTCGTCTGTA